>NZ_OZ061318.1:5260447-5918003 GCF_964063345.1 Pseudomonas lini
AGCGCTGAGCTGGCCTGAGTCGATACGTTGTGACAAGGCTTGGGCGGCGGGAAGCGAGATGAGCGGGCCGCTGATCGGTTCGCCGTCCTGCACCAGATACCAACAGGCAAGCAATCCTCGCGCTCTGAGCTGTGCGGGAACGGCGCTGCCGATAACTGACATGATCTGAACCTGAGCCATAAGTACCTCCATTAATCTATGGAGCTACCTTACGGATCGGACGCTTGAACGGACAATCAACGCTTTCGATAGTCGTCATTGATGCCAATGAGTTCTGCGGTCAATCCACCACTAGATCGAGCATATGCACCACTTCCTGCTCATTGAGCAGGCCTTTGCGCACCAGGTTTTCCGCCAGCAGCGAGAGGAATTTTGCGCTGCGATGGCCTTCCAGGTGTTTGAGTTCGGTCAGTACGTTGTACACCTTGCCGGAAGTGCACAAGCCGACAATGCGATGCGGGTTTTGTGTGGGCATGAAGGTCGTCCTTGTTTTTATCAACCTGTTGTTTACGGACAGATCCGAGCTTGCGGATCGGACATGACATAAATATGACCAACTTTACCTGCCGGTACTGTCCCGACAGCGACCTTGACGAGATTTATTCAGACTTCGTCCTGTCAGTGGTCACAAAAAAAGCCCCGCTTCTAAAGCAGGGCCTGATGAGCGTGTTACCAGCGGTCGCCACGATAATAACCATGGGGAGGGCCGTAATAGCCGCGTGGTGGACCATAACCGCGTGGCGGACCGTAATAGATCGGTGCCGGGCGGTAGTACATCGGTTGTTGAACGTAGACCGGCGCCGGTTGGTAATAAACAGGAGGCGGCTGCTGTATGTACACCGGTTGTGGCTGAACGTAGACCGGTTGCTCTACATACACGGGCCGGTCACGGCCGATTATGGCTGAGCCGATGATTGCCGAGCCGACGATCGCACCAAACACAGCCGGACCTTCCCAGCCGCCATGACCATGACCACCTGCTTCTGCCTGCCCTGCGATAGCAAGAGCACCGATCAGCAAGGCTACTGTGGGGATTTTACGGATCATGATAAGTCCTCGGTTCTTCGACCCGGCGCTCGCGTCTGCAATAGACACAAGTTGTCGCGGGGATACTTCTAAGACAGCATTTTTTTGAAAATCAGCACAGCCATTGGGTAAATTTTGTGTAAGGTCTGTACCGGCTTCTTTACGGCTGTGTGGCAAGTGCAGACTGGCTTTTATGATCAATCAGAACCGGTGAAGTGGCTAATCCCGTCCATCCGAAAGTGCTATTGAAGGAGATTCCAATGCAGATGAACCCCAACAGAGACACTCAGCTGTGCATGTCGCTCTCGGGGCGCCCCGGCAATTTCGGCCTGCGGTTTCATAACCATCTGTACGAACAACTGGGCCTGAATTTCTACTATAAAGCCTTCAGCAGCCAGGATTTATCGGGCGCCGTTGGCGGCATCCGCGCCTTGGGTATTCGGGGTTGCGGGGTGTCGATGCCGTTCAAGGAAGCCTGTATTGCCTTGGTCGATGAGCTGGATGCATCGGCTGAGGCTATTCAATCGATCAACACTATCGTCAACACCAACGGTCACCTCAAGGCCTACAACACCGATTACATTGCCATCGCCCAGTTGCTTGAAACTCATCAGGTTCCCAAGGATTCGACCTTTGCCCTGCGCGGCAGCGGCGGCATGGCCAAGGCTGTGGCCAGTGCCTTGCGCGATGGCGGCTACACAAACGGCTTGATCGTGGCCCGCAATGAGCGTGCCGGGCGTGCTTTGGCTGAATCGCTGGGTTACTCATGGCAGGCGGATTTGGGGGGGCAACGCCCGCAGATGCTGATCAACGTCACGCCCATCGGCATGACCGGCGGACCGGAGGCCGATCAGCTGGCGTTCGAGCCTGACGCTATCGCTGCGGCCGAAACTGTCTTCGATGTAGTCGCGATCCCCTCGGAAACACCATTGATCGTGCGCGGTCGTGCCGAAGGCAAGCGGGTGATCACCGGGCTGGAAGTGATTGCGATCCAGGCACTCGAACAGTTCGTGTTGTACACCGGCGTGCGGCCGACCGATGAAGAGTTCCAGAAAGCCGTGGCGTTTGCCCGGGGCTGATCATCCCGATTTTCTATTGAATGTACCGGCCCCTTCGCGGGCAAGCCCGCTCCCACAGGTTCGTCGCTGACCTTGTGGGAGCGGGCTTGCTCGTGAAGGGGCCGGCACATCCTGCAACAATATGACTGACAGACCGTCGGCGCTGACCTTTGTGGGAGCGGGCTTGCCCGCGAAGGGGCCGGCACATCTTGCATCAATAGACTGACAGACCGTCGGCGCTGACCTTTGTGGGAGCGGGCTTGCCCGCGAAGGGGCCGGCACATCTTGCATCAATAGGACTGACAGACCGTCGGCGCTGACCTTGTGGGAGCGGGCTTGCTCGCGCAGGGGCCGGCACATCTTGCATCAATAGGACTGACAGACCGTCGGCGCTGACCTTTGTGGGAGCGGGCTTGCTCGCGAAGGGGCCGGCACATCTTGCATCAATAGGACTGACAGACCGTCGGCGCTGACCTTGTGGGAGCGGGCTTGCCCGCGATTGCCGCGACTCGGTGTCCAGCCTGCCCCGGCATTGCCCGCGAATATCCCCCGCCTATACTGGCCACCAGCAAGCGCAGACTTGCTCTCCAGCCACTGTGACCGAGGTTTTCATGCATCCCGCCATTCTCAACTGGATCAGGCCGAACTTTTACTGCTGCCCGAAGGTTTTGCTCCCACCGGAGACGCTGCCAGCCGTTATAAGCAACGCTTTGCCCGCATCGGTCAGCAACTGGGCGCGCAAAAGTTGGGTTATCGGTTATATGCCCTGGAGCCGGGCATGCGCGGCAGTCCTTTTCATAGCCATCGGGTCAATGAAGAGATGTTCTACATTGTGGCCGGGGAAGGGGAAGTTCGCCTTGGCGCCGAACGCTTTCCGATCCGCGCCGGTGACGTGATCGCCTGCACGGCGGGCGGTCCTGAAGCCGCGCACCAGATCATCAATACCAGCAACGGCGAATTGCGCTATCTGGCGGTCAGTAGCCAGCAATCACCGGACATTTGCGAATACCCGGACTCCGGCAAATACGTGGTGATGGACGACTTCAAGGTCGATGCCCAGGGCAATACTTCGGGCTTCGTCGCTGTCGCCAGGCAGGCCGATGGCGTGGATTACTGGGACGGCGAGTAGCAACTTAGAGTGAGCACGGACCTGTGGCGAGGGAGCTTGCTCCCGCTCGGCTGCGAAGCAGTCGCAAGGTAGGCAAACCCGGTGTGCCAGACGTAATGCATCCACTGGTTTGGGGCCGCTTCGCGACCCAGCGGGAGCAAGCTCCCTCGCCACAAAGACCTCGGTACATCGCGAGCAAGGCGTTTATTCGAGGCGCGCCAGCCGCTCTTCCAGCGCCGCAATCCGCGCTTCAAGCTCTTCGATTCGCTCAACCGACACACCACCACTGGTACCACGTTCCGCCGGATTCTGCCGGGCAGCCAGGATCGCTTCGATATCCGCCGGATCGCCCAGCGCATGCATGTACCGGTCTTCGCGCTGGCCGGCCTGACGCGGGATCAACAGCGCCAGACCTCTGGCGATCAAGCGCTCCAGTTGATGCACCACCTGCTCGGCATCTTCGAAGTCATGCATGCGGCCGCTGCGGGTCAGCAGTTCGTTGACCGTCTGTGGGCCGCGCAGGAACAACAACCCCGTCAAAATCACCTGCGCCGGCACCAGTTCCAGCGCCTTGTCGACCCGATGCTCCCAGCGGTCGGCACGGCTGCCCATCACCAGTCTGGTAAAACCACGACCTTCCAGAACGCGTAAGCTCTGGCCGACCTGGCCCTGGCTGAGGTTCATCACCGGTTCGCGGCTGGTTTTCTGGTTGCAGGCAATCACCAGCGCATTGAGCGTCAGCGGATAGGTTTCCGGACTGGTGGCCTGTTTCTCGATCAACGAGCCCAGAATGCGAATTTCCGTGCTGTTGAGCCGCGGTTCGTCGGAGGTCGTTTCTTGCTCAGTGCTCATCGCGCTTTTCCCTATGCAGTCGAAGCATGCAGTCGAAGCCGCCTAGCCTAATCCTTGCAGGATAAAAGACAAGCCGCAGGGCGGTCGGGCATGGCTATAATCGCTCCACGTTTTTACGCCTGTCACCACACGAGACCATCATGACTATTTCCCTGTACGCCGCTTCCGTTCCGGTTTTCCAGCAAATGCTCAATGCCCTGAGCAACAACCTGAGCAAAGCCGAAGCCCACGCTACCGCGAAAAACATCGACCCGAACGCGTTCCTGCAAGCCCGTCTGTACCCGGACATGTTCCCGCTGATACGTCAGGTGCAGATCGCCGTTGATTTCGCCAAAGGCGTTTCGGCGCGTCTGGCTGAAGTCGAACTGCCAAAATACGATGACACCGAAACCACTTTCGCCGAACTGCAAGCGCTGATCGCCAAGGTTCTGGCCTTCATCGGCGAGATCAAACCCGAGCAGATCGACGGCAAGGAAGGCATCGAGATCGTTACCCGTCCAGGCACGCCTAAAGAGAAGCGCTTCACTGGCCAGGCTTATCTGCTGAGCTACGGTTTGCCGCAGTTCTTCTTCCACGTGACCACCGCTTACGCACTGCTGCGTCACAACGGCGTGGAAGTGGGCAAGCGCGATTACATGGGCGCGTTCTAAACCGGCCCCAGGTACAAAAAAGCCCGCCAAGGTGTAAGCCTTGGCGGGCTTTTTCGTTTTGTCTGTCTCGTCCTGAATAGGTTTTACACCTGTCTCAGGGCTAGAGTCTTCTGTAGGAACCAGGCTTGCCGGCGAAATGTGGGAGCGAGCTTGCTCGCGAAGGCGGTGTATCAGGCAACGATGATGTCGACTGACACTCCGTCTTCGCGAGCAAGCCCGCTCCCACAGGTTCCGCGCCAGCCTGGCTCCTGTTATGCCAAGCGCTGGGCTTCCCGGGCTTTCTGGGTCTTCAGTTCCTCACCCTGGCACGCGGCCGCGGTGAACAGCACGTCGGTGGAGGAATTCAGCGCGGTTTCCGCCGAGTCCTGCAACACACCGATGATGAAACCGACCGCTACCACTTGCATGGCGATTTCGCTCGGGATGCCGAACAGGCTGCACGCCAGCGGAATCAGCAACAGCGAACCACCGGCCACGCCCGAGGCGCCACAGGCACAGATCGCCGCGACAATGCTGAGCAGGATGGCCGTCGGAATATCCACGGCGATGCCCAGGGTGTGCACGGCAGCCAGGGTCAGCACGGTGATGGTGATCGCGGCGCCGGCCATGTTGATGGTGGCGCCGAGCGGGATCGACACCGAATAGGTGTCTTCGTGCAGGCCCAGACGCTTGCTCAACTCCAGGTTGACCGGAATGTTCGCCGCCGAACTGCGGGTAAAGAAGGCAGTGATGCCGCTCTCGCGCAGGCAGGTGAGTACCAGCGGATACGGGTTGCGACGTAGCTTCCAGAACACAATGGCCGGGTTCATCACCAGCGCCACGAAGAGCATGCAGCCCAGCAACACGGCCAGCAAATGCATGTAACCGATCAAGGCTCCGAAACCGGAGGTGGCGAGGGTCGAGGCCACCAGACCGAAGATCCCCAATGGCGCAAAGCGAATCACCAAACGCACGATCAAGGTCACGCCATTGGACAAGTCACCCAGCACCTCGCGCGTCGTCTCGCCGGCATGGCGAATGGCAGCGCCCATGCCGATCGCCCACGCCAGGATGCCGATGAAGTTGGCATTCATCAGCGCACTGACCGGGTTATCGACCACGCTGAGCAGCAGACTTTGCAGCACTTCGCTGATGCCGCCCGGTGCGGTCACCGCAACATCTTGGGTAGCCAGCACCAGACTCGACGGAAACAGCGTACTGGCGACCACCGCCACCACGGCTGCCCCAAAGGTGCCCAGCAAATACAGAAACAGAATCGGGCGGATATGGGTTTCCTGGCCGTGCTTGTGGTTGGCAATCGAGGCCATGACCAGCACGAACACCAGAATCGGCGCGACAGCCTTGAGCGCCGACACGAACACTTTGCCAATAAAGGCAGTGGACTTGGCCAGCTCAGGCGCGAACAACGCCAAGGCAATTCCGGCGATCAGGCCGATGATGATTTGCGTGACCAGGCTGCTGCGTTTCAGGCGTTGCAAGAGAGAAGGGGATGAAGCGGTCATAACGGCATCTCTGATTTTATTAGGGTGCAGGGTTCTACTCATGCAGCAACAAGCCGGGCAGGCCACATGGAGGGAACCGAAGGGTGGCTACATCAATGCCAATCAATGGCCGACGAGCAAAGTGTAAGTCCCGCGGGTCGCGGACTTTATCACAGCGTAGCCGCGATCCTTCAGACCTGTGACGATCTGCCGCCCGATTGCTCAACGCGATTTGCAGGTTCGTGCAACCTCGTCCGGAAACACTCTGTTAAGCTTCGCCATCCTCATTTTCAAGTTCTGCCAGTGAGCCTTCGGGCTGTCGCTGGTGTCGTCGTTTTCCTGGAGTTCTGCATGCTGTTGCCCATTCTTCTGTTGTCCGCCGCCGGTTTTACGGTGCTGACCACGGAATTCATCATCGTCGGCCTGTTGCCGGCAATCGCCCGTGATCTGGACGTCAGCATCCCTCAAGCGGGTTTGCTGGTGACCCTGTTCGCCTTTACCGTGGCCGCGTTCGGGCCGTTCCTGACGGCGTATTTCGCCAGATTTGAGCGGCGCAAACTGTTTATCAGCGTGCTGATCATGTTCGGCCTGGCCAACACGCTGGCGGCGCTGGCGCCGAACATCGGGGTAATGGCCATTGCGCGATTGATTCCGGCGTTGGGGTTACCGGTGTTCTGGGCGTTGGCCAGTGAAACCGCAGTGGACATCGTCGGGCCGGACTACGCCGGGCGGGCCATCTCCAAGATCGGTTTCGGCATCGTCTGCGCCACTGTGTTCGGTATTCCGGTGGGTACGCTGATTTCTGATGCGTTCGGCTGGCGCAGTGCCTTTGGCATTCTTGCGGTGATCGCGTTTGCCAAGGCGTTGCTGCTGTTTATCTACTTGCCGAAAACCAACCTGCACCAACATCAAGTGAGCTTCCGTTCGCAGTTCAGAATCCTGCGTAGCCCGTTGATGCTGGGGCATGTGCTGTTATCGATCCTGGTGTTCAGCGGCATGTTCACCGCTTATACCTACCTGGCGGACATTCTTGAGCGCCTCGCCGGTTTCAACGGCACGGTGGTCGGTTGGTGCCTGATGGGCTTCGGTGCGGTCGGCTTGATCGGCAATTCATTGGGCGGTCGCGCGGTGGATCGGCATCCGCTGATCGCTTCAGTGACGTTCTGTGCCTTCATGATCGCCGGCATGGTGGCCTTGGTGCCGAACATTCATTCGCCCCTCGGTCTGGCGGCAGCGATGGGGATTTGGGGCGTGACTCAGGCCGCGCTGTTCCTGGTCAGTCATGTGCGCCTGATGAAGGCTGCGCCTGAGGCTCCGGCCTTTGCTGCATCGCTGAACATTGCCGGGGCCAACCTCGGAATCGGTCTGGGCGCGATGGTCGGTGGGCGGGTGATCGACAGTGTTGGCCTGGGCGGCCTGGGTTTCGCGGCAGCCGGTTTTATCCTTGTATCGATCCTGTTGGCGATGGCACTGATGACCTTTAAACCTCGCGAAATCTGCGCCTGACACCTCACATCGCGGTGAACAGCTCGCGGCGAGCACCTTCGGTAATGGCGACAATGCCGGGGTGCTTGACCTTGCGTTCCACCGAGATGGCGTAGAACGACTCGCGCACCGCGTCGGTCTGGCCGATCAACTCCACGCCGCATTGGCGTTTCAATTCGTCGGCAATCACGCTCGGGCCGATGAAAATCCCGCTGCCGGATTGGCCGAAGGCCTGCATCAAGGCGCTGTCGTCGAACTCGCCGACGATCCGTGGCTGGATCTGCTGTTCGGCAAACCAGCGTTGCAAGCGACTGCGCACCACGGTTTCCGGCCCGGGAATCAGCAGTGGGGCGCCGTGCAGGCTGCGGGGGAAGTCCTGGCCATATCGCGCCGCCAGTTCGGCTGTGGCGAAGAAGCTGATGCCGCATTCGCCAAGTTTCTGGCTGTAGCCCTTGATGTCCAGATGCGAGGGCATCGGGCTGTCGGAAATCACCAGATCGAGGCGCTGAATCGCCAGGTCGGCAAGCAAACGTTCCAGTTTGTCTTCGCGACAGGTGATACGCAGCGGCTCGCTTAACTCCATGGTCGGCGCGATCAGGCGATAGACGATGGATTTGGGTACTACGTCGGCGACGCCCACCCGAAACAGAATCTGTTGTTCATTGGGCTGCGCCCGCAGCATCAACTCCAATTCGCCGCCGAGTTGAAACATCTGCTCGGCATAGGGCAGGGTCTGACGCCCGGCTTCGGTGAGCTCCAGCTGCCGGCCGACCCGGCGAAACAACTCGATGCGATAGGTTTGCTCGAACAGGGAAATCTGTCCGCTGATGGTCTGTGGCGTCAGGTTCAACTGCTCGCAGGCACGCACGATGCTGCCGGTTTTGGCCACCACCCAGAAGTAATGCAGCTGTCGATAATTCAACATGTTGGTGAAACCCTTTGTTCAGATCATCCGTAGGCACATACAAATACGATGTCTGGATTCGTTAAAACCGAAGTATAACCGCTAAAAATACGAATTTTCCTGAAGTGTTTGCTTCCTTAGAATGCCTCGCTATCGACGAATCGCCTTTTCGGTTCTGTCTGTTTTATCGAGGAAAGCATCATGAAGCTTAAAACCACGGCACTGCTGATCACGTCTTTACTGGTGTTGGCCGGTTGCGACCAGGCCGAGAAAAGCGCTCAGCAATTGATGGGCAAGGCTGCCGAAACCGCTAAGCAGGCAATTGACGATACCCACAAAGCAGCCGAGCAAGCGCTTAGCGATGCCACGGGCGGTTTGATCAGCAAGAAAGAACAAACGGCCAAAGAGTCGGACAAATCCGAATCTTCGTCCCAGGAAATCTAAACCGTCTACAACGAGTCAGGACTGACCCATGGAATACCTTTTAGAACTTGCTGCAAGCCCCACTGCCTGGGTCGCCCTGGCCACGCTGGTGGTGATGGAAATCGTGCTCGGTATCGATAACCTGATCTTCATTTCGATCCTCACCAACAAGCTGCCCGAACAGCATCGCCAGAAGGCGCGGCGCATCGGTATCGGCATGGCGTTGATCCTGCGCCTGGCACTGTTGAGCACCATCGCATTCATCGTCCAGCTGACGGAGCCTGTGATCGAAATTCTCGGCCAGGCGTTCTCCTGGAAAGACATGATCCTCATCGCGGGTGGCTTGTTCCTGTTGTGGAAGGCGACCACCGAGATCCATCACAGCATGGACCCGGCGCCGGATGATCCGACGTCGGCCACCTCGACCGTGACCCTGGGCTTTGCCGCCGCGATCGGTCAGATCCTGCTGCTGGACATGGTGTTCTCCATCGACAGCATCATTACCGCTGTCGGCATGACCGAACATTTGCCGATCATGATCATCGCGGTGGTGGTGTCGGTACTGGTGATGTTGCTGGCGGCTGACCCTCTGGCCAAGTTCATCAACGACAACCCGACGGTGGTGATGCTGGCACTGGGCTTCCTGATCATGATCGGCATGACGCTGATCGCCGAAGGTTTTGGCGCCCACGTACCGAAAGGCTACGTCTACGCGGCCATGGCGTTCTCGGCGACGATCGAAGGCTTGAACATGCTGTCGCGTCGGGCCAGGCAGAAGCGCATCGCCGCTGAAGCTTAACCTTCGTTAAACGAAACGGCCGCCTGAACTCGAAAGAATCCAGGCGGCCGTTTTTGTTTGTACGATTGAAAAGCGCGCCAGTCAGTGCGCGGTGGCGGGGTGTGCGGTCGGCTGATCGGTTTTCGCCACAGGTGTCGATTGAACCGGGTGGTGATGGTGCCGGCGGGTAATACGCAAAACGCCCCACAGCATGGCGGCGGCCACGGCCAGCCAGCCGGAAATCAACATTACGATTGTCATTGTCAGGCTCATCAGTGCCTCCTCTTGCCCAGCATCGGGCACACACTCTTCCTTGGTAAATGACAGTTTAGCCGCTGCAATATTTCAGGCTATTGACCAAAGGTCGCCTGGCACCAACCAGTTCGCTCTATCGAATGCAATCAACTGCCGGTTAAGGCTATACCGCTGCCGCGCGGCATCCTATGATCGACGGCCAAGCCGGGAGTGTGAATGCCTGGCGTTTGAACAAGAGAGTGATGATGGTGCGGGTATTTTCTCGAATTCGGTCTTTAGTGCTGATCGTTGGCTGCGTTGCCGGCCTGGCTGGTTGTGCGGGGAGCGTGGCGCCTGAAATCAAGCGTCTGCCGGAGCGGGTCGAACTCAGCGGTACGTTTTACCGTGGGCAAAGTTATCAAAGCGGGCCTCAGGTGCTGGCTAGCCTGCTGTCCCAGCAAGGCATCGTGATAACCCCGGGGTTGCTCGACAAACCTCTGCATTTGCCGGGTGCCGAAGACCGCTTGGAACAGAACATGCAGAACCTCGCCCGAGAGTACGGGATGGTGGTCTATCCCCTCGACAGCCATTTGCCGGCGCTGCTGGCCCAGGTCGCTGCCGGTTACCCGGTGATGGTGCGCTTCACCGAAGGCTCGGCGTTCTGGGCTGAGCCCCGGTATGCCATTCTCGCCGGTTACAACCGTCAGAAGCAGACCGTGCTGCTGCGTGCCGGGATGGATCGTCGGTTGCTGATGGGGTTCGGCTCCTTTGAATCGGCGTTTGAAAATGCCGGTGGCTGGGCTGTATTGATCCAGAAGCCGGACCAGATTCCGGCCAATGTCGATCAGTCGCGCTGGCTGAAAGCGGCGAGCGATCTTGCCCAGTCAGGTCAGGAGCAGGCGGCAGCCAGGGCGAAGAAGGCGTTGATCACGAAGTAAGTTTCCGCTCGTCATCGGCATGGCACTGCCACGCTATGCTGGAGTCTCAGGTAGAGGGCCCGGATTTTTCCGGGACCATGATCAGGAGGCGCCATGGCACATTCCAATACCCCGACCGGCCCGCACTCGTCTGAGCATTCGTCCGATAATGAGTTGGGGTTCGACCCCGATTCTCCAGACGTTGCCGATCCTCAGGTCGATCCCATCGGGCCCGCCAAGGCGCCCAGAGATGTAAAACCGGGTGAGGAGGGCAAGAAGGCACCGGCCAAGCCTTACGATCCACTTGGCGATCTGAAACCCAAGTCCTAGTCAGAGGTGCATATGTCTACCGATTCGAGCTTCGACGACAAACGTCCGGATCCTCCAGATAGTGTTCCAACAACCCCCGAAGAAGATCTGGATCCGGTGATGGATCCGGACAGCCCGCTAAGGGACCCGTTGGCCAGACCGACAGTGGTGCCGACGAAGCATCCGCAGGGCTGGAAGGACCCGAGTGCCGGGGATGGCATTCCGGATGACGATCAGATGCCGTTGCCCAATGATTAATCCAGGACAAAAAAAGCCCCGAAGAATCGGGGCTTTCGTTTACAGGCGTTATGACCTTATTTCGACGCTTCAACCACGCCGCTTTGGCGATGCTTGAGGTTCTTTTCAGATTTGTACTGGAGGGCTACGGACGGCACGTCGGCGCTCTTGCCGGTTTCGACCCAGCTGCGAATACGGCTGGCATCGGCAAAGTGCGTGTATTTGCCGAAGGCATCGAGAATCACTAGTGCCATCGGACGATTACCCATGCTGGTGACCAGCACCAGGCAGTGACCGGCCTCGTTGGTGAAGCCGGTCTTGGTCAGTTTGATGTCCCAGTTCGGCTTGTTGATCAAATGGTCGGTATTGCGAAAACCCAGGCTGTAGTTGGGTTTACGGAACGAAACGGTTTTTTCCTTGGTGGTGCTCAATTCAGTCAATAGCGGGTACTTGTGCGCAGCGATCAGCAATTTGCTCAGGTCGCGGGCAGTGGACACGTTGCGAGGGGAGAGGCCCGTCGGTTCGACAAAGTGGGTGCTGGTCATGCCCAGCGCTTTGGCTTTGGCGTTCATGGCGGCAATGAACGCGACATAACCGCCCGGATAGTGATGGGCCAGCGTCGCGGCAGCACGGTTTTCCGATGACATCAGAGCAATCAGTAGCATCTCCCGGCGCGGCAATTCGCTTTTGAGTTTGACTCGGGAAAACACGCCTTTCATTTCCGGGGTGTCGCTGATGTTGACGGAAAGGAACTCGTCCATATTTTGTCGGGCTTCTACCACCACCAGACCAGTCATCAGTTTGCTGACGGACGCGATTGGCACGACGACGTCAGGGTTGCTGGCATAAATGACTTTGTTGGTTTGCATATCCATCAGCAAGGCACTGCCGGAAGCGATCTTCAGTTGTGAAATGTTTCGGGGCGCCTCGATGGTTTCAGCGGCGTTGACCGTTTGCGTAGTGAAAGTCCCTGTAAACGCAAAAAACAAGCTCAGGATTGAAAGACGGATTTTCACGCTGGTGGACTCATAAAGGGTGGATATGCCGTTCTGTAACGGGCTGTTTCTTAAAAACGACGCATTTTAGGAGTATGTGCCAGGAAAGCCATAGGCGCCTGTAAACAAAGGGCCAAAGATGAATTATTTTTAACGCTGTACCCATTTTGTATCAATCCTGGCTTTCCAGCTTCCCGATCTCTGACCAGTCGGTGGTCGAGCTTTTTCTGCGGGCGAAAAAAACCCCGCGATGGGCGGGGTTCTTTTATGCGACGCTGCGAGCAAGCGTGAACTCAGCCGTGCAGTGTTTCCGCCGCGTACAGCGTGTTCTCCAGCAAGCAAGCGCGGGTCATCGGGCCAACGCCGCCCGGTACCGGAGTGATCCAGCCGGCGCGGGGCAGGGCGGTTTCGTAGATCACGTCACCAACCAGCTTGCCGTCTTCCTGACGATTAATGCCAACGTCGATCACGATCGCGCCTTCCTTGATCCATTCACCTTTGACCAGGCCCGGCTTGCCTGCGGCAACCACCACCAGGTCGGCGCGACCGACATGGCCCGCCAGATCCTTGGTGAAACGGTGGGTAACGGTCACGGTGCAACCGGCCAGCAGCAGTTCCATCGCCATCGGACGGCCAACAATGTTGGAAGCCCCGACAATGACCGCGTCCATCCCGTAGAGGTCGGCGCCGGTGCTTTCCAGCAACGCCATGATGCCTTTAGGTGTGCACGGACGCAGCAGCGGAATGCGCTGGGCCAGACGGCCGACGTTATAAGGGTGGAAACCGTCGACGTCCTTGTCAGGACGAATGCGCTCCAGCAATTTGGAGGCGTCCAGATGTTCAGGTAAAGGCAGTTGAAGCAGAACGCCGTCAATCGCCGGGTCGTCGTTCAGGCGATCGATCAGGTCGGTCAGTGCTTCTTGAGTGGTTTCGGCAGGCAGGTCATAGGCTTGGGAAAGGAAGCCGACCTCTTCACAGTCTTTACGCTTGTGCGAGACATAAACCTGAGAGGCAGGATCGCTGCCGACCAGGATCACCGCGAGACCGGGTGTGCGCAAGCCTTGCTGGCGACGCTCGGCGACTCGTTTGGCGATCTGCTGGCGCAGGCTGGCGGCGATCGATTTGCCGTCGATTAGTTGTGCAGTCATTGCGCGTGATTAACCATCGAGAGGGGGAAAAAAGAGTGCGCATTCTCGCATGTCATGAGGTAAGGGCAAAGGCGCTTGGTCTGCAAATTCCCCTAACCCCTTTAATTAAATGAATTTTTTATAAAAAGGATTTGACGCCCTCTGGGGGGCTCTATACTATTCGTCGCACTTGTCGGGCACAGCCTAGCACTGGTTGAGAAGGTCGAGCGGAATCAAAGTTCTGCAAGGCTGAAAAGCACTTAGTTTGTAGTCCTTCAAGGTTACAGCTAACAAGGCGCCCGTAGCTCAGCTGGATAGAGCATCCGCCTTCTAAGCGGATGGTCGCAGGTTCGAGTCCTGCCGGGTGCGCCATTAGGCAGCTTTGGCACAAGTAGCGCGATATGGTGGGCGTAGCTCAGTTGGTAGAGCACGGGATTGTGACTCCCGTTGTCGTGGGTTCGATCCCCATCGTCCACCCCATATTTCGAAAGGCGCCAGATTTAACGGTCTGGCGCCTTTGCTTTAACAGCTTCAATCCGCGGATGTGGTGGAATTGGTAGACACACTGGATTTAGGTTCCAGCGCCGCGAGGCGTAAGAGTTCGAGTCTCTTCATCCGCACCAAATAAAGCTTCGCTCATGTCGGTGGCATGATTGGGGTTCAACAAAGAAGTTGTTCATTCTTTGTAACGCAATATGGTGGGCGTAGCTCAGTTGGTAGAGCACGGGATTGTGACTCCCGTTGTCGTGGGTTCGATCCCCATCGTCCACCCCATATTTCGAAAGGCGCCAGATTTAACAGTCTGGCGCCTTTTTTGTTTCAGTGGCCGCAGGTTCTGGGTCACAGCGGCGGGGCGTTTCGTCGTATTTATGTTTCTCGATGATGCCGCGCTGCCCGCCGGCCTTGCTCGCAAGATCGGCTGTCAGGGAAATTGTTGGCAGTCTCTTCTATATATAGAAGGGTTGGTGCAGAGCCCCGGCATGACTGGCTGTATTTGCTAACAGGGCGAGGCACAACCGTTTGTCCCCGCCTATAAATTGCCTGCTGCTTTTTTACCCGTTTTCAGTAGGGTGACTTCTTGAGTTTGACCCACTAGAATGCATGCCCTTGATTCTGGGGTCGGAAACGGCCGGCTAACGTCTGTGCAACGAGGAATATCCATGCAAGTTTCTGTTGAAAATACTACTGCTCTTGAGCGCCGCATGAGCGTCACCGTGCCGGCTGAGCGCATTGAGAGCCAAGTCAACAAGCGTCTGCAGCAGACTGCCCAAAAGGCCAAGATTGCTGGCTTCCGTCCAGGCAAAGTGCCAATGAGCGAAATCAAGCGCCGTTTCGGTGCTGACGCTCGCCAGGAAGCTGTAGGCGACGTGATCCAGTCTTCCTTCTATGAGGCTGTGGTTGAGCAGAAGCTGAACCCGGCTGGTTCGCCGTCGATCGAGCCAAAATCCCTGGAAGCTGGCAAGGACCTGGAATACGTCGCAATTTTCGAAGTGTTCCCAGAGTTCACCGTTGCCGGTTTCGAAGGTATCACCGTTGAGCGTCTGAGCGCTGACGTGGCTGATGCCGATCTGGACAAGATGCTGGAAATCCTGCGCAAGCAGAACACCCGTTTCGAAGTTGCCGATCGCGCTGCTCAGAACGAAGACCAGCTGAACATCGATTTCGTCGGCAAAGTCGACGGTGAAGTGTTCGCTGGCGGTTCCGCCAAAGGCACCCAGCTGGTACTGGGTTCCGGCCGCATGATCCCTGGCTTCGAAGACGGTCTGGTTGGCGCTAAAGCCGGCGAAGAGCGCGTTCTGAACCTGACCTTCCCAGAGGACTATCAGAACCTCGACCTGGCAGGCAAAGCCGCTGAGTTCACCGTGACCGTGAACACCGTTTCCGAGCCAAAACTGCCAGAACTGACCGAAGAATTCTTCGCTCAATTCGGCATCAAGGAAACCGGTCTGGAAGGCTTCCGCACCGAAGTTCGCAAGAACATGGAGCGCGAACTGCGTCAGGCGATCAAATCCAAGGTCAAGAATCAGGTTATGGACGGTCTGCTGGCCACCAACCCGATCGAAGTGCCAAAGGCTCTGCTGTCCAACGAAGTCGACCGTCTGCGCGTGCAGGCTGTTCAGCAGTTCGGCGGCAACATCAAGCCTGACCAGCTGCCGGCCGAGCTGTTCGAAGAGCAAGCCAAGCGCCGCGTTGTGCTGGGTCTGATCGTGGCTGAAGTGGTCAAGCAATTCGACCTCAAGCCTGACGAAGCCCGCGTTCGCGAGATGATTCAGGAAATGGCTTCGGCTTACCAGGAGCCTGAGCAGGTTGTGTCTTGGTACTACAAGAACGACCAGCAACTGAACGAGGTCCGTTCGGTTGTGCTGGAAGAACAAGTTGTGGATACTGTTCTGCAGAAAGCTAGCGTGACCGACAAATCGGTCTCTTACGAAGAAGCGGTCAAGCCGGTAGAAGCTCCACAAGCCGACTGATTGTTTTTGCGGTAAGAAGTACACACCATAAGCCAGCCTTCGTGCTGGCTTATGCGTATTCAAGACATAACTATTTGGGAGTGACTGCAGAGCATGTTCCGTAATTCGTATATTCAGCAGAACTCTGATATCCAGGCCGCAGGCGGCCTGGTCCCGATGGTTGTCGAGCAGTCTGCTCGTGGCGAGCGCGCCTATGACATCTACTCGCGCCTTCTCAAGGAGCGAGTGATTTTTCTGGTTGGTCCGGTAGAGGACTACATGGCCAACCTGATCTGTGCGCAACTGCTGTTCCTTGAAGCGGAAAACCCGGACAAGGACATCCATCTCTATATCAACTCGCCGGGCGGTTCGGTGACGGCGGGCATGTCGATCTACGACACCATGCAGTTCATCAAGCCAAACGTGTCGACCACCTGCATCGGTCAAGCGTGCAGCATGGGTGCGTTTCTATTGACGGCCGGTGCCCAAGGCAAGCGTTACTGCCTGCCGAACTCGCGTGTGATGATTCACCAGCCACTGGGCGGTTTCCAGGGCCAGGCCTCGGATATCGAAATCCATGCCAAGGAAATCCTCTTCATTCGTGAGCGTCTCAACACGCTGATGGCCAAGCATAGCGGGCGCACTCTTGAAGAGATCGAGCGCGATACCAACCGCGATAATTTCATGAGTGCAGAAGCAGCGCGTGAATACGGGTTGATCGATGAAGTGATCAATCAGCGCCCCGCTTAAAATAAGCAGCTCAAAATAAGGTTGGTCGGCGGGTCCGATCACCAGCGGGCTTGAAAAAGCCCGCAATAGCCTTCATCTTGTGTTGCAAGCCTATCGGATTTGGATCGAACGAATGACTGACACCCGCAACGGCGAGGACAACGGCAAGCTGCTCTATTGCTCCTTCTGTGGCAAAAGCCAGCATGAAGTACGCAAATTGATTGCCGGCCCCTCGGTCTTTATCTGCGACGAGTGCGTCGACCTGTGCAATGACATCATCCGTGAGGAGGTGCAGGAAGCCCAGGCCGAAAGCAGCGCGCATAAATTGCCTTCGCCTAAAGAAATCAGCGGCATCCTTGATCAGTACGTGATTGGTCAGGAACGTGCGAAAAAGGTTCTGGCCGTAGCGGTGTACAACCACTACAAGCGCCTGAACCAGCGTGACAAAAAGAATGACGACGTCGAACTCGGCAAGAGCAACATCTTGCTGATCGGCCCGACAGGCTCGGGTAAAACCCTGCTTGCCGAAACACTGGCTCGCTTGCTGAACGTTCCGTTCACGATTGCCGACGCAACCACCCTCACCGAGGCGGGTTATGTCGGTGAAGATGTCGAGAACATCATTCAGAAGCTGCTGCAGAAGTGCGATTACGATGTAGAAAAAGCCCAGATGGGCATTGTCTACATCGATGAGATCGACAAAATCTCGCGCAAGTCTGACAACCCGTCGATCACCCGGGACGTTTCCGGTGAAGGCGTGCAGCAGGCCCTGCTCAAGTTGATCGAAGGCACGGTCGCTTCCGTTCCGCCTCAGGGTGGTCGCAAGCATCCGCAGCAGGAATTCCTTCAGGTCGACACCCGTAACATCCTGTTCATCTGCGGTGGTGCGTTCTCCGGTCTGGAAAAGGTTATTCAAAACCGTTCCACCAAGGGCGGCATCGGTTTCAACGCGGAAGTTCGCAGCAAGGAAGAAGGCAAGAAAGTCGGTGAGTCCCTGCGTGAAGTCGAACCTGACGATTTGGTCAAGTTTGGTCTGATCCCGGAATTCGTCGGTCGTCTGCCGGTACTTGCCACGCTGGACGAGCTTGATGAGGCTGCGTTGATGCAGATTCTCACCGAGCCGAAAAATGCTCTGACCAAACAGTATGCCAAGCTGTTCGAGATGGAAGGCGTGGACCTGGAATTCCGGGCCGACGCGCTGAAATCGGTCGCCAAACGTGCTCTGGAACGCAAAACCGGTGCCCGTGGACTGCGCTCGATCCTCGAAGGTGTGTTGCTCGACACTATGTATGAAATCCCCTCGCAGTCCGAGGTGAGTAAAGTAGTGATCGATGAAAGCGTTATAGAAGGTAAGTCCAAGCCACTGTATATCTACGAAAACAGTGAGCCGGCTGCCAAGGCAGCGCCAGACGCCTAAGCGTCACACTGCTGAAATAAAGAAGGGGCCTTCGGGCCCCTTTGCTATTGTGGGAGCTGGCTTGTCGGATCGCCACACCGCTGCGAAGGCGGCATGACATCCGGGCTTTTTGGATGTATCCGGGCCCATGCAGGCGCTGCCGTAAGCGGCGATCTTTAAAGTGGTTCTTTTATCCGCTTGTTTTTTTTGAAAGCAGCCCCCATCTTGGTTTCAAGCTTACATCCATCTGTTTACGGCCTTATGGCCGCCGTAGAGGCGAAATCATGAAGACAACCATCGAATTGCCTCTCCTGCCATTGCGTGATGTCGTGGTTTATCCGCACATGGTTATCCCGCTGTTCGTGGGGCGCGAGAAATCCATCGAAGCCCTCGAGGCAGCGATGACGGGCGACAAGCAGATCCTTCTGCTGGCTCAGCGAAATCCTGCTGATGACGATCCCGGTGAAGAAGCACTTTATCGCGTAGGCACCATCGCTACCGTTCTGCAGCTGCTCAAGCTGCCTGACGGCACGGTCAAGGTTCTTGTCGAAGGCGAGCAGCGGGGCGCCGTGGAGCGCTTCAGCGAAGTCGACGGCCACTGCCGTGCCGAAGTATCGCTGATCGACGAAGTCGACGCGCCTGAGCGCGAGTCGGAGGTGTTTGTCCGCAGCCTGCTAGCTCAGTTCGAACAATATGTGCAGCTGGGCAAGAAAGTCCCCGCTGAAGTCCTGTCGTCGCTTAACAGCATCGACGAGCCAGGTCGCCTGGTCGACACCATGGCCGCGCACATGGCCCTGAAGATCGAGCAGAAGCAGGAAATCCTCGAAATCATCGATTTGTCGGCCCGGGTCGAGCACGTTCTGGCGTTGCTGGATGCCGAGATCGATCTGCTGCAAGTCGAAAAACGCATTCGTGGCCGCGTTAAAAAGCAAATGGAGCGCAGCCAGCGCGAGTACTACCTGAATGAGCAGATGAAGGCCATTCAGAAAGAGCTGGGCGACAGCGACGAAGGCCACAACGAAATCGAAGAGTTGAAAAAGCGTATCGATGCCGCTGGTCTGCCGAAAGACGCGTTGGCCAAGGCTCAGGCCGAACTGAACAAACTCAAGCAAATGTCGCCAATGTCTGCGGAAGCGACGGTGGTGCGTTCGTACATCGACTGGCTGGTTCAGGTGCCGTGGAAGGCCCAGAGCAAGGTGCGTCTGGACCTCGCTCGTGCCGAAGATATTCTCGACGCCGACCACTATGGTCTGGAAGAAGTCAAAGAGCGGATCCTCGAATACCTCGCCGTGCAGAAGCGCGTGAAGAAGATTCGTGGTCCTGTGCTGTGCCTGGTTGGTCCTCCAGGGGTGGGTAAAACCTCTCTGGCGGAGTCGATCGCTCACGCCACCAACCGCAAATTCGTCCGTATGGCCCTCGGTGGTGTGCGCGATGAGGCGGAAATTCGTGGCCATCGCCGGACTTATATCGGTTCGATGCCAGGAAGATTGATTCAAAAGATGACGAAGGTGGGTGTCCGCAACCCGCTGTTCCTGCTCGATGAAATCGACAAAATGGGCAGCGACATGCGTGGCGATCCGGCATCGGCGTTGCTGGAAGTGCTCGATCCCGAGCAGAACCACAACTTCAACGATCACTATCTGGAAGTCGACTACGACCTGTCCGATGTGATGTTCCTTTGCACCTCCAACTCGATGAACATTCCGCCAGCACTGCTGGACCGGATGGAAGTGATTCGTCTGCCGGGTTACACCGAAGACGAGAAGATCAATATCGCCGTCAAATACCTTTCGCCAAAGCAGATTACGGCCAACGGTCTGAAGAAGGGCGAGCTGGAATTCGACGCCGAAGCGATTCGCGACATCATCCGCTACTACACCCGCGAAGCCGGTGTACGTGGGCTGGAGCGCCAGATTGCCAAGGTTTGCCGCAAGGCGGTCAAAGAGCACTCGATGGAAAAACGCTTCTCGGTGAAGGTTACCGCCGACATGCTCGAGCACTTCCTGGGCGTGCGTAAATTCCGTTACGGTCTGGCTGAGTCGCAGGATCAGATCGGCCAGGTAACAGGCCTGGCGTGGACTCAGGTGGGCGGCGAATTGCTGACCATCGAAGCCGCGGTCGTGCCGGGTAAAGGCCAGTTGATCAAGACGGGTTCCCTGGGTGACGTGATGGTCGAATCGATCACCGCAGCCCTGACCGTTGTCCGTAGTCGTGCGAAGAGCCTGGGGATTCCTCTGGACTTCCACGAGAAGCGCGACACGCACATCCATATGCCTGAGGGGGCAACGCCGAAAGATGGCCCTAGCGCCGGTGTAGGCATGTGCACGGCCCTGGTGTCAGCATTGACTGGCATTCCTGTACGCGCGGATGTTGCCATGACCGGCGAAATCACCTTGCGTGGTCAGGTGCTGGCGATCGGTGGTTTGAAGGAAAAACTGCTGGCTGCTCACCGTGGCGGAATCAAGACGGTGATCATTCCTGAAGAGAACGTACGCGATCTGAAGGAAATTCCTGACAATATCAAGCAAGATCTACAGATTAAACCAGTTAAATGGATTGACGAGGTCCTGCAAATTGCGCTGCAATACGCGCCGGAGCCCTTGCCGGATGTGGTTCCGGAGATCGTTGCAAAGGATGAAAAACGCGAGTCTGACTCTAAGGAAAGAATTAGCACGCATTAGTACGCATTTGCCTGGGGGGCTTGTTGACAGTTTTTTAGAGCCCTTGTTATAAAGCGGCTCTTAAGTGTCTGTAGGCCATTCAGCACTCGTTTTTTTGCTTTCACCAAAAAACTTAGAATCAAACTCAAATAGATATAAGGGGACTTAGAGTGAACAAGTCGGAACTGATTGATGCTATCGCTGCATCCGCTGATATCCCGAAAGCTGCTGCTGGCCGTGCGCTGGACGCTGTAATCGAATCCGTCACTGGCGCTCTCAAGGCTGGCGACTCTGTTGTTCTGGTTGGTTTCGGTACCTTCTCCGTGACCGATCGTCCAGCTCGCATCGGTCGTAACCCACAGACCGGTAAGACGCTGGAAATCGCCGCCGCCAAAAAGCCAGGTTTCAAAGCCGGTAAAGCACTGAAAGAAGCTGTCAACTAAGTTCGATTCAGGTTTTTGCCTATCCGGGTCGGGGTCATTCCTGACTTGGCAGCGGAGCGGTAGTTCAGTCGGTTAGAATACCGGCCTGTCACGCCGGGGGTCGCGGGTTCGAGTCCCGTCCGCTCCGCCAGTTACGAGAAGGCGCATCCTCGGATGCGCCTTTCTTCTATCCGGATTCTACCCACGCTCCACGGTTGCCTAATTTTGAAGTTCAACCGTTTCTGGGGGACGCATGCTGCAGAATATCAGGGACAATTCACAAGGCTGGATTGCCAAGACCATTATCGGGATCATCGTTGTACTGATGGCTTTCACCGGTATCGAGGCCATTTTCCAGGCGACGACCAACAGCCAGGATGCGGCCAAGGTCAACGGTGAAGAAATCAGTCAAAACGAGCTGAACCAGGCGGTTGATATGCAACGCCGTCAGCTCATGCAACAACTTGGCAAGGATTTCGATGCTTCCTTGCTCGACGAAAAAATGCTGCGAGAATCGGCCCTCAAAGGCCTGATCGATCGCAAACTGCTGCTGCAAGGCGCAGAAAAATCGAAATTCGCTTTCTCCGAAGCGGCTTTGGATCAGGTCATCCTGCAAACGCCTGAATTCCAGGTGGACGGCAAGTTCAGCGCCGAGCGCTTCGATCAGGTGATCCGTCAACTCGGCTACAGCCGTCTGCAATTCCGCCAGATGCTGGCTCAGGAAATGCTGATCGGTCAGCTGCGCGCTGGCTTGGCCGGTAGCGGCTTTGTCACCGATGCACAGGTTCTGGCCTTCGCCCGTCTGGAAAAACAGACCCGCGATTTCGCCACCTTGAACGTCAAGGCAGATCCTGCGGCGGTGAAACTGACTGACGACGAAGTCAAAGCCTACTACGACGAACACGCCAAGGAATTCATGACGCCGGATCAGGTGGTCATCGACTACCTCGAATTGAAGAAGGCGTCCTTCTTTGATCAGGTCAGCGTCAAGGACGAAGACCTGCAAGCGGCGTATCAGAAAGAAACCGCGAACCTGTCCGAGCAACGCCGGGCTGCGCATATTCTGATCGAAGTGAACGATAAGGTGACCGAGGCGCAAGCCAAGGCCAAAATCGAAGAAGTGCAGGCGCGTCTGGCCAAAGGCGAGACATTCGAGGCCTTGGCCAAGGAATTCTCCCAGGATCCAGGCTCGGCGAACAACGGCGGTGACCTCGGCTATGCAGGTCCAGGCGTCTATGATCCAGCGTTTGAAAAAGCCCTGTATTCGTTGGCCAAGGATCAGGTTTCGGAGCCGGTTCGCACTGACTTCGGTTTCCACCTGATCAAGCTGCTGGGCGTTGAAGCCCCTGAAGTGCCAACGTTCGCCAGCCTGAAAGACAAGCTGACCCGCGAGCTGAAAACCCAGCAGGTCGAGCAGCGTTTCGTCGAGGTGACCAAGCAATTGGAAGACTCTTCGTTCGAGGCCTCCGATCTGGCCCAGCCAGCACAGGACCTGAAGCTGACCGTTCATACCTCCGCGCCATTCGGCCGTGAAGGTGGCGAAGGTGTTGCGGCCAACCGTGCCGTGGTGACCGCTGCGTTCAGTCCTGAAGTGCTGGATGAGGGTGCCAACAGCACCGCCATCGAGCTGGACCCGGAAACCGTGATCGTGCTGCGCGCCAAGGAGCACCGCAAGCCTGAGCAGCTACCGCTGGAAAGCGTGGCTGCCAGCATCCGTGCGCAACTGACCAAGGAGCATGCCAGTGCTGCCGCCAAGACCAAGGCTGATCAACTGATCGTCAGCCTGCGCGATGGCAAGACTGCACTGGACAAGGCGATCGACGGCCAGAACTGGAAAGTGACTCAAGCGGCGACTCGCGCTCAGGAAGGGGTCGACCCAACTGTGCTGCAAGCGCTGTTCCGCATGCCGAAACCGGTTGCCAAAGACAAGTCGACCTTCAGCAGCGTGACCCTGGCCGATGGTAGCCTGGTGATCGTGCGTCTGAACGGCGTGAACGAAGCTGCGGCACCGACCGAAGAAGAGAAGGCTCAATACCGTCGCTTCCTCGCCTCGCGCATTGGCCAGCAAGACTTTGCGGCTTACCGCAAACTGTTGGAAAGCGAGGCTGAGATCAAGCGTTTCTGATGCTTGACTGAGCTTTGCGCGACACAAAGACCCCGGCCGAAAGGCTGGGGTTTTTTATGGGTGAAACAAAAACGGCATGAGCTACCCGTCGCCTGCTTATTTACCGCGCGACTTTTTCCTGTCAGTAACAGTCAGTAGACTTGTAACTGTTTCAAGACACTAAACGGTGCGACGCTAAGCATCGATCTGTTGCACAATACGCCCCGAACCGTTTTCCTCAGGATGTTCAATGTTTAAATCAATTCCCATGCGTGTTGTCGGGCTGGCCTTGGTGCTGGCCGCCGCTGCCGGTTGTTCGTCGAAGAAGGCCGCCATCTACGAGCATGAGAACTTCGACGACTCCGGAACGTTCTCGCGCAATTACCCGGTGACCGATGCGCAAACCTGCGAGGCTGCCCGTCGGGCTTTGCTCAGCCAGGGTTACATCATCACCAGCGCCGATCCGAAGCTGGTCAGTGGACACAAGAGCTTCCAGCAGACTGGCGAGACCCACATGGAGATCAGCTTCAGTGTGGTCTGTGCCGATGACGGCAGCGAGGGGCACCACGCGACCATGTTCGCTAACGCTCTTCAGGACCGTTATGCGCTGAAGAAGACCAACAACTCCGCCAGCCTCGGTGTGGGTGTGTTGGGCTCGGTATCGATGCCGATCGGCTCGTCCGATGACTCGATGGTAAAAGTCGCCAGCGAAACCGTATCCTCGGCCAAGTTCTACGAGCGTTTCTTTGCCTTGGTCGAGTTGTTCCTGCCGCCGGAAGCGAAGAAAGCCGCGCACATTATCGAGAAGCCAAAGACTGATCTGGGTGTGCCTGAAGCCAAGGCTGCGCCGGCTCAATTGGCGCCGACCCCGTCGGCAGAACCTGCTCCTGCTCCTGCTCCTGCTCCAGCGCCGGCAGCTGAACCCGCACCAGCCAGTTCGGAGCCTGTTGTGCCACCTGCTGAAACGGCACCGATTACCCCGGCGCAGGGCAGCGAGCCGACTTCGTCTGCGGAAACGGCGACTCCATCGGCGGACTCAAGCACCATGACCCCTCCGAGCGAGCCAATTTCGGCCATGCCTGTCTCCGGCCAGTAATAGGCTGATGTTACGGATCGGGTCAGACGACTCCGATCCCGTAACACCTTTCAAGATTGATCCACATCAAATCGAGCTGTATTCCTACGGTTCGTATCGAAAAAATCCTGTGATAAATTCCTGACCACCTGCTACGTTTTATTCAGTAGCGACGTGGGGGCGTTCTCAATTAGTTTCCCCGCCGCGCCGGGGGAAGCTAATTGAGAACGCCCCCTTGTCGTGCCAGCGTCATTTTTCTTTCATATGGGCACTTTATGCTCAGGGTGCTGGTCATTTATTCAGACGATTTTTTCAACAGGCGATGGGGGTTTAATAATGGACGATTATCAAGAAGAACTGCTCGAGTATCAGGCGTTTGAACTGGACCCGCTGGAACCGGCCGAAGACGCTACAGAGTTGTAAGTCTTACGCGGATTGGCGATGACTGCGGCGAAACTCGCCGGGGGGCTGGCCGTTCCAGCGTTTGAAGGCCCGTTGGAAGGCTTCGGCTGAGGCAAAACCCAGCAGGTAGGCGATTTCCCCGAACGCCAGTTCGGTGTCGCGGATGTAGGTCATGGCGAGGTCGCGGCGTGTATCGTTGAGAATTGCACGAAATTGCGTGCCTTCCTCGGCGAGTTTGCGACGTAAGGTCCAGGTTGGCAGCTTCAGGCGTGCCGCCACTTCTTCCAGGTCGGGTTCCCGACCACCATTGAGCAACGGCCCCAGTAGCTGAGTGATGCGTTCACGAAGGCTGCGGGTGCGTGTCAGTTGCTCCAGTTCCCGTTCACACAGTTGCAGCAGGTGCCGCCAAGTGCTCGGGCAGTGCTGCGGGTTGCGCTGGGCGAGGCTGTCCAGGCTCAGGCGCAGTTGGTTCTGTTCGGCGCCAAACTGAATCGGACAATCCTCCAGCACGGCGTACGCCTCGCGGTAATCAGGCGCTGCAAATTCGATCTCGATCCGTTCGGCGCGTAGCGGGGCAGGGCTTACGCTGGACAACTGCTGCAACCAACCAGCGATGATCGAATCCACCACGAAGCGGTTGTAGGCGTTATAGGGGCTGATGGAATAGAACCGCAGCCAGGCGCCTTGGGCGTCTTCATGAAAGCTCGACTGGCCGCGATAGTTGGAGCCGTACAGCGCTTCGAAGCGAATCAGGCAGCGCGCTGCTTCCCGCACGGTGGGGGCTTGGGCGGCGGTGACTCCGGCCAGGCCAGCCTGGCTCAGGCGACTGAACTGGCCCATGCGCAAACCCAATGCCGGGTCGTCGGTCAGTTGAATGGCGCCGTGACCCAGGCGCATGTAGCGCGGGATCGAGAGACGGGCGCCGGCTTCGGCCAGCCGTGCGGCATCAAGGCCGTATTGTTCAAGCAGTGGTTGTGGGTCCAGGCCATGGCTGCGGACGGCGTCGGCCAGACTATGGACGAAACTCACCGACAAATCTCCGAGGCGCATCGGCTGCGGTTTCATCGCTTACAGCCAGAGGTTCAGTAAACGTGCGCCCCGGGCATCGCCGTCGGCGAATTGTTGCCCGTTGCTGCTGAGGAAGCTTTGACCGGCGCTGCCCTTGTCCCAGAACTGACCGCGCAGGAACACGCTCATGCCGGCGATGGCCTGGCTGCCGGACGGTTGGGCGATCAGCGTCAGCCGATGCCAAGCCTGACCTTCACTGAGTTCGCCAGCCTTGAGACTCACAGAGTTCGGCGTGGACTGGCCTTTGTAGCCGCGCCACGGTTTATCCCAGGACCCGCGCCCGACGACGAACGCCGGGACCGCCACCAGTTGCGCGCCTTGATCGTCGAGTTTGCGATAGTTGTCCGGATACCAACTGTCGCTGCCGATCAGCACGCCCAGACGTCCAGCCGGGGTATCGACGACGTTGATTGTGTGTTCGGAATTGGCTTGGACAGTGTCGTGCCCAGCGAAAGTCGGGTGCATTTGCCGCTGTGGCTGGCCGATCGGCAAACCATCGCGACCGAACACTACGCTGCTGTTGTACAGGGCACCGCGGCCAATCTTCAGGGTGCCATCGCTGACACTCGGCTCGGGCAACACGATGGAACCCGCCACCAGAGTGATGCGGAATTCTTTCGCCAAGCCGCCGAACAGCGCTTGGTAACTCTTGGCCATTTTCTTGGCTTTCATCCGCAAGTGCGCGTCGTCGAGCCGGCTACCGCCTTCGGCGCTGATCAGGGCGCGGATGAACTGCAACGGGTTGCTCACCGCCAGCCAGTTCATGGCTTCCTTGAGCGTAGTGGCTTGGTACAACTCGTCTTTCTCGCCGCTGATCATCAGCCAGGTGCCGACATGTTCGGGCAGTACGACGATGGTCTTTTCATTCAGCAGGCCCTGATCCTGAGCCTTCTGCAAGTAAGCCGCGAGCTTGCGGTGCAGGCGTTCGGGGCTTTGGTAGTCGGTGGGGAACAGCTCGGGCTGGATACCCAGCAGATTGCCACGATCGGCGGGAGTGCCCTGATCGACCGCGAGACTGATGCGCAGGTCCGACAGGTAATGACCCACCGGACGGTCCGCGGCCCACATTGCGTAGGTCGTGAGAGCGGCGATCAACGCCATGGAGAAGGTCAGGTACAAAAGTTTGCGCATGGGGAAACAGTCAACGGCCGTGTGCAGAGCGTGGTTTGCATTCAAAGATGGGGCGAGCCTATGGGAAAACAAAGGGTTAGCGGTAGGTTTCGCTCAATATTTAAATGATTTTTTCAGTAAAAACCAAATAAACCAAGCCGATTGTCATTCTACGTAAGATCCTCTACCTAAGTGTTAAGGATTTTGGTTGCTGATCGAGCAGACGACTGAAGGTCGAGCGTCATCCAGGCTCGGATATTCTCCGAGTGTCAGCTGTGAAGGGGGAGGTCAGGGGCGGGCGACGTGAGGAGGTGTCTGTATGTCAAATGTCGAATTTTTGCTTCGCTGTAAAAATTGCATGCCGTTCGGAAAAAATAAAGTGATCATCTCTTCTGCTCCTATTCAGCCAAAAATGACATGCCCACTGATGAAGTTCTTATGTATTTTTTTTTTTGTTCGCTAAATCTTGCCTTGCTCTATTAGTTTCGAAATGATGTCAACAGTACCTCCGTTTTGCGAGCGCAAAAAAAGCGTTGTGTGTTTTTCCAAATGTTCGAAGATTTTTAATGAGTGCGGCGTGAAAAAGTAGGGTGCTCCGATATTTAAGAAGTTAATAAAATTCGTAGCAATAGACTTTCATGAATTATTTTTTTGGCTGCATTCTGCCTTGGTGGTAGGTTGTGGCGCCATGCGTTCGCCCTCATCAATACGGACGTTGATTGATCGTGTCGGTGTTCAATGATCGTGTTTATCAACGATGGCAGTACCGACAGCACGGGCGAATATGCCTAGGCCATTGATTTGGTAGACAGCGGTGTGCTGTTGATCAATTTCTCCCGCAACTTCGAGAAGGAAGACGCGCTATTTGCCGGACTTGAAAACGCCAATGGCGAGGCTGTGGTGCCCATGGAAGTTTCCGCTAATCACCCTAGGTTATCTTCAAACACGTCAGGATATAATTCGAACACCGCCTGAATCTCAACAGCAGAATCCAGCGGCAAAGAGATCGCCCCTACGGTTCCACGGGTATGACGACCCACTTCATCGCCAAATACGTCGATTGCCAGCGCGGAGGCTTCGTTCATTAGGTCCGCATGTCGGGTAAAGCGCGCGTCTGTCTTGAAGAAGCCGGTTAGTTGCACCACCTGTTTAATCCGACTGAGGTCACCCTCCGCGGCTTGCTGCAACGCCGCTAGCACATTGGTCATAGCTAGTCGAGTCGCCTCGCGGGCCTGCGCTTCGGACACCTTCGCGCCGACAGTGCCAGGGTGCAGGATCTTGCCATCACGCGACGCCACCTGATTGATAAACACCAGATTGCCAACGCGCTTGAATGGCACATAACTGCCGGCCGGTGCCGGCAGTCGAAGGTCCAGCCCAAGGTTTGCAATGCGCTGATCCACTGCACTGACTTTGGCCGCCGGGTTAGAGGACGAGTGGCTTGTTTGCTGGGCGACGGGCGATCTTGTTCTGAACAGCTGCGTTGCTCGAGCGGTACGTGCCAAGGCCTGCCCCTGAAGTTGAGCCACATGCAACTCTCCCGGCGAGGGACGAGAAGCGCCTGGTATTCCGGTCAGAGCTACGGTTCCGAATGGATTAACACCTTGAGGGATACGCTTGTCGATCTCCGCGTTGCCCATGATGCCCGTCGTCACGATCATCATGCCATGGGAGGCTAGAGCGCTCCAAAGCGACTGTACCGCTGCCTCCCGTCCCGCTCCACTGCCAGCGGACATAAAGACCGTTGCTGGTAAACCCTCCAGAGCCCGCTGGGACCAAAGATCAAGTGTGGAGTCGATAAAACTGCGCATTTGCGGAGTACTACCTGCAAAGTGTACCGGCGAACCCAACGCAATACCGTCGTACTCGCTCAGCTCCTCTACCTTTACGACCGGTACTAAGGATGCGACCTCGCTCAATCCGGGTACTTGACGCAGCACAGCCTGGACCCGGGGAACACTTTCAATGCCTTTCGCGATCGCTTGCGCCATCTTCCATGTGCCGCCTGCATCAGAGTGAAACACCACCAGAACTCTGGTTACAGCTTCATCCTCTCGCGACTCAACTTTGGCTTGCGCTAGGGTGAGCGGGCTGGACAACAGTAGAAGCATACACAACGCGCACGGGAGTTTGAATATGGACGACGGTCTCATTGAGGGTGCCTCGAACGAATTAACATTTATATCCAGACCATGGACTAATTAGAAACCTAATCCCTTGTAACAAAACGCTAACAAGGCATTGGCAATCAGACTGTTAGAGTAATTCGGTTATTCAAATCGATAAATCGACCTCCATGGAATGACTATCTTACTGTGAAGACAATTCTGCTCCGATCCAACCAGGCACTGATCTTTGCTACGGTCGCAAGTTGTGGCAGCTTCACGCAGGCTGCTGATGCCTTGGGATGCTCGAAGGCGCACGCCAGCGCGCAAGTCATTGCATTGGAGAAGGCCCTCGGTGTCCAGCTCATGCTCCGCACTACTCGACGTCTGACCCTCACCGACGCCGGTAATCGCTATTTGGAGTATGCGCAGCAGTTACGCGAAATGCTGACCAATGCGGAGCGAATCGTAGGCGCCACTCGCCTTGAGGTCGGCGGGCGTTTACGCGTGACTGCGCCCAACTCATTCGCCGATCGAGTGATACCCGCACTGATCCAGGCCTTTCAAAAGGTACATCCGGCTATTGAGTTCGATGTAGATTTCACCCTGCAACCTCGTGACCTTGTGGCTGATGGTTTCGACGTTGGTTTCCGTTCTGTTAATCAGCAAGATGCTTATTTGGTGTCTCGCCCCGCAGGGGTGTTGCAACAAGTCGTTGTCGCCAGTGCAGACTTCATTGGCCACTATGGCTGGCTCGAACAGCCTTACGAACTCGCAAGCGTGCCTTGCGTAGTGAATAATCATTTGGCCGACTCCAACCAGTGGTTATTCACCAAGGGTGCACAGTCGTGCGAGGTCGACATCACCGCAGGCGCTCGCTTCGGTGGTTACACGGCAGTGCGCGGCGCCGCATTGTTGGGCATCGGAGCGGCACGCCTGCCTTTATATTTGGTAGATCAAGATCTTAAAACCAGAGCGTTACTACCGCTCTGTTCAGGCTGGGTCATGCCCGGCTTTGCACTGGACATCGTCTACCCCGGCCACCGTCATGTCCCTCTGAGCACCCGAACCTTCGTTACCTTTTCGCTGGAATGGCTCTCGCTGCAGAACCAAATCAAATGGTTCGCGTGATAGTGCGGGTCATCCGTTGTCAGCTTCTCCGGTTACCGTTGAAGGAGTAACGAGTTTCACTACCTCTATCGAGGTGAGCCAATAACTGGCTTAACTTCCCATCGCATACGTAAGAATTTTTCGAATGTAGCAGGCTCCTCTGAAGGCGACTTTTGTCTGTTATTTGGTTGCGATGACCGGTCACCGTACCACCGCAAAGCCTCTCTTCCTCGACACGCATGTTCTTAAAATAAGCAACGGCGAACGTCCGTTGAACCGTACCGAGTGGATCAATGCCTCACAATTCAGATAACCACCTGAGTGTCCGATTGCTTTCGCAGCGCAGCCCTAACCCGCAACGCCAGATCTACGCTTCCCCCATTCCTCCCCCCTGCCGGACTAAATCTTGGAAAAAAGGCACAGTGTCAGTCGTTCGGACATCTCTTCCTTGCGACAATCGAATTTCCGGTTTCGTGGACTTCGAGTGAAACTCACGCATGGTTCGCGCCTAGGTAAGGGCGCCGGTCGGTAATTGCCAAGGGGCGCTGCACATTTGGATCATTAAGTTGTCAGTTACGGTCATTGAGTGACAGCAGTGCGACTCTTAGTCTGTCGAACATGACTGACGGGGGCCGAAGAGCTCCTGCATTTTTTCCGTGATCGCTCGTTGTGGAGTTACCGATGGCCGCCGCTCATTACCCGCACCTGTTGGCCCCGCTGGACCTGGGTTTTACCACGTTGCGCAACCGCACCCTGATGGGCTCGATGCACACGGGGCTTGAGGAAAAACCCGGCGGTTTCGAGCGCATGGCTGCCTACTTCGCCGAGCGTGCCCTTGGCGGCGTTGGCCTGATGGTCACCGGCGGTATTGGCCCGAACGATGAAGGCGGGGTTTACTCCGGCGCGGCCAAACTGACCACCGAGGAAGAGGCGCTCAAGCACCTGATCGTCACCCGAGCGGTGCACGAGGCAGGCGGCAAGATCTGCATGCAGATTCTTCATGCCGGGCGTTATGCCTACAGCCCGAAACAAGTGGCACCGAGCGCGATCCAGGCGCCGATCAACCCGTTCAAGCCTAAAGAGCTGGACGAGGAAGGCATCGAGAAACAAATCAGCGATTTCGTCACTTGCTCGACCCTGGCGCAAAAAGCCGAGTACGACGGCGTCGAGATCATGGGCTCCGAAGGTTATTTCATTAACCAGTTCCTCGCGGCCCACACCAACCATCGCACTGACCGCTGGGGTGGCGCTTACGAAAACCGCATGCGTCTGCCGGTAGAAATCGTCCGTCGGGTGCGCGAAGCGGTAGGCCCCAACTTCATCATTATCTTCCGTCTGTCGATGCTCGACCTGGTGGAAGGCGGCAGCAGTTGGGAAGAGATCGTGCAATTGGCCAAGGCCATCGAGCAGGCCGGTGCGACGATCATCAACACCGGTATCGGCTGGCACGAAGCGCGGATTCCGACCATCGCCACCAAGGTGCCGCGTGCGGCGTTCAGCAAGGTCACGGCCAAGCTGCGTGGGGAGGTAGGAATTCCGCTGATCACCACTAACCGCATCAATACCCCGGAAGTCGCCGAGCAGATTCTGGCTGACGGCGATGCCGACATGGTGTCCATGGCGCGCCCGTTCCTCGCCGACCCGGATTTCGTCAACAAGGCTGCGGCCGGTCGTGGCGATGAAATCAACACCTGCATCGGTTGCAACCAGGCCTGCCTGGATCATACCTTTGGCGGCAAGTTGACCAGTTGTTTGGTGAACCCGCGAGCCTGCCATGAAACCGAACTCAATTACCTGCCGGTGCAGCAGATCAAGAAAATCGCCGTGGTCGGCGCGGGTCCTGCGGGGCTGTCTGCCGCGACCGTGGCTGCTGAACGTGGTCATCAGGTGACCCTGTTCGATTCGGCCAGCGAAATCGGCGGTCAGTTCAACATCGCCAAGCGCGTGCCGGGCAAGGAAGAGTTCTTCGAAACCCTGCGCTACTTCAACCGAAAATTGCAGACCACCAACGTCGAGCTATGCCTGAACACCCGTGTGGATGTGGCGCAGTTGGTCGATGGCGGTTACGACGAAATCATTCTCGCCACTGGCATCGCCCCAAGAACCCCGGCAATTCCGGGCGTCGAACACGCCAAGGTGCTGAGCTACCTGGACGTGATCCTCGAGCGCAAACCGGTGGGCAAGCGCGTCGCGGTGATCGGCGCCGGTGGTATTGGTTTCGACGTGTCGGAATTTCTCGTTCACGAAGGCGTGGCCACCAGTCAGGATCGTGAAGCGTTCTGGAAGGAGTGGGGCATCGATACACACCTCGAAGCGCGCGGTGGCGTTGCTGGGATCAAGGCTGAACCGCATGCACCGGCCCGTGAAGTGTTCCTGCTGCAACGCAAGACATCCAAGGTCGGCGACGGCCTGGGCAAGACCACCGGCTGGATTCACCGCACGGGTCTGAAGAACAAGCAGGTGCAGATGCTCAACAGTGTCGAATACCTGAAGATCGACGACGAAGGCCTACACATCCGCATCGGTGAAAGCGGCGAACCGCAGGTGCTGCCGGTGGACAACATTGTGATCTGCGCCGGGCAGGATCCGTTGCGCGAATTGCAGGAAGGTCTGGTCGCTGCCGGGCAGAGTGTGCACTTGATCGGCGGCGCGGACGTGGCGGCGGAGCTGGATGCCAAGCGTGCGATCAACCAGGGTTCGCGGTTGGCGGCTGAGTTGTAACAGCAGGCCCCGCGTGCCAATGGCCATCGCGGGCAAGCCCGCTCCCACAGATTCTATGTTGTTCATGCATTTTGTGAGCGACGCAAAATCCCTGTGGGAACGGGCTTGCCCGCGATGGCATCCTCAAGGCTGCTAAGATGCCGGCTTCTTTCCCAGAGCCGGCACTCGATGCTTCTCCCACCCGACGATTGGCTACCCCAAGCCCCCCTCGAACCCCTTCACCTCGACTGGCTCACCACCGCCGGCATCGAAGTAGCAATCCTGCGTCTGGACCAGATCGACCCGCTGATCAGCGGCAACAAATGGTTCAAACTCATCGAACACCTGAAAGCCGCCGACCAGACCGGCGCCCAAGGCATCATCAGCCTGGGCGGTGCTCATTCCAACCATCTCCATGCATTGGCCGCAGCGGGCAAACGCTTTGGTTTCACCACGGTCGGCCTACTGCGCGGGCATCCGCAAGACACCCCGACGGTGAAGGACTTGCAGGCGTTCGGCATGCACTTGCATTGGTTGGGTTATGGCGGTTATCGAGCGCGACACGAACCGGGTTTCTGGCAGCCATGGCGGGAGCAATACCCTGCGCTACATCCAGTGCCGGAAGGTGGCGGCGGCTGGCTTGGGGCGAAGGGCTGCATGCGGCTGAAGGAGATGGCCTACGAACAACTGAGCGGTCTGGGCTGGAACCACTACGATGGTTGGTGGCTGGCCTGCGGAACGGGCACGACCCTGGCCGGGCTGTTTCTGGCCGAGGCGGGTGAGCATCCGGTGTATGGCGCGCTGGCGGTGCCTGACGATCATGGCGTGGCGCAGCAGGTTGAGATGATTGTGCAGGAAGCCGGCCTGATCGATCCCGCCTATGAACTGCTGGACGCCAGCCGTGGCGGTTTTGCCAAAGTCGATCCGCCGTTGCTTGCGTTCATCGAGCAGACCGAACAGGCCAGCGGCATTCCCCTCGAACCGTTGTACACCGGCAAAGCGTTGCTTGCGCTCAAACAACAAGCCCAGGCGGGTAAATTTGCCCGGGGCACGCGGCTGATCTTCATCCACACCGGCGGCTTGCAGGGCCGCCGGGGTTTCAGTTCACGGCGAGAGGGCTAAGAAATTTGAGCGACGAAAATCCTGTGGGAGCGAGGCTTGCCCGCGAAAAATGCACCGCGGTTTTTCAGGGTATTACGCGTCATCGTTCTTCGCGGGCAAGCCACGCTCCCACAGGTTCTGCGACTTACCAGCATTAGGGCAAGCCTTCTCACCGCAGATATCAGTGGTTTCGGTAGCCGAGCTCAACCGCGCTTGGGCATCATCCGCAGCAAGGTGTTATCGCGCACCACATAATGGTGATAAAGCCCAGCCACGGCGTGCAGGCCGATCAGCCAATAGCCGATCGTCCCGCCGAGCACATGCCAGCCCTCAAGCTGCTTGGCCAGCGGTTTGTTTTCTTCGATCAGCAACGGTAGATCGATGCCATAGAACATCACCTGATGCCCCTCGGCGCTAGTAATCAGCCAGCCCAGAATCGGCATGGTGATCATGAAAATATACAGCGCCCAATGCATCAGTTTGGCGAGCAGGGTTTGCCAACGAGGCGAGGCGGGGAAGATCTGCGGTGCCGGCCCCAGACTGCGGGCGAACAGACGCAGCCAGACCAGCACGAACACCGTCAAGCCGAGCATGAAATGCGCTTCCTTGATCAGCGTCCGGCCGCCACTGCCTTTGGGGAATATCCCGCGCAATTCGATGCAGGCGTAAACCACTATTAGCAGAACCAGCATCAACCAGTGCAGCGCGATCGATACGGTGCTGTAGCGCGATTCGGAATTTTTCCAGGGCATACAGTGTTTCCTCACAGGTCTGGTCTGAAGTCACCGTTCTTGTTCGACGGCGTGGGTTAACTGTAATCCTGTTTGGGGGATTTGCCTGAGACCAATGGGCTGTTCAATGCTCTGAATCAAGTAATCGGCCACAAAAAAGCGCCAGTTCCGTCAAAGGTACTGGCGCTTTTTCGTGAGGAGCGCGCGGAGGATCACGGGCATCGGCCACGGCACCTCGACGTGCGGCTAGCGAAGTTTGCCGCGGCGGCGGGCAAGACCTACAAGGGGTGAGGCTCAGGGGGCGAGATCCGAGCGGTTGACCAGCCAATCGAGCAGCAGACGGCCATCGCGGCGTGGCTCGGGAGGGGGGCGGGAAGGCTGGGGATGGCCCATGCCAGCACATAGCACCGGTCGGTCCGGGTCGCTGTCGAGAAAACTGATCAGAACGTCGGTGCCGGCCATCGGCAGCCTGGCCGGATCGATCCGAGCGTCCGGCGTTGCGAGGGCGACCGGTAACCAGAAACCGTCGGATTCATCCGCGTCGGATGCCTGCGTCGGCCATAGTCTGACCTGTATCCGGCCCAAATCATCGAGCACCGCGGGTTGTCCGGCGGGGCCCTGCACCCGGGCGGTCTGATAGCCCGGGATGCTCGGCCTGGTTTGTTTGAGCGCCGGCCTGAAGACCGTTGACCAGGGAATGGCCGTGAACTGATTGCTGTAGCGCCGAGCACTGCCGGGCTGGTGCTCGGCGAGAATCGACGGCTGCTGTCCTTGGTGCCGGATATCGGTGAGCAGCCACTGATCGTTGAAGCTCGAGAGCGGGTGCTGCGCCACTTGCAGGATACGTCCGCTGCACAGTTCGCTCTGGTTGCTTTGGCCGTGGATCTGCCGTTGTGGGCAACGCAGGCGTTCCAGCCGTCGGCGGCTGAGCTGGTCGTGATGCAGCTGTTCGGGCGCGGGGCGTGCCGTCATCGGCCCCGTTCTGGTGAACGGGTGGTTGGCCGCTCCATCGCCGATCACCTGCGCGCCGCGGTTTCTGGCCTCCCATCGTGCAGGGGCGGGGGCCGGGTCATGGCGTTGGAACAGTTCGCTGATGACTGGCAAGGTGGAGTCGTTGAATGCGTCGTCCTGGAACGGCATCAGCAGCGGTTCCTGAGGAAAACTCAAGCTGTCATCGGCCAGCACCAGCACGTGTCCGTCGTGCTGATGTTCGAAGTGATAGTGGATGCCTTCCTCTTCACACAGCCGCTGCAGGAAGGCCAGATCGCTCTCATCGTACTGAATACAAAAAGGTCGGGGCGGGTAGCAGCCGTTTACCAGTTCGAGGCGATAGCTGCGCTCGGGCAACTGATGCTCCTCCAGCAACTGGCGCATGATCGCGGGCACGCTGAGACGATGAAACACCCGACGCGAACGGTGCCGATCCAAGTCTTGAAGATGAGGCGCGAGCACCAGAGAGTAGCCGACCCGGTGCTTGCCGCGATGTTCGCGACTGACGCTGTGGATCACGCCGTGAATGCCTTGGTCATCCGCCAACCGCAAAAACGCCGGTTGTTGCAGCCATTGGTCGAGGTGCATCGCCGGGGCGAGGCCGATCACGTCGATGTCGAATCGATAGGGCTGGTTGAGACCTTCACGGCCACTGAACTGCAACACCTGCAGACTCAAATCGCCGTCGAGGAGTGTCAGGGTGAAGGGGCTTTCCTTGTCGTTGTGCATCGAACGCGCTTCTGCCAGGGAGGATGGGCGCAGAGGGTACGGAACCACGACCCTGAAGCGTCACCGTAAATCGACTTTTCAGAATCGCCCTACAAACACTGGTGAAGATGTCGATTCTTCACGGGGTGAAGATCTTGGAATTTTTGGTCGATTGGCATCTTTAGGCCGTATAAACTTGCGCCATGCGTCGGCCAATAGATGTCTCGGCGCCACAGATCAAGAGAGTGAGTAATGGGCGCACAGTGGAAGGTTAAACACAAAGAAGCGGCATCTAACGCCAAGGGCAAGATCTTCGGCAAACTGGTAAAAGAAATCACCATCGCCGCCCGCAACGGTGCCGATACTGCCACCAACGCACACCTGCGTCTGGTGGTCGAGCAGGCCAAGAAAGCCTCGATGCCCAAGGAAACCCTGGATCGCGCGATCAAGAAAGGCGCGGGCCTGTTGGGCGAAACCGTGCAATACCATCGCGTGACGTATGAAGGGTTCGCACCGCATCAGGTGCCGCTGATCGTCGAATGCGTGACTGATAACATCAACCGCACCGTCGCTGAAATCCGCGTCGCGTTCCGTAAGGGCCAGTTGGGCGCTTCCGGTTCGGTGGCCTGGGACTTCAACCACGTCGGCATGATCGAGGCGTCCCCGGACAGCCCTGACGCCGATCCGGAAATGGCTGCGATCGAAGCCGGTGCCCAGGATTTCGAACCGGGTGAAGACGGCGCGACGCTGTTCCTGACCGAACCTGCAGACCTGGATGCGGTCCAGAAAGCGCTACCGGAGCAGGGTTTCACCGTGTTGTCGGCCAAGTTGGGTTACCAGCCGAAGAACCCGGTCAGCGGCCTGAGCGACGAGCAGATGGCGGAAGTCGAAGCGTTCCTCGAAGGCCTCGATAACCATGATGACGTACAGGACATGTTTGTCGGGTTGGCGGGTTAAGCGGTTCCGACAGTTTGTGGTCTGACTTGTGGCGAGGGGGCTTGCCTGTGGCGAGGGAGCTTGCTCCCGTTGGGTTGCGAAGCGACCCCAAAAAGCGACGGCTGCTGCGCAACCGAACGGGAGCAAGCTCCCTCGCCACAGGTTTTATATTTGCTGCTAGTTGAACGCAGCCAACTCCCGCACAACCTCGCTGAACCCCGGCCGCGCCAGCACATCCGGCTCACAGCAGCGCTGCTGCAACGCCTCTAACGGCTCACGCCCTTCATCGCTCAATCCCGAGTCGATCCGCGCCAGCAATTCCCCCAGCAGCACCCCGAATGCCCGCACCTCGATCCGCTGCAGTGCGCGGCTTTCAAGGCTGTCCGAAGTGGCATGGAAAGACGCCGCGCCAAAGTCGCCCAATAGGCAATCACCGTGCTCGTTCCACAGAATGTTGTGACCATAGAGGTCGCCGTGAGTGATGCCCTGGCGGTGCAAATGTTCAGCCACTGAAGCGATGCCACTGGCGATGCGCAGCGCCACGTCAGCGCTGAACCGGGTGTCGTCGGCGTAGACGTCGCGGGTGCAGGACGTGAGGCTCGGCAGCCCGGCCAGGTTGCGGTAACTCGGATCGATCAGTTGCATCACCAGCCCGGCTGTTTGCTGCGGGTGATCGACAATCCGGCCCTCGACCCGGATCAGGTTGGGGTGGATGCCGGCGGTGATGCAGGCGTTCATTTCGTGCAGCGGCGAGCCATCGCTGGTCATCTCGCCTTTGTAGAGTTTTACCGCGACCTGTTTCGTCTGCTCCCACAACGCCTGATGAATAACCCCCGACGCGCCTTCGCCGAGTTTTTTCTCCAGGCTCAGTTGGGACCAGGGAATGCTCGCCGTAGCTTGGAGGGCGGCAGCGTCGGCTTCGGTTTCCAGCGGGTTACCGGCGTACGCCAGCCAGGTCAGGCTCGGCAGGGTCAGCAGCCACTCGGGAAGCTCGGTGAGCTGATTGGCGGCGATGCGGATCAGTTCGAGTCGATGGCAATGACTCAGGCTTTCGGGGAGACGCTGTAACTGGTTGCCGGCGAGCATGAGTTTTTGCAGGTGCGGGCATTCACCCAGTTCGGTCGGCAGATCCGTGAGGCGGTTGTCGGTCAGGATCAGCCAGCGCAACAGCGGCGGCAGGGCGGCGCCCGGCACGTTTTCGATGGCGTTGGCCTTGAAGCCGATCATCGTCAGCGCGGTGCACTGGCCAAGGCAAGCGGGCAGTTCGGTGAACTGATTGTCCGAGCAGAACAGCACGCGCAAACGGGTCAGGCGGTGTAGGTCGTCCGGCAGGCTGCGCAAGGCGTTGCCGCTGAGGTTGAGCACTTCGAGCGAGTCCGCCAGGTCGAAGATTTCCCGGGGGAACTCGGTCAGTCCGCAGGACAAGTCCAGGCGGGTGATGCCCGACAGTTGGCCGGCGCGCAGTTGTGCGAGGGTATCCATGGGCAGGTTCGCTATTGATAAGGAGAAGGGCGTGAGGGCCTGGAAATGGGCGACATGATAGCGGGAAAGTTGTGGTGGCTGTCTGGACCACAGCGAAGGGCCGTTTCCGATCCGCACGTTTACGGGAGATATCGGCGGGCGGGTGGCGCTCGGCGTGGGGCAGGGCAGCTTGGCGATTCTGGCGTTTCTGCCGGAAGAGGAGCGCGACACGGTGATTCATTACAACTTGCCGCGGCTCAAGGATTTTCATCTGTACGACGAAGTGTTCCTGCGCTCGGAAGTCGAGAATGTGCGCACCCTTGGTTACGCCGGGCGCAATACCGGCGTATTGCAAGGAATGGCCGGGGTGGCCGTGCCGATCCTCGACCGCGAAGGCCGGGCGGTGGCGGCGCTGAGTGTCGCCACAGGTCGCACCCACAGGGATTGGCGGTGATGATCAGAACTGCGCAGTCTGTTTAAGCATCTGCGCCGCCGGCGTATCACTCGGGCTGACCATCGCATAGTTGTACCCGGCCCCCGACCAGTACTCTGCTTGCAGTTCACCGTCGCTGCGACTACCGCGAGGCAATAGAGTGTTTTTCGGCCCGGGTGGACGGACGTAAAAGCTGACTTTGTGGCCACCCTGATCCTCGTACACCACCATCGCCGCCGGCCCTTGTTCAGTGCTGAGCAGCCGACCGCTGATGGGTTTGTATCCGGCAGCGGTCAGGTTCGGCAGACGATGAGCCTGATTGAAATACCGATCGAGCCAGCCCTGCATATCGCCGTCATCGCTGACTGTGTAGTCCGCCGGCAGGATGCCTTGCTGGGCAATCAGCCGGTAGGCCTGCATCGCATCGGTCATCGGCAGAGGGGCGCTGATCAGGGTCATTTCCCGCGCCTGCCAACCGCTCAAACCACCGACGCTGACCGCGATCAGCAACATCGCCGCGCTGGCCAGATGGCGGCGCGACTGGCGTTTGACTCGCTGGCGAATCATTGCGGGGTCGAGTTGCGGGTTAGCCGGTTGCTGCAAGACGCCGCTCAGGGCCGCGCGCAATTGTTGGGCATCGTGCTGCCAGGCGCGTACTTGCGCGGCCACTTCGGCGTTGTTGGCCAGATAAGTTTCCACCAAATGTCGGTCGGCATCGCTGAGTTGGTGATCGACGTAGGCGTGCAGGTCACGTTCGCTGGGAGGCATGCTGATCATTTGAGTCTCCGCAGGGAAGGGTGGGTGATTTCGCCGTCGCTGAGCTGGCGCAAGGCCTGGCGTGCGCGGGACAGGCGCGACATCACGGTGCCGATGGGGACGTCGAGAATCTTGGCGACCTCCTTATAGCTCAAGCCTTCCACCGACACCCAGAGCAGCAGCGCGCGCTGTTCGGTGGTGAGCTGATCGAAGGCTTGCAGGGTCGATTGGGCGATCACCGTGCGTTCTGTTGAAGGCTGCGCATCATCATGGCCGGTAAAGAATTCGAGCATCCGCGCATAACGCCGGGAGCGGCGATGAGCGTCGAGAAACTGGCGATAAAGGATCGAAAACAGCCAGGCACGCAAGTCGCCCTCGGGACGTTTGTCGCCCCAACTCGACAACGCGCGCTCGAGGCAGGTCTGCACCAGGTCGTCGGCGCTGCTGGGGTTGCGCGTCAGCGATACGGCGAAACGCCGCAGTCTGGGAATGATTTCACGCAATTGTCCGTCGATGTTGTTCATGGAAAAAGCGTGTTCTCTGGCTGTGATGAGTGGCACTGACAAGAAGGACGCCGGCCACAGCAGGTTATTCCCTCGGCGGGAAAATTTTGTAGGAGTTTTCTGATGGATTTGTAATCCATGTAATGGCATCGAACTTCGTGGCTCAACCCATGCAGCAGCACAGGCAATCAGCCCAGCCTCTCACCGGGCTGTGCAGACCCTCCTGTGCTTGGACATTGATATTGAGCCTGAAGAGACTTTTTGACATGCAAGAGTGCGAATTTAACCTTGAATCGGCAGCGGCCTGCTCGCTGCTTTCGACCGATCCCCAGGACGCGTGGCAGCGATTCGGTCGTGGGCCAACGGTTCAGCCAGAGTTTCTGCTGATTCATCACGCCATCGAAGCACAAGCCGCGGTTAATCCGCAGGGCCTTGCCGCCGATCATCTGGGAGAGACCATCAGCTACGGCGAATTAAACCGGCAGGCCAATCGCCTGGCTGCGGTGTTACGTCAGAAGGGCGTTATCCCGGGCGATCACGTCGCTTTGTTTGTGGAACGCTCGATCCCGATGCTGGTGGGAATATTGGCAGCATTGAAAGTGGGCGCTGCCTACATCCCTCAGGACGTAGGGATTACTCCCGCCGCGCAATTGCGCCACATCATGGAAGTGGCCTCGACGCGGGTGGTGCTGACGCTGTCGAGCCTCGAGTCGCGAATTCCCCGGACATCGCAGCAACTCTGTATTTGCCTCGATGAGTTCATGAAGGTGGAGTCAACACCAGCAGACGATCTGAATGAGGGCTGTTCGCTGACCGCGACACCGGATCCACAGTGTTTCGTTCTGTTTACCTCCGGTACCACCGGCCTGCCCAATGGAGTCCGGGTGACCCAGCGCAATGTGTGCAATATTTTGCTGACAGGCCCTGGCAGTCTCGGCATGCGGCCTGGGCTCAAGGTCGGACAGATACTTAACATTGCCTTTGACATGGCGGCCTGGGAAATACTCGGTTGCCTGGCTCATGGCGCGACCTTGATGATCCGTGGCAAGGACATCGGCCAGACTGCCGAACAATGCGATGTGCTGATCGCCACACCCTCGATTCTCGGCACACTCGATCCATTGCGTTGTCAGCAAGCCAAGGTCGTGGCCCTTGCAGGAGAGCCGTGCCCGCAACCCCTGGCTGGTCGCTGGTCGTCGTTCTGCACTTTTTACAATGCCTGCGGCCCGACCGAAACCACCATCGTCAATACCCTGCAGCATTACAGGGGTGCAGGTGCGTTGACGATTGGCAAACCCACGCCCAACAACACCGTGTACGTACTGGACGAGGCGGGCCGGCTCTGCAAGGTGGGTGAGCAAGGCGAGATGTGGGCCGGAGGCGACTGTGTGACGGCCGGTTATTTGGGTAACCCGACCCTGACCGCCGAACGTTATCGGCCCGACCCGTTTCTAGGGCAGGGCCGGATGATGTTCCGCACTCGTGATCTGGGGCGCTGGACAGCGAACGGCGAACTTGAACACCTGGGACGCGTCGATGATCAGGTCAAGGTCAGAGGGTTTCGGGTGGAGCTCGATTCTGTTTCGGCGGCTCTGGAGTCAACGGAGCGGTGCGAGCGGGCGGTCACGTTGAAACTCGACAGTCGCCATCTGGTGGCCTTCGTCTATCCCGTCACTACGGACATCGATGCCGCAAGGCGTCGCTGTGAAGAACGGCTTGCCTACTATTGCGTTCCTTCGCTGATCCTCGCCGTGGAGCAAATTCCGCTGACATCACGGGGCAAGGTCGACAAACGCTTGTTGCTGGAATGGGCGATGACGCATCAGGCCGACCTTGCCGCGGCGACCAGGCAAGGTGTGAGCGCATGAGCGGGGCGATTCCGGCTACCGCGCTGCCCGCAAAACGCGCGCTGTGGCGGCGATTGGGAACGTTGTCGATATTTTCTCATTACAACCGCCTGGTAGCCCTGGTGCTTGCACTCAATGTTGCGGCGCTGGCGCATGGGCTGACCGCCGGGCAGTGGTGGACATCCTCCGGAATTGTCCTTGAGGCGCTGTCGGGTCTGGTGGTGGCAAATTTGTCGATGGCGATTTTGATTCGCCAGCAATACATCATCAATCTGCTGTTCTGGCTGGCAACCCGGGCGCCCACTTGCTGGCCACTTGCAATTCGCCGCTCACTGGCCAAGGTTTATCACTTCGGCGGCCTGCACAGCGGCGGCGCGCTGGCGGCTATTGGCTGGTTCGCGCTGTTGTGTGGCTCCTTGATCTGGCACTGGATTGCGGGCCTGGGTGGGATTTCCCTGGCCTTACTGGGAGTGAGCGCCGGATTGCTGAGCATCTTGTTGCTGGTGGCGATCATGGCTCATCCACGGATTCGCTCGCGTTTTCACAACGGGTTCGAGCGAATGCACCGCTTTGGTGGATGGACCGCACTCGGCCTGTTCTGGGTATGGACCGTTCTGTTTACCCGGGATCAGAACCCGCAGATCCCGGTGCACGAGGTGCTATCGACGTCGGTGCCATTCTGGATGCTGATCGTGCTGACGTTCAGTATTGCCTTGCCATGGTTTCGTCTGCGCAAAGTGCCGGTGCAACTGATCAGGCCTTCTTCTCATGCGGTGATAGCCCGTTTTGGCCATGTCACGCCGTTCGCCGGGTCGTCTAACGCGATCAGTCTCAACCCGCTTATGGAGTGGCATTCCTTTGCCAATATCCCCACACCGGGAGAAGCCGGTTTTCGCCTGATCATTTCCCGGGCGGGCGATTGGACCGGCGAGTTGATCGAGCAAATGCCGACTCATGTCTGGGTCAAAGGCATCACCACTGCCGGCGTGGCACACATCGAAACGCTGTTCAAATCGGTGGTGTACATCGCCACGGGCAGCGGCATCGGGCCGGTGCTGCCGCATTTGCTGGCCAAACAAGTACCGATACGTCTGGTCTGGTCGACCCGTAGCCCCCGAAAAACCTACGGTGATGAGTTGGTGGAAGAAATCCTGCGGGCCAATCCTGATGCCTTGATCTGGGACACCGATGTGCTCGGCAAGCCAGACCTTGTGCAACTGGCCTATGACGCCGTTCGAACGTTCGGTGCCGAGGCGGTGATCTGCATTTCGAACCAGACGCTCACTCAGCGAGTGGTTGAGGAAATGGAGGGGCGGGGGATTCCGGCTTATGGCGCAATCTGGGATTCCTGATGCTCGCCACGCGTGTTTTTTCATTCAAATATTTCACCCGTATTCAATGAGGTCACCATGCACACACTGATCGAACGTCATGATCGAGTTGTATTGATTCGTCTCAATCGCCCCCAAGCCAGGAATGCTTTGAGCTCGGCCCTGATGCGCGAACTACTGGACACATTGCAACGGCTGGACCGCGACCCCGGGGTCGGCTGTTTTGTGATTACCGGGACGGCGGAGTTTTTTGCGGCTGGCGCGGATATCAAGGAAATGTACGAAAAGTCTTACCTGGACATGGTTCACGAGGACTATTTTGCCGAGTGGGAAGCCTTTGCCGCATTACGTACGCCCAAACTGGCCGCTGTTGCCGGTTATGCATACGGTGGCGGTTGTGAGTTGGCGATGATGTGCGATCTGATCTTCGCCGCGGATACTGCCCGCTTTGGCCAACCGGAAATCAGGTTGGGGGTGATGCCCGGTATGGGAGGGACCCAGCGTCTGACACGCCTGATTGGCAAGTCGAAAGCCATGGACATGATACTGACCGGACGCACGATGTCGGCCGAAGAGGCTGAGCGGGCAGGGCTGGTGTCGCGTGTAATCGCTTCCTGCGATCTGCTGGAGCAATCCTTGGTCGCCGCGCAGATGATTGCCGGTTTCGCTAAAACCGCCACATGGGCTGCGCGCGAAGCGGTGGACCGGGCACTGGAGTCGGGGTTGCGCGATGGCCTTCTGTACGAGCGAAGAGTGTTTCATGGTTTGTTTGCTACGGAGGGGCAAAAGGAAGGTATGCAGGCCTTTTTGGAGAAGCGTGAACCGTGTTTTAACCGTGTTTGACCAGCCTTGAGGATCCGTCGCTCGCAGCGCTTTGAAAGAAACTACAGTTCAGAGGGAATAATCCTACGTGACGTTCGTCTCATAGGTCTTTTCCCCTGTAGCCCGTTGCCCTGGAGACTTTCATGGTTGATCGTTCATCTACAACAGGGCCGTCTCGGCCACCGCTGAGTGCCACGAGCCTGACGTTGCGCCTGACTGGCATTGCCGTGGTGGTCGCCGCGCTGGCCGGGGCTTTTGCCTACGTCAACGGCACACTCGACCCACAGCGCCTGACGCCGAAAGACTTGGTCAATGTGCTGGAGAAAAACAACGGCGTGCACCCGGGGTTTCGTCGCAATCACGCCAAAGGGGTGTGCGTGATCGGGCATTTCGAGAGCAGTGGCCAGATGCGCGAGTATTCCAGCGCCCAAGTGTTCGGCGAGGCGCGGACCCCGGTGATCGGGCGTTTCGCGCTGCCTGCCGGCAACCCTTACGCACCGGACAATAGCGTGCCGATCCGCAGCCTGGCGTTGCGTTTCACCCAGGCTAACGGCCAGCAGTGGCGCACCGGGATGAACAGCATGCCGGTGTTCCCGGTGGGCACGCCCGAGGCGTTCTATCAGTTGCAACAAGCACAGTCACCGGATCCGGCTACCGGCAAACCGAACCCGGCGGCTGTGCCAGCGTTTTTCGGTTCTCATCCGGAAGCTGCGCCATTTCTGGCCTGGATCAAAACCGCCAAACCGTCGGCCAGTTACGCGACGGAAACCTATAACAGCGTCAACGCGTTTTACCTGGTGAACGCGGCCGGGCAACGGCAGGCGGTGCGTTGGAGCATGACCCCATTGGCTCAGGACGCGGCAGGAGCAACGGCCCCCGAGGGCGGTGATTTCCTCGAGAAAGATCTGGTGCAGCGCTTATCCGCCGGCCCGTTACGTTGGCAGTTGGACATCACTCTGGCGAACCCCGGGGACCCGGTCAACGACGCGAGCAAGGCCTGGCCCGACGGCCGAAAAGTGCTGAACGCCGGCACGCTGGTGCTTGAAAGCACCCAGCCGCAACTCGATGGCGAGTGTCGTGACATCAACTACGACCCGTTGGTGTTGCCCAGCGGTATCGAAGGCTCCGACGACCCGCTGCTTGCCGCTCGCTCAGCGGGTTACGCCCGTTCCTACCTGCGCCGCACCAGCGAAGTGAAGCAATTGCCCACCGCCAAACAGGAGTCTCGACAATGAGTGCTCAACCGAACCATTTCGCACCATTGGCGCGGCTGCTGCACTGGCTGATGGCGCTGATGATCATCTCGATGCTGTTTATCGGCGCGGGTATGGTGGCCTCGGTGTCCGAGCGTCATGAGTGGCTGATCCACCTGCACAAACCTTTGGGCGTTGCGATTCTGTTGCTGGTGATCGTGCGCCTGGCCGTGCGTTTTTCGACTCGGCAACCACCACTGCCGGCGGACCTGCCGGGTTGGCAAGCATTCGCGGCCAAGGCTTCGCATGTTTTGCTGTACGCCTTGATGCTGATTTTGCCGTTGTTGGGCTGGGCGATGATTTCGGCGGCCGGCGATCCGGTGATGCTCAGTAGTTCGTTGCAGTTGCCATCGATTCTGCCGGCGAATGCGCAGGTGTTTGCGTTCCTGCGCAAGGCGCATGGGTATCTGGCGTATCTGCTGTTTCTAACTGTGTTGTTGCACTTGGCAGCGGCGTTGTTTCACGGCTGGGTGCGCCGGGATGATGTGCTGAACAGCATGTTGCGGGGTAAGGATCGCGGTTGATCAGGAGGCTGGCGCGACTGTGGCGAGGGAGCTTGCTCCCGTCGGGCTGCGCAGCAGCCCCAAATGCAGTTAGTCAGACGCTCTTACGACTGCTGCGCAGCCGAGCGGGAGCAAGCTCCCTCGCCACAGGTGTTGGGTGTTTTGGTGGCGAGCGTCAGCCACCAATAAATCAACGCCACGGCATTGATCCCCGCACCCAGCCAGCACACCCCAATCCATCCGGCCCAGGCGTACATCGCCGTCGAACCGATAGAACCCAAGGCGCTGCCGATCGAATAGAACAGCATGTAGCCAGCGGTGAGTCGGCTTTGCGCTTCGGGGCGCACGCTGTAGATCATGCTCTGGCTCGTGACATGAACGGCCTGCAAACCCAGATCCAGCGTAATCACCCCGAGCAGCAGCGCCCATAACGAGGATTGGGTGAGGGCGATGGGCAGCCATGAGGCGAGCATCAGCAGCAACGATAGTCCACTGGTCCATTGACCCAACCCGCGATCGGCCAGATGCCCGGCGCGCGCGGCGGCCAGCGCACCGGCGGCTCCGGCCAGGCCGAACAGTCCGATTTCGGTGTGGGAAAGTGAAAGCGGCGGGGCACTCAGCGGCAACACCAAGGGTGTCCACAGCGCCATGGCGCTGGCGAAGGTCAGCAGGGCAAGCATGGCCCGTTGACGCAATACCGGTTCCTCCTTGAACAACGTGAAGACCGAGCCGATCAACGCAGCGTAAGCGCTATCCGGTCGCGCCTCTTCGTGCTTGGGCAGCACACGAAACAACAGCAGCGCCATCATCAGGGTCAACCCGGCGGACAACAGATAAATCGAACGCCAACCGGCCAGATCGGCCATGCCGCCCGCCATCGTTCGTGCCAACAAAATACCGACGACAATGCCGCTGGTAATCACGCCCACCACTCGTCCACGTTGCGCCGGGATGGCCAGGGTCGCGGCGTAAGCCACAAGGACTTGCGTCACGACCGCCAGTAACCCGGTCAGCGCCATGCCGAGCAACAGCCAGATGCTGCTCGGCGCTAATACGATCATCAACAACGCCAGCGCCGACAGCAGGGTTTGTACGACGATCAGCCGGCGACGGTTGAGCAAATCCCCTAGCGGAACCAGCAACAACAGACCCACGCCATAACCGATCTGGGTAAGGGTAATGACGATACCTATGGTTGCCGGGTCCATGGCGAAGGCTTCGGCCATGGCATCGAGCAGCGGTTGAGCGTAATACACATTGCCAACGGCCAGGCCGCAGGCGACGGCAAATAGCAGCACCACTGCGCCGCTTAACGGGAGGTCAGGTTTCATCACAGGCTTCCTTTGGTGGTTTCAAAATAAAACCAGTTGTACGGTAGGGAGTCTGGTTTTATATTGCAACCACATTTGTTGCCGGCGGACGTGGTCATGGTTAAACGTACAAGCATGGAAGGCGCCGAATGCCCGGTCGCCCGTTCACTGGACGCGATTGGTGATTGGTGGTCGTTATTGATCGTGCGCGATGCGTTCGATGGCCTGCGGCGATTCGGTGAGTTCCAGCGCAATCTGGGCATGGCCAAAAATATTCTCTCGGCACGCCTGCGCACATTGGTGGCTCACGGGATTTTCGATCTGGTGCCAGCGTCGGACGGCAGCGCGTATCAGGAATACGTGCTGACGGAGAAGGGCAAGGGCCTGTTCCCGTTGATCATCGGGTTACGGCAGTGGGGCGAGGCGTTTTTCTTTGAGGCGGGGGAGGCACATTCGCGGGTTGTCGATCGTGAGAACGGTCGACCGGTGCGGCCGCTGGAACTGCGTGCCGAAGATGGGCGTTTGTTGGGGCCGGAGGATTGTGTGCGGATTGCTGCCGAGTGAAACATCAAAAGATTGCAGCCTTCGCCAGCTCCTACAGGCGTACAGAGCTGGCGAAAGCCTGCGATCTTTTGATCTTAAATAATCAACGCAAGGTATCGACCATGTCGGCGATGGTCGTCAGCACATCCTTGCCCAACTGCTTCGAACGTTTGCCGGACCAGCCGGTCAGCGGGTTCGGTGCGTCGTTGTGGTCTTTGAAGGGCATTTCCAGGGTCAGCGACAGGCAGTCGAACTTCTGACCGACGCTGTTGCAGGCCAGGGTCATGTTGGCTTTGCCAGGCTCGTCGCGGGTGTAGCCGTGTTTGGTCTGGAAGTCTTTGGTCTGATGTTTCAGATGATTGCGAAAATGTTCTTCGAGTTTTTCGATCCGCGACGTGTAGCCCGGATTGCCTTCGCAACCGGCAGTGAACACGTGGGGGATTTCTTCATCGCCATGGATGTCGAGGAACAGGTCGACGCCATACTTTTCCATCTGCTGCTGAACGAACAGCACTTCCGGGCTGATTTCCTGGCTGGCGCTCTGCCACGCACGGTTCAGGTCCTGGCCCATGGCGTTGGTGCGCAAATGACCGTGGAAGGCGCCGTCCGGGTTCATGTTCGGCACCAGGTACAGGTCGGCACTGGCCAGGAGTTTTTTCAGCACCGGGTCGTCGTGTTTTTCCAGGCGCTCGATCACGCCTTCCATGAACCATTCGGCCATGTGTTCGCCGGGGTGTTGTTGGGCGATGATCCAGACCTTGCGCTGACCTTCGGCACCCGTGCCTTTGCGTAACAACTGGATGTCGCGACCTTCAACACTTTTGCCGGTGGCCAGCAGTTCGGTGCCGGCTTTGGTCAGGGCCTGTTCGATCAGCCAGTCATGGCGGCCACGGCTGTAAGGTTCGAAATAGGCGAACCAGGCATGGGTGGCAGTGGCTTCGAGGCTGAAACGCAGGCAGTCGCCTTCAAAAATGGTCGGCACCCGGAACCAGTTGACATGGTCATAGGACGCCACCGCCTGATAGCCATCCCAAGCCTTGTTGTACGAGGATTTACTGGCGTTGTTCAGACGAAACCAATGATCTTGACCAACGTGCAGACCGCTGGCCTTGAAGTGGAACCACTGGAAGTGCTGGCTGCGGGTGTCTGGCTTGATCGCCAGCAGCGCTTGCAAAGGATTGCTGATGTCCAGCACTTCGATGTTGCCGCTGTCGAAGTTTGCACTGATGTCGAAAGAAGATTTACCCACGGCCATAATCGGTTCCTGAATATGATTTTTATGGCTGCTACTTTACACGCAAGGGAGGGAGAAACCGGGGGAAATTGCGGGGGATAAAAAGGGGGGGCGTCCTCCTTGACGCCGATGCAGCTTAGAGACTGCGCGAGTGATTCTCAAGTGCTATTTTCGTTAGTTTGGCCCAATGCTACCGGGCCTCTCTTGCCAACAGATATTCTTTTGATATCATCCGCGCCAATCGAATTTGCAGCATCCACAGACTTCATTAGCCTGAAGCAAAAGCCAGAATAACTGGCAAAAAAAAGACCCGGCAAAAAGCCGGGTCAAAAACCGTGATTAGCCTGATGAGGAGATAGTCCAGGAGACCGACCTAAGGTCCCTTGGGCCATCGACTGATCTCGCGATCAGATGCATGCAATAATAATCATTATCATTTGCAAGTCAAATGTTTTTATCTGCGCGATTGGAAATTTTCCTGTTCAGCTCCTGAGCGCTTCCTCCTCAATCGTTCTGATTGCCCTCCAGGGACCGGTCGACCATCGCCTTGGCCATGTCGATCATGTGCACCGTCGAAAACGCCAGATCCCGGCTTGCGCCCTGCAGCTGGTTGGCTGATTCATGCGCGGTGGCGGCGGCACAGCGCAACAGATCCGAAGCATGGACCAGTGCTTCTTCGCTGCTGATGTTACGGTTCACATCGAAGAAACGTTCTTCGCCGGCCTCTTCTGACACAGCTGGTTTCAAGTAATAGTCCAGTGCCCGCTGTGCGGCAGCAGAGCCTTTTGGCGAGTTGAGCGTAGTGTCGAATTGCGTATCGGGCAGGGGAATGCTGGGGATGGTCATGACGATGGCGAGCTCCGTGATAGATTCAAATCCGTGAGCCCAGCTTAGTACGTACTGTATTTGTGTCTTGAATTTAAATACTACAATTTGTGTTTTGTTGGTCGGAGTACCCCACGTATCGTGCCGCACATGGATAAATGGATTGAATTGGTCAAGGCCAAAATGAGTGAACTCAAAGTCACTCAAGAGATACTCGCCGAGCGCATCGGAATGTCCCAGGGCGGCGTCGGCCATTGGCTGAATAAACGTCGTCAGCCCCGCATCCAAGAGATGAACCGTGTCTTGCAGGCGCTGGGGATGGACTATCTGGAAGTCGCGATGGTGATCAGGGAACCGCAGATCTCACAGGATGAAGAGATCTCTCTGACGCAGAAGTACAACCCGTACTTTCGCTACCCGGTCAGTGACTGGCGGGAAACCGGGGAGGTGCGCGACGGGGAGTTATTGACCTACGGCGCTTCATCGGCTGTCAGCAAGCCGCGCTTCGAGCTGTCCGATTACCACGCACAGGGCGCTGCGTTCTGGCTGGTGGTGGTCGGTGATGCGATGACCGCACCCTCGGGTATGAGCATTGCCGCGGACATGTTGATTCTGGTGGACCCGGCCATCGTGCCGGAGCCTGGCAAACTGGTGATCGCCCAATGGCCTGGCAGCGCCGAGGCGGTTTTTCGCAAACTGATCGAAGAGGGCGGGCAGCGTTACCTGGTCCCGCTCAATCCGACCTATCCGAAAGCCCTTTACACCGAAGAATGCCGAATCATCGGCGTGGTGGTTCAGGCGACTGCCAAATTCTAATCAGATCGGTCCTCGCAATGCGTAGGACCGATCTTCATTTTACGCGTGTTCCAACTCCACCAAAGCACTGCCTTCGCTGACCATTTCGCCTTCCTGGCAATACAACGCCTTGATCACTCCGGCGTGGGGCGCGCGAATGCTGTGCTCCATTTTCATCGCTTCCAGCACCACCAATTGCGCCCCGGCTTCGACCGTTTGCCCGGCCTCCACCAGCACTCGCACGATGCTGCCGTTCATAGGCGCGGTGAGTCCGCCCTGATGGCTGTGACTGGCTTCGACGGCACTGATCGGGTCATACGACTCGATGCGGCGCAGTTCACCGTCCCATTGCAGATATAGCGTATCGCCACGGCGGATTGCCCGATGCTGTTGGCGCAAGCCGTTATGTTCGGTCAGCAGGTATTCACCCTTGAACTGTGCGGTATAAGCGTCGGCATCGCCCAGGGTCAGCGCCCGGTCTTGCCCTTCGCAACTCAAATGCAGGGTGATTTCTGTCGGTAGTCCGGCACGGAATCCGTTGCCGATACCCCAAGGCGAACTCAGGTCATCAGCGCGGGTCGTGCTCGGCTGACTCTGGGCGAATGCCTGCGCGGCCGCTTGCCAGAATTCATCGCTGAGGTCTGAAGGTGCTGGCAGCAGTTGTTCCTGATAACGCGGAATAAAACCGGTATCCAGCTCCGCCGCGGCAAAGGCAGGGTGGCCGATGATTCGGCGCAGGAAGTTGATGTTGGTCTTCAGTCCACCAATGGCAAACTCATCAAGCATGCTCAGCAAACGCAGCCGCGCCTGTTCACGGTCTTCGCCCCAGGCAATCAGCTTGCCGAGCATTGGGTCGTAGAACGGCGAAATCTCGTCGTCTTCTTCAACGCCACTGTCCACGCGACGCCCCGGTCCTGCGGCGGACTCGCGATACAACGCCAGACGTCCGGTGGCCGGTAGAAAATCGTTGCCTGGGTCTTCGGCGTACAGCCGCACTTCGATCGCATGGCCGATCAGCGGCACCTGGTATTGAGTCATCGGCAGCGCTTCACCGCGAGCCACGCGAATCTGCCAGGCCACCAGGTCGAGGCCGGTGATGGCTTCGGTGACCGGGTGTTCGACTTGCAGGCGCGTGTTCATCTCCATGAAGAAAAACTCACCGCGCGCATCCAGCAAAAACTCCACGGTGCCGGCACCGACGTAGCCGATAGCCTGTGCCGAGCGCACGGCGGCTTCGCCCATGGCCCGACGCAGTTCCGGGCTCAGACCCGGAGCCGGGGCTTCTTCGACGACTTTCTGATGCCGACGCTGGATCGAGCAATCACGTTCGTTGAGGTACAGACAGTTGCCATGCTGGTCGGCGAATACCTGGATTTCCACGTGGCGTGGCTTGAGCAGGTACTTCTCCACCAACATCCGCGAGTCGCCGAACGACGACTGCGCTTCACGTTGCGCCGAGGCCAGGGCTTCGGCCAATTGGCTGACGTCCTCGACCACTTTCATGCCTTTGCCGCCACCGCCCGCCGTGGCCTTGAGCAGCACCGGATAACCGATGCGTTCGCAGGCGTCGCGGAAGGTGTCGAGGTCCTGAGCTTCGCCATGATAGCCGGGCACCAGTGGCACGCCGGCGGTTTCCATCAAGGCTTTGGCCGCGGACTTGCTCCCCATGGCGTCAATGGCCGAGGCGGGCGGGCCGAGGAAGATCAGGCCGGCCGCTTCGATCGCGCGGGCGAACCCGGCGTTTTCCGAGAGAAAACCATAACCGGGATGAATCGCCTGAGCGCCGCTGGCTTTCGCGGCAGCGATCAGTTTGTCGATTTGCAGGTAACTGTCGGCGGCTTTGCTGCCGCCCAGGTTGACGCGTATATCGGCTTCGCGGCTGTGCCGGGCATCACGGTCGGTGGCGCTGTGCACGGCCACAGTGGTCAGGCCCAGAGCCTTGGCTGTGCGCATCACTCGGCAAGCGATTTCGCCGCGGTTGGCCACCAACAGGGTGGTGAGAACAGGTGCGCTCATCAACGCGGCTCCTTGAGGGTGGTTTCGGCTTGCCAGGTTGGCGAGCGTTTTTGCAGGAAGGCGCGCAGGCCTTCCTGGCCTTCGGGGCTGACGCGGATTCGGGCGATGGCGTTTTCGGTGTAGCGCCGCAGCGCCGGGGTCAGTGCGCCATGGCCGACTTCACGCAGTAAATCCTTGCTGGCGCGCATGGCCGCCGGGCTGTTGAGCAGCAGGTTGTCGATCCACTGATCGACTTTCTGCTCCAGTTCAGCCATCGGGTAGCTTTCCGACAACAAGCCAATTTCCCGAGCCCGTTGCCCGCCGAAACGTTCGGCGGTCAAGGCATAGCGCCGTGCCGCGCGCTCGCCGATGGCTTGCACCACGAACGGGCTGATGACCGCCGGCGCGAGGCCGATGCGCACTTCCGACAGACAGAACTGCGCGTCGTCGGCGCCGATGGCCATGTCACAGCAACTGATCAGGCCCAGCGCGCCGCCATAGGCCGCGCCTTGTACCACCGCCACGGTCGGGATTTTCAGCTTGGCGAGGTTGTACATCAACTCCGCCAGTTCCCGGGCGTCGTCGAGGTTGGTGTGGTAATCGAGTTCGGCCGATTGCTGCATCCAGGCCAGATCGGCGCCGGCGCTGAAATGCTTGCCGCGACCGCGGATCAGCAGAAAACGCAGACTGGCATCGCTCGACACTTTGTCCAGCGCGAGGATCAGTTCGCGGATCATTTCGGCGTTGAAGGCGTTGTTCTTTTCTTCACGGCTGAGCCACAAGGTCGCAAAACCCCTTGGATCGCTCAGCAGTTCGAGGGTGTTGAAGTCGCTCATATTCATCCGTCTCCACGGTCCTTGTGGGGGCGTGCTTGCTCGCGAACGCGATAACCGGTTTTACGATTGCTTCGCAATCGAACGGGGGCAAGCCCCCTCGCCACACAAGCCCGCTCCCACAGAAAATCACATCCGGAACACGCCGAAGCGGCTCGGTTCGATTGGCGCATTCAGCGATGCCGACAAGGCCAGGGCCAGCACGTCGCGGGTCTGCGCCGGGTCGATGACACCGTCGTCCCACAGTCGAGCGCTGGAATAATAGGGATGCCCCTGTTCTTCGTATTGATCGAGGATCGGTTGCTTGATCTCGGCTTCCTGCTCGGCGCTGAAACCATGACCACCGCGCTCGGCCTGCTCGCGCTTGACCTGCACCAGCACGCCCGCCGCCTGTTCTGCTCCCATCACGCCAATCCGCGCGTTCGGCCACATCCACAGGAAGCGTGGATCGTAAGCCCGACCGCACATGCCGTAGTTACCGGCGCCGAAGCTGCCACCGATGATCACGGTGAATTTCGGCACCTTGGCGCAGGCCACGGCGGTCACCAGTTTCGCGCCGTGCTTGGCGATGCCGCCTGCTTCGTATTTCTGGCCGACCATGAAACCGGTGATGTTTTGCAGGAACAGCAATGGAATGCCGCGCTGGCAGGCCAGTTCGATGAAGTGCGCGCCTTTCTGCGCGGCTTCGGCGAAAAGAATGCCGTTGTTGGCGAGGATCGCGATCGGGTAACCGTGCAAGTGAGCAAAGCCGCAGACCAGCGTAGTGCCGAACAACGCCTTGAACTCATCGAACACCGAGCCGTCCACCAGGCGCGCAATCACTTCGCGCACGTCGAATGGTTGCTTGGCATCCGCCGACACCACGCCGTACAACTCGTCGCGGCTGTACAGCGGCGCGATCGGCGTGCGTTGTTGCAGTTCACCGAGCTTGCGCCAATTGAGGTTGGCGACGCTGCGCCGGGCCAATGCGAGGGCGTGTTCATCGCTCTCGGCGTAATGGTCGGCAACACCGGAAATCTTGCAGTGCACATCGGCCCCGCCGAGGTCTTCGGCGCTGACCACTTCACCCGTCGCAGCTTTCACCAACGGTGGGCCAGCGAGGAAAATCGTTGCCTGCTGACGGACCATGATTGCTTCATCGGCCATCGCTGGTACATAAGCGCCACCGGCGGTGCACGAGCCCATGACCACCGCAATCTGCGGAATGCCCATGGCGCTCATGTTGGCCTGGTTGAAGAAGATCCGCCCGAAGTGTTCGCGGTCCGGGAACACTTCATCCTGACGCGGCAAGTTGGCGCCGCCGGAGTCCACCAGATAGATGCAGGGCAGGCGATTTTGCTGGGCGATGGTTTGTGCGCGCAGGTGCTTTTTCACGGTCAGCGGGTAATACGAGCCGCCTTTCACAGTGGCATCGTTGGCGACGATCATGCATTCGACGCCTTCCACCCGGCCGATACCGGCAATCACCCCAGCGGCGGGAACGTCTTCGCCATACACCGCGTAGGCCGCCAATTGGCTGATTTCGAGAAATGGCGAACCCGGATCGAGCAGACGATTGATCCGTTCACGCGGCAGCAGTTTGCCCCGCGAGGTGTGGCGTTCTTGAGCCTTCGGGCCGCCACCTTGCTGCACTTGCGCAAGCAGGGTGTGCAGGGCGTCGACCTGTTTGAGCATCGCCGCGCTGTTGGCCGCGAACTCCGCTGAACGGGGGTTGAGCTGGGTATGCAGGATGGCCATGTGCAGCTCCGTTTAGCGGGTTTCGTTGAACAGTTCGCGACCGATGAGCATGCGACGGATCTCACTGGTGCCGGCGCCGATTTCGTACAGCTTGGCGTCACGCAGCAAACGGCCGGCCGGGAATTCATTGATGTAACCGTTGCCACCGAGAATCTGGATCGCGTCGAGGGCCATCCGGGTCGCGCATTCGGCGCTGTAGAGGATCACTCCGGCGGCGTCCTTGCGCGCGGTTTCGCCGCGCTCGCAGGCCTGGGCCACCGCATAGAGGTAGGCGCGACTGGCGTTGAGTTGGGTGTACATGTCGGCGACCTTGCCCTGGATCAACTGGAATTCGCCAATGCTCTGGCCGAACTGCTTGCGGTCGTGGATGTAAGGAACGATCAGGTCCATGCAGGCTTGCATGATCCCGGTCGGGCCACCGGAAAGCACTACGCGCTCGTAGTCGAGACCGCTCATCAGCACTTTCACGCCGCCGTTGAGCACGCCGAGGATGTTTTCTTCCGGGACTTCGACGTCATCGAAAAACAGCTCGCAAGTGTTCGAGCCGCGCATGCCGAGTTTGTCGAACTTGCTGCTGCGGCTGAAGCCTTTCCAGTCGCGCTCGACGATGAACGCGGTGATGCCGTGCGGGCCTTTTTCCAGGTCGGTCTTGGCGTAGATCACGTAGGTGTTGGCGTCAGGGCCGTTGGTGATCCAGGTTTTGCTGCCGTTGAGTACGTAGTGATCGCCGCGTTTGTCGGCGCGCAGTTTCATCGACACCACGTCGGAACCGGCATTCGGTTCGCTCATGGCCAAGGCACCGATATGCTCGCCGCTGATCAATTTGGGCAGGTATTTGCTTTTCTGTTCGTGAGTGCCGTTGCGGTTGATCTGGTTGACGCAAAGGTTGGAGTGGGCGCCATAGGACAGGGCGACCGAGGCCGAACCACGGCTGATTTCTTCCATGGCGACGACGTGCGCCAGGTAACCCAGGCCAGCACCGCCGTATTCTTCTGGCACGGTAATGCCGAGCAGGCCCATGTCGCCGAATTTGCGCCACAGGTCGGCCGGGAACAGGTTGTCGATGTCGATCTGAGCGGCGCGCGGGGCGATCTCTTTGGCGACGAAGGACTGAACCTGATCGCGCAGCATGTCGATGGTTTCACCGAGGGCAAAGTTCAGGGATGGGTAGCTCATGGGGCACCTTTTGGCTTTTTTGTAGGGCGGGGAGGGCAGTGATTCGGCTCTCACCTTTACGTTAACGTAAGCCTGTGACGAATGGCTGTCAATCACCCTTTACGTTAACGTCAACTTGAGCGAGAGTAGAGCAAGTTCTGAAAGACTGTGGCGAGGGAGCTTGCTCCCGCTCGAGCGCGAAGCGGTCGCAAAATCAGCAACCGAGGTGTGGCAGGCAGCACCTGATTGCTGATTTCACGACTGCTGCGCAGCCGAGCGGGAGCAAGCTCCCTCGCCACACAAGCCTCGCTCCGACAATAAAGACAATAGGGGTCATCATGGATCAACCCAGTGCAAACCCGCAGCGCAGCTATACCCGTGGTTCCCAGGACAAAGCCTTGCTGGCGATGACCATCGGTCAGGCGTTCGATAACACGGTCGCGCAATACCCGAATGGGGAGGCGTTGGTCGTGCGTCATCAACAGCTGCGCTACACTTGGCAGCAGCTGTCAGAGGCCGTCGACTTGCACGCCAGAGCATTTCTGGCGTTGGGTTTGCAGACCGGTGACCGGCTCGGCATCTGGGCGCCGAATTGTGCCCAGTGGTGCATCAGCCAGTTCGCCAGCGCGAAAATCGGCGTGATTCTGGTCAACATCAATCCGGCTTACCGCAGGTCCGAACTCGAATACGTGTTGAAGCAGTCCGGTTGCCAATGGCTGGTCTGTGCCGGCGCCTTCAAGACCTCCGACTATCACGGCATGTTGCAAGGGCTGGTACCGGAACTGGCGGAGCAATCCATCGGCCAGTTGCAGAGCGAACGTCTGCCGGAACTGCGCGGGGTGATCAGCCTGGATGCGCAACCGCCATCGGGTTTCCTGCCTTGGTCGCAGCTGACCGATCTGGCGGCCAGCGTGTCGATCGAGCAATTGCGCGAACGTCAGGACAGCCTGCATTTCGACCAAGCGGTGAACATTCAGTACACCTCCGGCACCACCGGTTTCCCCAAGGGCGCGACCCTCAGTCACTACAACATTCTCAATAACGGTTACATGGTCGGCGAAAGCCTCGGGCTGACCGCCAATGATCGGCTGGTGATTCCGGTGCCGCTGTATCACTGCTTCGGCATGGTCATGGGCAATCTTGGCTGCGTCACCCACGCCAGCACCATGATTTACCCCAGCGACGCTTTCGATCCATTGCTGACGCTGAGCACCGTCGCTGAAGAAAAAGCCACCGCGCTTTACGGCGTGCCGACCATGTTCATCGCCATGCTCGATCAGCCCAAGCGCGCCGAGTTTGATTTGTCGAGCCTGCGCACCGGGATCATGGCCGGGGCGACCTGTCCGATCGAGGTAATGCGCCGGGTTATCAGCGAAATGCACATGAGCGAAGTGCAAATTGCCTACGGCATGACGGAAACCAGCCCTGTGTCTTTGCAGACCGGTCCGTCAGACGAACTGGAACTGCGCGTCACCACCGTTGGCCGAACCCAGCCGCAACTGGAAAGCAAAATTATCGACGAGGCGGACAACCTGGTGCCACGCGGCACCATTGGTGAGCTGTGTACTCGGGGCTACAGCGTGATGCTCGGCTACTGGAATAATCCGCAAGGCACCGCCGAGGCTATCGATGAGGCGGGCTGGATGCACACCGGCGATCTGGCAAGCATGAACGACGAAGGCTATGTGTGCATCGCCGGGCGTAACAAGGACATGATCATCCGTGGCGGAGAGAATGTTTACCCAAGGGAGCTGGAAGAGTTCTTCTTCACCCACCCGGCGGTCGCCGACGTGCAGGTGATCGGCATTCCTTGTTCCCGTTATGGTGAAGAGATCGTTGCCTGGATCAAATTCCACCCCGGCCACAGCGCCACCGAGCAGGAGCTGCAAGCCTGGTGCAAGGAGCGCATCGCACACTTCAAGACGCCGCGTTACTTCAAATTCGTCGAGGAGTTTCCGATGACCGTGACCGGCAAAATCCAGAAGTTTCGGATGCGTGAGATCAGCATTGAGGAGCTGCGAGATAACCAGGCCTGACCTCAATTTCTTGTGGGAGCGAGCCTGCTCGCGATGACGGCAGCACATCCAATAGAGATGCGACTGATCCACCGCTATCGCGAGCAGGCTCGCTTCCACAAGGGGGGCGCAATGGAAATGGCAAACACGAGAAAGCACAAAGGGGAGCCGAAGCTCCCCTTTAATTTTGTCGTACGTGCTCTTTTTTTATTATTGAGGGGCGGTCTGTTGTTGTTTTTGGTAACCGTGGCCCTTTACCGCTGTTTTTGTCGATCCCCATTCGGGATCAAGAGCAAACGTATTTTTTTGAGCGCTGATCTACTTTTTCGCTAAGCGATCCAACCAATTCGGGAGCTACCTGAGGGTAGTTTTATTGTTCTCTGCCCGGTTGCGGGTTACTTCGAAAAGCACCCAGAAAAGCACATCCTCTCCAAAAAAATCTGTTAGCTGCGTCTCTGCCGTGTTGTTCTTGTTATGTCAGAGTCGTTACGTCTTATTTTTATTGGTTTGCAGTTTTTATTCTTGTTATGCCATAGAGATAGCAGAAGCCGTGCCAACTTTTAAAAACCCTTTAAATTCAATGCTTTGAGTTTTTCGTAGGATTTCTTATCCCACCCAAACCTGACAATTTGTTTCCGTGTTACTCGTTTCCGCCCACGTTTCAGCACACGCGGTAACACCCGGACACATCCACACCTGTCACTGCGCGCTGCGGGCGTTGGCCACGCGCGAACCGGTAGGGCGCCCCAGCACAGCGCAAATCTGTTGGCCGGCCCGAATCAAGGCATCCAGGTCGATTCCGGTCTCGATGCCCAGGCCATTGAGCAGGTAAACAACGTCTTCAGTCGCGACATTACCGCTGGCGCCCTTGGCGTATGGGCAGCCACCGAGGCCGGCGATGGAGCTGTCGAACACCGCGATGCCTTCCAGCAGGCTGGCGTAGATGTTGGCCATGGCCTGGCCATAGGTGTCGTGGAAGTGCCCGGCTAGTTTTTCACGTGGCACATCGGCCGAAACCACTTCGAACATCTTGCGGGTCGCGCCAGCGGTGCCGGTGCCGATGGTGTCCCCCAGCGAAACCTCGTAGCAGCCCATCGCATAGAGCTCGCGAGCGACCCGGGCGACTTGCTCCGGTGCGATGTCACCTTCATAAGGGCAGCCCAGCACGCAGGACACGTAACCGCGCACGCTGACGCCGTGTTGTTTGGCGGCATCCATGATCGGTACGAAGCGCTCCAGGCTCTCGCTGATCGAGCAATTGATGTTGCGCTGGGAAAACGATTCGGACGCTGCGGCGAACACGGCGACTTCCTTGACCCCGGCGGCAATGGCATCTTCAAAGCCCCGCAGGTTGGGGGCGAGGGCGCCATAGGTCACGCCCGGTTTGCGCTGGATTTGCGCGAAGACCTCGGCGGAACCGGCCATTTGCGGCACCCATTTGGGCGAGACGAAACTGCCGACTTCTATATAGCCCAGGCCCGCGGCGCTCAGTGCGTCGACCAGTTGCACCTTGTCGGCAACGCTGATGGGCTGGGCTTCGTTTTGCAGACCGTCGCGGGGGCCGACTTCGACCAGGCGTACGTGGGTGGGTAGGGACATGGGAATCGACCTGTGCTGATTGTCTGAATGTTCAGAGAATCTGTGGGAGCGGGCTTGCCCGCGATGGCGGTGGGTCAGTCAGCATCAATGTTGAATGTCATGCCCTCATCGCGGGCAAGCCCGCTCCCACAGGGAATTGTGTAGATCTACTGGACTGATTCCTGGCTCTTGATCGTCTGTTCCAGCGCCTGGGTACAGCGCTCTTCAGCCGTGTCGAGTTCCAGTTTCATCTGTTCGATGTCCAGCAGTTGCTGTTCGAGTTGTTCCCGACGTTCGGCGATTTTCACCAGCATGCTGTGCAGTTGCTTGGTGTTACCGCTGGAAGGGTCATAGAGCTCGATCAGCTCGCGGCATTCGGCCAGGGAAAAACCAATGCGCTTGCCCCGCAGGATCAGCTTCAGGCTGACCTTGTCACGGGGCGAATAAATGCGTTCCTGGCCACGACGCTCGGGGCTGAGCAGGCCTTGCTCCTCATAGAAGCGAATGGCCCGGGTGGTGATGTCGAGCTCGCGGGCGAGGTCGGAAATGCTATAGGTCTGGCTGCTCATGGAAGCGCTCGAAAAAGGTCATGGCGCTAAGCTAATGGCAGGTTGACGTTTACGTCAAGGGGCATGGATCTTCGGTGTGCTTGCGGGCCTCATCGCGAGCAGGCTCGCTCCCACAATAGAGCTATGTTGAACACAACATTTGTGTAAAACAGAGATTCCCTGTGGGAGCGAGCCTGCTCGCGATGAGGGCGCTGCGGTCCAAAGCCCTACACCTTATCGAACTTCTTCTCATGCGCCGTGACCTGTTGGCACAACTCGATCATCTGCTCGCGCATCCAGCGGTTGGCCGGGTCCTGGTCGGTGCTTTCGTGCCAGTAGAGGTGTGTTTCCACCGGCGGAACTTCTTTGACCGGCAGGTTCACCGAGTACAAGTCATGGCGACGGGCGAAGCGTTCCGGCACGGTCATGACCATGTCGGTCTGCTGCAACACCTGGGACGCCATCAGGTAATGCTGGGAGCGCAGGGCGATTTTGCGCTGTATGCCCATTTTGCCCAGGGCCAGGTCGACATAGCCCAGACCGCTGCGACGGCTGGAGATATGGATGTGGGTCAGGGACAGATAATCGTCGAGGGTGAATTTGTCTTTGCCTGCCAGTGGATGGCCCTTGCGCATGGCGCACACGTAACGGTCTTCCATCAACTTGACGTGACGCACCTGCGGGTCGGTGTTGAGTGGCGCATCCACTGCGAAATCGAGACGCCCGGCGGCCAATTCCTTGGTGGTCTCACGCCGTTTGGACAAGAAGCTTTCGATGATCACCGTCGGCGCCAGGCGACGCAGGCGCTGGAACAGCGGCGGCAGGATCACCGCTTCAGTGAGGTCGGTCATGCTGATGCGGTAGGTCTTGACCGCCTGCAACGGGTTGAAGATGCGGCTTTCCTGCACCGACACGCGCAGCAAGGAGAGGGCATTGCGCACGGGGCCGATGATGTTTTGCGCCATTGGCGTCGGCACCATGCCTTGGGCAGTGCGCACGAAAAGCGGATCGTTGAAGGTCTCGCGCAGGCGGGCCAGAGCGTTCGAGACGGCCGGTTGAGTAATGCCGACAATCTGCCCGGCGCGAGTCAGGTTGGCTTCGGTGTAGATCGCGTCGAAGACGATGAAAAGGTTGAGGTCGACCTTGCTCAGATTCATGCGCTGCACTCTTGTTTTTAGGGGCGTCTTGATCGGACCCGAGGGCCTTGGCACTCAGTCGATCATATATCGGTGATGAATGTTAATACACGCCGAGAATAGGTTAGGTAAATTTTCGTAGCTGTTCTAGCATCGATTGCATGACCTGAACAACTCCTCTGAACCCCAGATAAAAAGGTAGAGCTGCCATGGATTTCGCTTATTCGCCCAAGGTCCAGGAACTGCGTGAGCGCGTGACCGCGTTCATGGACACCTACGTTTATCCCGCTGAAGCGGTGTTTGAACGCCAGGTCGCCGAGGGCGATCGCTGGCAGCCGACGGCGATCATGGAGGAACTCAAACTCAAGGCCAAAGCTGAAGGCCTGTGGAATTTGTTTCTGCCTGAATCCGAACTCGGCGCCGGCCTGACCAACCTCGAATATGCGCCATTGGCGGAAATCATGGGCCGTTCGCTGCTGGGCCCTGAGCCGTTCAACTGCTCCGCACCGGACACCGGCAATATGGAAGTGCTGGTGCGTTACGCCAATGAAGAACAGAAACAACGCTGGCTCGAACCGCTATTGCGCGGCGAGATCCGCTCGGCGTTCGCCATGACCGAGCCGGACGTGGCCTCGTCCGACGCCACCAACATGGCCGCCCGCGCTGTGCGTGATGGCGACGAATGGGTGATCAACGGCAAGAAATGGTGGACCTCTGGCGCCTGCGATCCGCGCTGCAAGATTCTGATCTTCATGGGCCTGAGCAACCCGGATGCACCGCGCCATGCGCAGCACTCAATGATTCTGGTACCGGTGGATGCCCCGGGCGTGAAGATTGTGCGTCCGCTGCCGGTGTTCGGTTATGACGACGCGCCTCACGGTCACGCCGAAGTACTGTTCGAGAACGTTCGGGTGCCGTACGAAAACGTCCTGTTGGGTGAAGGGCGCGGCTTCGAAATTGCTCAGGGTCGCCTTGGCCCAGGTCGGATTCACCACTGCATGCGTTCGATCGGCATGGCCGAGCGTGCGTTGGAGCTGATGTGCAAACGTGCGGTCAACCGCACCGCGTTTGGCAAACCCCTGGCGCGCCTGGGCGGTAACATCGACAAAATCGCCGACTCGCGGATGGAGATCGACATGGCGCGTCTGCTGACGTTGAAAGCCGCGTACATGATGGACACCGTCGGCAATAAGGTAGCGAAGAGCGAAATCGCGCAGATCAAAGTCGTCGCGCCGAACGTGGCATTGCGGGTGATCGACCGGGCGATCCAGATCCATGGCGGGGCAGGGGTTTCCAACGATTTCCCGCTGGCCTACATGTATGCCATGCAACGCACCCTGCGCCTGGCCGACGGCCCGGACGAAGTACACCGCGCAGCGATCGGCAAGTTCGAGATCGGCAAATATGTGCCTAAAGAGATGATGCGTAGCGGTCACTGACAGGCACCGCGTCATCGTTCATCGCGGGCAAGCCCGCTCCCACAGGTGCAGTGGTGTTCACAGCTTTTGTGTACGACACGGACACTGTGGGAGCGGGCTTGCCCGCGATGGCGTCGGCCCATTCAGCCCATAAACATCAGATTCAATACACCCAAACCTCAACCCGCCGATTCTTGATCCGCCCCTCATCCCCGCTGTTGGTCGCCACCGGCATCTCGGCGCCGAACCCGCGAATCTCGCGAAACACCACGCCGCTTTTCACCAGCTCTCGCCGCACCGCCATGGCCCGTAGTTTCGACAGCAGGTCGGCCCGCGCCGGGTCGCTCTTGGCGTCGCCAAACCCTACCAGCGTCACCTGCCGATTGGTTTTGTCGTGCTGCTTTATATAGTCGAGCACCCGCGACAGGTCCTGCCGGGCCTTGTTGTCCAGCGTCGCGCTACCTTCTTCGAAACGAAAATTCACCGTCAGCCGCTGGGCATGACGGCTGAGTGCCTGATAACCCTCGGGCATCAACGCATTCGGTGTGACGGCCATGGCCTGAACCGTCTGCGCGATAAAGCCATTGGCCGCAACGATCGCCTGGCCTTTGCTGCTTTGGGCAAACGTCACCAAGGCCTTGGCCCAGGGATTTCTCCCATTCGGCGGTAGGTAAAAGAACAGCCGACGGGACAGCGGGTAATCTTCCGTCGCGATCAGGCTATTGAGCGGCTGCATGGCCTGGGAGTCGCCATCGACAATGGCCACGGCTTTGGCCTGGCGCACATAAGGCAAACCGATGAAGCCAATGCCTTGCGGGTCCAGACTGACGGCGTCGGACAATTGCTCGCTGGATTCGAAGCGTTTCGCGTTGCCGCTCAGCATTTTCCCACGCGGGCTGAGGACCAGTTCCTTGAACGTGTCATAGGTGCCCGATTGATCGTCCCGCGCATAGAGATGAATTGTCCCACCGGTGCCGCCGAGTTCTTCCCAGGTTTTCGCTTCGCCGCTGAAGATTCGCGCCAGTTGTACGGTGTTGAGTTGCTGCAGCGGATTGTGTGGATGAAGGATGATTGCCAGCCCGTCGATGGCGATGACTTGCTCGGCAATCGGGCTTTTCAGATCGCCCAGCGGCTCAAGATCCAGCCGTTCGCTGTCCTTGATCGGGCGCGAGGAGGCAGCGAGCTCGGCAGAGGCGTTTTTCAGGGCTTTGAACCCGGTGCTGGAGCCGTGGGCCGCAACCTCCACTTCGACTCGACGGCCCTGAACGGTTTCGCCGACGATGCGTTGTTCGTTGGCTTTGTCCGGGGTTTCGCGGTGAACCTTGAGCAGGCCCTGTTCACGCATCAAGCCCTCGATCAGTGCCGGGCCTAGTGCCGCACCAATGGTGTTGGAGCCCTGGATGCGCAGCACCGGGCCATGTTCGGGTGTCGGCAAATCGCTGGCCGACACCGTCAACGGCAGCAGAGCGGTGAGCATCGACAGAAACAACACGCGCAGCGTCATGCCGACACCTATAAGCCTGGGAAAGTGCCGGGAGAATAAGTCAGTAAGGTTTCTGAACGATGACAATGATCGTTCCCACGCTCTGCGTGGGAACGCCGCCGGGGACGCTCCGCGTTCCGCTATTGAATGTGACGCAGAGCGTCACGGGATGCATTCCTTTGCTGCGCGTGGGAACGATCAGCAAAACCGGGTCAGCTCAACTCAAGCCAGATCGGCGCATGATCGGAAGGTTTTTCCATCCCGCGCAGATCGTAATCCACGCCGGCATCCTTCACTCGCGGCAACAACCCATGGGACGCCATGATCAAGTCAATCCGCAGCCCGCGCTTGGGCTCATCTTCAAAGCCGCGGCTGCGGTAGTCGAACCAGCTGAAACGGTCGGCAACGTCCGGGTTCAAGTGACGGAAACTGTCGACCAGACCCCAATTCTTCAGGCGGGCCATCCATTCGCGTTCTTCGGGCAGGAAGCTGCATTTGCCGGTTTTCAGCCAGCGTTTCATGTTGTCCGGGCCGATGCCGATGTCGCAGTCTTCCGGGGAAATGTTCACATCGCCCATCACCACAATAGGCTGGTCGTTGCTGAACTGGCTTTCCAGCAATTGCTGCAAATCGCTGTAGAAACGTTCTTTGGCCGGGAATTTGGTGGGGTGATCGCGGCTTTCGCCCTGTGGGAAATAGCCGTTCATGATGGTCACCGGCACGCCATTGGCGTCGGCGAACGTGCCCCAGATGAAGCGTCGCTGAGCGTCTTCTTCGTCAGTGGTGAAACCTTTGTACAAGGCAATCGGTTCCTGGCGCGAGAGCAGGGCCACGCCGTAGTGGCCTTTTTGCCCATGGAAATGCACGTGATAACCCAGTGCCTGAACCTCGGCCAGGGGAAACTGGTCGTCGTGGACCTTGGTTTCCTGCAATCCGATCACGTCTGGTTGATGTTTCTCAATCAGCGCCGCCAGCTGATGCGGGCGAGCGCGCAGCCCGTTGATGTTGAAGGAGACGATCTTCATGGTCGGCAGTCCTGGCAAAAGTGCGATGCTAGCTGACATGTAGGAATGGGGCCAGCCTTGGGGTGAGGGGATTCGTTGTGTTCTGTCAGAGATGTGTTGGCAGATCGGGCCTCTTCGCGGGCAAGCCTCGCTCCCACAGTGTCCGTGGCGTACACAAAGTCTGCGAACGCCACTGAAACTGTGGGAGGGATGTGCTAGCAGATCGGGCCTCTTCGCGGGCAAGCCCGCTCCCACAGTGTCCGTGGCGTACACAAAATCTATGAGCGCCACGGATATTGTGGGAGCGAGGCTTGCCCGCGAAGGCGTCAGCCCAGTCGATGAAGATCCTGGCTTGGTCTATACCTGTGTGGGGAACTGTGAAGCCACCCAAAGGCTCGTACCAATAAGAACGTGGCCTTCTGAGCCGCGCCCAGGGGAGATCTGCCGTTATGCCCGAAACCTCGACCGTCATCGCCGATATTCACATGCTCGACAGCGGCTATTCCCGCGAAGCACGTTCCCTGTTGTACCAGGCGTACCGACACGAGCCGACGTTCGGCTATCTGTTCGAAGCCGAACGCCCCGGTTATGAACAACGAGTGAGGGCGACGGTGCGGGAACTGGTCAAACAGCACTTTTTGCAGGATTTGCCGGCCATTGGCCTGCTGGTGAATGATCGCTTGATCGGCATCGCTCTGATTGCACCGCCGCAACGTCGCCTGGGTATTACCGAAAGTTGGGCCTGGCGCCTGCGGATGGTGCTCAGCACCGGTTTTCGTTGCACCCGACGCTACCTCGATTACCACGCCGCCGTGATGGCGTGCGTGCCGTCCGACTCGGTGCATGTTTTGCCATTGCTGGGGGTTCATCCGCAATTCCAGGGCAAGCACTTCGGCGAGCAACTGCTGCAAGCGGTCCATAACTGGTGCGCGGTCGATGAGCACTCACAGGGCGTGATCCTCGACACCGGGAATCCTCGTTATCTGGAGTTCTATAAGCGTCAGGGCTACGAGGAAATCGGTGAAGTGGCCGTAGGACCGATTCGCGAGCACGTATTTTTCCACGCCAACCCGCAGGTGTTACAAACGGCAACGGCATAACAGTAGAACTTTCGCGGCAGGTCAGGCTCTATCAGGCCCCCAGGCTCGTGATAGCATCCGCGCTATGAAGTTTTCCGGAAGATTTACCAGCGGCGTGTTGATACTGATTTCCAGCTGCGCGGCGCTGGCGCAAAGTGAATTGGATGTGCGGATCAAACCGTCCAACGATGAACTGAAGGCCAATATAGAAGGCTATATCGGTAGCCTCGGCGATCGCGATGAAGAAGCCTTGCAACGCTTCAGTCGCGGCGCCGAAGAGCAAGCGCGCAAGGCCGCCCAGGCTTTGGGTTATTACCAGCCGCAAATCGACAGCGACGTGAAGGGCGGCAAGACGCCGCGCCTGGTGCTGAATATCGACCCCGGCGAGCCGATCCATTTGCGCAACGTCACGGTGCGCATCGACGGCCCGGCGGCCTCGTTCAAATCCTTTCGTGTACCGAAAAGCGATCTGCTGAAACCCGGCGCGGTGCTTAACCATGGCCGTTACGAAGACGCCAAGCGGCTGATCCAGAACCAGGCCTCGCGCTATGGCTTTTTCAGTGGGCGCTTCACCCGCCAGAAACTGTTGGTGGACCCGCGTGCCGGCGTCGCCGACATCGAATTGATCTACGACAGCGGCCCACGTTATGCGCTGGGCAAAGTCAGTTTTGAAGGCGACACACCGTTCGACGAAGACCTGCTGCAACGCATGGTGCCGTTCAAGGCTGGTGCGCCCTATGACTCCGAACTGATCGCCGAACTCAATCAGGCGCTGCAATCGAGCGGCTATTTCGAGGGCGTGCGCGTGGACGCGGCGCCGACCGCGTCCAAGGACGACGTGATTCCGGTGGCGGTCAAACTGGAAACCCGCAAACCACGGACCATGGGGCTCGGTCTGGGCTTTTCCACCGACGTCGGTCCACGGGTCAAAGCCAACTGGACCCGCCATTGGGTTAATCCTCAGGGGCACAGCTATGGCTGGGAGGCCGAAATTTCGGCGCCTCGGCAGAACGTCGGGCTGTTTTACGATGTTCCGCTGGACCCACCATTGACCGACAAACTGCGCTTTGCCGGTGGTTATCAATATGAAGAAATCGCTGGCACCGATACCCTCAGCAAACTGCTGACCCTCGGCCCCGAGTGGCACAGCAAGTTGCCCAGCGGCTGGCAGCGGGTGGTGTCGCTCAAGTGGCAACGCGAGGAATACCAACTCGGTGACGATTCGGGGCTCAGCACTTTGCTGATGCCTGGCGTGAGTTATTCGTACCTGAAAAGCGACAACCGCATCGATCCGCACAACGGCTATCGCCTGCAATTCGAAACCAAAGTCGCCAAGGAAGGATTAGGTTCGGACACCAACCTGGTCTACGGCACGGCGCTGGTCAAAGGCCTGACCACGGTCTTCGACAAACACCGCTTGCTCGGTCGGGTGCAGGTCGGCGGCAGCGCCACCAACGGCTACAAATCGGTGCCGCCGTCCTTGCGCTTCTTCGCCGGTGGCGATCAGAGCGTGCGCGGTTACGATTACCAGAGCCTGTCCCCGGAAAACTCCGATGGCGACCGCATCGGTGGCCGCTACATGGTGGCCGGCAGTGTCGAGTATCAATACTCCATTGCCGAAAAATGGCGGGTCGCTACCTTCATCGACCAGGGCAACTCCTTCAACACGCTCGAACTGCCGAACCTGAAGACGGGTGTCGGTATCGGCGTACGCTGGGTCTCACCGGTGGGGCCGATTCGCCTCGACCTGGCCCACGCGATGGACGATGACGGCGGCATTCGACTGCACTTTTCCATGGGGCCTGAGCTGTGAAGCGTGGTTTGAAAATAACGCTGCTGGCGATTCCGGCGCTGCTGATGCTGATCGTGCTGACACTGGTCACCGTGCTGGGCACTCCGACGGGCAGTCGCTGGGCGCTCGGGTTTGTACCGGGTTTGACTGTGGAGAATTTCCAGGGCCGTTTGGGTGGGCAGTGGAGCGCCGATCATCTGGTGTGGCAGCAGGACAGCAGTCGGGTTGAGCTGAACAAAGCAATTTTCGCCTGGTCGCCGCTGTGCCTGATGCGCATGACGTTGTGTATCGAGCAATTGCAGGCCGAGCAGGTCAGCCTGCAATTCCCGCCGGGCGTGGAAGAGCAAAGCAGCGGCCCGATCAGTCTTCCAGACTTGAAATTGCCGCTGGCCATCGAATTGGGCGACGTTAAAATCGGCCGCCTGCTGTTCAACGGCAGTGAAGAACTCAAGGGGCTGCAACTGGCGGCGCACTGGACCGAGAAGGGTTTGCAGATCGACTCGGTGCACTTGCAGCGTGATGAACTGAGCCTGAACCTGTCCGGCCTGTTGCAACCCTCTGGCAACTGGCCGCTCAAAGCCGAGGGCAAACTGACCCTGTCGGCCCCCGAGCCCTGGGCTCTGGCCCTGAAAGTCGACGGCGATCTGCTGAAAACCCTGAACCTGAAAGCCGACAGCAGCGGTTACCTGAACGGGCAACTCACCGGCGAACTGCAACCGCTGGTGGAAAACCTGCCGGCCAAAGTGCGCATCACCGCCGACGGCTTCAAGGCCAGCGCTGATCTACCGGACACCCTGCAACTCAATCAACTGGAACTCACCGGCGACGGCGACCTGAAAAACGGTTACCAGTTGTTCGGCAAAGCCACGTTGCCTGCCGAGCAAGGCCCGGTTGCGCTGTTGCTGCAAGGCAAGGTCGACGCCAAGGGCGCGCAGATCGCCGGCCTTGACCTGACGGCCAACGACAAACAAAGCCTCAAGCTCACCGGGCTTGTGGACTGGAGCAAAGGCCTGAGCGCTGAGGCGAAAATCGACTGGCTGGATTTCCCGTGGCACCGTCTCTATCCGCTGATCGACGAGCCGCAAGTAGCGCTGCGCAGCTTCAACGGTGAAGTCTCCTACACCGACGGCAACTACATCGGTAACTTCAAAGCCGCACTGGATGGCCCGGCCGGGGCGTTCAGCCTGAACAGCCCGTTCAGCGGCGATCTGAGCAAAATCCACCTGCCGCAATTCAAACTCGAAGCCGGGCAGGGCAAGGCCGAAGGGCACCTGAACCTGCAGTTTGCCGACGGTATCGCCTGGGATACGGCGCTGGACCTCTCGGCAATCAATCCGGCGTACTGGCTCGCGGAGTTGCCGGGCACCTTGGCTGGGTCATTGCGCAGCAAAGGTGAGATGAAGAACGAAGCGCTTAGCCTGACCGCCGACCTGGACTTGAAAGGCAAGCTGCGCGGGCAACCGGCGGTGTTGCAAGCCAAGGCCGATGGCGGCGGCGAGCAATGGAACCTTAGCGCGTTGCAGATTCGCCTAGGTGACAACAGCATCAACGGCCAGGGCAGCCTGCAACAGAAACTCGCCGGCCGGATCGACATCAAGATGCCGCGTCTGGCCCAGCTCTGGCCGCAACTGCGCGGGCAGCTCAATGGCCGGGTCGATGTCGCCGGCACGCTCAAGGCGCCACAAGGCAAACTCGGCCTGCAAGGCACGCAACTGGCCTTCGAAGACAATCGCCTGCAAAGTCTCAATCTGGACGCCACCCTCGACAACGCCCAGCGGGCGAAGATCGACCTCAAGGGTAGCGGCATTCAAACCGGCGACACGTCACTGGGCACGTTGACCGCCAGCGGTCAGGGCGACATCAAAAACCAGAAACTCGCCCTCGACCTGCAAGGACCGAAGCTGAAACTGGCGCTCGGTCTCGACGGTACGCTGGACAAGGGCAATTGGCGCGGGCGTCTGGCCAGTGGTGATATCCAGGCCGGCGGTCAGGACTGGAAACTGCAAAATCCGGCGAAGCTTGAACGACTGGCGGATGGCAAAATCAACTTCGGTGCCCATTGCTGGATGTCCGGCCCGGCCAGCCTGTGTGGCGAAGACCAGCGCTTGATGCCCGAGCCGAAGCTGCGTTATCACCTCAAGCAGTTCCCCATCGACAGCCTCGCGCAATGGTTGCCAAAGGATTTTGCCTGGAAGGGCAAGCTCAACGCCGACCTGCAACTGGACTTGCCGGCCAGCGGTCCGAACGGTCTGGTCAGCATCGACGCCAGCGGCGGCACCTTGCGTATGCGTGAGAAGGAGCAATGGCTGGACTTCCCGTACCAGACGCTGAAACTCACCAGCAAACTCACGCCAAAACGCATCGACACCGATCTCAATTTTGTTGGCGGCAAACTCGGTGAACTGATGGTTCAGGCGCAGATCAACCCGCTGCCGAAGAACAAACCGCTGACCGGTTCATTCCGCCTCAGTGGTCTGGACTTGTCGGTGGCGCGGCCGTTTGTGCCAATGGTCGAGAAACTCACCGGGCATTTGAGCGGCAGCGGCACATTGTCCGGCGGACTGCTGGCGCCGCTGGTCAATGGCAACCTTGAGCTGCGCGACGGTGAAATCTCCGGGCCTGAACTGCCGATGGCACTCGAAGCCTTGCAACTTCAAGCCGTGATTGCCGGCGAAACCGTGCAACTGAACGGCGGTTGGAAAAGCGGCAAGACCGGGCAGGGCAGCCTCAATGGCAATATCGCCTGGGGCCAGGCGCTGGTGGTGGATCTGGCGCTCAAGGGCTCGCACTTACCTGTCACCGTCGAACCCTACGCCGCGCTGGAAGTCGCGCCGGACCTGAAGATCTCCATGAAGGACGACAGGCTGGCAATCGTCGGCAAAGTGCTGGTGCCCAAGGGTGAAATCACCGTGCGCGAGCTGCCGCCGTCCACGGTCAAGGTCTCCGATGACACGGTGATCGTCGGTCAGCAAACCGAAGAAGGTAAACCGCCGATGGCCATGGCGATGGACATCGATGTAGTGGTCGGGCAGGACAAACTCAGCTTTGCCGGCTTCGGCCTGACCGCCAACCTGCAAGGTCAGGTGCACATCGGCGACAACATGGACACCCGTGGCGAGCTGTGGCTCAACGACGGGCGTTATCGCGCCTACGGTCAGCGACTGACGGTGCGCCGGGCGCGTCTGTTGTTTGCAGGTCCCATTGATCAGCCGTATCTCGATATCGAAGCGATTCGCCAGACCGACGACGTCATCGCCGGCATTCGCCTGAGTGGCAGCGCCGAGCAGCCGACCACGCAGATCTTTTCCGAACCGGCGATGAGTCAGGAGCAGGCGTTGTCCTATCTGGTGCTGGGGCGTCCGCTGAGCACCACCGGTGAAGACAACAACATGCTCGCCCAGGCTGCCCTCGGGTTGGGTTTGATGGGTAGTTCGGGTGTAACCAGCGGTTTGGCCAAGGACTTGGGGATTCAGGATTTCCAGCTCGATACCCAAGGCAGCGGCACCAGCACCGCCGTGGTGGCCAGCGGCAACATCTCGGAAAAACTCAGCCTGCGTTATGGCGTCGGCGTGTTCGAGCCGGCCAACACCATCGCCTTGCGCTACAAACTGAGCAAAAAGGTCTACCTCGAAGCCGCCAGCGGCGTGGCCAGTTCGCTGGACATCTTCTACAAGCGGGATTTCTAGGCCCGCGTTTTCTTCCCGATACCGCGTCGCCCCCAATCGCGGGCAAGCCCGCTCCCACAAGGTTCAGTGTGATCCCTGTGGGAGCGGGCTTGCCCGCGATGGCGTCAGAGTGTTCACCGCAAAAACTATCGCCATTTATCAGTCAAATACAAAGCAACCTAACTATTACGTTGACATTCGCTGCCTAGGCAGTAACATCTCGACATACATTCTCTGCCTAGGCAGCTAATTGGCGGTCAGATGAAACATTTCACCTCATACGATTTCCACAATTGCCATCTCGGCCTCCTGCTCGGGCGCGCCGCGCTGCTCAAGGACCGGATCATCGACACGCACATGGAACCCCACGGCATCACCGCCGCGCAGTTCAAAGTGCTGATCATCATGGCCCAGTTCGGCGTCGATACCCCGGCCGAGCTGTGCCGTCACCTGTCGCTGGACAGCGGTTCGATGACCCGCATGCTCGATCGTCTGGAACAGAAAGGTTTCCTCGCTCGCCAACGCTCCGAGGCAGACCGGCGTCAGGTTCAGCTGGTGCTGACCGAACAGGGCCAGCAGCTGACCGATCAGCTGCCGCAGATCGGCGCCGATGCCATGAATGAACTGGCTGGCGCCATCACCCCGGAAGAACTGAAAACCCTGGAACAAATCCTGAAGAAAATTCTGGTAGCCGCGGGTGACTCGATCACTCTGCTGCGGGTAGGTGGCCATGAACAGTAAAAGCCTGCGTAGCGGTCTGAGCCTGGTGCTGTTGGCCATGAGCCTCGCCGGCTGCGCCAGTTACAGCGGCCTGACCACCGAAGGCGTCAGCCTCGATGCGAAAAATCTCAAGGCCGGGCAATCCCTCAACGGCGTGACCCTGTCGCCCGCGGCGTGGCCGAAAAGCGACTGGTGGAAAAGCCTTGGCGATCCACAACTCGATGGCCTGATCCGCGAAGCCCTGCACGACAGCCCGGACATGCAAATCGCCGACGCCCGCGCCCATCAGGCCAGCGCCGCTGCCTATGCCGCCGACGCCGCGCGGATGCCGACCCTGGATGCCAGCGCCGGTGTCAGCCGTTCGCGTCTGGCTCGCGATCAGGACCCGAGCGGGCAGGGCGGCACTTACTCCACCGTGCGCAACGTTGACGCGAGTTTCAATTACAACTTCGACCTTTGGGGCGGTCAGCGCAATGCCTGGGAAGCCGCATTGGGCCAGGCCCGTGCCGCCGAAGTCGATCAGCAGGCTGCGCAACTGACCTTGTCCGCCGACGTCGCCCACGCTTACAGCGATCTGGGGCAGGCGCACATCATCCATGACCTGGCCAGCGAAGACCTCAAGCGTACCCAACAAATGCTCGACCTCAGCCAGCGTCGCCTGAGTTCGGGGATCGACAGCCAGTACCAGTTCCAGCAGACCGAAAGCCTGGAAGCCAGCGCCGAAGCCAGCCTGATCGACGCCGAGAAACGCCTGCAAAGCGCGAAAATCGCCTTGGCCGTGCTGCTGGGCAAAGGTCCGGATCGTGGTAACGAAATCGCCCGACCGAAAGTTCTCCAGGCAAGCGCCGTCGCTTTGCCGTCGGTGTTGCCGGCGGAATTGCTTGGTCGTCGTCCGGACTTGGTGGCGGCACGCTGGCGGGTTGAAGCCGCGAGCAAAAACATCGCGGCGGGCAAGACTCAGTTCTACCCCAACCTCAACCTGAGCGCAGCGGCGGGTGTCGAGTCGTTGCTGGGCGATGCGATGTTCGGTTCGGCGAGTCGCTTCTTCAATGTTGCGCCAACGATCTCGGTGCCGATTTTCGACGGCGGCCGCCTGCGGGCCGACCTCGATTCCCGCGACGCCGATTACGACCTCGCGGTGGCGCAGTACAACAAAAGCCTGGTGAAAGCCCTGGGCGATGTCGGCGACACCATCAACCAGTTGCGCGATATCGGTCGGCAGATCGGTGCACAGCAGCACGCCACCGACATTGCCCAGGATTCTTACAACACCGTGGTCCAGCGCTACGGTTCCGGCATCGGTAATTACCTGGACGTGCTCAGCATCGAGCAGCAATTGCTCCAGGCCCAGCGTCAGCTGGCCAACCTGAATGCCGAGCAGATCGACCTGTCGATTCAACTGATGCAGGCACTGGGCGGCGGCTTCCAGGGCGAAACCCTGACCGCAGCCAACGCAACCCCAGCCACGCAGCACAACTAATTCAAGGTACCCGTCATGGCCACTGTCGATACATCCAAAGCCCCTGACAACGCTCAAGACACGAGCAACCCACGCAAACGCAAAGTGATGCTGTTTGCACTGACCGTCGTGGTGATCCTCGCCGGGCTCGGCGTCTGGGGTTATCACCAATTTTACGGTCGCTGGAACGAAAGCACCGACGACGCTTATGTGAACGGCAACGTGGTGGAAATCACGCCGTTGGTTACCGGCACCGTGGTCAGCATCGGTGCCGACGATGGCGATCTGGTCCACGAAGGCCAGGTGCTGGTCAACTTCGACCCGAACGACGCCGAAGTCGGGCTGCAAAGTGCTCAGGCCAATCTGGCCCGCACCGTGCGTCAGGTGCGTGGTTTGTACAGCAACGTCGACGGCATGAAAGCCCAGGTCAATGCACAGCAGGCCGAGGTGCAAAAGGCGCAGGACAACTTCAATCGCCGGAAAAACCTCGCCGCTGGAGGCGCGATTTCCCAGGAAGAACTGTCCCACGCCCGCGATGACCTGACCTCGGCACAAAACGCCCTGGCCAACGCCAAGCAACAGCTGATGACCACCAGCGCGCTGGTCGATGACACCGTGGTGTCGTCGCACCCGGACGTGATGTCCGCCGCCGCGCAATTGCGTCAGGCGTACCTCACCCATGCCCGCAGCACCTTGATCGCGCCGGTCACCGGTTATGTTGCCAAACGCAGCGTGCAATTGGGGCAGCGGGTCCAGCCGGGTACGGCGCTGATGGCGGTGATCCCGCTGGATCAACTGTGGATCGACGCCAACTTCAAGGAAACCCAACTGCGTGACATGCGTATCGGTCAGCCGGTGGACATCGAGGCTGACCTCTACGGCAGCGACGTCAAATACAGTGGCACCATCGACAGCCTCGGCGCCGGGACTGGCAGCGCGTTTGCCTTGCTGCCGGCGCAGAACGCCACCGGTAACTGGATCAAGATCGTCCAGCGGGTGCCGGTGCGGATTCACATCAACGCCGAAGAACTGGCCAAGCACCCATTGCGGGTCGGCCTGTCGACTCAGGTCGATGTGAACCTGCGTGACCAGAGTGGTCCGGTGCTGGCGCAACTGCCGCCGCAAAAGGCTTCGCTCAGCACCGGCATCTACGACCGTCAGTTGGCCGAGGCCGACGCGATGATCACCCAGCTGATCCACGACAACAGCGCCGTGGTCAGTAAAACCGTTCAACGCTGACACCGACCCTGGGAGCGAGCCTTTGTGGCGAGGGAGCTTGCTCCCGCTCGGCTGCGAAGCAGTCGCAAAGCTTTTGGGACCGCTTCGCGACCCAACGGGGCGATGCGGCGTTCCGACAAGCCCCCTCGCCACAAAGGCTCGCTCCCACAAGGTCAGCTGCGTCTGTAACAGACGTAGCGCCAATCAGGTTTCAAAGGATTTGCGATGAGCAATAACGCGTCTTTCACGCCGCCCAGCCTGCTGCTCAGCACCATCGGCCTGTCGCTGGCGACCTTCATGCAGGTGCTCGACACCACCATCGCCAACGTGGCCTTGCCGACGATTTCCGGCAACCTGGGCGTGAGTTCGGAGCAGGGCACCTGGGTCATTACCTCGTTTGCCGTAAGCAACGCCATTGCGCTGCCGCTGACCGGTTGGCTCAGCCGACGCTTTGGTGAGGTGAAGCTGTTCCTTTGGGCGACGATGCTGTTCGTGCTGGCCTCGTTTCTCTGCGGTATCTCGACCTCGATGCCGGAGCTGATCGGCTTTCGTGTGCTTCAAGGCCTGGTGGCCGGGCCGTTGTATCCGATGACACAGACGCTGTTGATTGCCGTCTATCCGCCCGCCAGGCGAGGCATGGCCCTGGCGTTGCTGGCGATGGTCACGGTGGTGGCGCCGATTGCAGGGCCGATCCTCGGCGGCTGGATTACTGACAGCTACAGCTGGCCGTGGATTTTCTTTATCAACGTGCCGATCGGTGTTTTTGCGGTAATGGTCGTGCGCTCGCAGCTCAAGGCGCGGCCGGTGGTGACCAGTTACCAGCCGATGGATTACGTGGGTTTGATCACTTTGATCATTGGCGTCGGCGCGTTGCAGGTGATCCTCGACAAGGGCAATGACCTGGACTGGTTCGAGTCGAACTTCATCCTGATCGGCGCGGCCATTTCGGTGATAGCACTGGCGGTGTTCGTGATCTGGGAAATGACCGACAAACATCCGGTGGTCAACCTACGGCTGTTCGCTTACCGTAATTTCCGCATCGGCACCATTGTGTTGGTGTTGGGTTACGCCGGGTTCTTCGGGATCAACCTGATACTGCCACAATGGCTGCAAACCCAGATGGGCTACACGGCCACTTGGGCCGGACTGGCGGTGGCGCCGATCGGCATTCTGCCGGTGCTGCTGTCGCCGTTTGTCGGCAAGTACGCGCACAAATTCGACCTGCGCCTGCTGGCCGGTGGTGCGTTCCTGTGCATCGGTTTGAGTTGCTTCATGCGCGCCGGGTTTACCAATGAAGTGGACTTCCAGCACATCGCTTTGGTGCAGCTGTTCATGGGCATTGGCGTGGCGCTGTTCTTCATGCCGACCTTGAGCATTTTGATGTCGGATTTGCCGCCGAGCCAGATTGCCGACGGCGCAGGGCTTGCGACGTTCCTGCGGACCCTGGGCGGTAGTTTTGCGGCGTCGTTGACCACCTGGATCTGGATTCGCCGCGCCGATCAGCACCATGCGTATTTGAGTGAAAGCATCACCACGTTTGAGCCGGCGACTCGGGATGCCTTGAATGCGCTCGGCGGGGCGAGTAACCCGGCTTACGCGCAACTGGATCATGTGCTGACCAGCCAGGCGTACATGCTCTCCACCGTGGATTACTTCACGTTGCTGGGGTGGGCGTTCATGGGGTTGATTGTGCTGGTGTGGCTGGCGAAACCGCCGTTTGCGGCGAAGGCAGGGCCTGCTGTCGCCGGTCATTGAGATAAACACAAACCCCTGTGGGAGCGGGCGTTAGTTTGTGGGTGCTGCCAGTTGTGGCGGCGGGGCGAAGTCAAACGGCGCCAACGCAAACCCTTGCTCATCCACCTGCAGTGCCCAGCCCTGACGATCCCAATCCCCCAACACAATGCGTTTGGCCGACTGCTCGCCAATCTGCAATTTGTGGATGGCGGGGCGATGGGTGTGCCCGTGGATCAAGGTTTTCACGCCATAGTGCTGCATGATCCGCGGCACTTCTTCCGGCGTGACATCAACAATGTCATTGGCCTTCATCCGCGTTTGCGCACGACTTTCGCTGCGCAGCTTGCGCCCCAGTTTATGGCGAGTACGCAAGGGCAGGTGCCGCAGGATGAACAGGGTGATCGGGTTGCGCAGGTAGCGTCGCAGCTTCATATAGCCGACGTCACGGGTGCAGAGGCTGTCGCCGTGCATCAATAGCACTGGCTCGCCGTAAAACTGCACGACACTCGGGTCTTTCAACAACGTGCAACCGGCCTGTTTACAGAAGGCCTGGCCAAGCATGAAGTCGCGATTGCCGTGCATCAGAAAAATGGCCGTGCCGCTGTCGCTAAGTTCGCGCAGGGCCTGGCAGATGGAACGCTGGAACGGCGTCATGGCATCGTCGCCAATCCACGCCTCGAAAAAGTCGCCCAGAATGTACAGCGCACTCGCTGAGCGGGCACGTCTAGCGAGCAAATCCAGAAACGCCCGGGTAATGTCCGGGCGCTCCTCTTCCAGATGCAAGTCTGAAATCAGCAGTATCACTCAATGATCTCGGCTTTCTCGATGATCACGTCTTCTGCTGGTACGTCCTGGTGGCCGGCTTTGGAAGTCGTGGCCACGCCTTTGATCTTGTCGACCACGTCGGTGCCTTCGACTACTTTGGCGAATACGGCGTAGCCCCAACCCTGAGCGGTTTTGCCGCTGTGGTTCAGGAAGCTGTTGTCAGCCACGTTGATGAAGAACTGGGCGGAAGCCGAATGCGGCTCCATGGTGCGGGCCATGGCTACGCTGTACTTCACGTTCGGCAGGCCGTTGTCGGCTTCGTTCTGGATGCTTGGGCGCTTGTCTTTCTTTTCTTTCATGCCTGGCTCGAAACCGCCGCCCTGGATCATGAAGTTGCCGATGACGCGGTGGAAAACAGTGTTTTCGTAGTGACCGGCTTTAACGTACTCGATGAAGTTGGCCACGGTGATCGGGGCTTTTTCAGCGTTCAGTTCCAGGACGATGTCGCCTTGGTTGGTGGTCAGTTTGACTTGGGTCATGATCATCACTCTTTATGAGGTAAAGCGTTTTCTATGAATTCGTGGGTTTCGGGGCGTTCAGGCCCTCAACCAGTCCGGCCAGTGTCGGCCAAGGCAGGCAGTTTAGCGTGCCGGGCGCGAATTTCGAGGCTGTTTTTCATTGGCAACCGATTAAATGCAACCGATTGCCGGCCTGCTCTGTCAGCCACTTGACAGCATCGGCTATGATAAGCCCCTTTGATTTATAACAGCCGCTTTGATTTGGCCAACTGGCCGCGCACTTGTACGTTCAAGGATCCTATGAGCAAGCCCACTGTCGACCCTACCTCGAATTCCAAGACTGGCCCTGCCGTGCCGGTCAATTTCCTGCGCCCGATCATCCAGGCGGACCTGGACTCGGGTAAGCACACGCAGATCGTCACCCGTTTCCCGCCTGAGCCCAACGGCTACCTGCACATCGGTCACGCCAAGTCGATCTGTGTGAACTTCGGTCTGGCCCAGGAATTTGGCGGCGTCACGCACCTGCGTTTCGACGATACCAACCCGGCCAAGGAAGACCAGGAATACATCGACGCGATCGAAAGCGACGTCAAATGGCTGGGCTTCGAATGGTCCGGTGAAGTGCGCTATGCCTCGCAGTATTTCGACCAGTTGCACGACTGGGCGGTAGAGCTGATCAAGGCCGGCAAGGCTTACGTCGATGACCTGAGCCCTGAGCAAGCCAAGGAATACCGTGGCAGCCTGACCGAGCCGGGCAAGAACAGCCCGTTCCGTGACCGCTCCGTGGAAGAAAACCTCGACTGGTTCGCCCGCATGCGCGCCGGCGAATTCCCGGACGGCGCACGCGTGCTGCGGGCCAAGATCGACATGGCCTCGCCGAACATGAACCTGCGCGACCCGATCATGTATCGCATCCGTCACGCGCATCACCACCAGACCGGCGACAAGTGGTGCATCTATCCGAACTACGACTTCACCCACGGTCAGTCGGACGCCATCGAAGGCATCACCCACTCGATCTGCACCCTGGAGTTCGAAAGCCATCGTCCGCTGTACGAGTGGTTCCTCGAGAACCTGCCCGTACCGGCGAACCCGCGTCAGTACGAGTTCAGTCGCCTGAACCTGAATTACACCATCACCAGCAAGCGCAAGCTCAAGCAACTGGTCGATGAAAAGCACGTTCATGGCTGGGACGATCCGCGCATGTCCACGCTGTCGGGCTTCCGCCGCCGTGGCTACACGCCGAAATCGATCCGCAACTTCTGCGAAATGATCGGCACCAACCGTTCCGACGGCGTCGTCGATTTCGGCATGCTGGAATTCAGCATCCGTGACGACCTCGACCACAGCGCCCCACGCGCCATGTGCGTGTTGCGTCCGCTGAAAGTCGTGATCACCAACTACCCGGAAGGCCAGGTCGAAAACCTCGAATTGGCGTGCCACCCGAAAGAAGACATGGGCGTGCGCGTTCTGCCGTTCGCCCGTGAGCTCTACATCGACCGTGAAGACTTCATGGAAGAGCCGCCAAAAGGCTACAAGCGCCTGGAGCCTGCTGGCGAAGTGCGTCTGCGCGGCAGCTACGTGATCCGCGCCGACGAAGCGATCAAGGACGCCGATGGCAACATCGTCGAACTGCGTTGCTCGTATGACCCGGAAACCCTCGGCAAGAACCCTGAAGGCCGCAAGGTCAAAGGCGTGGTGCACTGGGTGCCGGCCGCGGCCAGCGTCGAGTGTGAAGTGCGCCTGTACGATCGCCTGTTCCGCTCGGCCAACCCTGAGAAGGCCGAAGACAGCGCCAGTTTCCTGGACAACATCAACCCTGACTCGCTGCAAGTCCTCACCGGTTGTCGTGCCGAGCCTTCGCTTGGCAATGCACAGCCGGAAGACCGTTTCCAGTTCGAACGCGAAGGTTACTTTGTCGCGGATATCAAGGACTCGAAACCCGGTCATCCGGTGTTCAACCGTACCGTGACCTTGCGTGATTCGTGGGGCCAGTGATTCAAGGAAATTAAAGTGCTTACGATCTACAACACGCTCACCAAGAGCAAAGAAGTCTTCAAGCCTCTGGATGGCAACAAGGTGCGCATGTACGTCTGCGGGATGACCGTGTACGACTACTGCCACCTGGGCCATGGCCGCAGCATGGTCGCGTTCGACCTGGTGACCCGCTGGTTGCGGTTCAGCGGTTACGACCTGACCTACGTGCGCAACATCACCGACATCGACGACAAGATCATCAATCGTGCTCGTGAAAACGGTGAGTCGTTCGAAGCGCTGACCGAGCGCATGATCGCGGCGATGCACGAAGACGAAGCGCGCCTGAACATCCAGAAACCGGACATGGAGCCGCGCGCCACCGGCCACATCGCCGGCATGCACGCGATGATCCAGACCCTGATAGACAAGGGCTATGCCTACGCACCGGGCAATGGCGACGTGTACTACCGCGTCGCCAAGTTCATGGGCTACGGCAAGCTGTCGCGCAAGAAGATCGAAGACCTGCGCATCGGCGCGCGGATCGAAGTCGACGAGTCGAAACAGGACCCGCTGGACTTCGTGCTGTGGAAAGGCGCCAAGCCAGGCGAGCCGAGCTGGCCATCGCCTTGGGGTGACGGACGTCCGGGCTGGCACATCGAGTGCTCGGTGATGTCGACCTGCTGCCTCGGCGAGACCTTCGACATTCATGGCGGCGGCAGCGACCTCGAGTTCCCGCACCATGAAAACGAAATCGCCCAGAGCGAAGCGGCCACCGGCAAGACCTACGCCAACGCGTGGATGCATTGCGGCATGATTCGCATCAATGGCGAGAAGATGTCCAAGTCCTTGAACAACTTCTTCACCATTCGCGACGTGCTGGAAAAGTACCACCCGGAAGTCGTGCGTTACCTGCTGGTATCGAGCCACTACCGCAGCGCGATCAACTATTCGGAAGACAACCTCAAGGACGCCAAAGGCGCGCTCGAGCGTTTCTACCACGCGTTGAAAGGCCTACCGAACGTGGCGCCGGCCGGTGGCGAAGCCTTTGTCGAGCGCTTCACTCAGGTGATGAACGACGACTTCGGCACGCCGGAAGCCTGCGCGGTGCTGTTCGAGATGGTCCGCGAGATCAACCGTCTGCGTGAGAGCGATCTCGATGCGGCGGCGGGTCTGGCGGCTCGTTTGAAAGAATTGGCCAGCGTGTTGGGTGTGTTGCAACTTGAAGCCGATGACTTCCTGCAGGCCGGTGCCGAAGGGCGGGTTGATGCGGCTGAGGTCGATGCACTGATCCAGGCTCGTTTGACGGCTCGTGCCAATAAGGACTGGGCCGAATCCGACCGCATCCGCGACCAGCTCACCGCCATGGGCGTGGTGCTGGAAGACGGCAAGGGCGGGACGACCTGGCGATTGGCTGACTGATGATCGTTCCCACGCAGAGCGTGGGAACGATCAAACAAAACCCGCCTTGTGCGGGTTTTTGTTTATGTGCAGGGTGTAAGTGCGGCGGTGCCCATGCTGGCGCCATCGCGGGCAAGCCCGCTCCCACAATGACCGAGGTGGACCCCGGTTCTGTATACGACACAAATCCCTGTGGGAGCGGGCTTGCCCGCGATGGTCTCAAGCCGAACACAATCCATGTGGTCTTCGTCACTCAACCTGACGTAATCGCTTGTACAGGGTATTCCGGCTAACGCCCAGCCTCCGGGCTAAATGGGAAATATTGCCTCCCGCCGCCTGCAATTGCCGATTCAATTCCTCGGCATCATTCAAATCCACCGCCAACGTCTCCGGAGAATCCACCGGCTCCATCTCCAGATCGACAAAAAAATCATCCGGTAAATGCTCCGGCCGCACGGGCTGCTCTTCGGCCATGGCCAGCGCTACCTGCATCACGCTGCTGACCTGACGCAAATTCCCCGGCCACGGATGACGACTGAACAGCTCCATCACTTCACGGCTCAAGCCAGCCCATTGGCTCGGTTCGCGGTGCTGTTCCCATAGCCGTTTGAACAGCGCTTCTTTATCGCTGCGTTCCCGCAGCGGCGGCAGTTCCAGGGTCAAACCGCCGATGCGGTAATACAAATCCTCACGAAACCGCCCCAGCTGAACCTGCTCGCGCAATGAGCGGTTAGTCGCTGAAATGATCCGAATGTCCACCGGGAACAACTCGCTGCTGCCCACCGGTTGCACGCAACGCTCCTGCAACACCCGCAGTAGCCGGGCCTGGGTCGGCAACGGCATATCGCCGATTTCATCGAGGAACAGGGTGCCTTTATCGGCTTTGCGGATCAGCCCGATGCTGCCTTTCTGATTGGCGCCGGTGAACGCACCTTTCTCATAGCCAAACAGCTCGGACTCCACCAGTTCGGCGGGGATCGCGGCACAGTTGACGGCAATGAACGGCTGTTTGCTGCGTGAACTGGCCTGGTGCAGGGCTTTGACGAAGACTTCCTTGCCGACCCCGGTTTCCCCGTGGATTAATAGCGGAATGTCCTTTTCCAGCAAGCGTTCGGCCTGGCGCACGGCTTTTTCCACGCGGCTGTCGCCAAAATGCAGGGTATTGAGGCTGATCGCGGCGGGCACCGCCACGCTGGGTTCGACGCTCTTTGTTTCAGAAAATAGCCTAGCCTGAATCGGCGCTTGTTTCGGTCGTTTCAACAGGCATTGAAACCGGTTGCGCCCCGAGGCTTGCAGGGCAAATGGCAGGCCGTCCGGCTGGTTCAGCAATTCCAGCAATGAGACTTTGAACAGGCTTTCGACGCTGACCCGCGACAGGCTGATGCCCAGCAAGTTGTCGGCCCGGCGATTGGCCGACAGCACCTGACCGGTTTCGTCGAAGATCAGCAATCCGGCCCATTGGCTGTCGAGGTTATTCAGCCCGGTGTTGAAGGTCAGCTGGAAATGCTGGCCATGGAACAGGTTGAGGATCAGCCGGTTCTCCACGGTCTGGCTCATCATCTTGACCATGCCCAAGGTGTGCGACGGTGGCAGGTAGCTGTCGCTGGACACATCCAGCACCGCGATCACTTTGCGCTCGGCATCGAAAATCGGTGCGGCGGAACCGGTCATGAAGCGGTTGGCCTTGAGAAAATGTTCATCGTGCTCGATGTGCACCGCCTGCTCGCAGGCCAACGCGGTGCCGATCGCATTGGTCCCGCTGCAACGCTCCATCCAGCTGGCGCCAGCGCTGAAACCGCGAGTCAGGCTCGGTTCGATGAAACGCTGGGTACCCCAGGACGTCAGCACCTGGCCCTGATTGTCGGCGAGCATGATCAGGCAATTGGAGTTACTGAGGATGTTCTCGTAATACGGCAGGACTTCCTGATGGGTGGTCTGCACCAGTGAATGCTGGCTCTCCAGCAACTGGGCGATGCCATCGGCCGGCAGCTGATCGAACGCCGGCGCGCTCTGATGATCGAGCCCAAACGCGCGGCAGCGGGACCAGGAGTCCTGGATGATGGCGTCGTGGGATAACGCGGGGGAAGGTGCGGCCATTACAGTCAGCCTCTGAATAAAGCTTTTTATTGTTGTTATAGGTAGTTCCCTGTGGGAGCGAGCAGGCTCGCTCCCACAGGTTCCGCACGCTGGCATTGCTCCAGGAACGGTAAAAAGCATCCGTAGAGTGTTGTTCACTATTGTTCATTGTCAACCGTTGAACTGTTCAATTGTTCAGTCGCGGTTGTTCATTTCTGTTCAGCAACGAACGCTGTTTTTACCTCATTTTAAGGATTTTCAAGCCAGATCAATCGCTTGGAATTTCTGGCACGAATGTCGCTGTAGTGCTCCAGTCGCTTGACTCCAATAATAAAAAGGCCGAGCCATGTCACTAATCCTGGAGCACGTCAGCCGTACCGTCGAGGGTCAGACCTGGATCGATGATGCGTGCCTTAACTTCGAACCCGGATCGTTCAATGTTTTGCTTGGTCGCACGCTGTCCGGCAAAACCAGCCTCATGCGCCTGATGGCAGGTCTGGACAAGCCCGACAGCGGTCGCATCCTGATGAACGGCGTCGACGTCACCCAGCGCCCGGTGCGTTTACGCAACGTGTCGATGGTCTATCAGCAGTTCATCAATTATCCGACCATGACGGTGTTCGAGAACATCGCCTCGCCGCTGCGTCAGTCCGGTGTTTCCAATGAGCTGATCCAGAGCAAAGTGCTGGAAACCGCGAAGATGTTGCGCATCGAGAAATTCCTCCAGCGCCATCCTTTGGAGCTCTCTGGTGGCCAGCAACAGCGCACGGCCATGGCCCGGGCGCTGGTCAAGGACGCCGAGCTGATTCTGTTCGATGAGCCACTGGTCAACCTCGACTACAAGCTGCGCGAAGAGCTGCGCCAGGAAATGCGCGAGCTGTTCAAGGCCCGGCACACCATCGCGATTTACGCTACCACGGAACCCAACGAAGCCCTGGCGCTGGGTGGTACCACCACGATTCTTCACGAAGGTCGGGTGATTCAGAGCGGCAAGTCCTCCGAGGTTTATCACCAGCCGCAAACCGTGCTGGCGGCGGAGTTGTTCTCCGAGCCGCCGATCAACCTGATGCCGGGGCGGATCGTCGGCAACGAAGTCAGTTTCGCCAATTTTGTGCACTTCCCGTTGAACGTCGATCTGCGGCCGGTGGGCGAGGGCGAGTTCCGTTTCGGTGTGCGCCCCAGCCACATTTCGCTGGTGCCGAGCAACGACGATGACCTGGAACTGGCGGTGACCGTCGAGGTGGCCGAGATCAGCGGTTCGGAAACCTTCCTGCACGTGCGCAACGAGTATTTTTTGCTGGTGCTGCACTTGCCGGGTGTTCACGAATACGACGTCGATGCGCCGATTCGCATCTATATCCCGACCCATAAACTGTTTGTGTTCGATATGCAGGGGCGGCTGGTCCAGGCGCCCGGTCGCCGCATTGCGAGGGTTGCCTGATGGCCGAAATCCGTTTGCAGAACCTTGCCCACAGCTACACCGCTACGCCGACCGGCCCTGAGGATTACGCGATCCGCGAGATGGACCACGTTTGGGAGCAGGGCGGTGCTTATGCGCTGCTCGGGCCTTCGGGGTGCGGCAAGTCGACCTTGCTCAACATCATTTCCGGGTTGCTCAGTCCGTCTCAGGGCCAAGTGCTGTTCGACAGTAAAGTGGTCAACGAACTGACCCCGGAAAAGCGCAACATCGCCCAGGTTTTCCAGTTTCCGGTGGTCTACGACACCATGACGGTGTTCGATAACCTGGCCTTCCCGTTGCGCAATCAGGGCATGGCCGAGGCGAAAATTCACACCAAGGTGCAGGAAATCGCTGAAGTCCTCGACCTCCAGGCATTGCTGTCCAAGAAGGCGCGCAATCTCACCGCCGATGAAAAACAGAAAGTCTCCATGGGCCGTGGGCTGGTGCGCGATGACGTATCGGCGATCCTCTTCGATGAACCGCTGACGGTGATCGACCCGCACCTGAAATGGAAGCTGCGACGCAAGCTCAAGCAGATCCACGAGCAGTTCAATATCACCATGGTCTACGTCACCCACGATCAGCTCGAGGCTTCGACTTTCGCTGACAAGATCGCGGTGATGTATGGCGGGCAGATCGTGCAGTTCGGTACGCCACGGGAATTGTTCGAGCGGCCGAGCCACACCTTTGTCGGTTATTTCATCGGCAGCCCGGGGATGAACCTGATCGAGGTCCAGCCACAAGCCGGCGGTGTCGGTTTTGCCGGGACCCACTTGCCATTGTCCGACGCGATGCAGAAACGAATCGCCGAGTCCGAATGGAAAACCCTGAAGGTCGGCATTCGTCCGGAGTTCGTTCATGTGTGGGACGAACCCTGTGATGACGCGATGCAGGCGCAGGTCGTACACGTTGAAGACCTGGGCACCTACAAGATCATGAGCCTGAACCTCGACGGCGCGCCGCTGAAAGTACGCCTGGCCGAAGACAAACCGGTGCCCGAAGGCACGGCCTACATCAGTTTTCCGGCGCAATGGCTGATGGTCTATGCCGATGATTACCTGCTGGAGGTGCTGCCATGAACAAGGTGCAGAACAACAAGGCCTGGTGGCTGGTGTTGCCGGTGTTCCTGCTGGTGGCATTCAGTGCGGTGATCCCGATGATGACCGTGGTCAATTACTCGGTGCAGGACATCTTCGACCAGTCGAGCCGCTACTTCGTCGGCGCCGACTGGTACAGGCAGGTGTTGCTCGACCCACGGTTGCATGACTCGTTGCTGCGCCAGTTCATCTACTCCGGCTGCGTGCTGCTGATCGAAATCCCGTTGGGCATCGCCATCGCCCTGACCATGCCGATCAAGGGCCGCTGGTCGTCGCTGGTGCTGATCATTCTGGCGATACCGCTGCTGATCCCTTGGAACGTGGTCGGCACCATCTGGCAGATTTTCGGCCGCGCGGACATTGGTCTGCTCGGCGCCAGCCTCAAGGCCATGGGCCTGAACTACAACTATGCATCCAACACCATGGACGCCTGGGTCACGGTGTTGGTGATGGACGTGTGGCACTGGACGTCGCTGGTGGCGCTGTTGTGTTTCTCCGGTTTGCGGGCGATTCCGGACGTGTATTACCAGGCGGCGCGGATTGATCGAGCGTCGGCCTGGGCGGTTTTCCGACACATCCAGTTGCCCAAGCTCAAGAGCGTGCTGCTGATCGCGGTGATGCTGCGGTTCATGGACAGCTTCATGATCTACACCGAGCCGTTCGTACTGACGGGGGGCGGTCCGGGCAATGCCACGACCTTCTTGAGTCAGACCTTGACCCAAATGGCCGTAGGACAATTCGACCTCGGCCCGGCGGCGGCTTTCTCGCTGGTGTACTTCCTGATCATCCTGTTGGTGTCGTGGCTGTTCTACACCGCCATGACTCACTCTGACGCCAATCGGTGAGGCCCGCCATGAGCAAGAGAAAGCTTATTCCACTGCTGATCTACATCCTGTTCCTGCTGGTGCCGATCTACTGGCTGCTGAACATGTCCTTCAAGAGCAACACCGAAATCCTCGGCGGTCTGACGCTGTTTCCCCAGGATTTCACTTTCGCCAACTACAAGGTGATCTTCACCGACCCGAGCTGGTACACCGGTTACCTCAACTCGCTGTACTACGTGAGCCTGAACACTGTGATTTCGCTGAGCGTGGCATTACCGGCCGCGTATGCGTTCTCGCGCTATCGGTTCCTCGGCGACAAGCACCTGTTCTTCTGGCTGTTGACCAACCGTATGGCACCACCGGCAGTGTTTTTGCTGCCGTTCTTCCAGTTGTATTCCTCGATAGGACTGTTCGACACACACATCGCGGTAGCGTTGGCGCACTGTCTGTTCAACGTGCCGTTGGCGGTGTGGATTCTTGAAGGCTTCATGTCCGGCGTTCCCAAGGAAATTGACGAAACCGCCTACATCGACGGCTACAGTTTTCCCAAGTTCTTCGTGAAGATCTTCGTCCCGCTGATCGGCTCCGGGATCGGCGTCACGGCGTTTTTCTGCTTCATGTTTTCCTGGGTCGAGCTGCTGCTGGCGCGAACCCTGACCTCGGTAAACGCCAAGCCTATCGCGGCGGTGATGACCCGCACGGTCTCGGCGTCCGGCATCGACTGGGGTGTGCTGGCGGCAGCGGGGGTGTTGACCATCCTGCCGGGCATGCTGGTGATCTGGTTTGTTCGCAACCACGTGGCCAAGGGCTTTGCCCTGGGTCGGGTATGAGGAACTGATGATGGAATGGATGAGTTGGACTGGCCCCACGGCGGCGTTCTTCAGCGTCATTGCCTTGATCCTGACGGGTATGACGACCTGGGAATTGCGTTCGCCGAGTGTCCCTCGGCGTGGTTTTCTGCCGATTGCTACTACTCGTGGCGATCGGCTGTTTATCGGTCTTCTCGGCAGCGCCTACCTGCATTTGCTGGTAATCGGCGTCACCGACTGGAGCATCTGGGTAGCGTTCGCGTTGTCTCTGGTGTGGCTGTTGGCTGTGATGCGTTGGGGCTAGTCGAATTGCTCGGCAATGTTGCTCCGAAAATCAAACAGGAGGTCTCTATGTTCGACAAAAACAATAAGCTGCGACATAGCGTTTCATTGGCAGCCATGCTGGCACTCAGCGGGTTGAGTGCTACAGCCTGGGCCGATGCCTATGAAGACGCCGCCAAGAAATGGATTGGCAGCGAGTTCAAACCGTCCACCTTGACTGCTGAACAACAGCTGGAAGAGCTTAAGTGGTTTATCAAGGCATCCGAGCCGTTTCGCGGGATGAGTATCAAGGTGGTTTCGGAAACCATCGCGACCCACGAATATGAATCCAAAACGCTGGCCAAAGCCTTTACCGAGATCACCGGGATCAAGCTGACCCACGACTTGCTGCAGGAAGGCGACGTGGTGGAAAAGCTGCAGACCCAGATGCAATCGGACAAGAACATCTATGACGGCTGGGTCAACGATTCGGACCTGATCGGTACGCACTTTCGCTACGGCAAGACCGAATCGATCACCGACCTGATGGCCAACGAAGGCAAGGCCTACACCTCGCCAACGCTGGATCTCAAAGACTTCATCGGCATCTCGTTCACCACCGCGCCGGACGGCAAGGTCTATCAACTGCCCGACCAGCAGTTCGCCAACCTCTACTGGTTCCGTGCCGACTGGTTCGAGCGGGCGGATCTGAAAGCCAAATTCAAAGAAAAATACGGTTATGAACTGGGCGTGCCGGTGAACTGGTCGGCCTATGAAGACATCGCCAAATTCTTCAGCGAAGACGTCAAGGAAATCGACGGCAAGCGTATCTACGGGCACATGGACTACGGCAAGAAAGACCCGTCGCTGGGTTGGCGCTTCACCGATGCCTGGTTCTCCATGGCCGGTGCTGGCGACAAGGGCATTCCCAACGGCTTGCCGGTGGACGAGTGGGGCATCCGTGTCGAAGACTGCCATCCGGTCGGTTCCAGCGTGACCCGCGGCGGCGATACCAATGGCCCCGCGGCAGTCTATGCAACCACCAAGTACGTCGACTGGCTGAAGAAATACGCGCCACCGGAAGCGGCGGGCATGACCTTCTCCGAGTCTGGCCCGGTGCCGTCCCAAGGCAACATCGCCCAGCAGATCTTCTGGTACACCGCGTTTACCGCCGACATGACCAAACCTGGCCTGCCGGTGATGAACGCCGACGGCACGCCGAAATGGCGCATGGCACCCTCGCCAAAAGGTCCGTACTGGGAGGAGGGCATGAAGCTCGGTTATCAGGATGCCGGTTCCTGGACATTCATGAAATCCACGCCTGAGAAACAGAAGCTCGCGGCCTGGCTATACGCGCAGTTCGTGACCTCGAAAACCGTGTCCCTGAAGAAAACCATCGTCGGCCTGACGCCGATTCGCGAGTCGGACATCAACTCGCAAGCCATGACCGACCTGGCGCCGAAACTCGGTGGCCTGGTGGAGTTCTACCGCAGCCCGGCCCGCGTCCAATGGACCCCGACCGGGACCAACGTGCCGGACTATCCTCGTTTGGCGCAACTGTGGTGGAGCCACATAGCCGAAGCGGCCAGTGGCGAGAAAACGCCACAACAGGCACTGGACGGTTTGGCCAAGGATCAGGACGCGATCATGACCCGTCTGGAACGCTCGAAGGCTCAAGCCACCTGCGCGCCGAAAATGAATCCGGAGCGGGATGCACAGTACTGGTTCGACCAACCGGGTGCGCCGAAAGCGAAACTGGCGAACGAGAAGCCTAAAGGCGAAACCGTGAGCTATGCCGAACTGCTGAAATCGTGGGAGGCGGCGCGTAAGTAAACAGCTGTACCGCGTGAAGCGAAACGGCACCGAAAGGTGCCGTTTTCATTTGTGCCTGATGGGCCGCCTTCGCGAGCAAGCCCGCTTGTGTCTTGCGCAGGAATTAGACTGAGGATGAGAGCGGGCTTGCTCGCGAAGGCGTCATGGAAAACGCCGCAAACACTTCAGGTCAGCGCCGCCAATTGTTGAACCGTCTCTGGAAAGCGCTCAACCAGCCGGATCAGTGTTGTCGCCTGAGCATTAGGTTTCGCCCGTCCTTGCTCCCAGTTCTCCAGCGTCCGGGTGTTGGTGCGCAAGTACATCGCAAACACCGGCCGGGAGAGATTCAGTTGCTGGCGGATGCCAACCACTTCCTCTGCCGTAATCGGAGCCAGTTTGGCCAGTTTTACTTTGTGCGTGCGTAGAGTGACTTTACCTTGGCGCTCATCGGCCAAGGCTTCAAACCCCTCTACCAGCTCGGAAAAAATGTCACGTTTCATCGCTCGTTCTCGCTTTGATTTCTCGATAAAGCATTTCTTTAAGCAGTTTTTTCTGTTGTGGCGTCAGATCATCCTGTTCGTTTTTGCCATACAAGGTAAAGAGCCAGAATTGGTCGAAACCGGACCGCCAGTAATAAATCACCCTCAGCCCACCGCGCTTGCCCTTGTTTCGCCGCTCATCCACCACCCGAATTTTGCGCAGACCTGCGGTGCCTTCGACGACATCCCCCGCTTCCGGGTTTTGCAGCAGCTCCTGCTGGAACCGGTGAAACAGATCATCATCCAGGTAGTCACTTCGATGCTTTTGAAATACGGGTAATTCGATAAAAAGAGCGTCCATGTTCTGTACGTTACCTGCGTATATTTCTATCACAAGAATCGAATAGGTCAAGGCTTCTGTTCCTGCCCAATTCAGTCAAGTCATTACGTTAAAGTCGAAGACAGGATCGGGATGTAGGACGCGGCTGATTTTCTGGCGAGGGGATTCTGGATATCGGGGAGGAGGGGGAAGATGCGGGCCAGTCTTATGACCCGAAACCTGCGCTTGCTCGGTGAGGTTCAAGACGGTATCTACATTGCATTTTCGTTTCTGGGAAAAACCAGTATGAACACGGTCATCGCACCGGGCAGGCTTTCAATTTCGGCCACCCCTGATGCAGGCTCCTGATCGAACGCACGATGGCCAGGCCCATGGCCCTGGCAACCGGAACCGGTGCGCAAGTACAGCGTCCGCTGGCAACGGTGGTGATCGGCGGGATCCTATCCTCGACCATTCTCACGCTGTTGATATTGCCTGCGTTGTATCAGCTAGCCCATCGACGGGATGAGGAAGTACCTCCCCCCCTAAACCAACTTTGTGAATACAACCCCTGTGGCGAGGGAGCTTGCTCCCGCTGGACTGCGCAGCAGGCCCCGCTTTTCAGATGAAGAGCAAGGGCCGCTTCGCGCCCCAGCGGGAGCAAGCTCCCTCGCCACAGGTATTTCTCGGTCTGCAGATTTTCTGAGTGATCAATACTCTGCAATGACTGCCCCTCCCACATAACGGATATGTAATCTCCACGCCACCGTCACGAAAGGTTCGGATTGTTACCTTGATCCCGTTAGTTAATTAAACGAGGAATCAAACATGAAACGTGCACAACTGAGTGCGTTTGCAGCGGCGTTGGTGATGTCTTCCGTGGTGTTGGCTGAAGGCGGTGGCGACCGGGCATTCGAAAAAATGATGGCGGCCAATGACCGGTCGGTAGAGAAGTTTGTCGCCAAAGAGCAGGCGGGCGACCGCGTCGTTGTGAATGAATAGAAAGACGACAAGACCAAAGACTTGTAAGCGTGCCGCGTTTGAACAAGCCCGTCATCGAGTCCTGATGCCGGGCTTGTTTATGAGCCGGTTTTTGAAGAAAGTGAATATGAAGTTCTTTAAGTTGATTACGTTTGTCGGGGTTATGGCGATGTCCCTGAATGTGTTCGCTGAAGGTGGTGGTGACAGGACGTTCGAGAAGATGTTGAGCGCCAATACCAAAGCCATGGCGCAATACGCCGCCAACCAGGGCAAACCGGCGCCGGGTGGTGAAAGACTATGAATACGGGATGAAACTGGATGTAGTGAAAGTGGCAAGTGTCGTATGACCGCGGGTTGCCTGCGCTGTAGTACCCACTTCAATGACCTATGAAGATTCCCGGGGCCAGCTCAACACCATCAAATACACCGTGGCGGGAGACTGTCGCAGCGCGGTGGGTGAGGGCGCATGACCGACATCCGATCCCCGTGCGCACCGTGGTGACTGAAACCACCGTCCCCTGTAGGAGTTGCCGAAGGCTGCGATCTTTTGATCTTGATTTTTAGAAGAGAAATCAAAAGATCGCAGCCTTCGGCAGCTTCTACAGGTGCGTTTTTTAATCGGAATTCCGGTTTGTCCGCGCACCACACAGATCGTATTTCAATTCGGGATGTTTAAAAGTTGTGTCGCAAAGGCTGAACCTTCCCACAATGTTTTCAGGTTGTCCGTCGGACGTCCGGTCTCTAGCCTGTGTACGTCGCTGCCAATTCAGCGACCGGGATTGGAAACCCCGAGGCGAACTGAGCGCACAAGCGCCTTTCATAACGTATGCTTGCGCACCTTCAATGTGTGCACTCCGTTATGGCGGCTGTGCGCGGGAGACCTTCGGGTCAACCGGGTTCTCCGTTCCCCGGGTTTCCAACCTGCGCACAGCTGCCACCCCTTCGTTCGGAAACCGAATGGGCCAGCTCCACCGCTAGACCGGAGAAACACAATGAAAAAGCCAACACCCAACCCTCCCGAAGTAGACACCGTTGCGGACGCCGACTCAACGTCCCCCTACACCTCCCTCGACTCCAAAAAACTCCACGAAGCTGCCGAACGTGCGCTCGATTACTACCTGAACCCTACCGCCCACGTCATGGCCACGCCCTACACCCCCAACCAGATGTTTTTCGCCAATCCCAAAGCCGACACCGAATCCCTGCTGGCCAATGCCAGCGAGTCATTGTCCTCGGCCACGGTCATGCTCGGTGACTTCGCCGCACTGCTGGAAGGCAGCCACCGCAAGACTTTGCTGGGAATTGCACAAGTGGTGATGCTGGGAGAATTGGCGGTGAATCAGGCGTTGGATAACGTCGAGCCGGCTGCATAGCCCTGTGGGAGCAAGCCTGCTCGCGATGGCGGGGGGGCAGTCGACGAAGATGTTGGCTGTGCCGACGCCATCGCGGGCAAGCCCGCTCCCACAGTTTTCCGCGATGCTTGCCGAACTTGTGTACACCACAGAACCTGTGGGAGCCGGGCTTGCCCGCGTTAGCGTTGCGCCCGCCACCGGTGTCGAGTTTCAAGCCGATCATCGCAAACGCATCGACCCCAACCCCAACGGTGCCTTGGGTAAACCCGGATTCGAACTTGCTGATGATCGCGTGGTTCGGCGGGCAAGGGCCCACCGGCATGGTCGCCGGGTGACATCGTTGCAATCTGCGGATAACGCCAAGGTGATGGGGGAATTACAATTTCGTCATGTCGGCGTGGTCTACAGCGTATATGCGCGCTTCAACGACTGGCGCACGGCTTTCAATACCGGCAATTCGAAAGCGTTGTGCCCAGCGCGCAGCAGGCGACAGTGAATGGGCTGGCGCTCGCGCAACCAGCGCAGACTGGCCATGCCGAAAGTGTCTTTGATGCCTTGTATCACCAGGGTGTCGGTATTGAGCGAGAGGTTTTCGTCATCCACGCTGAAGAAGTAGCGATTGACGTGGTAATGCAGTTCCAGGCGGATGGCATGCACGGCCTCTTCGTCGACAAACACCTTGAGTGCACCAAGGGGCATCGATTGCCCGTTGAGTCGCAACGTGGCTTGCAACCAGTGGATGGCGGCCTGGCGCTGTTGTTCGCAACCCCCGTTGTTCAATGTTTGGTGGATGTCCCGGGTGGTACCGCCACCGACTTCGGACAAGGCCGCATCGATCGCTTCTTCGTAGGCACTTCTGTTCGCCTCAAACGGTACGAAAATCGACACCAGAGTGGTTTTCAGCAGGGCGGCGGGGTAGCGCTGCTGGTATTGGATGGCCAGCCAGCTGCCCCAGGAAACCCCCAGCAAACTGATGCGCTCCAACCCAAGGTGCAGACGCAAAGCGTCGATGTCTTCGACGTTCAGGCCGGTGCTGTTGCGGCGGGTTTGCCCGTACGGACGTGAACGGCCACATCCACGTTGGTCAAGCAGAATGACGTCAAAACAGCGCAGATCGAAGAACTCCAGATGATGGCGGCTACAGCGCCCGCCCGGGCCTCCGTGCAAGAAGAACACCGGCTCGCCGCCGAGAGTTCCGTGGCGCTCCCAGTACAGTTGATGGCCGTCATCGGTGGCGAGGTAACCGTTTGCGCCGGTCATACGGTCGGAACCGTCAGGCGGTAGAACTGAAACAACTCCTGGCACCCGGTGCGCGCCGATACGCTGCAGATGATCGCCAGTGCGAAGGTGTGCGCCAGCCAGGGCAGCGCCAGTAAAACCGGGGAGTGTCCGAACACCAGAATCGTGCCGTCAGGCTTCACGCAACGTACCAGGCTTTCAAATGCGCAGTGTGCTTGGCGGCGGGTCATGACTTCGGCATTCAGGAAGCGAAGGATCAGTACCTCGCAGCGAATATTGGATTCAGTGGATGTTGTGGCCTCCATCACCCGAAACTCGACAGAGGAAGCGCTATGGCGCTGTTGCGCATATTCGATCATTGAGGTTGAACGATCTGTTCCGAGGTAGCGGCCATCGGCGAGTTCGGTGGCCAGATGGGCGATGAACTCGCCGGTCGAGCAGGCCGGGTCGTACACCAGGTCGCCGGGTTTCAAGAGTGTCCTGAGCACGGTCACGCAGTGTTCGCGAAAGTGAAGTTCGTCTGCGTTCAATAGCGCGGCGAGGGATTCGTTGCCTTGCCAGTAGTCGGATGGGCAAACGGCCTCCTGACCGCTATCGTCCGTCACGGCAAAGGGAAAATGGATCTCGCTGTCCGGGCAGGTCAGTGCCGTTTCGAAGGCTTCGGTTCTTTCTTTCTCCGTCGATGCTTGAAAGTAGATCGACACACCTTCGTTGCCCCATTGCGACTGCCTGTGCGGTCCCAACAACATGGCAGGGATCAAGATGCTGCTCAGGCCCCAGCGATGATGCTGGTCACGCTGCAACACCTTGCGGCCCACCCAGTCACAGCCCCTCACACGCAGCAAAAATACCTGATGCAAGCCATTGCCCGGTGGCTCGACGAAACAACTGATCGGGCCGGCGCACGTGATGTGGTTGGCCATGTTTTTTGCCAGCGAGAGCTCACGCGCCTTTGGAGTGTCTTTTGCTCGACTGTTCATGGGTTAATTCCCTGATACCGTTTTTCCAGCCGCCGACCTCGGGTGTGGGGAATCACCACGTTGCCGCTGGACACGATGAAAAACCGTTCGAGCCCGGGAATCACCACGTTGACCAGAGTGGTGCCGAGTTCGGTTTGATGAAGGGTTGTTGCGCCTAGGGTCCGGCCGTGGTGTTGAAGATCCCTGGTCAATTGCTCGATCTGCAATGGCAACGACGTATCCACGCAGGCTTCGGGCAGTATCACCGTGTGCTGAGCGCAGCGATGCAGCAGGGTGTCAGGGTTGAATTGCAAGCAGCGCAGTAAGCGGGGAAAGGGGTGCAGGTGGCGCTGCGCATTGAACAGGTACTGCTTGTATTCGGGCTCTGACGCGGCGAGGTGCAGTTGCACCAGTTCCGTGAGCGCGCGCCAGGCACCATGGCGTGGATCCAGGGAACAACCCGTGCCGAATATGCGAATGTGAACGCCGGGTGCAGCGGAAAAAGCCAGGAAGGTGCGTGCTACGAACTCGCGGCTGATGTCCAGCAGCACGACATCCGCGCCGATTTCCCGTTCGGCATCCGCCCACAGTCGGCCGAGAACAGTGTCATGGCTGGGGCGGGTGACCTGGCGCAGTGGCGGGTGATTCTGGTAGTAAAAGTGATCCAGCAGAAACAGCGAGACAGCATCCCGTTCGATGCATTCATTAATGGCATGCAGCAGGGCTTCGTTGTAACTGGCACCAATGGCGGTGCCACTGTTGCTGGAATAACGGTGTAGGGCGCGACAGTCCGCCGCCTCGTGCTCAAACACAGACTGTACGGTGTTGGGGGAGGTCAGCGCGACCGGATAGGAAAACGGCGGGCATTGTCCGGGGCACGTATAGATTCGGCACGGGACCCGCTTGTTTTGCTGGTCGGCGATGCGCAACACAGGGTCTTCACTGAACAGCGCTGTCTGAGCGAAGTAACTTGCGCAGACGAAGTGAAAGTCGTCTGCCGTGAGCGAGTCTGTCCAGTAGTGCTCAAGGGCTTCATAAAGAGCACCCAGCTCTGCTGCGGCCGCATAACCTTTGCCGGCGCCGCGGGCCAAGGGTTGGCCGTCGTTGTCAGTGAGTGCTGCCTGTACCGAAACAACGTGGTGGCCAAGGGTGCGGGTGACCGGGGTCAGTCCCAGACGGCCAAGTTCGGTTTGGATACGCTGATGTGCCTGCTCTGGCGTGAGTTCGCGCTCGATTATCCTTGCTCTGTCCATGCTTACCTTCCTCAAAAAAGAACGGGGGATTTTCATCCCCCGTTCATTCCGTTACTCGGCGTCGAGTTCCGCCAGTTCCTCTTCGCTCAGTTGCAGCGCTTCGATGTGATCCGGATGGCTGGTTTCCTGCTCATCCAGTTCCACGATTTTGTTGGCGTTCCAGCTACTTATGTAACCCATTGGGAAGTTCCTTTTTTTATGGTTGAAGGTGCTGTTTCAAGCACGAGCCAAATCTATAAGGCGAATTGTGGAGGGTCAAAAATGTCCAGGCGTTTCAGTTCCGGGTTGGGGAGGGTGTCGAAATACGTACACATCAACCTAGGCTTGAAACGCTGCCGGGCCAGAGAGCAACAGCAGTGTCGGGGGTTGAATCCCCTGAGGAAATTCGGGAAGCCTCACCTGGGTCAACGTTTTTCGGCGGAGGTAATGTGGGATTTTTCAGCGAGTGATTGAAGCAACGTCAGCGGTGAAGACGCCTGACTGGATTTTTCTTGTGCACGTGATGAATTTTCCTAAAGGGAGGCGAGATTTTTCACACATAAAACGGCGGGTGGATCGTCTTGAAGAGGAAGAAGGGGTGGTAGCGATGTGCTGTTAGCCAACGCAAAAACGGCACCCGAAGGTGCCGTTTTTGTTTGTTACCGAGAATCGCTTAAGCGATCAACCCGCCAACCCCGATTGTTGAACCAGGTTCAGCAGCGGCTGTGGATACAGGCCGAGGAAGAATGCCAGTACGGCAATCGCCAGCAGCATTACGCCGCCTGCACGTTGTTCCCAGTGCAGCTGGGCATCGTGGCGACGCAGGTTCGGTTCCATCAGGTACAGGGTGACCATCACACGCAGGTAGTAGAAGACGCCGATGGCGCTGCCCAGCACCAGGGAGCCGACCAGCCACCATTGGTGCGATTCGACACCGGTAGCGATGATGTAGAACTTGCCGATGAAGCCCGCGGTCAGCGGGATACCGGCCAGGGACAGCATCATCACGGTCAGGACGGCGGTCAAGTACGGACGGCGCCAGAACAAGCCGCGGTATTCGTACAGGGCGTCCGCGTCACGGCCGTTGTACGGCGAGGACATCAGGGTGATCACGCCGAACGCGCCGAGGCTGGTGATCACGTAGGTGACCAGGTACACGCCGATGGCTTCCACGGCCAGGCCTTTGCTCGCCACCAGGGCGATCAGCAGGTAGCCGAAGTGGGCGATGGACGAGTAACCCAGCAGACGCTTGAGGTTGCTTTGGGTCAGTGCCAGCAGGTTACCGAACAGGATCGACGCGATGGCGATGATGGTCAGCACGTCGCTCAGCACACCGCTGCTCGCCGCTGGCGAGATCTGGAACAGACGCACCATCACCGCAAACACAGCGACTTTCGACGCGGTGGCCAGGAACGCTGCCACCGGTGCCGGGGCACCTTCGTAAACGTCCGGGGTCCAGAGATGGAACGGTACCAGCGACAATTTGAACGCCAGGCCGATCAGCATCATGCCCAGGCCCAGTTGAGCCAGAGAGCTTGGCAGACCGGTGGCCGCCAGGGCCTGACCGATGCCGTTGAAGCTCAGGCTGCCAGCGTCGGCGTAGAGCAGGGCCATGCCGAACAACAGGAACGCGGAACCGGCGGCCGACAGCACCATGTACTTGATACCGGCTTCCAGCGAGCGCTTGTTGAAGAAGGCATAAGCCACCAGACCGTAAACCGGTACCGAGAGCAGTTCCAGACCGACGAACAAGCCGGCCAGGTGCTGCGCGCTGACCAACACCAGGCCACCGGCGGCGGCCATCAGGATCAGCAGGTAAAGTTCTTCACGGTTGCCCGGGTAACCCGAACCGCCATCGCCGAGGTAGGCGTGGGCGAGGGTGACACAAGCGAGGGTGGCGACCAGGATCAGCGCCATGTACAGGCAGGCGAAGGTGTCGATCTGCAGCAGTGGAGTCACGGCCAGCGGCGCGACTTTCAGAGCTGGCAGGATCGACAGCAGAGCCAGGTTCAGACCTGCCACCGACAGCAGGAAGGTCTGTGAGTGGTTGCGGCGCCATGCGATAGCCAGCATCACCACGATGATCGTGGCGCTGGTGATCAACAACGGCGCAAGCGCGATAAAGTGTTGAGTCGTGAATTCCATAGCGCTCTTACCGGGCCGAAGCGAGTTGAGTGAAGGCGGTGCCGAGCCACTGCTGCACGCCATGCATCGTCGCGGCAGAGGTATCGAGGAACGGCTGCGGGTACACGCCGATGTAGATCAGCAGCGCCGCAAGCCCAACCACCATGATCAGTTCGCGACCGTCCATGCCATGCAACACCGCGTCCGATTTCGACGGGCCGAAGTAGGCACGGTGGATCATGATCAGCGAGTAGACCGAACCGAACACCAGGCCGGACGTCGCAATCACAGTGATCCATGGGGCGCTGGCGAAGGTGCCGATCAGAATCAGGAACTCGCCGACAAAGTTACCGGTCGCCGGCAAGCCCAGGGACGCGGCGGCGAAGAACAGGCTGAGAGCCGGCAGGTAGGCAATCTTCGACCACAGGCCACCCATCTCACGCATATCGCGGGTGTGGGTACGCTCGTACAGCTGACCGGAGAGGATAAAGAGTGCCGCCGCCGACAGACCGTGCGCCAGCATCTGCATCACTGCGCCCTGCAGCGCCAGCTGGCTGCCGGAGTAGATGCCGATCAGCACGAAGCCCATGTGGGAAACGGACGAGAAGGCGATCAGACGCTTGATGTCGGTTTGCGCGAAGGCCAGGAACGCACCGTAGAAGATCCCGATCAGACCCAGGGTCATGGCGAACGGCGCGAACTCGGCCGAGGCATTCGGGAACAGCGGCAGGGCGAAACGCAGCAGGCCATACGCCGCAGTCTTCAACAAGATACCGGCCAGGTCCACGGAACCCGCGGTCGGTGCCTGGGCGTGAGCGTCAGGCAACCAGGAGTGGAACGGCACCACTGGCAGCTTGACCGCGAAGGCGATGAAGAAGCCGAGCATCAGGATGTACTCGGTGGTCATCGACATCTTGGTCTTCAACAGATCGGCGTAGTTGAAGGTAATCACACCGGTGTCGTTGAAGTTGACCAGTACCAGCCCCAGGATCGCCACCAACATGATCAGGCCGGAAGCCTGAGTGAAGATGAAGAACTTGGTCGCCGCGTAGATCCGGGTTTTCTTGCCATCCGAAGAACTATGACCCCAGAGCGCGATGAGGAAGTACATCGGCACCAGCATCATTTCCCAGAAGAAGAAGAACATGAACAGGTCGAGGGCGAGGAACACGCCGACGACACCGCCCAGGATCCACATCAGGTTCAAGTGGAAGAAGCCCACATGACGCTGGATCTCTTTCCACGAGCAGAGTACCGAGAGGACACCCAGCAAGCCGGTCAGCAGGATCATCAACAGCGACAGGCCGTCGAGGGCCAGGTGCACGTTGATGCCGAAACGCTGGATCCAGACGTGTTTGAACTCAATCACCCAGGTCGGATCGGCGCCAGGCGCCGGAGCAAATGAATAGTCGCCATGGGCCCACAGCCAGAGGCCGAGAGCGAGTTCCAGGGACATGGTCAACAGCGCAATCCAGCGCGGGAGGGTAGAGCCGAAGCGCTCACCCATCCAGCACAGCAGGCCGCCGATGAAGGGAATCAGGATTAGCCAAGGCAGAATCATGACGGGCTCGTTTCCTTTCGCAAGTTCGCAAGGTTCATATCAGACCGCTACCAGCACGACGGCGCCGATTACCAGCACGGCACCAGCAGCCATCGAGGCGGCATACCAACGCAATTGACCGGTCTCGGTGCGGCTCAGGGCGGTGTGACCGCCTTTGGCCATACGCGGGATCAGACCGATAGTCTGGTCGAGCGGGTCTTTGCGCAGTACATGGCTGATCGCAAGGTAAGGCTTGACGAACAGTTTGTCGTAGATCCAGTCGAAGCCCCAGGCAGCGAACCACCAGGCCGAAAGGAAACGGCCGACGCCGCTGTTGGCGATGGCGGTGACGAAGCGACGCTTGCCGAGGAACAGCAGCGCGGCCAGCAGGATACCGGCCAGGGCGATGGCGCCCGAGGCGATTTCCAGACTGTGCTTGGCTTCGCCGCCGGCATGGCCGACGCTTTCCGGCAGCACACCGTGCAGCGGCGGAACGATCATTGCGCCGACGAACGTCGACAGTACGATCAGCACCGACAGTGGCAGCCAGTGAGCAATGCCGTGACCCGCATGTGCTTCGGTCTTCGCTTCACCGTGGAACGCGATGAAGATCAGGCGGAAGGTGTACAGCGAGGTCATGAACGCACCAACCAGACCTGCATAAAGCAGACCCTGGTTACCGCTGGCGAACGCTTCCCAGAGGATTTCATCCTTGGAGTAGAAGCCCGCGGTCACCAGAGGCAAGGCCGCCAGGGCTGCGCCGCCGACGATGAAGCTGGCGTAGGCCAGTGGCAGTTTCTTCCACAGGCCGCCCATCTTGAAGATGTTCTGCTCGTGGTGGCAGGCAACGATCACAGCACCGGATGCAAGGAACAACAGCGCCTTGAAGAAGGCGTGGGTCATCAGGTGGAAGATCGCGCCGTCCCACGCACCTACGCCCAAAGCCAGGAACATGTAGCCGATCTGGCTCATGGTCGAGTAGGCGAGGATACGTTTGATGTCGGTCTGAACCAGTGCGGCAAAACCTGCCAGCACCAGCGTCACGCCACCCACAACACCCACCAGGTGCAGGATGTCCGGCGCCAGGGCGAACAAGCCGTGAGTACGGGCGATCAGATAGACACCGGCGGTTACCATGGTCGCGGCGTGGATCAGTGCCGAAACCGGAGTCGGGCCGGCCATCGCATCCGCCAGCCAGGTTTGCAGCGGCAGTTGCGCGGATTTACCGACAGCGCCGCCCAGCAGCATCAGGGTCGCCAGAACGATCCAGAAGTCACCGGCCTTGAAGTGCTCAGGCGCCTTGACCAGCAGTTCCTGAATGTTCAGCGTGCCCAACTGTTGGAACAGGATGAACAGGCCGATGGCCATGAACACGTCGCCGACGCGGGTCACGATGAAGGCTTTGAGTGCCGCGTTACCGTTGTTGCGGTTGCTGTAGTAGAAACCGATCAACAGGTACGAGCACAGGCCCACGCCTTCCCAGCCGAAGTACACGAACAGCAGGTTATCGGCCAGGACCAGGAACAACATGCTGGCGATAAACAGGTTGGTGTAGGCGAAGAAGCGCGAATAACCGGCTTCACCGCGCATGTACCAGGACGCGAACAGGTGGATCAGGAAGCCGACGCCGACCACCACACCGAGCATGGTCAGGGACAGACCATCCAGGTACAGCGCGAAGTTAGGCGTGAAGCCTTCTACCGCCATCCACTGCCACAACACGTGGGTGTAGTGACCGCCTTCAGGTGGTGCAACGTTGAACTGCCAGATTATGTAAGCAGTGACGATTGCCGACAGGCCAATGGAGCCGACGCCGATCAGCGCCGAAAGGTTTTCCGACCAGCGACCGCGTGAGAACGCCAGCAGCAGGAAACCTATGAGAGGAAATACGAAAGTCAGATAGAGAAGGTTCATCCGCGCATCTCGCTGGCAGCGTCGATATCGAGAGTGTGGAAGCGGCGATACAGCTGCAACAGAATCGCCAGGCCAATACTGGCCTCGGCGGCTGCCAGGCTGATCACCAGGATGAACATGATCTGTCCATCCGGCTGCGCCCAGCGGCTACCGGCAACGATGAACGCCAACGCGGAGGCATTCATCATGACCTCCAGGCTCATCAGCACGAAAAGAATGTTGCGCCGGACCATCAGGCCGACCAGACCGAGGCAGAACAGGATGCCGGCAACCGCCAGACCATGCTCCATAGGGATAGCAGGCATCGTCATTGCTCCTTGGCTTCGTTGCGGCCCAAGTGGAACGCCGTGACGGCTGCGGCGAGCAGCAGCATCGAGGCGAGTTCGACCACCAGCAGATAAGGACCGAACAGGCTGATGCCCACGGCCTTGGCGTCTACGGTGGTGTGGCCGAGGGCCTGGCCGCTGGAGTGGCTGAACAGCACGTACAGCAGTTCAGCCAGCAGCAGGGCGCCGAGTGCGACCGGGCCCAGCCAAATGCCGGGTTTGAGCCAGACGCGCTCTTGCTGAACCGAGGCGGGGCCCAGGTTCAGCATCATCACCACGAACACGAACAGCACCATGATGGCGCCGGCGTAGGCGATCACTTCCAGTACACCGGCAAACGGTGCGCCGAGGGCGAAGAACGTCATGGCCACGGCGATCAGCGAAATGATCAGGTAGAGCAGGGCGTGCACGGGGTTGGTGTTGGTGATCACGCGAAGCGTGGACACAACAGCGATACCCGATGCGAAATAGAAAGCGAATTCCATCTTTCTTCCTTAAGGCAGCAAGCTCTTCACGTTGATCGGCTGGGCTTCATTCTGCGCGGAGCCTTTTGGCTTACCGGCAATCGCCATACCTGCAACACGATAGAAGTTGTAATCAGGGTTTTTGCCGGGGCCGGAGATCAACAGATCTTCTTTCTCGTACACAAGGTCCTGACGTTTGAACTCGGCCATCTCGAAATCCGGTGTCAGCTGGATCGCGGTGGTCGGGCAGGCTTCCTCGCAGAGGCCGCAGAAAATGCAGCGCGAGAAGTTGATACGGAAAAACTCCGGGTACCAGCGACCGTCATCGGTTTCAGCTTTCTGCAGCGAGATGCAACCGACCGGGCACGCCACGGCGCACAGGTTGCAAGCTACGCAACGCTCTTCGCCGTCGGGGTCGCGGGTCAGCACGATACGGCCACGGAAGCGTGGCGGCAGGTACACCGCCTCTTCCGGATATTGCAGCGTGTCGCGCTTGCGGAAGGCATGGCCGAAGATCATCACCAGGCTGCGAAGCTGGGTGAAGAAGCCATGCACGATGTCAAAAATGTACTTCATGATTCTCTATCCTCACTGAGCCGCGACGGCGGGCGTGTTGAGCAACACGACCGCAGCGGTCACCAGCATGTTGACGAGGGTCAGCGGCAGGCAGAACTTCCAGCTGAAATCCATCACTTGGTCATACCGTGGGCGCGGAATCGAGGCGCGTAGCAGGATGAAGAACATGATGAAGAACGCGGTTTTCAGTGCGAACCAGATGAACGGGATCTGCGGCAGAATGCCGAACGGACCGTGCCAGCCACCGAAGAACAAGGTCACCAGCAGCGCCGAAATCAGCACGATGCCGATGTATTCACCGACGAAGAACATGCCCCATTTCATGCCGGCGTATTCAATGTGGTAACCGTCGGCCAGTTCCTGTTCCGCTTCCGGTTGGTCGAACGGGTGACGGTGAGTCACGGCGACGCCAGCGATGAAGAAGGTCAGGAAACCGAAGATCTGCGGAATGACGAACCACAGGTTCTGCGCCTGGTATTCAACGATGTCGCGCATGTTGAACGAGCCGACCTGGATCACGATGCCCATCAGCGACAGGCCCATGAACACTTCGTACGACACGGTTTGTGCCGAGGCCCGCAAGCTGCCCAACAGGGCGAACTTGTTGTTACTCGACCAGCCGGCGAACAAAACCGCGTAGACCGACAGACCGGCCATGGCGAAGAAGAACAGGATGCCGATGTTGATATCCGCCACGCCCCAGGTCGGGGTGATCGGGATGATCGCGAAGGCCATCAGCAAGGCGCTCATGGCCACGACCGGTGCCAACGTGAAGATCACTTTGTCGGCGAACGGCGGGGTCCAGTCTTCCTTGAAGAACATCTTGATCATGTCGGCCGCAATCTGGAACGCGCCGAACGGGCCGACGCGGTTCGGACCGTAACGGTCCTGCCAGAGGGCGAGCAGACGACGCTCGACCCAGCTCAGCAACGCGCCGCACACCACCACGGCGAGCAGAATCACGATGGCCTTGAGGACCGCGATGATTACGTCGATCACTTCAGGCGTGAACCAGGTCATAGCGCTGCCTCCTGCAGACCGTCAACGGATTTGCCAAAGATCGCAGGCGGAATGCCGGCAATACCGGCCGGCAATGCGACCAGGCCGGCACCCAGCTCTTCGTTGATGCGCAGCGGCAGACGCAAGGTCTGGCCGGCCACGTTCAGGCTCAGCAGGGCACCGTCATTGACGCCCAAGCGGTCGGCTTCGGACTTGGCCAGCGACAGGTAAGCGGCTGGAATGCGTTCTTGAACCGGCGTGGCTTTGGAAGAGTTCTCTTCGCTGCCGAACAGGTGGAAGAACGGCACGACCTGCCAGGTGCCCGGAGCCGGGTTGAACGCGCGCGGAACACTGGCGAACCAGTTCAGCGAATCACCGGTGCTTTCGATCAGGCGAGTGCCCGGGTCGCCAGCGCGGATGTGACCACCGACTTCGTCCTGGAATTTGTTCCAGGCTTGCGGCGAGTTCCAGCCCGGAGACCAGGCGAAGGGTACTTGCTGACGCGGTTCGACCGAGCCCGAGTAACCTTCCATGGAGAACGAGAACGCGGTGTCGTTGTCCTGGGAAGTACGCGGTTCGTGCACGCTGATGTCGGCGCGCATGGCGGTCCGGCCGCTGTAACGCAACGGTTCGCGAGCCAGTTTCAGGCCTTTGATGCGGAACGCGGCGGACGGTGCGGCATCGACGATGCGCGCCAGTTGCGGTTTGCTCGCAGCAACGGCAGCGGTGACGTGGTCCAGTTGGGTCCAGTCGATCGGCTGGTTCAGCAGGGTCGAACGCAGGGCATGCAGCCAGCGCCAGCCTTCATGAACCAGAATGCTTGCGTCGAGGTAAGTCGGGTCGAAGACCTGGAAGAAACGCTGGGCGCGGCCTTCCTGGCTGACCAGCGTACCGTCGCCTTCAGCGAAGCTGGCGGCTGGCAGAACCAGGTGCGCGCGATCGCTGGTGGCGGTCTTCTGATGGTCCGCCACGATCACCACTTTCGCGGCATTCAGGGCAGCATCGACCTTGGCTTTGTCGGTACGGGTGTACAGATCGTTTTCCAGCACGACGATGGCGTCGGCCTTACCGTCGATCACCGCTTGCAGGGCTGCGTCGACCGAATCACCACCGAGCATGGCCAGGCCGAGGCTGTTGGCCTCTGGCACGATCAGGCTGATGGAACCGTTCTTCTCGCGCAGCTTCAGGGCCTTGGCAATGTTCGCCGCGGCTTCGATCAACGCCTTGGAACCCAGCGAGGTGCCGGCAATGATCAATGGACGCTTGGCCGCGAGCAGGGCGTTGGCGATGCGCTGAGCCAGTTCGAGGGCTTCAGCGTCCAGGCCTTCAACGGCTGGCGCGCTGGCGTCGAGGGCGTGAGCCACGGCGAAACCGATGCGGGCCAGGTCGTCAGGAGCTGCGTGGACGCATTCTTCAGCCACGTCGTCGAGCTTGGTTTCAGCCAGGCTGGCGATGAACAGCGGGTTCAGTGCGTTCTGACCGATGTTCTTCACCGCGGCATCGAGCCATGGCTGAACGCGCATGGCGTCGGCCATGTCTTCGGCCTTGCCCTTGACCGATTGACGCAGGGCCAGGGCCATGCGCGCAGCAGTCTGGGTCAGGTCTTCGCCGAGGACGAAAATCGCATCGTGATCTTCGATGTCGCGCATGTTCGGGATCGGCAGCGGGCTGGCTTTGAGCACCTGCACAACCAGACGAATGCGCTCAAGCTCAGCGGCTTCGATACCGGAGTAGAAGTGCTCGGCGCCGACCAGTTCCAGCAACGCGTAGTTGCTTTCGAGGCTGGCGCGCGGCGAACCGATACCGACGATGTTGCGACCGCGCAGCAGGTCAGCGGCTTTATCCAGTGCTTCGTCGAGGCCCAACTTCGCGCCGTTGGCCAGCAGTGGCTGACGCGGGCGGTCTTCGCGGTTGACGTAGCCGTAACCGAAACGGCCACGGTCGCACAGGAAGTACTGGTTCACCGAACCGTTGAAACGGTTTTCGATGCGACGCAGTTCGCCGTAACGCTCGCCCGGGGAAATGTTGCAACCGCTGGAGCAGCCATGGCAGATGCTCGGCGAGAACTGCATGTCCCACTTACGGTTGTAGCGTTCGGAGTGAGTCTTGTCGGTGAACACACCGGTCGGGCAGACCTCGGTGAGGTTGCCGGAGAACTCGCTTTCGAGGGTGCCGTCTTCAACGCGACCGAAGTACACGTTGTCGTGAGCACCGAACACGCCGAGGTCAGTGCCGCCGGCATAGTCTTTATAGAAGCGCACGCAACGATAGCAAGCGATACAGCGGTTCATTTCGTGGGAAATGAACGGCCCCAGTTGCTGGTTCTGGTGAGTACGCTTGGTGAAGCGATAGCGGCGCTCGTTGTGGCCAGTCATGACCGTCATGTCTTGCAGGTGGCAATGACCGCCTTCCTCACAGACCGGGCAGTCGTGAGGGTGGTTGGTCATCAGCCATTCAACAACACTGGCACGGAAGGCCTTGGATTCTTCATCTTCGATGGAGATCCAGGTGCCGTCGGTGGCAGGGGTCATGCAGGACATGACGATGCGACCACGGGTGTCGTTTTCGTCGGTGTACTGCTTGACCGCGCACTGGCGGCAAGCGCCAACGCTGCCGAGGGCTGGGTGCCAGCAGAAATAAGGGATATCGAGGCCTAGCGACAGACACGCCTGTAACAGGTTGTCTGCCCCATCGACTTCGAGCTCTTTGCCGTCTACGTGGATAGTGGCCATGGTTCAAAGTTCTTCGTTGGCCCGGTGTCAGCGGGCGTGGCTAATGGAATCTTGTTATTCGTCCGAATCCAAACAGCCTCGAAAGGCGTCATCGGACGAAAGGCGAAGGGCACGGACCCTTCGCCTTTTTTAAGCGTTACGCGCCGACTACGATCGGCTTTGCCAGAGGCGGGACGACGGCGCTGGTAGGCGCGATGCCGGCTTCGAACTCTGGACGGAAGTATTTGATGGCGCTGCCCAACGGCTCCACGGCACCCGGTGCGTGTGCACAGAAGGTCTTGCCTGGGCCGAGGAAACCGACCAGACCCAGCAGGGTCTCGATGTCGCCGGCTTGCCCTTCACCATTCTCGATCGCGCGCAGCAGCTTGACGCTCCACGGCAGACCGTCACGGCATGGGGTGCAGAAGCCACAGGATTCGCGGGAGAAGAACTCTTCCATGTTGCGCAGCAAGGACACCATGTTGACGCTGTCGTCCACCGCCATGGCCAGGCCGGTACCCATACGGGTGCCTACTTTGGCGATGCCGCCGGCATACATTTGTGCATCCAGGTGTTCCGGCAACAGGAAACCGGTACCGGCGCCGCCTGGCTGCCAGCACTTGAGCTTGTAACCGTCGCGCATGCCGCCCGCGTAGTCTTCGAACAACTCGCGACCGGTGACGCCGAACGGCAATTCCCACAGCCCCGGGTTCTTGACCTTGCCGGAGAAGCCCATGAGCTTGGTGCCCATGTCTTCGCTGCCTTCGCGGGCCAACGATTTGTACCAGTCCACGCCGTCGGCAATGATCGCCGGTACGTTGCACAGGGTTTCAACGTTGTTCACGCAAGTCGGCTTGCCCCACACGCCAACGGCGGCAGGGAAGGGCGGCTTGGAGCGCGGGTTGGCGCGGCGGCCTTCGAGGGAGTTGATCAGTGCGGTTTCTTCACCGCAGATGTAACGCCCTGCACCGGTGTGCACGAAGAGCTCGAAATCAAAACCCGAACCCAGGATGTTTTTACCCAGCAGGCCAGCAGCCTTGGCTTCTTCCACTGCACGGTTCAGGTGCTTGGCGGCGGTGGTGTATTCGCCACGCAGGAAGATGTAGCCACGGTAAGTTTTCAGCGCACGGGCACTGATCAGCATGCCTTCAATCAGCAGATGGGGCAGTTGCTCCATCAGCATGCGGTCTTTCCAGGTGTTCGGCTCCATCTCATCCGCGTTGCACAGCAGGTAGCGGATGTTGATGGATTCGTCCTTGGGCATCAGGCCCCACTTCACGCCCGTGGGGAAGCCTGCACCGCCGCGACCTTTAAGGCCTGCGTCTTTCACGGTCTGGACGATGTCGTCCTGGGCCATGTCGGCGAAGGCCTTGCGCGCAGCGGCGTAACCGTTCTTGGCCTGGTACTCGTCGAGCCATACGGCTTCGCCGTCGTCGCGCAGACGCCAGGTGAGCGGGTGAGTCTCTGCGACACGCTTGATGCGGTTGGCAGGACCGAAGGAAGTCAGGGTCATACGTAGCCCTCGAGCAATTTGGCAACGCCGGCAGGCTGCACATCACCGAACGTGTCGTCGTCGATCATCAGCGCCGGCGCCTTGTCGCAGTTGCCGAGGCAGCAGACGGGCAGCAGGGTGAAACGACCGTCGGCGGTGGTCTGACCCAGGCCGATGCCAAGCTTGCCCTGGATTTCGCTGACCACCGACTCGTGGCCGCCGATGTAGCAGACCATGCTGTCGCAGACGCGAATGATGTGACGGCCCACGGGCTGACGGAAGATCTGGCTGTAGAACGTTGCCACCCCTTCAACGTCGCTGGCCGGGATGCCAAGGATTTCGCCGATGGCGTAGAGCGCGCCGTCAGGCACCCAACCACGTTCCTTCTGGACGATCTTCAGGGCTTCGATCGACGCCGCGCGCGGGTCTTCGTAGTGATGCAGCTCATGCTCGATGGCCGAGCGCTCGGTTTCGCTCAGGGCGAAACGGTCTGTCTGGATAAGCGGGCTGTTCATGCTTAGCGGTCCACGTCGGCCATAACGAAATCGATACTACCCAGGTACGCGATCAAGTCCGCGACCATGCTGCCTTTGATCACCGAAGGGATCTGCTGCAGGTGCGGGAAGCTTGGAGTACGAATCCGGGTGCGGTAGCTCATGGTGCCGCCATCGCTCGTCAGGTAATAACTGTTGATGCCCTTGGTCGCTTCGATCATCTGGAAGGATTCGTTGGCCGGCATGACCGGGCCCCACGAAACTTGCAGGAAGTGCGTGATCAGGGTCTCGATGTGTTGCAGCGTGCGCTCTTTTGGTGGCGGCGTGGTCAGCGGGTGATCCGCCTTGTACGGGCCTTCCGGCATGTTGCGCATGCACTGCTCGATGATCTTGAGGCTCTGGCGCATTTCTTCGACGCGAACGATGCAACGGTCGTAGGCATCGCCATTGGCCGCCAGCGGGATTTCGAATTCGAAGTTTTCGTACCCGGAGTAAGGGCGAGCCTTGCGCAGGTCGAAATCGCAACCGGTCGAACGCAGGCCGGCACCGGTGACGCCCCATTCCAGGGCTTCTTTGGTGTTGTAGGCGGCGACGCCGATGGTCCGGCCACGCAGGATGCTGTTGTCCAGTGCGGCTTTCTGGTATTCGTCCAGACGCTTGGGCATCCACTCGACGAAATCCTTGACCAGTTTTTCCCAGCCGCGCGGCAGGTCGTGAGCGACGCCACCGATGCGGTACCAGGCCGGGTGCAGACGGAAACCGGTGATGGCTTCGATCACCGTGTACGCCTTTTGGCGGTCGGTGAAGGTGAAGAACACCGGGGTCATGGCGCCGACGTCCTGGATGTAAGTCCCCAGGAACAGCAGGTGGCTGGTGATCCGGAAGAACTCGGCCATCATGATGCGGATGACGTCGACCTTCTCGGGCACCTTGATGCCGGCCAGCTTCTCGACCGAGAGCACGTACGGCAGGTTGTTCATCACGCCGCCGAGGTAGTCGATACGGTCGGTGTACGGAATGAAGCTGTGCCAGGACTGACGCTCGGCCATCTTCTCGGCACCACGGTGGTGGTAACCGACGTCGGGCACGCAGTCGACGATCTCTTCACCGTCCAGCTGCAGGATGATACGGAATGCACCGTGCGCCGAAGGGTGGTTCGGGCCGAGGTTGAGGAACATGTAGTCCTCGTTCGGTCCGGAACGCTTCATGCCCCAGTCTTCAGGCTTGAAGCGCGCGGCTTCTTCCTCAAGCTGTTGCTTGGCCAGGGTCAGGCTGAACGGGTCGAACTCGGTGGCACGGGCCGGGAAGTCCTTGCGCAGCGGGTGACCTTCCCAGGTCGGTGGCATCATGATGCGGGTCAGGTGCGGGTGACCGGCAAAGTTGATGCCGTACATGTCCCACACTTCACGCTCGTACCAGTTGGCGTTCGGCCAGAGACCGGTAACGGTCGGCACGCTAAGGTCGCTCTCGGACAAGGCGACCTTGATCATTACGTCACTATTACGTTCGATCGACATCAAGTGATAGAACACAGTGAAGTCGGCGCCGCTTGGCAGCCCTTGACGCTTGGTGCGCAGACGCTCGTCCACGCCGTGCAGGTCATAGAGCATGACGTACGGCTTGGGCAGGTTGCGCAGGAAGGTCAGGACTTCGACGAGTTTGGCGCGGGCAACCCAAAGCACCGGCATGCCGGTGCGGGTTGGCTGGGCGGTGAACGCCTCCGGGCCAAAACGATTGTTCAGTTCGACGACCACATCCTGGTCGTCTGCCTTATAAGGCGGGATGTACAGAGCACTGCCTGTAGTCATGGTTATTTATCGCTTTCGGTCAACGTAAAGAATGAAGCCAGTTTCTCGTTTCTTTGTAAGAACAGATCTGGATCAGACTTCGTCGGGGCTGCGCAGGTTGGTTACCTGAATACGCTGTTCGCGGCGCTGTTCCTTTTGCGAAGGCATCTCGGCGCGGTAAACGCCTTGATCGCCAACGACCCAGGAAAGTGGGCGACGCTCCTGGCCAATCGACTCCTGCAACAGCATCAAGCCTTGCAGAAAAGCTTCAGGGCGGGGCGGGCAGCCAGGCACGTAGACGTCCACGGGCAGGAACTTGTCCACCCCTTGAACGACGGAGTAGATGTCGTACATGCCACCGGAGTTGGCGCACGAACCCATGGAGATGACCCATTTAGGCTCGAGCATTTGCTCGTAGAGACGCTGAATGATCGGCGCCATCTTGATGAAGCAGGTACCGGCGATAACCATGAAATCCGCCTGGCGCGGCGATGCCCGGATAACCTCGGCGCCAAAGCGCGCGATGTCGTGGGGCGCCGTGAAGGCGGTGGTCATTTCCACGTAGCAGCACGAAAGACCGAAGTTATACGGCCACAGAGAGTTCTTGCGCCCCCAGTTGATCGTGCCGTTGAGCACGTCTTCGAGCTTGCCCATGAAAATGTTTTTGTGAACTTGATCTTCTAACGGATCGGAAACGGTTTCCCGTTGGCCAATCGGATACTGCTCGTTAGGAGCATCGGGGTCGATCCTGGTGAGATTGTATTGCATTGCCAAAGCCTCATTGTTTCAGCTTCGCTTGCCGCTTACGACGAGCTTCCGGAGCCCAGTCAAGGGCGCCCACTCGGAATAGGTAGACAAGACCTGCCAACAGAATTGCTATGAAAACGAGAGCTTCGACGAATCCGGTCCAGCCGCTTTCGCGGACGGACACAGACCAGGCAAAGAGAAAAAGGGCTTCGATATCGAAGATCACGAAGAGCATCGCGACCAGATAGAATTTGGCTGAGAGCCGCAAGCGGGCGCCACCTGTAGGTAGCATGCCGGACTCGAACGGTTCGTTTTTGCTGCGGCCCCAGGCTTTTGACCCGAGGAGGCTGGAGACGCCGAGCATGAAGGCGCAAAGGCCGCCGACACCCAGAAGGAAAATGGCAAAGCCCCAGTTGTGGGCCATGAGTCCGGTCGCTTCGGGCATGCTGGTAATCCTTAACAGAGAGCAAAGGTCTCTGAGCTTGAAAAGAAACAAAGCAGTGACGATATGTCGCAGCAATCAATCGCGGTGATTTTATGGCTAAACACCGAGCAAGTAAAATTCAGATAGCGAAATTATTTACAAGAATAAGGACATAGCGCGCCTCCAAAGCCCTGTAGCCCATGCCGCTCGGGCATTAGCGGGGGTTTTGTCAAATATGTCTTGTAGGGAATGTAACGAACATAGTTCTCGCTAAATGATAATCAATATTATTTGTCGTGGTTTTCAAACTGTTTAACGGGTTAGTGGTTGGGAAGTTGTCTTATATGCGTGTTACTGCAAGTAGCGAGCGTGGTCGTTTTACCTGATTTTCCGGGTCGTGAAACTGCTCTGGATCAATGCGTTTCGCAAAATCTTGTGGGTTGACGCGTTCCCTGTGGGAGCCGGGCTTGCCCGCGATGGCGGTGTGTCAGACGCAGCAGATGTTGACTGACAGGTCGCCATCGCGGGCAAGCCCGGCTCCCACAGGGTTTCTTGGTGGCGGATAAATCGCAGGCAAAAAAAACGCCCCGAACCAGTCGGGGCGTCAGATGAGCGGCTTTGCGGTTAGCTTTTTATTCGGTCCGCAAGGGCCGTTTGCTTAAGCGAAGCAGATCAGTGGAACTGTTCTTCTTCGGTCGAACCAGTCAGCGCGGTCACCGAGGACGTGCCACCTTGAATCACGGTGGTCATGTCGTCGAAGTAGCCGGTGCCCACTTCCTGCTGGTGAGCCACGAAGGTGTAACCCTTGGCAGCGTCAGCGAACTCTTGCTCTTGCAGCTTCACGTAGGCAGTCATGTCGTTGCGGGCGTAGTCGTGCGCCAGGTTGAACATGCTGTGCCACATGTTGTGAATGCCGGCCAGGGTGATGAACTGGTGCTTGTAACCCATGGCGGACAGTTCGCGCTGGAACTTGGCGATGGTCGCGTCGTCCAGGTTTTTCTTCCAGTTGAAGGAAGGCGAGCAGTTGTACGACAGCAGTTGGTCCGGGTATTCCTTTTTGATCGCTTCAGCGAAGCGACGAGCCTCGTCCAGATCCGGCTTGGCGGTTTCGCACCAGATCAGGTCGGCGAACGGTGCGTAGGCCAGGCCGCGAGCGATGGCCTGGTCGAGACCGGCGCGCACTTTGTAGAAGCCTTCCTGGGTACGTTCGCCAGTCACGAATGGCTGGTCGTACGGGTCGCAATCGGAAGTCAGCAAGTCGGCTGCGTTAGCGTCGGTACGGGCCAGGATGATGGTCGGTGTACCGGCAACGTCAGCGGCCAGGCGAGCAGCGGTCAGCTTCTGCACGGCTTCCTGGGTAGGAACCAGTACCTTGCCGCCCATGTGGCCGCATTTTTTCACGGAGGCCAGTTGGTCTTCGAAGTGAACGCCGGCGGCGCCTGCTTCGATCATGCTCTTCATCAGCTCGTAAGCGTTCAGTACGCCACCGAAACCGGCTTCGGCGTCAGCCACGATCGGAGCGAAGTAGTCGATGTAACCTTCGTCGCCCGGGTTCTTGCCGGCTTTCCACTGGATCTGGTCAGCGCGACGGAACGAGTTGTTGATGCGCTTGACCACGGTCGGAACCGAATCCACCGGGTACAGCGACTGATCCGGGTACATCGATTCGGCGGAGTTGTTGTCCGCCGCCACTTGCCAGCCCGACAGGTAGATCGCCTGGATACCGGCCTTGACTTGTTGCACAGCCTGGCCGCCAGTCAGGGCGCCCATGCAGTTGACGAAATCTTTCTCGGGACGGAAGGACGGCTTGGCACCCTGGGTTACCAGGTTCCAAAGCTTGTCGGCGCCCATTTTTGCAAAGGTGTGCTCAGGTTGAACCGAGCCACGCAGGCGGACGACGTCAGCAGCGGAGTAATTGCGTGTCACGCCTTTCCAGCGCGGGTTTTCAGCCCAATCTTTTTCGAGGGCTGCAATTTGCTGTTCGCGTGTCAGTGCCATGGGGATAAACCTCGTCGCGTCTTTAATCGAAAGTGGTTCTGGGTGGACAAATCCTGCGAGCCAAGTACGCAATTCAAAGGGGCGTAAAAGGCTGCTCGCTGACCAGAAGCTTAGGCGGTCAAGTCGGGTTCGGCGGGGATGGCGACGGGATGAACGATGGGCTCGAGGGGAAGTGAGCAGGTAAGGGCGAACTGGCGAGCGCATTCGGGCGTCGTGGGCCTTGGTGCGAACTTCAGTGTGGAGCCGGGTTACCTAAATACGCTTCCGTCCCTCGGGACAACTTCGTTCCAGTCGGCAACCTCGTCAAACACACCTTGTGGGCGGTACAGACACGAATCGGCTCGCGGGGTAGGTGCGAACAGCGACTCGAAAGCCCTTGCCAGGGCCTCTGATTAGCGGGAGCGAGGCCATCATGCCTTTGCTTTTTTGGCTCGTCAAACGTTTTGTAGTGCTTTTTTTCAAGCACTACATCTTTGGTCTAATACGACTAATCAGTCAGTTTTTGGTGCTTTAGTCCAGCGTATCGACTTTCACCCGCAGAATCATGTCATCCCGGCCCTGAGTCGAGTAGCTGCGGGTCAGGCCCTGTTTGTCGGCCTGAGTCTGGCGATTTACGCCGGCCAGGGTGATCCACTCGCCCAGTCGACCACTGACAGTTGTGTCGGTACTTTGCACGTTCACTACATCGGAACGTTCCTGGCTCATCCGGTCACGGTTAGTACTGATTGCCAGATGAACGATGTCGCCAGTGACGCTGGCAGTGACGTAGAAGCCTTGGGTGACATTGCGGTATTCGGTCTGGCTGCGCAGATCGCCATAGCTGTCGGTCTGGGTGCTGGTGAGCGGCACGCTCTGGCCGACCTGGATCAGCGCCGGCGTGCCTTCGCTGGCCTGAACCTGCTGGATACCGCCGTCGCGGCTGTCGGTGCTGCGGTTGATGATGCGAGTCTGGCTCGGCTTGGCACCGTTCACCGAGTAACCCTGATCACCCTGGAAGTTGTTCTCGTTGGTGTCGACGGTGATCAGCAAGCGCTTGGCGGCCACATCGAGTTGGCCGATCAAGGCCTTAAGTTCGTCGATCTTGCGCTGTTCTGCGTTGACGATCAGCTGATTGCCATAGGCGCTGACCTGGCCGTCCTTGCCGATGAAATTCTGCGCCACCGGCAGCAGATCGTCGCTGGTGCGATAGTTCAAGGGCACGATCTCGGTGGCGGCCATGACCGAAAAACTGCAGGTCAGCAGCAGCGTGGTGAGCAGGGTGCGTAGGGACATATCCGTTATCTCCGGCCTTCAAAGTCTTGATATTGCCAGTTTGTCGGCCCGCGGTGGGGCAAGTTGAATCGTAGACAGCAAAACGCCCCGGCATCCGAGGATGGCGGGGCGTGGGAACGATCAGTTACAGAGGGGCTCAGGCGGAGTGACGCACCATGTCCACATGCGGAATCCCGGCCTCCAGGAATTCCTCACTGACCATGCTGAAACCCAAGCGCTCATAGAACGCCGTGGCCTGCACTTGTGCGCTCAGCATCTGCTGCTTCAGTCCGCGTTCCTCGGCTTCACCGATCACCGTTTGCATCAGCGCATCGCCGACTTTCAAGCCGCGCCAGTCCTTCAGCACCGACACCCGGCCGATGTGACCATCTGGCAGCAGGCGGGCGGTGCCGATCGGGAAGTCGCCTTCAAAGGCCAGAAAGTGGACTGCCGTTGCGTCATCAGCATCCCATTCCAGCTCAGGCGGAACGGATTGCTCGGCGATGAACACCGTCTCACGAATGCGCCGGATCTCGGCGTTATCCTTTTGCCAGTCTGCGACACGAACGTGAATTTTATTCATCGGCAAATCCCAGGCTTCCTTGCTTGATCAGCTCGCACAGCAGGCCGCGACCGTCTTCATCGCTCAGCCATTGGCCAAGGTTGTCGACATGCAGTGCGTCGGCGGCGCAGATCATTTTCAGCAGCTCGCGCAGTTTGCCCGGCAGGTAACGGCTCTGGCCGCTGGCGAACAGCAGAAGATCGTCATCGACTTCAGACCAGGCCATGCGCGCGCTCGGGTTACGGATCAGGATCGCGCCTTGCTCGAGGCTGGCGAGCAGGTCGTCTTCTTCGATTTCTTCCGGGCCCACCACCAGTTCCGGGTAGCGCGGCTCGGTCATGAACTGGCCGAACCAGGTCAGCAGCAGGCGCTCGTCGCTCATGTGCTCGGCCAGCAGGCTTTTCAGGCGATCGAGGGCGTCGTGCTGGATCTGATGAGGATCGACCGCCGGCAGGGCGTCGGCGTCGGTGTAACGCTCTTCGTCCGACAGGAACTGGCTGAGGAAATCGGTGAAGTGGGTCAGCACTTCAGCGGCGCTCGGTGCGCGGAAACCGACCGAGTAAGTCATGCAGTCGTCAACGGCCACGCCGCAGTGAGCCAGGCGCGGCGGCAGGTAGAGCATGTCGCCCGGTTCCAGAACCCACTCATCGGTGGCTTCGAAATCAGCGAGGATGCGCAGGTCCGCGTGTTGCAGCAGAGGGCTCTCTGAATCGCACATCTGGCCGATTTTCCAGTTGCGCTTGCCGTGGCCCTGCAGCAGGAACACGTCGTAGTTATCGAAGTGCGGACCGACGCTGCCACCCGGGGCGGCAAAGCTGATCATCACGTCGTCGATGCGCCAGCTCGGCAGGAAACGGAAGTTTTCCAGCAGCTCGGCGACTTCCGGGACGAATTGGTCGACGGCTTGCACCAGCAGGGTCCATTCGCGTTCCGGCAACTTGCTGAATTCGTCTTCGGCGAACGGGCCGCGGCGCAATTCCCATGGACGCTCGCCGTGCTCGATCAGCAGGCGCGATTCGACTTCTTCTTCCAGCGCCAGGCCGGCCAGTTCATCGGCGTCGATCGGGCTTTCGAAATCAGGAATCGCCTGACGGATCAGCAGGGGTTTTTTCTGCCAGTAGTCACGCAGGAATTCGCGCGCCGTGATGCCGCCCAGAAGTTGAAGAGGAGTGTCAGGATTCATGTGTAACCTATTGAAAAAAAGCACTTTTCAGACGGGAATAAAAACGCCCGGCGCTGCCGGGCGTCTCAAACGGGTAAAGCGGTCGATCAGATGCGTTTGGCTTGCGCTACAGCGTTACCGATGTAGTTTGCCGGGGTGAGCAGTTTCAGCTCAGCCTTGGCGGCGGCTGGCATGTCCAGGCCGTCAATGAAAGTTTGCAGTGCTTCAGGGCTGATGCCTTTGCCACGGGTCAACTCTTTCAGTTTTTCGTACGGGTTTTCGATGTTGTAGCGACGCATTACCGTCTGGATCGGCTCGGCCAGCACTTCCCAGCACGCGTCCAGGTCAGCGGCAATCTTCTGCTGGTTGAGCTCCAGTTTGCTGATGCCTTTGAGGCTGGCTTCGTACGCGATCACGCTGTGGGCGAAGCCAACACCGAGGTTGCGCAGTACGGTGGAGTCGGTCAGGTCACGCTGCCAGCGGGAGATCGGCAGCTTGCTCGCCAAGTGCTGGAACAGTGCGTTGGCGATACCCAGGTTGCCTTCGGAGTTTTCGAAGTCGATCGGGTTGACCTTGTGCGGCATGGTCGACGAGCCGATTTCGCCAGCGATGGTGCGCTGTTTGAAATAACCCAGGGAGATGTAGCCCCAGATGTCGCGGTCGAAGTCGATCAGGATGGTGTTGAAGCGCGCGATCGCGTCGAACAGCTCGGCGATGTAGTCGTGCGGTTCGATCTGCGTGGTGTACGGGTTGAAGCCCAGGCCCAGCTCGTCTTCGATGAAGGCGCGGGCGTTGGCTTCCCAGTCGATCTCAGGGTAGGCCGACAGGTGAGCGTTGTAGTTGCCGACAGCGCCGTTGATCTTGCCCAGCAGCGGAACGGCGGCGACTTGAGCGATTTGACGCTCCAGACGGTAGACCACGTTCGCCAGCTCCTTGCCCAGGGTGGTCGGCGAGGCCGGTTGACCGTGGGTACGCGACAGCATCGGCACGTCAGCGAAACGGATGGCCAGCTCGCGGATGGCGTCGCAGGTCTGGCGCATCAGCGGCAGCATCACATCATCACGGCCTTCGCGCAGCATCAGGGCGTGGGACAGGTTGTTGATGTCCTCGCTGGTGCAGGCAAAGTGGATGAATTCGCTGACGGCAGCCAGTTCTGGCAGCTTGGCCGCTTGCTCTTTGAGCAGGTATTCGATGGCTTTGACGTCGTGGTTGGTGGTGCGCTCGATCTCTTTGACACGCTCGGCGTGCTCCAGAGAGAAGTTTTCCGCCAGGGTGTTCAATACAGCGTTGGCTTCGGCGGAGAACGCCGGCACTTCGCTGATGGCAGGGTGAGCGGCCAGGCGCTGGAGCCAGCGCACTTCAACCAGGACGCGAGCACGGATCAGACCGTATTCGCTGAAAATCGGGCGCAGGGCCTGGGTTTTGCCGGCGTAGCGGCCGTCAACAGGGGAAACCGCAGTGAGCGAAGAGAGCTGCATGGGGTGTTCTCGGACAGTCGGGCAACGAAATGGGGCGCGTATCATACATGAAAAAATCCGCCGGTCCGTTGCCAACTGACCGGCGTATTACGCGTTACTGACTACAAAGCGGTATTGCGGGCGCGGTTCAGCTGCTGCGCATCAGCGGGTAAAGCTCTTTAAGCAGCTTGCGCCGGCTGATCACCAACTGCCAGCGATGACCGCCCAACTGACGCCACAGGCGTGCCGAACGGATCCCGGCCAGCAACAGCGCGCGAATCTTTGAGGCATTGCTCGGTTGCTGCAGGTTGCGCATGTCACCATGCACCTGAATCCGTTGGCGCAGGGTGCTCAGGGTGTCCTGATACAGCGCACCGCAGGCGGCGATTACGTTTTCATGAGCCGGCCCGAAGTGTTCGACCTGGGACTGGATCTGTGGCAAACGCTTGCCGATCACTTCCAGCATGTCTTCGCGCTTGGCCAATTGACGCTCCAGCCCCAGCATTGACAGGGCATAGCGCAGCGGTTCGCGCTGAAGGGTGCTGGGGTCGCGCTCCAGGGCGCCGATCAATGCGCGGTAGCCTTCACGCAGATTGATGTCGTCACCGCCATAGACTTCCAGCGTGTCCTTGGGGTCGCGAATCAACAGGCTGCCGAGCATGCAGGTCAGGCCGGCTTCGTTGGTCTGGCCACTCTTGGCGATTTTGTCGACCAGTACGGCGGCGAGAAACACACCGCCCAGGGCCGTCAGTTGCTCCTGAGTCGGGCTCATGAACGCTGACCCTTGCTGGTCCAGGGTTCGGCCACTTCGATCACGCCACCGCCGAGGCAGATTTCGCCGTCGTAGAACACCACGGATTGGCCTGGGGTGACCGCGCGTTGCGGGTCATCGAAGGTCGCGCGGTAGCCGCTGGCGGTCTTTTCCAGCGTGCAAGGCTGGTCGCTCTGGCGATAACGCACCTTGGCGGTCAGTTTGCGCGGCTCGGTCAAATCGATCGGGTTGACCCAATAGATGTCCGAGGCGAGCAGGGCGCGGGAGAACAAATAAGGGTGGTCATTGCCTTGGCCAACGATCAGCTCGTTGTGTTCCAGGTCCTTGATCAGCACATACCACGGCTCGTCACCGGCGTCTTTCAAGCCGCCGATGCCCAGGCCCTGGCGCTGGCCGATAGTGTGATACATCAAGCCGTGGTGACGGCCGATGACTTCGCCTTCGGTGGTCTTGATCTCGCCTGGCTGGGCCGGCAGGTATTGCTTGAGGAAGTCGCTGAAACGGCGTTCGCCGATAAAGCAGATTCCGGTGGAATCCTTTTTCTTCGCGGTGGCCAGGTCGTGTTTCTCGGCAATCGCGCGCACTTCGGGTTTTTCCAGCTCGCCGACCGGGAACAGAGTCTTGGCGATCTGTTCACCGCCGACGGCGTGTAGGAAGTAGCTCTGGTCCTTGTTCGGATCCAGGCCCTTGAGCAATTCGGTGCGACCATCGATGTCGCGGCGGCGCACATAGTGGCCGGTGGCGATCAGGTCGGCGCCGAGCATCATGGCGTAGTCGAGGAACGCCTTGAACTTGATTTCGCGGTTGCAGAGGATGTCCGGGTTCGGCGTGCGACCGGCCTTGTATTCGGCCAGGAAATGCTCGAACACGTTGTCCCAGTACTCGGCGGCGAAGTTGGCGGTGTGCAGCTTGATACCAATCTTGTCGCACACGGCCTGAGCGTCCGCCAGGTCATCCATGGCGGTGCAGTATTCCGTTCCATCGTCTTCTTCCCAGTTCTTCATGAACAGGCCTTCCACCTCATAGCCCTGCTCGATCAGCAGGAGAGCGGAAACGGAAGAGTCCACGCCGCCGGACATGCCGACAATGACGCGCTTCTTTTGTGTGTCAGAAGGGGCTGGATCACGCATAGGGATTCAATGAGTGTCTTGAAAAAGGACGCGATTCTAGCAGGCCGGAGCCCGCAAGGCTAAAGAGAAGGACGGATCAGCTCGAGGCTGAAGTGTTTGCCGTCCAGATAATCATCGATACAGCGGATGATCAGCTCACTGCGCCAGTTTGCGCGCTGTTGCAGCAGTTCGTCACGCGTCAGCCATTTTGCGCCGACGATACCGTCATCCAGCTGATAGTCCGGGTGGTGTTTGAGCGGTTTTGCGGTGAAGCAGACCCGCTGGTAAGTCACGCCGTTGCTCGGGGCGGTATAGAGATAAATGCCCACCACGCCGGTCGGTTCGACGTCCCAGCCGGTTTCCTCAAGGGTTTCACGAACGGCGGCTTCGATCAGGGTTTCGTCCGGGTCCAGATGGCCGGCCGGTTGGTTGAGCACCGTTTGTCCGTGCTTGAGTTCTTCGACCATCAGGAAACGACCATTGTCTTCGACGATGGTGGCAACGGTGATGTGGGGTAGCCAATCCATGAGTCTTCCTCAGTTTGAATGTTGAAACCCGATCCTGTGGGAGCTGGCTTGCCTGCGATGGCGGTGGGTCAGTCGACATCAATGTTGAATGATAAATGGCTATCGCAGGCAAGCCAGCTCCCACAGGGTTTTGTTTCGACAGATAGATATGTGTAGAAACCAGAAACAGAAACCCCGGCACTGGGCCGGGGCTTCTTTGCATCCTTACAACCTTAAACCAGCGCAGCAATCGCGGCGTTGAAGGTGTTGCTCGGGCGCATGGCCTTGCTGATCAGCTCGGCATTGGCGTGGTAGTAACCGCCGATGTCCACTGGCTTGCCCTGAACGGCGTTGAGTTCGGCAACGATGGTTGCTTCATTCTCGGCCAGGGTTTTGGCCAGTTCGCCAAACTGCGCTTGCAGTGCAGTATCTTCGGTCTGGGCGGCCAGGGCTTGAGCCCAGTACAGCGCCAGGTAGAAGTGGCTGCCGCGGTTGTCGATGTTGCCGACTTTGCGCGATGGCGACTTGTTGTTGTCCAGGAACTGGCCAGTGGCCTGATCCAGGGTCTTGGCCAGCACCAGCGCTTTAGGGTTGTTGTAGGTAACACCCAAGTGCTCAAGGGAAGCGGCCAGGGCCAGGAACTCACCCAGGGAATCCCAGCGCAGGAAGTTCTCTTCCAGCAGCTGTTGAACGTGCTTCGGTGCCGAACCGCCAGCGCCGGTTTCGAACAGACCACCGCCGTTCATCAGCGGAACGATCGACAGCATCTTGGCGCTGGTGCCCAGTTCCATGATCGGGAACAGGTCAGTCAGGTAGTCGCGCAATACGTTGCCGGTCACCGAGATGGTGTCCTTGCCTTCGCGAGTGCGGTCCAGGGTGAACTTCATTGCGTCGACTGGCGACATGATGCGGATGTCCAGGCCGGAAGTGTCGTGATCCTTCAGGTACGCCTGAACTTTCTCGATCACTACGCCGTCGTGGGCGCGCATTGGGTCCAGCCAGAAAATGGCCGGAGTTGCGCTTGCACGGGCACGGTTGACGGCCAGTTTGACCCAATCCTGGATCGGCGCGTCTTTGGTCTGGCACATGCGGAAGATGTCGCCGGCTTCAACCGACTGTTCCAGCAGAGTGCGGCCGGCACCGTCGGAAACCCGAACCACGCCATTTGCCTTGATCTGGAAAGTCTTGTCGTGCGAGCCGTACTCTTCGGCTTTCTTCGCCATCAGGCCAACGTTTGGCACGCTGCCCATGGTGGTTGGATCGAAAGCGCCGTTAGCCTTGCAGTCTTCGATCACCGCCTGGTAGATGGTGGCGTAGCAGCGATCCGGGATCACAGCCTTGGTGTCGTGCAGCTGGCCGTCAGTGCCCCACATTTTGCCGGAGTCACGGATCATCGCTGGCATCGAGGCGTCGACGATGACGTCGCTCGGCACGTGCAGGTTGGTGATGCCTTTGTCGGAGTTGACCATGGCCAACGACGGACGAACGGCGTAGACCGCCTGGATATCAGCTTCGATCTGCGCTTGTTGCTCGGCAGGCAAAGCCTTGATGCGAGCGTACAGGTCGCCGATGCCGTTGTTCAGGTTGAAGCCGATCTGCGCCAGCACGTCAGCGTGCTTGGCCAGTGCGTCTTTATAGAACTCGGCAACGATCTGGCCGAACATGATCGGGTCGGAGACCTTCATCATGGTGGCTTTCAGGTGAACCGACAGCAGCACGCCTTTGGCTTTGGCGTCTTCGATCTCGGCTGCGATGAAGCTGCGCAGCGCTTTTTTGCTCAGAACGGCGCAATCGAGGATCTCACCGGCTTGCACGGTGGTTTTTTCTTTCAGGACGGTGGTGGTGCCGTCTTGAGCGATCAGTTCGATTTTGACGGCGTCAGCGGCGTCGATCAGGGCGGCTTTTTCGCTGCCGTAGAAATCGCCGGTGCTCATGTGAGCGACGTGGGACTTGGAGTCTTTGGCCCATGCGCCCATTTTGTGCGGGTGCTTGCGCGCGTAGTTCTTGACCGACAGCGGTGCGCGACGATCGGAGTTACCTTCGCGCAGAACCGGGTTCACGGCGCTGCCCTTGATCTTGTCGTAACGCGACTTGGCGAGCTTGTCGGCATCGCTGGTCACTGTTTCAGGGTAGTCCGGCAGTGCGAAGCCCTGGGCTTGCAGCTCTTTGATCGCGGCCTGCAATTGCGGAACCGAAGCGCTGATGTTCGGCAGCTTGATGATGTTGGCTTCAGGCGTAACGGCCAGGTCGCCCAGTTCGGCGAGGTGGTCGGCTACGGCTTTGTCACCCAATTGCTCGGGGAAGCTGGCCAGAATGCGCCCTGCAAGAGAGATATCGCGGGTTTCAACGGCGATATCAGCCGAGGCGGTGAAAGCCTCTACGATAGGCAACAGTGAATAGGTGGCGAGGGCTGGGGCTTCGTCGGTGAAGGTATAGATGATCTTCGAGCGGGTGGGCATATTCGGATTAACTCTCTCTTCTTTGCTAAAGCGTGCGCAGAAACTCGAGGGGCGCCGGGTAAGCGCGTTCGTTCAAAGTCATCCATGAGCCGAATGTCGAGATTTCTTCGCGGTGATGTTGGGTGCATCAGTCGAGCGTCAAGCGGGTGGACTGCGGTAGCAATCCGGCTTATTCGGGCCCAACGTCTTGTGATAGAGCGGTCGGCCGTCGTGACTCTGTGGTCAGCGGCGGCATTATACATAGGTAGCTGGCAATCTGCCGATGGTTCATAGGCAACGTTTTTCGTCCATTGGTCTAAAGGTCGCAGGCCGGTGTGGGGCGTAGAGTCATTCGCCGTGCTTGAGTTTGGCGCTTTTCCCTTTGCTTTCAGGCTTGTACGTCGCGAACTGTGCAGCTTTGCGGCAGATGGTCGGAACATAGGGTTTGCGCGCCGATTTAACTGGGGTACGCTCGAACGCAGCCAGATGTTCAATCCAAACAATGGAGTACAGCATGGGATACAAGAAGATTCAGGTTCCAGCCGTCGGCGACAAAATCACCGTCAACGCGGACCATTCTCTCAATGTTCCTAACAACCCGATCATCCCCTTCATTGAAGGCGATGGTATTGGCGTTGATATCAGCCCGGTCATGATCAAGGTTGTCGATGCTGCTGTTAAGAAGGCTTACGGCGGCGAGCGCAAAATTTCCTGGATGGAAGTCTACGCCGGGGAGAAAGCGACTCAGGTTTACGATCAGGACACCTGGCTGCCTCAGGAAACCCTGGACGCGGTCAAGGATTACGTGGTTTCCATCAAGGGCCCTCTGACCACGCCGGTCGGGGGTGGCATCCGTTCGCTGAACGTGGCCCTGCGTCAGCAGCTCGACCTGTATGTGTGCCTGCGCCCGGTGCGCTGGTTCGAAGGCGTACCGAGCCCGGTCAAGAAGCCTGGCGATGTCGACATGACCATCTTCCGTGAAAACTCGGAAGACATTTATGCCGGTATCGAATGGAAAGCCGGTTCGCCGGAAGCGACCAAGGTCATCAAGTTCCTTAAAGAAGAAATGGGTGTCACCAAGATCCGTTTCGACGAAAACTGCGGTATCGGCGTCAAGCCGGTTTCCCTGGAAGGCACCAAGCGTCTGGCGCGCAAGGCTCTGCAGTATGTGGTCGACAATGACCGCGACTCGCTGACCATCGTGCACAAAGGCAACATCATGAAGTTCACCGAAGGTGCCTTCAAGGAATGGGCCTACGAAGTGGCCGCTGAAGAATTCGGCGCGACCCTGCTCGACGGCGGTCCGTGGATGCAATTCAAGAACCCGAAAACCGGCAAGAACGTCATCGTCAAGGACGCCATCGCCGACGCCATGCTCCAGCAGATCCTGCTGCGTCCGGCCGAGTACGATGTGATTGCGACCCTGAACCTCAATGGCGACTACCTCTCCGACGCCCTGGCGGCCGAAGTGGGCGGTATCGGTATCGCGCCGGGTGCCAACCTGTCCGACACCGTGGCCATGTTCGAAGCGACCCACGGTACTGCGCCGAAATACGCCGGCAAGGACCAGGTCAACCCGGGTTCGCTGATTCTGTCCGCTGAGATGATGCTGCGTCACATGGGCTGGACCGAAGCGGCCGACCTGATCATCAAAGGCACCAACGGCGCGATCTCCGCGAAAACCGTGACCTATGACTTCGAACGTCTGATGGAGGGCGCGAAACTGCTGTCGTCTTCCGCGTTTGGTGATGCGCTCATCTCGCATATGTAAGCCGCACACGTAAACCAGCTGACAAAAAAACCGCCTTCGGGCGGTTTTTTTATGGCTGGATGACGAGCTGCGTCAGCCCGACACTGTTTCTTGCCGGGTGGCAGTGGCGCTCTGTTCGTTCGGAGAGGTGGCAGACGCGATCTTTACTGCATGCAGCCCTTTGGGGCCCTGAACAATATCGAAGCTAACGATTTGCCCAGCCTTGAGGGTTTTGTATCCGTCCATTTCAATAGCCGAAAAGTGGGCAAAGAAATCGATGTCCTTGCCATCCTCGTCGCGACCTTCTCTGGCGTCGGTGTTAATGAAACCGAACCCCTTGGCATTGTTGAACCATTTCACCTTGCCGACAGCCATACTCATATCCCTCTGCAACAGACTCCATCACTGGAGTATCATCCAGTTAATCCGCAGTCTAATCTTGTAATTAAGATTGACTCCGCGGACCTTTTTTACCCACTGTGGGCTCTATTGTTTGTAACACCGATTTACCGATAGTCAAGGTGACCGGGCAGTCGGAGTTGAAAACGTTCATGAGCGCCCCCACCACTGTATTTGCACAACTGACGAACCTTTCTTTCCATGCATGCAATCAGCCAGATTCGACTAACATTCAATCAGGATCGCCCGGCTCTCCAAAAAGATCACCCGGAGGAACACGACGACGATTCCGCAGGCATTGCTGTTCAGGAGGCTAAGCCTGCTTTACAGGCGCCACCGATGTACAAGGTGGTTTTGTTCAATGATGACTACACACCGATGGATTTCGTCGTCGAAGTGCTCGAGGTGTTTTTTAACCTGAATCGCGAGCTGGCGACCAAGGTCATGCTGGCCGTCCACACAGAAGGACGGGCAGTATGTGGAGTGTTTACCCGCGACATCGCCGAGACCAAGGCCATGCAGGTCAACCAGTACGCCAGGGAAAGCCAGCATCCGCTACTCTGTGAAATCGAGAAGGACGGTTAATCGCCGACCACTTGGGTATGAGGTGAAGCTATGTTAAACCGCGAGCTCGAAGTCACCCTCAATCTTGCCTTCAAGGAGGCTCGTTCGAAGCGTCATGAATTCATGACCGTCGAGCACCTTCTGCTGGCCCTATTGGATAATGAGGCTGCCGCCACCGTTTTGCGTGCCTGCGGCGCAAACCTCGACAAACTCAAGCATGATCTGCAGGAGTTCATCGACTCCACCACGCCATTGATCCCTCTTCATGACGAGGATCGTGAAACCCAGCCAACCCTGGGCTTCCAGCGTGTATTGCAGCGTGCTGTCTTTCACGTACAGAGCTCGGGCAAACGCGAAGTGACTGGCGCCAACGTGCTGGTCGCAATCTTCAGTGAGCAAGAGAGTCAGGCAGTGTTTCTGCTGAAACAGCAGAGCGTTGCGCGCATCGATGTCGTCAACTACATCGCCCATGGCATTTCCAAGGTACCGGGGCATGGCGATCACTCTGAAGGTGAGCAAGATATGCAGGACGACGAGGGCGGTGAGTCTTCTTCTTCAGGCAATCCTCTGGATGCTTATGCCAGCAACCTCAACGAACTCGCGCGCCAGGGTCGTATCGATCCGTTGGTAGGCCGTGAGCTGGAAGTCGAGCGTGTCGCGCAGATCCTCGCGCGTCGTCGCAAAAACAATCCGCTGCTGGTGGGCGAGGCGGGCGTGGGTAAAACCGCGATTGCCGAAGGCCTGGCCAAACGCATTGTCGACAACCAGGTGCCGGATCTGCTGGCCAACAGCGTGGTGTATTCCCTCGATCTGGGGGCCTTGCTGGCCGGGACCAAATATCGCGGCGATTTCGAGAAGCGCTTCAAGGCGCTGCTCAATGAGCTGAAAAAACGTCCGCAGGCGATTCTGTTCATCGACGAGATCCACACCATCATTGGTGCGGGCGCTGCGTCCGGTGGCGTCATGGATGCTTCGAACCTGCTCAAGCCATTGCTGTCTTCGGGCGACATTCGCTGCATCGGTTCGACCACGTTCCAGGAATTCCGCGGGATCTTCGAGAAGGACCGTGCCCTGGCTCGGCGCTTCCAGAAGGTTGATGTATCGGAACCTTCGGTGGAAGACACCATTGGCATCCTGCGTGGCCTGAAAGGGCGTTTCGAAGCGCACCACAACATCGAATACAGCGATGAAGCCCTGCGCGCCGCTGCTGAACTGGCCTCGCGTTACATCAATGACCGGCACATGCCGGACAAGGCCATCGACGTTATCGACGAGGCGGGCGCCTATCAGCGTCTGCAACCGATCGAGAAGCGCGTGAAACGCATCGAAGTGCCTCAGGTCGAGGACATCGTCGCGAAAATTGCGCGAATTCCGCCAAAGCACGTCACCAGTTCCGACAAAGAGCTGCTGCGTAACCTTGAGCGTGACCTGAAACTCACGGTATTTGGCCAGGATGCGGCGATCGACTCGCTGTCGACCGCGATCAAACTGTCCCGTGCCGGCCTCAAGTCGCCTGACAAGCCCGTCGGTTCGTTCCTGTTCGCAGGGCCGACCGGTGTGGGTAAAACCGAGGCCGCGCGGCAATTGGCCAAGGCGTTGGGAGTCGAACTGGTTCGCTTCGACATGTCCGAGTACATGGAGCGCCACACCGTATCGCGTCTGATCGGTGCACCTCCAGGCTATGTCGGGTTCGATCAGGGCGGTCTGCTGACCGAAGCCATCACCAAGCAGCCTCACTGCGTGCTGCTGCTCGATGAAATCGAGAAGGCGCATCCGGAAGTCTTCAACCTGCTGCTGCAGGTCATGGACCACGGTACGCTGACCGATAACAACGGGCGCAAGGCGGACTTCCGTAACGTGATCGTCATCATGACGACTAACGCCGGTGCCGAGACTGCAGCGCGTGCTTCGATCGGTTTCACCTATCAGGACCACTCGTCCGATGCGATGGAAGTGATCAAGAAGAGCTTCACGCCGGAATTCCGTAACCGTCTGGACACCATTATCCAGTTTGGTCGCCTCAGTCATGAGGTCATCAAAAGCGTGGTGGACAAGTTCCTTACCGAACTTCAGGCGCAGCTGGAAGACAAGCGTGTGCTGCTGGAAGTCACCGACGCGGCTCGCAGTTGGCTGGCGGCCGGTGGCTACGACTCGGCAATGGGCGCTCGTCCGATGGCGCGTTTGATCCAGGACAAGATCAAGCGTCCACTGGCCGAAGAGATCCTCTTTGGCGAACTGGCCGAACATGGCGGTGTGGTACACATCGACATCAAGGACGGCGAGCTGACCTTCGAGTTCGAGACCACGGCTGAAATGGCCTGACGTTACACCGCAACAAAGCAAAAAGGCGCCGATTGGCGCCTTTTTGCTGTCGGGTCGATTTCAAGCGATAAGCACAAAACCCTGAGGGAGCGGGCTTGCCCGCGAAGGCGGCGGCACATTCAGCATCCGGGCAAGCAGACCCACCGCTATCGCGGGCAAGCCCGCTCCCACAGGATCTGTGCAATGGCTCGAAATGTGGCAGCTAATTCACGCACAAACAAAAACGCCCGGCATAGCCGGGCGTTTTGTATTGACTTGATTAGCGAGCGCGGTAGGTGATGCGCCCTTTGCTCAAGTCATAGGGCGTCAGCTCGACGCGCACTTTGTCGCCGGTAAGAATACGGATGTAGTTCTTGCGCATCTTGCCGGAAATATGCGCGGTTACGACGTGCCCATTTTCCAACTCCACACGAAACATGGTGTTGGGCAGGGTGTCGACGACAGTGCCTTCCATTTCGAAGCTGTCTTCTTTCGACATGCAGTAAAGCCCTCGGTGTCCAATGAATGGCCCGGTGCAACTGCGCCAGGCAAAAGCGGCGTGCATTGTGCCCGAAAAATGGGGTTTAAGCCAAGGGGTTCTAGCTCAGGATGACCCAACGCTGATTAATCAGCAGTTCGATAGGGCGATATTGGGTCTTGTAGCTCATTTTTTTGCAGTTTTTGATCCAGTAGCCGAGATAGACCGCTTCCAGCCCCAGGCGCCGGGCCTCGGCGATCTGCCAGAGAATCGCGTAACGCCCCAGGCTGCGACGCTCCTCGCCGGGCTCGTAGAAGGTGTAGACCGCCGACAAACCGTTGGGCAGCAAGTCAGTGACGGCCACTGCCAGCAGTCGGCCTTCGAGGCGAAATTCGTAGAAGCGGGAGAACGGCAGGTCACGCACCAGGAAGGTCGAAAACTGGTCGCGGCTTGGCGGATACATATCGCCATCGGCGTGACGTTGTTCGATGTAGCGCTGATAGAGGTCGAAATGCTCTTCGCTGAACTTTGGTCTGGTCGGACGCACCTGCAAGTCGGCATTGCGTTTGACAATGCGTTTCTGCTGACGGTTGGGCGTAAATTGCGCCACAGGAATGCGCGCCGGTACGCACGCATTGCAATGCTGGCAATGGGGCCGGTAGAGATGATCGCCACTGCGACGGAAACCCATTTCAGACAGGTCTGCATAGACATGCACATCCATGGGCTGGCTAGGGTCGAGGAACAGCGTCGTGGCCTGCTCCTCGGGCAGATAACTGCAAGAGTGGGGCTGAGTGGCATAGAACTTCAAACGCGCCAACTCGGTCATGATCAACCCTCGGGATAAGCTTTTGATTGGGGGGGCGTTCTCAACTCGTTTCCCCGCATTAAGTGTAAGCCACGCGCGCAAAAGTCGCTCAGCAAACCCAGGTGGCACGGCCCGGTTGATCCAGGTGTCGCGCAAGGTAGCCGGCAAATTCGCGGCGGGGAATCGCTCGAGCACCCAAACTGTGCAGATGATCGGTAGGCATCTGGCAGTCGATCAGCACAAAACCTGAGTCTTTCAGGTGGCGCACCAGGGTGGCGAAGCCATATTTGGAGGCGTTGTCGGCGCGGCTGAACATCGACTCGCCAAAAAACAACTGCCCCATAGCCAGGCCGTAGAGCCCGCCGACCAGCACGCCATCGTCCCAGACCTCCACCGAGTGGGCGTAACCACGCCTGTGCAGTTCGACGTAGGCGTCCTGCATCGCTTGGGTGATCCAGGTGCCGTCAGCGTACTCGCGCGGTGCGGCGCAGGCGCGGATGACCGCGGCAAAATCCCGATCGAAGGTCACTTGATAGCGCTGTTGGCGCAGCAGTTTGTTCAAGCTGCGGGAGACATGCAGTTCGTCGGGAAACAGTACTGTGCGCGGATCTGGCGACCACCAGAGAATCGGCTGACCCTCCGAGAACCACGGAAAGCAGCCGTGACGATAGGCTTGAATCAGGCGATCGGCGGACAAATCGCCACCCGCGGCCAGCAGCCCGTTGGGGTCGCGCATGGCTTTTTCCAGCGGCGGGAAAGTCAGGGTGTTGCGTTGTAACCAAGTCAGCATGGCATCCGGGCTTGCAGAAGGGGAGGGCGGTAGCGGGCCGTTGCGCCCGCCTTGTAGGAGGTTAACCGTCAAACGGTGGGGATGTCATCGAGATACTTCTCGGCATCCAGCGCGGCCATGCAGCCAGCCCCGGCGGACGTCACCGCCTGGCGGTAAACATGATCGGCCACATCACCGGCGGCGAACACGCCTTCGATGTCGGTGGCAGTGGCGTCACCTTCGCTGCCGCCCTTGACCAGCAGGTAGCCGTCACGCATTTTCAGCTGGCCCTGAAACAGATCGGTGTTGGGTTTGTGGCCGATGGCGATGAATACGCCGGCCAGCGGCAATTCATTGGTTTCGCCCGTATGGCTGTGCCGCAGGCGGGCACCGGTCACGCCGCTGGCGTCGCCCAGTACTTCGTCCAGATTCTGGTTCCAGTGCAGGCGGATATTGCCGTTGGCGGCTTTTTCGAAGAGTTTGTCCTGGAGGATCTTCTCCGAGCGCAGTTTGTCGCGACGGTGAATCAGGTGGACTTCCTTGGCGATGTTCGACAGGTACAGCGCTTCTTCAACGGCCGTATTACCTCCACCGATCACTGCGACCACCTGGTTGCGGTAGAAGAAGCCATCGCAAGTGGCACAGGCCGAAACCCCTTTGCCGGCGAAGGCTTCTTCCGATGGCAGCCCCAGGTATTGGGCCGAAGCGCCGGTGGCGATAATCAGCGCATCGCAGGTGTAGGTGCCGCTGTCGCCGATGAGCTCGAACGGGCGCTGTTGCAACTTGGCCGTATGGATGTGGTCGTAAACGATCTCTGTGTCGAAGCGTTCGGCGTGTTTTTGCATGCGTTCCATCAGTACCGGGCCGGTCAGGCCTTCGACGTCGCCGGGCCAGTTGTCGACTTCGACGGTGGTGGTCAGCTGGCCACCTGCCTGTATGCCGGTGATGACAACGGGTTTGAGGTTGGCGCGAGCGGCATAAACGGCTGCGCTGTAACCGGCAGGGCCGGAACCCAGAATGATCAGGCGGGAATGCTTCGCTTCAGTCATAAAAACACCTCATAAGCCTTTGTCACAAAAGAGAATGCATGCTCAAATTGGACCGCGCGTACTGTGCTGTTGACTATGCTGCACCCAAGGTCTCAAGCATGGCATCGGGTGAACAAACCCGTACAATGCTCGCTTGTAACAGTGTTTGTATCAAAAAAGCGCTGCGTGCCGTATTTCGAAAAACCGGGGCGCAGTGTTAAAAGTAGTCCCAGTTGCGCCTGTTAACTTTTTTACCTGCCTGGATTGGGCAGTTTTTATAGTCATTCAACAGATGGACGCGCCATGGGCGCAGGAAAAGAAGCGTTTTGAAGAAATCCACCGCAGCACCTAAAACAGTCGTCCCGCTCTGGCGCCAGCAATTGCACTACCGGCTCAAGGAAGGTGCATTGATCGCCATCGGCGCCTTGTGCCTGTTCCTGATGATGGCCTTGTTGACCTACGGCAAGGACGACCCGGGCTGGAGCCATAACAGCAAGATCGACGATGTGCAGAACTTCGGCGGGCCGGCCGGCTCTTACAGCGCCGACATCCTGTTCATGGTCCTGGGTTACTTCGCCTACATTTTCCCGTTGTTGCTGGCGATCAAGGCGTATCAGATCTTCCGCCAGCGCCACGAGCCGTGGCAGTGGAGCGGCTGGCTGTTCTCCTGGCGCCTGATCGGCCTGGTGTTTCTGGTGCTGTCGGGTGCAGCGCTGGCCCACATCCATTTCCATGCGGCGACCGGTCTGCCGGCCGGCGCGGGTGGCGCTTTGGGCGAAAGCCTCGGCGATCTGGCCCGGAACGCGCTGAACATCCAGGGCAGCACGTTGTTGTTCATCGCGCTGTTCCTGTTCGGCCTGACAGTGTTCACCGACCTGTCGTGGTTCAAGGTGATGGACGTCACCGGCAAGATCACCCTTGATCTGTTCGAACTGTTTCAGGGCGCGGCCAATCGCTGGTGGGCAGCCCGTATGGAACGCAAGCAACTGGTCGCCCAACTGCGTGAAGTCGACGATCGCGTGCATGACGTGGTCGCGCCGACCGTCACCGACAAACGCGAGCAGGCCAAGGTCAAGGAGCGCCTGATCGAGCGCGAGCAGGCCTTGAGCAAGCACATGTCCGAGCGCGAGAAACAGGTACCGCCGGTGATTGCCCCGGCTCCGCCCAAACCCGCAGCGCCCAGCAAACGCGTGGAAAAAGAGAAACAGGCGCCGTTGTTCGTCGACAGCGCCGTGGAAGGCACCTTGCCGCCGATCTCGATTCTCGACCCGGCAGAAAAGAAACAACTCAATTATTCGCCTGAATCCCTGGCGGCCGTCGGCCACTTGCTGGAAATCAAGCTCAAGGAATTCGGCGTCGAAGTCTCGGTGGATTCGATTCACCCGGGCCCGGTCATTACCCGTTACGAAATCCAGCCTGCGGCCGGCGTCAAAGTCAGCCGCATCTCCAACCTGGCGAAAGACCTGGCCCGTTCCCTGGCCGTGACCAGTGTGCGTGTCGTGGAAGTGATTCCGGGCAAGACCACGGTCGGTATCGAAATCCCCAACGAAGACCGGCAGATCGTGCGCTTCTCCGAGGTCTTGTCGACCCCCGAGTACGATAACTTCAAGTCCCCGGTCACCCTGGCCCTGGGTCATGATATCGGCGGCAAACCGGTCATCACCGACCTGGCGAAAATGCCGCACTTGCTGGTGGCCGGTACGACCGGTTCCGGTAAGTCGGTGGGTGTGAACGCGATGATCCTGTCGATTCTGTTCAAGTCTGGCCCTGAAGACGCCAAACTGATCATGATCGACCCGAAAATGCTTGAGCTGTCGATCTACGAAGGCATTCCGCACCTGCTGTGCCCGGTGGTCACCGACATGAAGGACGCCGCCAACGCCTTGCGCTGGAGCGTCGCCGAGATGGAGCGGCGCTACAAGCTGATGGCGAAGATGGGCGTGCGTAACCTGTCGGGCTTCAACGCCAAGGTCAAGGAAGCCCAGGACGCTGGCGAGCCGTTGAGCGATCCGCTGTACAAGCGCGAAAGCATCCACGACGAAGCGCCACTGCTGCAAAAACTGCCGACCATTGTCGTGGTCGTCGACGAATTCGCCGACATGATGATGATCGTCGGCAAGAAGGTTGAAGAACTGATCGCCCGTATCGCCCAGAAGGCCCGTGCGGCCGGTATCCACTTGATCCTCGCGACCCAGCGTCCTTCGGTGGACGTGATCACCGGTCTGATCAAGGCGAACATTCCGACCCGTATGGCGTTCCAGGTATCGAGCAAGATCGATTCGCGGACCATCATCGACCAGGGCGGCGCCGAACAACTGCTAGGCCACGGTGATATGTTGTACATGCCTCCGGGCACCAGTCTGCCGATTCGTGTTCACGGTGCGTTCGTGTCCGATGACGAGGTTCACCGGGTGGTTGAAGCCTGGAAACTGCGCGGCGCACCGGAGTACAACGATGACATCCTCGCCGGTGTCGAAGAGGCCGGTAGCGGTTTTGAAAACGGCGGTGGTGGCGGTGACGATGATGCCGAAACCGATGCGCTCTACGACGAAGCGGTGCAGTTCGTACTGGAAAGCCGTCGCGCGTCCATCTCCGCGGTTCAGCGCAAGCTGAAAATCGGCTACAACCGCGCGGCGCGCATGATCGAAGCCATGGAAATGGCCGGGGTCGTGACGTCCATGAACACCAACGGTTCGCGTGAAGTCCTGGCCCCTGGCCCGGTGCGCGACTGATCCGGTTTTGAAAGGGGCGGTGTCTTGAGACGCCGCCCGCACTCCCACGAATGTTTATGAGGACTCCCATGCGTCTTATCCGCATGTTGTTGCTGCCGGTACTGGCTTTGACCACGCTCTCGGCCCACGCCGATGACAAGGACGTGGCGCGTCTGACTCAACTGCTGGAAAAATCCCAGACCCTGACCGCGCGTTTCTCCCAGCTGACCCTCGACGGCAGCGGCACCCAGTTGCAGGAAACCGCCGGTCAAATGTCCTTGCAGCGCCCAGGCCTGTTCTACTGGCACACCGATGCGCCGCAAGAGCAGCTGATGGTGTCCGATGGCAAGAAGGTTTCCCTGTGGGACCCGGACCTGGAGCAGGTCACCATCAAGACCCTCGACCAGCGCCTGACCCAGACTCCTGCGCTGCTGTTGTCCGGTGACGTGTCCAAGATCAGCCAGAGCTTCGACATCAGCGCCAAGGAAGCCGGCGGCGTGATCGACTTCACCCTGAAGCCGAAAACCAAAGACACCCTGTTCGACAGCCTGCGTCTGTCGTTCCGCAACGGTCTGGTCAATGACATGCAACTGATTGACAGCGTCGGTCAGCGCACCAATATTTTGTTTACTGGCGTGAAGGCCAACGAGCCGATTCCTGCGTCCAAATTCAAGTTCGACATCCCCAAGGGTGCCGACGTGATCCAGGAATAAAGAGCAGAACATAGAACCTGTGGGAGCGGGCTTGTGTGGCGAGGGAGCTTGCTCCCGCTGGGGCGCGAAGCGCCCCCAAAAATGGGACTGCTGCGCAGTCCAGCGGGAGCAAGCTCCTTCGCCACAGGATTTCGCCAGACTTGAGAACTGCGTAATAAAGCGAGGTTTCAACCGCACGTGATGGACCTGTTTCGCAGTGCCCCGATCGCTCAGCCCTTGGCCGCACGCCTGCGCGCGACCAATCTGGACGAGTACGTCGGTCAGGAACACCTGCTCGCTCGCGGCAAGCCTTTGCGCGAAGCGCTGGAGCAGGGTGCCCTGCATTCGATGATTTTCTGGGGGCCGCCGGGGGTGGGTAAAACCACTCTGGCGCGGCTGCTCGCGGAAGTCTCTGATGCGCACTTCGAAACGGTTTCGGCGGTACTGGCCGGCGTGAAGGAAATCCGTCAGGCGGTGGAAGTCGCCAAGCAACAGGCCGGGCAGTACGGTAAGCGCACCATCCTGTTCGTCGACGAAGTGCATCGCTTCAACAAGTCCCAGCAAGATGCGTTCCTGCCGTACGTTGAAGACGGCACGCTGATCTTCATCGGTGCGACCACCGAAAACCCCTCGTTCGAACTCAATAACGCGCTCCTGTCCCGGGCTCGCGTCTATGTGCTCAAAAGCCTCGACGAAGCGGCCCTGCGCAAGCTGGTGCATCGCGCATTGAGCGAAGAACGTGGGTTGGGCAAGCGGCAACTGACGCTCAGCGATGAAGGTTTCCAGATGCTGTTGTCCGCCGCCGATGGCGATGGCCGGCGTCTGCTCAATCTGCTGGAAAACGCCTCGGACCTGGCCGAAGACAACAGCGAAATCGGCGTCGATCTGCTGCAAAGTCTGCTCGGTGATACCCGTCGACGCTTCGACAAGGGCGGCGAAGCCTTTTACGACCAGATCTCCGCGCTGCATAAATCGGTGCGCGGCTCCAATCCCGATGGCGCGCTGTATTGGTTTGCGCGGATGATCGACGGCGGTTGCGACCCGCTGTACCTGGCCCGGCGCGTGGTGCGCATGGCCAGCGAAGACATTGGTAACGCCGACCCTCGCGCCCTGAGCCTGTGCCTGGCGGCGTGGGAAGTGCAGGAGCGCCTCGGCAGCCCCGAAGGCGAGTTGGCGGTGGCACAGGCCATTACGTATCTGGCCTGCGCGCCGAAAAGTAACGCGGTATACATGGGTTTCAAAGCCGCGATGCGCTGCGCCACCGAACACGGTTCGCTCGAAGTGCCGCTGCACTTGCGCAACGCGCCGACCAAGCTGATGAAGCAATTGGGCTATGGTGACGAATACCGTTACGCCCACGATGAACCGGATGCCTACGCCGCTGGCGAAGACTACTTCCCGGACGAGCTAGAACCACAACGGTTCTATCAACCAGTGCCTCGCGGCCTGGAGTTGAAGATTGGCGAAAAGCTTAACCATCTCGCGCAGCTTGATCGTCTAAGCCCACGGCAGCGGAGAAAATAGTGATTCCATTGATCGTTGCCGTTTCTGTCGGCGGTATCGCCGGTACGCTATTGCGCTTCGCCACCGGTAACTGGATCAACGCGAATTGGCCGCGGCACTTCTATACCGCGACGCTGGCCGTTAATATCGTGGGCTGTTTGCTGATCGGCGTTCTATACGGTCTGTTTTTGATGCGCCCGGAGGTGCCGTTTGCGGTGCGCGCCGGGTTGATGGTCGGCTTCCTCGGGGGGCTGACGACTTTTTCATCCTTTTCACTGGATACGGTGCGCCTGCTCGAAACCGGGCAAGTGCCGCTGGCCTTGGGTTATGCGGCCATCAGCGTATTCGGCGGGCTGTTCGCCACTTGGGCCGGCCTGTCCTTGACCAAACTTTGATAACGAGAAACCGACATGCTCGATTCCAAACTGTTACGTAGCAACCTTCAGGACGTAGCGGACCGCCTGGCATCCCGTGGCTACACGCTGGATGTTGCGCGCATCGAAGCGCTGGAAGAACAGCGCAAGACCGTCCAGACCCGTACCGAGGCACTGCAGGCTGAACGTAACGCGCGCTCCAAATCCATCGGTCAGGCCAAGCAGCGCGGCGAAGACATCGCGCCGTTGATGGCGGACGTCGAGCGCATGGCGGGCGAATTGAGCGCCGGTAAAGTCGAGCTGGACGCAATTCAGACCGAGCTGGATTCGATCCTGCTGGGCATCCCGAACCTGCCGCACGAATCGGTGCCGGTCGGCGATGACGAAGAAGGCAACGTTGAAGTGCGCCGCTGGGGCACGCCGAAGGCCTTCGATTTCCCGGTTCAGGACCACGTGGCCCTGGGCGAGAAGTTCGGCTGGCTGGACTTCGAAACCGCCGCCAAGCTGTCCGGTGCCCGTTTCGCCCTGCTGCGCGGCCCGATCGCCCGTCTGCACCGTGCGCTGGCACAGTTCATGATCAACCTGCACATCAACGAACACGGTTACGAAGAGGCTTACACCCCGTACCTGGTGCAGGCGCCTGCATTGCAGGGCACCGGTCAGCTGCCGAAGTTCGAAGAAGACCTGTTCAAGATCAGCCGCGAAGGCGAGGCCGATCTGTACCTGATCCCGACCGCTGAAGTGTCACTGACCAACATCGTTGCTGGCGAGATCGTCGATTCGAAACTGCTGCCGATCAAGTTCGTGGCGCACACGCCGTGCTTCCGCAGCGAGGCCGGTGCATCGGGTCGCGACACTCGCGGCATGATCCGTCAGCACCAGTTCGACAAGGTCGAGATGGTCCAGATCGTTGAACCATCGACCTCGATGCAAGCGCTGGAAGGCCTGACCGCCAACGCCGAGAAAGTCCTGCAACTGCTGGAACTGCCGTATCGCACCCTGGCGCTGTGCACCGGCGACATGGGCTTCAGCGCGGTCAAGACTTACGACCTGGAAGTGTGGATTCCGAGCCAGGACAAATACCGCGAAATTTCGTCGTGCTCCAACTGCGGCGATTTCCAGGCCCGCCGCATGCAAGCGCGTTTCCGCAATCCGGAAACCGGCAAGCCTGAGCTGGTTCACACCCTGAACGGTTCCGGCCTGGCGGTCGGTCGTACCCTGGTGGCGGTGCTTGAGAACTACCAGCAGGCCGACGGTTCGATCCGTGTGCCTGAGGTGCTCAAGCCGTACATGGGTGGCCTTGAGGTCATCGGCTAAATGGACTATCTGCCGCTGTTTCATAACCTTCGCGGCAGTCGTGTATTGGTCGTCGGCGGAGGGGAGATTGCCTTGCGCAAATCCCGCCTGCTGGCCGAAGCCGGTGCGCTGCTGCGGGTGGTCGCGCCTGAAATCGAACCGCAACTGCGCGAGCTAGTGGTCGGCAGCGGTGGCGAGTGCCTGGTGCGTGGCTACGCCGAAACGGATCTGGACGGCTGCGGGCTGATTATCGCCGCCACCGACGACGAACCGCTGAACGCGCAAGTCTCCGCCGATGCCCATCGGCGTTGCGTGCCGGTCAACGTGGTGGACGCGCCGGCTCTGTGCAGCGTGATCTTCCCGGCGATCGTCGACCGTTCCCCATTGATCATTGCGGTGTCCAGCGGCGGCGATGCGCCGGTGCTGGCGCGCTTGATTCGCGCCAAGCTGGAAACCTGGATTCCTTCCACCTACGGTCAACTGGCCGGTCTGGCGGCGCGTTTCCGCACTCAGGTCAAAGGCCTGTTTCCGGATGTGCAGCAGCGCCGGGCGTTCTGGGAGGATGTATTTCAGGGCCCGATTGCCGACCGGCAACTGGCCGGGCAGGGCGCTGAGGCCGAGCGCTTGATGCTGGCGAAAATCAATGGCGAAGCACCTGTCGCTACCGGCGAGGTTTATCTGGTGGGCGCCGGGCCGGGTGACCCCGACCTGTTGACCTTCCGCGCCTTGCGTCTGATGCAGCAAGCAGATGTGGTGCTGTATGACCGTCTGGTGGCGCCGGCGATTCTGGATTTGTGCCGTCGCGATGCCGAGCGGGTCTACGTCGGCAAGCGCCGCGCCGATCACGCCGTGCCTCAGGAGCAGATCAACCAGCATCTGGTGGATCTGGCCAAGGCCGGCAAGCGCGTGGTGCGGTTGAAGGGCGGCGATCCGTTTATCTTCGGGCGCGGCGGTGAAGAGATCGAAGAACTGGCGGCCCATGGCATCCCGTTCCAGGTCGTGCCGGGCATTACTGCAGCCAGCGGTTGCGCGGCGTATGCCGGTATTCCGCTGACTCACCGCGATTACGCGCAGTCGGTGCGATTCGTCACCGGGCACCTCAAGGACGGTTCCACCGATTTGCCGTGGGCCGACCTGGTCGCGCCGGCACAAACCCTGGTGTTTTACATGGGGTTGGTGGGCTTGCCGATTATCTGCGAGCAGTTGATCAAGCACGGTCGCGCGGCCGATACCCCGGCGGCGTTGATCCAGCAGGGCACCACGGTCAATCAGCGGGTGTTTACCGGTACTTTGGCTGACCTTCCACGGCTGGTGGCGGAGCATGAAGTACATGCGCCGACGCTGGTGATTGTTGGGGAGGTGGTGCAATTGCGCGAGAAATTGGCGTGGTTTGAGGGGGCTCAGGCGCAGGTCTGAACACCGAGTCGCCTCCATCGCGGGCAAGCCCGCTCCCACAGTGATTTGTGTGATGCGAAAGATTGCAGCTTCACCACAAACCTGTGGGAGCGGGCTTGCCCGCGATGGGGCCCTAAAAACCACCCTTGCTTCAGATCAGAACTCGGCCTTGCGCCAAACCCCTTTCCCATTCAACCGCGCCCGATCATGAGCCGCAGTGAAATCCTGCGCCGGCCCTTTAGGCACGATCCCGGTCGGATTGATGGTCTTGTGGCTGCCGTAGTAGTGATTCTTGATGTGCTCAAAACTCACCGTCTCGGCAATCCCCGGCCACTGATACATCTCCCGTAGCCAGTTCGACAGATTCGGATAATCGGCAATCCGCCGCAGGTTGCACTTGAAGTGCCCGTAATACACCGCATCAAAACGAATCAGGGTGGTGAACAGCCGAATATCCGCTTCCGTCAGGTATTCACCCGTCAGGTACCGGTTCGCGCCCAGCAATTGCTCCAGCCGATCCAGCTCACCAAACAGTTCATCGAACGCTTCTTCATAAGCCTGCTGCGACGTGGCAAACCCTGCGCGATAGACGCCGTTATTCACCGCTGGATAAATCCGCTCGTTCAACGCATCGATCTCGGTCCGCAATGGCGCCGGGTAGAAATCCAGATCATTGCCGGTCAAGTCATCGAACGCACTGTTGAACATGCGGATGATCTCCGCCGATTCATTATTGACGATGCGATTTGTCTGTTTGTCCCAGAGCACCGGCACAGTGACGCGGCCGGTGTAGTCGGCGGTATCGGTGGTGTAGCGCTGGTGCAGAAAATTGAAGTGATCGAGCTTGTCGCCGGTCGAGCCCAGGTTTTTATCGAAGGTCCAGCCGTTTTCCAGCATCAACCAACTGACCACCGACACATCGATCAGGTTTTCCAACCCTTTGAGCTTACGCAGGATCAGCGTGCGATGAGCCCATGGGCAGGCGAGGGATACGTAGAGGTGATAGCGACCAGCCTCGGCGGCAAAACCACCGACACCGGTCGGGCCTGGCTTGCCGTCGGCGGTCAGCCAGTTGCGACGCTGTGCTTGTTCACGCTGGAACGTGCCGTCCTTGCTTTCGTACCACTGATCTTGCCAGCGACCTTCGACTAACAAACCCATGTTCAAAACTCCTCAACCAATAAGCGTTGGAGAGGAGTCTATGCGCATAGGTTCGAACAAAAAGCGCAAAGGTTGGGCGTTTATGATCGGTTAAATCGATCGGTCCCTTGCATCCCAATACTGCTGGGCGGTTTCGAACGCTTGCTCGCGGGTCTGGCCGAGGCCGCGCAACGCCAGGGCCATGGTCGAGATCAGCGCCATTTGCGGGTAGCTGTCGACCACGTCACCACGCCACACCGTTTTCAAGTGCTCCGGGTCCAGGCTCGCCGGTTTGACGTGGCGCTGGGTCGACAGTTGTGGCCATTCTTCATCCCAGCTTTCGCCGCCGGTGGTGCCATACAAGTGGCTGTCGGCGTCCGGGTTGATCTCGATTTCACCACCATCGCCCTTGATGACGATCGCTGTGTCCCCGAGCAGACCGCTGGCATCGCGGTGCACGGCCTGGTAGCCGGGGTGGAAAATGCTTTGCAGGCCGCAACGAGCGCCCAGCGGGTTGAGAATCCGCGCCAAGGAATGGATCGGCGAGCGCAGGCCCAAGGTGTTACGTAGGTCGATCATCCGTTGCAACTGCGGTGCCCAATCGATCAGTGGCATGAATGCCAGGCCGCCCTGATCGAGTGCCACACCGACCTGCTGCCAATTACGGCACAACGGAATGTTCAGCGTCTCAAGCAATTGTTCGCTGTACAGCCGACCGGCCGTGTGCGCGCCGCCGCCATGCATGAAGATGCGCACACCGTTCTGCGCCAGGCACTTGGCCGCCAGCAGATACCACGGCAGGTGACGCTTCTTGCCGGCATACGTCGGCCAGTCCAGATCGACCGCCAGCGCCGGTGGGTTCAGGCGTTTACGCAAAGCCTCGGTGAACCCGGCCATTTCCTCGGCGCTTTCTTCCTTGTGTCGCAACAGCATCAGGAACGCGCCGAGCTGGGTGTCTTCAACCTTGTCGTCGAGCACCATGCCCATGGCCTCGCGGGCTTCTTCTCGGGTCAGGTCGCGGGCGCCACGTTTGCCCTTGCCAAGAATCCGCACGAACTGGGCGAACGGGTGCTCGGCGGGCGTTTCGAGGGTTAATGCTGGATAGTCGGTCATAAGCAATTCGTCGGTTTGGGCAGGCCCGCCAGTTTCGCGGCGAGTTTGGCAGGGGTGCCTTTGAACAGTCGGTTCAGGTGCAGGCTGTTGCCCTTGTCGGGGCCGAGTTTCAGTGCGGTGTACTTGATCAGCGGGCGGGTCGCCGGGGACAGCTGGAACTCGTCGTAGAAACGGCGCAGCAGTTCGAGAATCTCCCAGTGTTCCGGGCTCAACTCGATGTCTTCGGCAGCGGCGAGGGCGGCGGCCACCTCGGCAGACCAGTCATTCAGTTCGACCAGGAAACCGTCCTTGTCCAGTTCAATGGCGCGGGCGCCGACCGTCAGGGATTTCATAGCCAGCTGTTGACCTTGTCGTAGTGAATCGACAGTTCGACGAAGGCCGGGTAATCGATGGCCTTGGCCCAGCCCGGGACTTGCAGAGCCCGTGCTTGAGCATCTTCGGCCAGCACGAACAGTTTCAGGCTGCGAGCCTGCAGCGCGCTGAACGGTGCGGTGCCTGGCTGCAAGGCATAAGCAGCATCGCCACTCAGCAGCAGCGCATCGTTGGCGCCGATCACGCGCAGGCAACTGCTCAGGCGGTCGTCGCCGAAAGGGGAATGAGACAACACATGCAAAGTCGACATCAGAGGGTGATCACTTGGTCGTAACGGTCAATAAGGGCGGTGATTTCCTGGGTGGCCAACACCTGGGCTTCTTCAAGCGACAGACCATTTGGGTCCAGACCACGAGCCGCGGCGCTTTCAGCGCACACAAACAGGTCTTCGACACCAAACATCGGCAAGGCTTGCAGGTTGGCGCTCAGGTCTTTCTGTTGCAACGCCTTGGCGTCCTGTTTAGCAGCGAGCTGGAACACGCCGTCATCGAGAAACAGCAGGCCGATCGGCAGATCGAAGGCGCCACCGGCCAGCACGATATCCAGCGCTTCCCGCGCATTCGGCCCGGACCATGGCGCCTGACGGCTGATAATCAGCAAGGATTTAGCCATCTCAAGCGCCTCCGAAACAGATCAAGCGGTCAGCGTCCTGCACCGCGTCATGCAACTGGCCGAGGCCGGACAATTCCCACGGCGCACCCACCGCTACCGCTTCACGCTGATAGCGCTGGGCTTCTTCCTCGTTCAACACCCCACGGCGCAGGGCGGCGGCGATACAGACCACGCCATCGAGTTGTTGCTCAGTGACAAAGTTGCGCCATTGCTTGGGCAAATCCTGCTCGTCCTGAGGCGTGACCACGCTGCCAGATGCGTTGTAGACGCCATCCTGATAGAAAAACAGCCGGACAATCTCATGCCCGCCGGCCAGCGCTGCCTGGGCGAACAACAAGGCACGGCGCGAGGAGGGCGCATGGGCGGCGGAAAACAGCGCAATGGCAAACTTCATGACGGACTCGATCAGCAAAACTGCGGCCATGATAAAGCTTTATCGGCGGGGCGGCGAAGGGCGTTTACTTGTAGACCGCCATCGCGGGCAAGCCCGCTCCCACAGGTTATGTAGCGAAGCTGCAATCTTTGGCATCACACAAGTCCTTGTGGGAGCGGGCTTGCCCGCGATGAGGCCCGAACAGTCAATGCAAGATTCAGCGCGGCATATACCCCAACTGCCAACGCCGTGGAATCTTCAACGACAGCAACCCAGCACCCCCGTCAGAAGCCCGCTCCCACAGGTTATGTAGCGAAGCTGCAATCTTTGGCATCACACAAGTCCTTGTGGGAGCGGGCTTGCCCGCGATGAGGCCCGAACAGTCAATGCAAGATTCAGCGCGGCATATACCCCAACTGCCAACGCCGCGGAATCTTCAACGACAGCAACCCCAGCACCCCGGCCAGCAGCCCGCTGACAAACAGCGCCTTGAGCCCAAGATGATGTTCCAGCACGGCACCAAGTACCGCGCCGAAAAACATCCCGGCCCACGGGATCAATTGCACTCGCCAGCCATTGCGCCGCTCGCCAAGCATCCACCGCCCCAGCCCGCGACCAAACCGCGACAACGCGCCGGTGACGTAGGTCAGCCCGACCGGCAGGCCGTTCACTTCTTCCACGGCGGCATTGAGCATGCCCATGGCGATGATCGTCGCCAGCAGCGCCGGCAATTGCGTTTCGTAGGGCCAGGCCGCAGCGCCGCAGAGCAGGGTGGCGATGCACAGCAGTAACGGCAACGCCCGACGACCACCGAAACGGCTGACCACAATGCCCAAGGCGTTGCCGGCGACAAATGTGGCCACGAGGATTATCAGGCGCAGGGTCAGCCCGAGGTCGCCATCGCTGATCGCCACGGCCAGACGGGTGGTGTTGCCGCTCATGAAGGACACGAAGTCGCCGCTGGCCATGAAGCCGATGGCATCGGTCATGCCGGCGAGCACCGACAAACTGGCGACCAGCGACAGGCCGATGCGCCCGCGCCATTTATGGGTATGCAAATGGCCCGGTGTGGCCCGGGTACTTAAGGGCGAAGGCAGCATCGACGAAAGCTTCCTTGAGCAGCGATGATTATTTGGCTAACCCATATAACTCGCAATACTCCAGCCAGTCCATGCCGGCCATCTCCGCGACTTCCCTATGCACCTCCAGGCGTTGGGCCTGGTAGTCCTCAGGTGTGGCGGCAGTCAGTTGCAGCGTCAGCTCCCAGGCAAACAAACCCAGGCGCTCGGCCTCGGCTTCGAACGCCTCATGCAAACGCTCGTCGCGGTACTGCGCCACCGTCACACCCTTGGCCTGGGCCAACAGTGGATTCAGGTTATCCAGTTCGACGCGCAGCTCAGGACGTTCATCGAGAAACTTCTTCAGCGCCTGCTCGTGTTGCTGTTCGGTTGCCGCCATGGTCACTCCTTGGAAGACTGCTTTTTGCTCGCCTTGGCGGCTGCGGCCAGACACTCCAGAGCAAATTGCTCGGGGTAGGTCATCTGGATCGGCGTGGTTTCGCCTTTGACGGTTCTTTCGCCATCGAGAATGTAGCGAATCCGCTTGTCGGTGACGCCAATTCGCTTGGCGATCCAGGAAGGCGTCTGACCGATCTGGCTGATCAGCTTGTCGGCGTATTCAGCGGTCGGTTTGTAGTATTCGGCGTTGGGTGTCATGACCTTTCCAGAAAAATGTGCCCGGAAAAATGGGCGATGCGGCGTTAATGGCGCGACAGGGTGCGCGAATCGTTGCGCGGTGTCGCGGTATAAATGAAGTAAAGCAGAACGATACGCCGCGCCGCGGTGATACAGTCCGCTTTTTCTTGATGAGCGAACGCAATGCGAATTCTGATGGTGGCGCTGGCCGCAACCTTGCTGGCGGGCTGTGCCGGATCGGCGATGAATGACGCCCGCACCAAAACCCCGTACAAAACCCTGACCTCGGACAAACCGGAAAAAGTTGTCGCCCAGTGCGTGCAATTTGCCTGGCAGGACGAAGCGGTGTTCGGCGTCGATGCGGGCGCGTATTTGCAGCCGGGCAAAAAGGGTGGCTCGACGGTCTACACCCGTTCGGCCGAGTCCTTCGTGGACGTGACTACCGATGCCTCCGGTACAGCATTGAGCTACTACGCGCAGCACGATGATTTTGTCGCCAAGCGCCGATTGGCGGCGTTGGCGACCTGTTTGTAAGCAGGCACCTCGTGCACCGGTTGTTGGGCAGATGCAGTTCCTGTGGGAGCGAGCTTGCTCGCGATAGCGGTTTGTCATTCGACATTGATATCGACTGACCCGCCGCTATCGCGAGCAAGCTCGCTCCCACAAGGTTTTGCGTTTTAATCAGCCCAAACGCTTCTGGAAAAAGAAGCGCTTGTGGCCCGGCGGGTAATCGGTGATGTGCCCCAACTCGCTGTAGCCGTGCTTCTTGTAAAACTCCGGCGCCTGGAAGTCGAAGGTATCCAGCCAGATCCCCACGCATTCCTTTTCCCGCGCCAGGTCTTCGGCCATCTGCATCAGCTTCGAGCCCATCCCTTGTCCTCGGGCCAGCTCTGGCACCGACAACAACTCAATGAAAAACCACTGGTAAAACACTCGGCCATATAGCCCGCCGAGAATCTCGTCGCTGTCATTGCGTACCAGCAAAGCAATCTGCTCCGACACCGTGGCCCCGGCCTTTGAGGCGTTGTAGGCGCGCAGCGGTGTGAGGATCGCTTCGCGCTCCTCCTGAGTGGCGTTTTTCGACAATTCGATTCGCAAGGTCATAGGCAACACATCCTTATGGCAGTGAACACGGAGCCTATCCCGGTTGCGGTGATTGTTCTATCCCCCGAAGCCCAAGGAACCCCCGGGGCCCCGGTAATGTCTAGCCTGAACAGCATCATTGCTGAGCGCACCCAGTGAGGACCGCCCGTGAACATTTTTGAAGCCTTGCGCGAAAGCCACGACCGTCAGCGCCGCTATGCCGATGCACTGATTCAAACCCGTGGCGACACCCCGGAACGGGTCGAGGCTTACAAACGGCTCAAATCCGAGCTTCAGGCCCACGCAACCGCTGAAGAACGCCATTTCTACATGCCGCTGATGGAGTTCGACAACGGCGTGGATCTTAGCCGTCACGCCATCTCCGAACACCACGAAATGGACGAGATGATGGAAGCGCTGGATGCGACCGAAATGTCCAGTCCGTCCTGGTTGGCAACGGCGAAAAAGCTCTCGGAGAAGGTCCATCACCACCTCAAAGAGGAGGAGCAGAAGTTCTTTCAGATGGCCGGCAAGTTACTCGATGACCAACAGAAAGAAACCCTCGCCGGGCAGTATCAGAAAGAATACAAGGCGCAACTTTCATGAGGGGCGCCGCAATGCTGTTCACTTTAGAGAGTCTTGAGTCAGAGAAACCTGTGGCGAGGGAGCTTGCTCCCGCTTGAGTGCGTAGCACTCACAAAAATCGGCAATGGTTGTCAGATTTTGGGGCCGCTACGCAGCCCAACGCGAGCAAGCTCGCTCGCCACAAAGGTCGGCATGACTGAAGAGTCTCGTCTAAATGAACAGCACTACGGCAGTCGCCGGGCTTTTCTGTTTTCGCCTAACATGGACGCTTTCTGACGAACATAAGGATGGGATTGTCATGTCGAACACAGCCGAGCGGGTCAACATCATCGAGTCCCAGGTGCTGTCCCACGACTGGTATCTGCTGAAAAAAATTACCTTCGATTATTTGCGCAATAACGGCGACTGGCAGCGTCAGACTCGCGAGGTCTACGACCGGGGTAATGGCGCGGCGATTCTACTGTTCAATCGTGAGAAGAAAACCGTCGTGCTGACCCGTCAGTTCAGGCTGCCGGTGTTCGTCAACGGCCACGATGGTTTGCTGATTGAAGTGGCGGCGGGGCTTCTGGAAGGCGCTGCGCCTGAAGAGCGTATTCGCGCCGAGGCCGAAGAGGAAACCGGCTATCGCGTCCACCATGTGCAGAAGGTTTTCGAGGCTTACATGAGCCCCGGTTCAGTGACTGAAAAGCTGCATTTCTTCATCGCCGAGTACGACGCCTCTTCGAAAGTCAGCGATGGCGGCGGGCTGGAGGAAGAAACCGAAGAACTGGAAGTGCTGGAGTGGACGTTCGACGACGCGCTGGCGGCGTTCTATCGCGGGGAGATCTGCGATGCCAAGACCATCATGCTGCTGCAGTATGCGGCGATGAAGGATGTCTTCGGAGCGGTTTGAGCCGGTTCGTCTGATTCGAGAGAGCGTTCAGGCACAATGGTCGAGCATTTCGGCACAGTAACCTGCCTTTGCTCTCTCTAAACTCGTGCCTCACGCCAACACTCAGATGAGGTCACGATGAACATCAGAATCATCCTATCCGCATTGTCCATGGGGGTCGTCCTCACGGGACACGCTGCCGACTTCTCGCTGACGAGCCAGGATATTGCTGAAAACCGCCCGCTAACCAGTCGCGAGGTGTTCCAGGGTTTCGGTTGCGAAGGGGGTAATACTTCTCCCGAACTTTCCTGGCGCAACGCCCCGGCGGGCACCAAAAGTTACGCGGTCACCGTCTACGATCCTGATGCGCCCACCGGCAGTGGCTGGTGGCATTGGACGGTGGTCAACTTACCCGCTTCAACCAGCAGTTTGCCAAGAGGGGTCGGCTCGAACCTGCCCGCCGGTGCCGTACAAGGGCGAACCGATTATGGCCAACCGGGTTTTGGCGGGGCTTGCCCTCCTGTAGGGGATAAGCCGCATCGCTATCAATTCACCGTATGGGCATTGAAAGTCGATAAGCTACCCCTCGACAACCAGGCCAGCGGAGCCTTGGTGGGCTATATGCTCAATGCCAACGCCTTGGCCAAAGCGACCATTACTTCAACTTACGGACGTTAAGAACGATGCGCCCTTGTTTCGGCATACAGCACCGGGAAAATATTATCGATGCTTGTGTGATACGGGCGCGACAGCCCCATACATTGCAACGGGTGCCAATATTCGCTACGGCCTTGTGTCGAGTGCGACAGGGGGAAAAACTCCTGCAATGGGATGACCGGCAGATGCGTGCCGGGCCGCAACATCTGATTCTGATGCCGGCCGGGCGCGAGCTTGGCATCTCAAACTTCCCCGGCCTTCACGGTCACTACATCGCCGATGTGGTGACCTTTCCCGGTTCGACTCTGCGTAATTTCAGCAGCCGATATGGCCAGCAGATCGTGAGCCATCGCCGTGCCCCGAAGACCGATCTATGTGTCCCTCTGGACAGGCATACAACACAGGCATGGGATCAGTTGTTGGCCTCCATCAATGCGGAAGCTCCGGATGCATTACGCACCCACTATGGGGAAGCGGTTCTGCTGAGCCTGTGCCTTGGCGGTCAGGCCGGACCGCTGCTGATGGATCGCAACGATCCACTGTGCGAACGGGTGCAGCAGTTGGTAATGGGTAGCCCGGAAAGAGACTGGACTGTTGCGCACGTTGCACAACACCTGAACCTTGGCGAGTCGACTCTGCGTCGCCAACTGGCCAATGAAGGGGGCAGTTTCAGGAATATTCTGGAAAGTGTTCGACTGGCTACAGCGCTGCAATGGTTGCAAACCACTTCTCGCCCCATCGGTGAAATTGCCGGTGCCAGCGGTTACGCCTCGGCCTCACGTTTTGCAGTGCGCTTTCGCTCGCACTATGGCTTGTCGCCACGGGAGTTGCGGGCGACGATTTAGGTAAATCCCTGCGAGATGTTCCTTGTCTTTTTGAAGCTGTGCATTCTGTGGCGAGCGAGCTTGTTCCGGGCGGCGTTCCGACGCTGGGCGTGAAACGCCCCTTGTCGAAGATTTTGCCAGCGCTACGCACTGGAGCGGGAGCAAGCTCCCTCGCCACAAGGGCTTATTCGCTCAAAACAAATCATCCATCCTGGCGGCCCCGGACCATTCGCAACCTTCCAGCGTCAGCAGCCGTTCCTTAGCCTCAAGCCCACCGGCAAACCCCGTCAGTTTCCCCGACGCACCGATCACTCGATGACACGGCGCGACAATCGAAATCGGATTCTTGCCATTAGCCGCCCCTACCGCACGAACTGCGCTGGGATTGCCGATCTGCCGGGCAATCTCGCTGTAGCTGCGCGTTTCGCCAAACGGAATGGTCAGCAGCGCCTGCCACACCTTCTGCTGAAATTCCGTCCCGGCAAAATCCAGTTCCAGCTCGAAACGGTTACGTGTGCCGGCGAAGTATTCCCGCAGTTGCTGTGCGGTGCGCACCAGGATCGGGTTGTCCGCCGCTTCAGTCATCGGCCCCAGCCTTACCCGGCCCGGTTTGTCGTTTTCCCAGAGGATGGCCGCCAGTCGTGCGCCTTTCGCCACCAGTTTCAATTCGCCGACCGGAGACGCCAGGGTGGTGAAGGTGTAGGACATGCCGGCGGACTCCGTAAAGGTGCTGAACAGGGGGCCCAGCATACTGCCTCGTCGGGGAGGCGCAATACGCAATCCCAGCCATACTTGCCTACTGCTCTTGAACCGTTCCCTCTGTTTTTGACAGAGCCTAAAAACAAAAAGAGACCGACTCATGAAGTTCGAACCTTTTACCAAATCGCTCGTGGCAACCACATTGGCGCTGAGTTGCCTGACCGCCCACGCCGCCTCTGTCGCCCCGGTCGCGGCCGAAAACGGCATGGTCGTCACCGCGCAGCATCTGGCCAGCCACGTCGGCGTCGACGTGCTCAAGAATGGCGGCAACGCCGTCGATGCCGCCGTTGCGGTAGGTTATGCGCTGGCGGTGGTGTACCCCGCGGCGGGCAACCTGGGCGGTGGTGGTTTCATGACGATTCAATTGGCGGACGGGCGCAAGACCTTCCTCGACTTCCGTGAAAAAGCCCCGCTGGCCGCGACCCCCGACATGTACCTCGACAAAGCAGGCAACGTCGTCCCGGACCTGAGTACCCGCGGCCATCTTGCCGTTGGCGTGCCGGGCACCGTCTCGGGCATGGAACTGGCCCTGAAGAAATACGGTACCAAACCCCGCAAGGAAGTGATCGCTCCCGCGATAAAGCTTGCCGAAGACGGTTTTGTGCTGGAGCAGGGCGATGTCGACTTGCTGGAGTACGCCACCGATGTCTTCAAAAAAGACATGCGCGACTCGGGCTCGATCTTCCTGAGCAATGGCGAGCCGATGCAGGTCGGCCAGAAACTCGTACAAAAAGACTTGAGCAAAACCCTGCGGGAAATTTCCGAAAAGGGCGCCGACGGTTTCTATAAAGGCTGGGTGGCCGACGCCATCGTCACCTCCAGTCAGGCCAACAAGGGCATCATCACCCAGGCCGACCTCGACAAATACCAGACCCGCGAACTGGCGCCGATCGAGTGCGATTACCGTGGCTATCACGTGGTCTCGGCGCCACCGCCAAGTTCCGGTGGCGTGGTGATCTGCGAAATCATGAACATCCTCGACGGCTACCCGATGAAAGACCTGGGCTTCCGCTCGGCCCAGGCGATGCACTACCAGATCGAAGCGATGCGTCACGCGTATGTGGACCGCAACAGCTACCTCGGCGACCCGGACTTCGTGAAAAATCCGATCGCCCATCTGCTGGATAAAAACTACGCGACCAAAATCCGCGAAGTCATCGATCCGCAGAAGGCCGGCGTATCCCGCGAGATCAAACCCGGCGTCGCGCCCCACGAAGGCAGCAACACCACCCATTACTCGATCGTCGACAAATGGGGCAACGCGGTGTCGGTGACCTACACCCTCAACGACTGGTTCGGCGCCGGCGTCATGGCGAGCAAAACCGGGGTCATCCTCAACGATGAAATGGATGACTTCACCTCGAAAATCGGCGTGCCGAACATGTACGGTCTGGTGCAGGGCGAAGCCAACGCCATCGCCCCCGGCAAGGCACCGCTGTCGTCCATGAGCCCGACCATCGTCACCAAGGACGGCAAAGTCGTCATGGTTGTCGGCACTCCCGGTGGCAGCCGCATCATCACCGCCACCCTGCTGACCATCCTCAACGTGATCGACTACGGCATGAACATCCAGGAAGCAGTAGATGCGCCGCGTTTCCACCAGCAATGGCTGCCGGAAGAAACCAACCTGGAGAACTTCGCCACCAGCCCGGACACCAAGAAGATGCTCGAAAGTTGGGGGCACAAGTTTGCCGGTCCGCAGGACCCCAACCATATCGCAGCTATTCTGGTAGGTGCGCCTGCCTTCGCTGGAAGGCAAGCCAGTGGGCAAGAACCGCTTCTATGGAGCGAACGATCCACGGCGTAATACCGGGTTGTCACTCGGTTACTGAAACAGGCGATCAGCGGCCACCTGAACTCCCCGGGTGGCCCTGATCCCCGATCCTCGAACGCAGCCTCGACAGCTGCTACAGGCCAGAAAGGGAGTTGTAATCCATCGTTCTACCGACCTCTCTAAGGAAGGAAGCCATGAGCACCGCACTCCTGATCATTGATGTCCAGCACGCGCTGTGCACCGGCGAGTATGAATGCTTCGACATCAAGCGCGTCATCGACACCATCAACGATCTCAGCACCAGAGCCCGAGCTGCCAATATCCCGGTCATCCTCATCCAGCACGAAGAAGAGGGCGATTTGCTGAAATACGGTGCCAAAGGCTGGCAACTGGCCGACGGTCTGAAGACTTCACCCCAAGACCTGCGCGTGCGCAAAACCACCCCGGATTCGTTCTACCAGACCTACCTGCAGAAACTGGTGCCGAAAGATGACTTCGACCGCCTGATCATCTGCGGCCTGCAAACCGACTACTGCGTCAACGCCACCGTCCGCCAGGCTCTGTCGCTGGGTTACGACGTCGTGCTGGTGGCCGACGCCCATTCCACTATCGACAACGGCACGATGAGCGCCGAAGACATCATCGCCGAACACAACAAGGATCTGGCGCACCTGACCGGCTCCGTGGCACGGATCGATGTTATGCCGGCCAGTGAAATCAGTCTCTGAAAACAACGCCAGCCCCGTGGCGAGCGAGTTTGCTCGCCTGGTGCTGGACGCAATCGCTGCGCCTATGGCATGGTCAAAAAAATAATACGCCATGTAGCGAACGGGATCAGAACGATGGAGGAGGGTGATGAGGTTGGCGCCAAAGCGTCGATGGCAACATTGCAGGCATTCAATCTTTGCGTATTGCGCCTGGGGCGTCTTGCCCGAGATCGCGGTGCGTCCCGGTTTATCACCGACGGCTTGCTGGAATTTAGCCAACTGGTGCCCTTCGCTTCGGCCTGGTGGGGCGAGATGTCCGCGTCAGGCGTCGATGTTTCGCCAAGAAACTGGATGCACGGGCGAATCAATCTGCCCGAGTCCTTTGCCGCCGAGTGGCACACGTGTGCGCGCAACGACAAATTCTCCCATGACACCATGAGTCGACCCGGTGAGGTCGTGCGCGACAGTGGCTTCACTGACCCCAATGAAGAAGTGAATGCATTCGCTCGGCGCCACGACCTCTACTACCTGATGTGCATCACCTTCGAGTTACCCGAAAGCGGCTTGATGTTCTTCGTCTGTCTCTACCGAGGTATTGATGCCTCGGCTTTCAACGACAACGAGGCCGATCTGTTTTCGGCCTTCTGCGACCATCTGTTGCAGCTGTGGCGATTCCAGGTGCAGGACATGATCCGCTCCGACACGGGCAACGGGGCGTCGGACTTTGGCGTCGCGCGCATGGACGGCAGTTTGCTGTACGTGGGGGCAACGCTGTGTGCTGCCATCGAACGTGAGTTACCCGGCTGGAACGGTTCAATGCTTCCCGCGCAGGTGATCGCGCAACTGCAAAAGGCACCCTGCGTCATGCGCCTGGGCCGCTGCGCCCTGACACTGAGCCCTAACGCCGAGCACGTCATCCTGTCGCTCGAAACCCAGTCGCGCGGGGCGATGCTTGCACCACGCGAGCGGACGGCAGCGATGCTGTTTGCCGCTGGCCATTCCTACAAGGAGATTGCCAAAATACTTGAATTGAGTCCTGCGACAGTACGCACCTATCTGCGCAACTGCTACCTGCAACTGGGCGTGAAGAGCAAGGTGGAACTGGGTTCTGTGCTGCGTTCAGCGATGCCAGTCAGTTGAGCGCAATCCCTGTGGGAGCGGGCTTGCTCGCGAAAGCGGTGGGTCAGGCAACATCAATGTTGACCGTGCCGCCGTCTTCGCGAGCAAGTCGAATCGTCGCACCGCCGCTCCCACAGGTTCCGCGGCTTAACTGACTGGCATGGAGGCTTGCCCGCGAAGGCACCTTTAAGACGAAGGCTTATTAAGCCGCCCATCAAGGGCAAAAGGCTCTTGCAACACCAACTCGTACAACCCATTAGCCAATTGCGGGTTCATCAACAAATTCCAGCTATGCGGCGAGACACTAGAAGGGACCAACACAAAGGGGTACACACTTAACAGGTCCGCACCGAACTGTTGCTGGCTGCGACTTGGGGTGCCCGGTACCAGCCAATTAGAGTTTGCAATGCTGTCGGGCTGCACCACATAAATCCTGGACGGGTTCAGCACTCGGGCCTGCGTAAGACGATGGGGCTTGCAATCCAGCGCGTCGAAATTTTTATGCACCGCGACTTCAAGGATGGCCGTAGAGGCATCCAGGGCTGCATAAACCGTGGCCATACCTTTAGGGTTCCAGCGCCCACCGACTTTTTCAGCCCCTACGCCCGAATTCCAGGTGGGGGCATGCTCAGCAGGATCAAGGCGCCAGAAGTGAATCTCACTGCTCAAAGGGTCTTTAGCCATCAATAGACCCCGTACTCAATGCGCGTCAGAAAGTCAGTCACCAACTCATACCCGACCGAATTTGAAATCAGGTCGATGGGCACCTCACCATCCAGACCCCGAGCAGGTTTGACCATCCACTGCTCGGCAAGCTCACGCGAACCCAGCACATCCGTTGCCTTTTCCAAGACCTCTGCATAGTTGAGCGCTCGCGTGCTTTGCTCCGCGGTCAACGCTTCATTGGGCGTTTTCAACCGCCGCGCAAGCGTGCGATCAGATGCACCAACGATTTTCGACAGCACGCCGCGTTGCTTATACACCTCGCTGTTTTCGATCATGTCGAGCACCGACTGCAGCGGAAAACCGTTTTTAACGGCCCTGTAAATCTCCATACGATCATCGCTATTTTTTCCAGAAAGCAAGACCGCAACCATTGGGGGCACGCGACTCGACCCCGGCATTTTCACCTTCACCGCACGCTCGCCATTACTCAAGACGGTTACGGCAACATTGGATTCGCGTGGTTTAACCTTTCTTTTTTGGCTGGCATCTTTGACAGCCTCGTCGACTACAACATTTTTTTTCTTGGCGCTCATGGCAGCCTCCGCCGCTTTGTCATCTGGCATGAACTATAGTGCCAAATGGCAAAGAAGACCTAATCCAGCTACAACGCACCCCCTGTAGGATCGCCGCACCGCTCGCTCCTACAGAGGAATGGAGCTCACGTTTCTAAGGGGTATCGATTTTATCCAGCACCCGGTTCGCTGTGATCTCCGCCACCATGATGCTGTTTGAAATGCCCAGCAGGGCGTAGCGCGATTCACCCTCCAGATGATCCACCAACTGATGGACCATCACATCGACCGAGGCCAGCGTCTCGACCAAAAAAACCGCCAGGGTTTCGGTTGTGGCTTCTGGGTTCACGGAAAGCATAGTGCTGGGTGTACGCGCGGTAGCTTTGATGTCGGCATTCGACGGGAAGTGGAAGTTGAGGGCGCGTTCGGCGGCCTCGTTGAGCTTTTTTGAATCGAGAGATTCGTAGGGGGAGGCCGGGTCTGTGACCGGCGGGTTGGGTGTGACTTTGAACATAGATGAAAACTCCTTGTTGCAGATTTTAAGGAGCCATCACCCTCGCTACCAAACGAAGAGTGGCGGCCATACGCGGGTTGGTAGACCGGCTGCAACAGGAAACCCGGCGCTCACAAAGGAGCCCCACGCATGACCACCATAAAAGCAGAGTCCCAAAAAAGAGACGGCATAAGGTGTTGCCATACGGCTGTTACAAGGCGGGCTACCAAACCCGATCACTGTTTTTCAGTGACAGGGAAACGATATAGCCCGCCCCATAGCCGCACAAGCCGGCGGATTCTGGTGCAGCTGTAGGCAATGGCGCAAGGTTTTGTAGCTTTCAGGAAGTAACTTTAAGGTCTTTTAAACAAGCCTCTTCGATCAATGTTGACTGTGCCGCCGTCTTCGCGAGCAAGCCCACTCCCACAGGTTCCGCCGCTACACCAGATCGGACGCCTGTCATTTAATTACCTCACCCCTCCTCATTTGTAGAGGTCCATCCGACGCCCGCGCCCTATAGGGTATGCCTGCATATCAGAGGCTTGCGGCCGTCTGTTCGGGCCACTTCCAAAACTATAAAAACAGAGGTGAGGCAGTTGAAATTTTCCAGGCTGTTTATCGCCGTTGCGTCGACAACGGCATTTTCCTGCATGGCGCTGGTGGGGTGTCAGACACAGGGTTCGACACCGGCTGACATGGTGATGCGCAACGGCTATGTCTACACCGTCGATGGCAAGAACTCCGTGCAGCAGGCGATCGCCGTCACGGGCGGGAAGATCGTTTATGTCGGCAGCGATGAAGGCGTTGCTTCGTACATCGGCACGCAGACCCAGCTGATCGATCTGGCGGGGCGCATGTTGATGCCCGGCTTCGTCGATGCGCACATGCATCCGGGGGACGGCGGTCGCGCCATGACGTTGTGCGACCTGAAATACCAGACGATGACCCGCAAGGTTTTCCAGGAAACCATTCAGGCTTGTCTGGATGCCGACAAGGGCAAGGGCCCCGATGTCTGGCTTGAAGTGGGCAGCTGGGATCGCATGGGCATGACCGGGCTCGATGGCGATCCCGACAAGTCGACGCTGGATGCACTCAAGACCCATCGCCCGATTCAGGTCCGTTCCACCGACTTCCATACCGTGCTGACAAACTCTCGCGGCCTGGCCGTGGCTGGCATCAATAAGCACACGGCCAATCCGGGAGATGGCAAGTACGTGCGCGACAGCGCCGGCAACCCGACCGGTATCTGCGAAGACGGTGCCGCTGATGCCATGGCCGCCGTGGTGCCGCCGGCCAGCGATGCAGAAAAACTCAAGCAGACCCGCGCGGCGCTCGATGCCATGCGCCAGCAAGGCATCACCAGTTTTTTCGATGCCTTGTCGGGGCCTGAAAATGGTAAAGCGTTTACCACCCTGCAACAGTCGGGCGAGCTGACCGCACGGGCCTTGCTGGCGATCAAACTCGACCCTGCCGCCGCCGCTGCAGACCCGGCGAAAACCATTGCCGAGGCCAAGGCCTTGGCCAACACCTATGACCAGGGCGAAGCCAAAGTGGCGCCGGGCGTGAGTATGCGTCACGTCAAATTGTTCATGGACGGCATCATCAACGCGCCAGCGGATACCGGGGCAATGTTGACGCCGTACCTGCGCAATGCCGGCACGGATGCCGCGCCCAAGTGGGCACCTGGCAAGAATATCGGTGAGCTGTATTTCCCGTCGCAAGTGCTCAATCCGCTGCTGTTGCACGCGGTGCAGGCCGGCCTCGATCCGCACCTTCACGCCACCGGGGACCGAGCGGTGCGTGACTCGTTGAACGGTATCGAATACGTGCGCCAGCAACTGCCTGGCAACGGTTTTCGTCCAGCCATTACTCACGCCGAATCGGTGGACCCCGCCGACTACTCACGTTTCAAGACGCTCGATGTGACCGCCAACATGTCGTTCCAGTGGGCCCAGCAGGCGCCGTCCACGGTCGACGGCACCAGCGATCATCTGGGGCCTGCACGTTTTGCCCGCATGGAACCATCGGGCAGCATCAGCCGCGCTGGCGGTCGGGTTGCTTATGGCAGCGACTGGCCTGTCGACCCGCTCGATGAGTTCCTGGCGCTGAAGATCGGGGTCACCCGCTCAGGCGATCCGCTGAACCCGCACAGCTACGGCCCCAAGTATGCGGGCAGGTTGAATGCCGACCCGGCGTTGTCGCGCACTGATGTGCTGCGCACCATCACCATGAACGCCGCCGAGCAACTGAAACTGGACGCTGTCGTCGGTTCGGTCGAGGTTGGAAAGTTCGCTGACTTGATCGTGCTGGACAAGAACTTCATGCAGGTGCCGGAGGATGAGCTGGGCCGAAACGACGTGCTGTTGACGGTGGTCGGCGGCAAGGTCGTGTGGGCCAAGGCGCCGTTCGTTGGACTTGATCCGAAGGTGTTGTCACAAGCGTCCACATCCCGAACCGCCCAATAAAAACAAGAGAGTGTTCCGATGCAACGATTCATTCCCAACCTGTTGGCCGCAGCCCTGGCCCTTTCCTCGGTGCAGGCCATGGCCGCCGCTGATCTTGTGCTGTTCAACGGCAAGGTTTTTACCGCCGAACCCGGTCAAGCACTGGTTCAGGCCGTGGCGGTGCAAGACGGCAAAATTCTAAAAGTGGGCAGCAATGCCGAGATCAACGCCTTGGCCGATGCCCAGACGCAACGAATCGATCTGGCGGGCAAAGTGCTGATGCCTGGAATGATTGATACCCATAGTCACCCGGTGGTTGCGGCCTTCAACAGCCAGGGGGCCAACCTGCTGGATGAAGTAAAGCCGTTGCCGGAACTCGAGCAATGGGTGATCGAGCAGGATGACGCGGGGCGTGCACGGGCCGGTGACGTGATCAGCATTGCCGGGGTGAGTTCGGCCTATTGGGAGAAAAGCCGCGAGCTCGGTCAGCGCTTCAATCAGGGACGCTGGGCGGACCAACCGGTGGTCCTCAGCGGGATTGACGGGCATACCGGCTGGGCCAACAACGCGATGCTCAAACGTCTGAAAATCGACGCAGCATTGGTAAAAGGTCTGTCGGAACAGGACCGCAGCTTCGTCGGGCACGCAGCGGACTTCACTCCCAATGGGCTGTTCGCCGAATCGCGCTGGGACAAGGTACGCAGTCAGATCCCTGCGCCCGGCAACGAGGTCATGCTCAAGGCTGCCCGCGAGGCGGTGAAGGTCAATAATCAATATGGCGTTACCGCCTGGATGGACGCGGCAGCGAATGCTGGAAGTGGTGATTCGCTGTTCGATTTCCGGGCCACCGAGCAGAGTTACGGTGTTCTACCGCTTTACCGCGAACTGGCAGAGAAGGGCGAGCTCAACGCCCACGTCGCGGCTCTGCTGCTGGCCAACCCAAAAAGCCGGCCGGCGGACTTGGAGGTGCTGGCCAAGGTGATGAAGAAATTCGAGGGCGTGCCCAACTTGAGCTTCCCGGGTATAAAGGTCTTCGCTGACGGCGTTCTGGAGTTTCCGGGGCAGACGGCAGCGGTGATTGTTCCGTTCACCAACAGTCACAAAAACGGTCAGTTGCTGATCGACCCGGCACACTTTGGTGAACTGGTGGTCGCGGCGGAAAAGCGTGACTGGATTGTGCACATACATGCGGTCGGCGACCGTGCCGTACGTGAGTCACTCAATGGCTTTGAATACGCGCGCAAGCTCAATCCGACTCCGATGGCCCACAGCATTACCCACCTGCAACTGGTCAATCCAAAGGAATTCCCGCGCTTCAAGCAACTTGGCGTGATCGCTTCCATGCAACTGCTGTGGGCTACCGGCGAGTCTTACACGGTGGAGTTGGTCAAACCGTATATCAGCGCGTTCGCTTACGGTTATCAGTATCCCGCCAGGTCCCTGCATGACGCCGGTGCGGTCATCGCCGGTGGCAGTGACTGGCCAGTGTCCAGCCCCAACCCGTGGAATGCCATCGCTCAGGCCAGCACTCGCAAAGGGCCGTTGGGGGTGTTGAATGCCAAAGAAAGCATTGATCGCCAGACCATGTTCTACGCCTACACCCTCAATGCCGCCAAAGTCCTGCGGCTGGAGAAACAGATTGGCTCGCTGGTGCCCGGCAAACAGGCCGATCTGATCATCCTCGACCGCGATGTGTTCAAGGTCAGCGACGACGCGCTGTTCGACACCAAGGTCCTGAAGACTTTCTTCGCTGGCAAGCAGGTTTACGCCCCCGCGTCCTGACGACTACCCGCCGGCAGCAGCCAAAAAATGCTCCTGCTCCTCGTATTGCGAGGGGCAGGGCAAAGCCGTGCCCGAAATCACCCGCTGATCCATAAAAATAAGAGACTTGTATGAACGTACGCTCAGCATTGACCCTTGCCAGCCTTGTATTGGCTCCCCTGACCAGCCAGGCGCTGACACTTAACGACAACTTCAGCCTGGACATGACCCTGGGCGTTGTCAGCGACTACCGCACGCGTGGCATTTCGCAAGCCCTGGGGGATCCGGCGGTTCAGGCCGGCGCCACTCTGGTCCACAGCAGCGGCTTGTACATTGGCGCCTGGACCTCGAATGTCGATTTCGGCGGCCCCTACAAGACCCGGCAGGAACTTGATTACTACGCGGGCTACTACTGGCAGGCGACCGAGGCAATCAGTCTCGATCTGGGGTACCTCAAGTACGACTATCCAAAGGAAGGCCAATTCAACATGAGTGAGGTCTACGCCATCCTTGACGTTTATGGCGTGAAGCTCGGCGTCAATTACTCAAACGATACGCCGAACTTCTTTGGCGAGGATCAGGACACGCTTTACACCTACCTCAGCTACAAAATCGAATTGCCGGCCGAGATCGGCCTGAACCTGCGCGTGGGTCGCAATGATGTCAAAGACCCGGCTTTCTGGTCCGCCAACGGTGAAAGCCGTGATGCCTACACCGAGTGGGAAGCCAAACTGACCCGCGATTTCGTCGGCGTGACCTGGGGACTCAGCTACATCGATACCGACCTGTCGAAAAGCGAATGCGCGAGCTGGTACGGCTATGGCGATCTATGCACTGCCACCGTGGTAGCCAGTGCCAGCAAGGCCTTCTAAGCGTCAAAAACCCTGCCAGTCAGCTAACAAAAATCCAGGGTCGAGCGATCCATTGTGGCGAGGGAGCTTGCTCCCGCTCGACTGCGCAGCAGTCGCAAAATCGCATTGTTGTCAGAATTTTGGGGCCGCTTCGCAGCCCAGCGCGAGCAAGCTCGCTCGCCACAAAAACACCTTTACCCGTCTGCCCCCTCAGAAGAGAACACCGCAATGACCAAGGTCAGCGATAGTCAGCAGCGAAGTCCCCTGATCGAGACACGTTCGATCGATTACATTCCCGAGGCCGAGCGTCATGGCAGCCTCTACAGCCAGTTCACCCTGTGGCTCGGCGCCAACCTGCAGATCACCGCGATCGTCACCGGCGCTTTGGCCGTGGTGCTGGGTGGCGATGTGTTCTGGTCACTGATGGGTTTGCTGATCGGCCAGTTGCTCGGCGGTGCGGTGGTTGCCCTGCATGCGGCACAAGGACCGAAGCTCGGGTTGCCGCAGATGATCTCCAGTCGCGTGCAGTTCGGCGTCTATGGGGCGGCGATCCCGATTGTGCTGGTGTGCCTGATGTACCTCGGCTTCAGTGCCACCGGCGCGGTACTGTCGGGGCAGGCCATTGCCCAGCTGATGAATGTCAGCGACAGCGCCGGCATCCTGATTTTCGCTTCCTGCATCGCGTTTCTGACGATCTTCGGTTATCGGGTCATTCACTTGGTCGGACGGGTGGCCAGCGTGCTGGGCATCATTGCCTTCGTCTATCTGTTTACCCGGTTGATGACGCTCAACGACATCGGTCTGCTGCTGCAAAATCGTCATTTTGGCTGGAGCACTTTCCTGCTGGCGGTATCCCTTTCCGCGTCCTGGCAGATCGCGTTTGGCCCTTATGTGGCCGACTACTCACGCTACCTGCCGAGCAAGACTTCATCCTGGAAGACGTTCACCGCCGTAGGCCTGGGAACGGTGCTGGGCGCTCAAGCGTCCATGGTGCTGGGAGTGTTCGCCGCTGCGTTGGCGGGCACGGGTTTTCGCGGGCATGAAGTCGCCACCATCGTCGGGCTGGGCAGCACCGGCGTGATCGCTTCCTTGCTGTATTTGAGCGTGGTGTTCGGCAAGGTCACGGTGTCGACCCTCAACGCTTATGGCAGCTTCATGTGTGTGGCCACCATCATCAGTGGCTTTCGTCGTGGTTTCGAGATATCCGCCGGTAAACGCATGCTGTTTGTGCTGGCGATTGTCGGGGCGTCCACCGCGCTTGCACTGTTGGGGCAGCACTCGTTTCTCACGACGTTCAAATACTTCATTCTGTTTTTGTTGACCTTCTTCACGCCGTGGAGCGCGATCAACCTGGTGGATTATTACTTCATCAACAAAGAGCGTTATGACATTCCCGCGTTGTCCGACCCGACGGGGCGTTATGGCCGCTGGAATGTGTTGGGGATCAGCGTGTATGTCTTTGGTGTGCTGGTTCAGCTGCCTTTTGTCGACACTCACTTCTATTCCGGACCGATGGTCGCGCAGCTTGGCGGTGTCGATATTTCCTGGATCGTCGGGCTGGTGGTGCCGGGCATTCTCTACTACTGGGTGGCCAGGGCATCCGCGCTTGCCGTGTCGATCGAAGGTGACTCGAAGGCTTGAAGGCCCCGTCGATAAAGGGCTGCAGAGCGGGCGCGGCGATAGCTACCTTGTATTCAAGCGTCTCCTATACTGATCCGCGTTGACAGGTTCAACGCAGATCCTGAAGGCCGTTGGAACAGCAGCCAGCGGCTTCCCTACGAATCAACAGTAAGGAGAACGAACATGGCAATCCGTATTGGCGACGAAGCACCGGACTTTACCGTCGAAAGCACCGAAGGCCCGCTGCATTTCCACGAGTGGATCGGCGACAAGTGGGCGATCCTGTTTTCCCATCCCAAGGACTTCACCCCGGTGTGCACCACTGAGCTCGGCTACATGGCAGGGCTCAAGCCAGAGTTCGATAAGCGCAACACCAAGATCGTCGGGCTCAGCGTCGACCCTGTCAGTAACCACCAGACCTGGGCCAAAGACATCGAAGAGACCCAGGGGCATGCGGTCAACTATCCCATGATCGGGGACGATAACCTGGTGGTGGCGAAGCTCTACGACATGATTCATCCGAATGCCAGTGGCGGCGCACGGACTGCCGTGGACAACGCTACGGTGCGTTCAGTGTTCATCATCGGCCCGGACAAAAAGGTCAAGGCGATGCTGATCTACCCGATGAGTGCGGGGCGCAACTTCGATGAAGTGCTGCGTCTGCTCGACTCTCTGCAATTGAACGCCAAGCACACCGTTGCTACCCCGGTGAACTGGCGTCCGGGCGAGGACGTGATCATTCCCACTTCCGTCTCGGATGAGGACGCCAGGAAGAAATATCCGGATGGCTTCAAAACGGTGAAACCTTATTTGCGCACGGTGGCGCAACCGAAGTAACCGATCCGTCCAGTCAGTCAAGCGTGATACTGAACTTGTGGCGAGGGAGCTTGCTCCCGTTGGACTGCGAAGCAGCCCCCCTCTTTTTGGGGATAAGCGGGGCCGCTTCGCGACCCAGCGGGAGCAAGCTCCCTCGCCACAGGTTACTCATCGCTTGTTCTATCTCTAAACTGACTGGCACTAGAGCAGGCTCGCTCCCACAGTCTGCTGCGCGGGCATTGATGGATAAGATTCGGGAGATCGTAAGAGATCCAGCGACTGCAGGTTATTCGCCCTCAAGCGCGAGTTCGCTCGGGTCGGCCCCACACATCTGTGCCAACACTTGAACCACCAGGGCATGATCCTCACGCTGGGGCAGCCCTGAAACGGTGACGGCGCCGATGCACCCCACGCCCTTGACCGACACCGGGAAGCTGCCGCCATGATCGGCGTAATCACGCAGCGGCAACCCCATCAAACTTTCGAGTGAATCGCCCTGAAGCTTAAAGGACAGGCCTACGCGGTATGAGCTGAGTTCCATCAGTTCCACGACATTTCGCTTGCGTCGTGCCCAGTCGGCATTGCTGGCGGAGGTTCCTGGCATCGAGTAGAAAAACACCGTATCCCGCGCCAGCCTGACCTCAATCGTGGCGGACACGCCTTGCTCCTCGCAGGCGGTTTTCAAACGGATGCCCAAGTCCCAGGCCGTGGCTTTGTCGAAGCGCTCAAACTTCAGGGTTTCTTCCTGGAGCGCGATGCGTTGCAGGTCGGTTTTGATGTCCATGATTTCTCCCTCATCCCTTTCGGGCGGTCGTACTGTTACGCACGGTTAATGTGAACGGCAGCACCACATGGCGGTCCGGAATGGGCTTTTTTTCAATGAGGGCGATCAGCATTTCAACGGCTTTTTGGCCAAAGATTTCGGCGGGTTGCGCAATGGTTGTCAACGCTGGATCACAGTAGGCCGCGAACGGAATGTCATCGAAACCGACCAACGAAATATCTTCGGGTACCTGCAAACCCTGCTGTTTGATGCGCTTCAATGCACCGATTGCCATTTCATCGTTTTCGCAAAAGAACGCGGTCGGACGGTCGGGCAGTTCCAGCAGCATTCCCGCGCCATCAAAACCGGCCTGCAACGTGAAGTCCCCGTGGCAGATCAATTGTGGATCTGACTCGATACCGGCCTGGTGCAATGCATCTTGATAACCGGCCACGCGGTCGCGTGTGAGCGGGCTGCTTTTCGGGCCTTTTATCAGACCGATCCGGCGATGGCCCAGATCGATCAGATGCTCCGTCATGGCCTTGGCCGCTGCCCGGTTGTCGAGGCTGATCGTCGGATGCCGCCCGCCTTGAATCACCTCACAGGCGTTGACCAAGGGCAGTGATTCGCCGTGTGGGGAGGGCGATTCAAACGGGTCGTAGGCGCGCAACTGAATCACGCCGTCGGCCTGGTGGGCGTACACCAGCGCGGCAAATTCCCGTTCGATTTCCTCGCGACCCTGGGTGTCGCACAGCAGCAGTCGGTAACCGGCGGCCTGTGCCGCCTGTTGAGCGCCGCTAATGACCCGTGCGAAAAACGTGTTGGCGATGGCCGGGACCAGAATCACCAGATTGCCGGTTCTGCGCGAACGAAACTGCACAGCCATGAGGTTCGGCCGGTAGCCGGCCTGTTCCACGGCTGCGTTGACCTTGTCCCGGGTTTCGGGGAGTACGCGCTCGGGCGACTTCAGCGTTCTGGACACAGTGGCCACCGAAACGCCGGCCAGCCGGGCTACTTCACGGATATTGGACAAGACAACCTCGTTATCGAACCGGCAGATGTAAGCATGGCCGGCGAGCTTACCGCAGTCCGGCCGTGCGCTGAAATGACCTGCATTGTTAATCCCGGGTTTGACACCTGAAGTAACTGAGCTTAAATTTCCGGCAGTATGTAACCGGTTACATCATAGTCAAACCTGAGCGTTAGCCCGCCCCGAACAAGAGAAAATTCGCGATGAATGTTGCAACGGCAAAAATAAGAATGGGGTTTGTCGGGGGCGGCGAGGGTGCTTTCATCGGCAAAGCCCACCGCCAGGCCGCCGGCCTCGATGGTCGTTTTGAACTGGTGTGCGGTGCATTCAGCCGAGACGCCCGCAACAATCAGGACACCGGTGCCGCGCTGGGATTGTCCGCCTCACGCTGCTACAGCGACTGGCAGCGGATGCTCGATAGCGAGCGCGCACTGCCTGCCGATCAGCGCATGGAGCTGTTGGTCATCGTCACGCCCAATCACTTGCACGCGCCGATCGCCAGCCAGGCATTGAGCGCGGGTTTTCATGTGTTCAGCGAAAAGCCCGCGGCACTGAACCTGTCCGAGCTGCTGGCGCTCAAGGCAGTGGTGAAAAGCAGCGATCGCCTCTATGGACTGGCCCACACGTATCTGGGTTATCCAATGGTCTGGCAGGCGCGCAAGATGGTACGTACCGGCGTGATCGGCGCTGTGCGCAAGGTCATCGTCGAGTACCCGCAGGGCTGGCTGAGTCGGGATGTGGCCGGGCAGGGCAACAAGCAGGCGAGTTGGCGCGATCAGCCCGAGCAGTCCGGGCTGGGCGGCTGCATAGGCGACATCGGCACCCATGCCTTTTCACTGGCCGAATTCGTCGCAGACCAACCCATCGAGCAGGTGTGTGCAACCTTGGGTTCGCACATTGCCGGGCGGCAACTGGACGATGACGCGGCGATGCTGTTCAAGATGGCCGCCGGGGCCAGCGGGGTGTTGATCGCCAGCCAGGTCTGCGCCGGCGAAGAGAACCCGTTGAAGATTCGCGTCTATGGCGATAAGGGCGGGCTGGAGTGGCGTCAGGAAGAGCCTGCGAGCCTGATCCATCGTTCCCTCGATCAACCGTTGAGCATCCTTCGTTCCGGTGTCGGCCAGCCCTGGTTGTGCGAGGCCGCCAGCCAGCGCATGCGTTTGCCTGCCGGGCATCCCGAAGGTTATCTCGAGGCCATGGCCAATCTCTATGGTGATTTCGCCACCGCGATCCGCTGCAACGTGGAAGGCAACGATGCCCCCGGCGTGCCGGGCATCGACGTCGGGTTGCGTGGCATGGCGTTCATCGAAGCGGTGGTCGCCAATCATCGCGGCGACGCGAAGTGGACAGAACTGGTCTGCAACCCATGAATCCGGAGAACCCTCCCGTGAACCACACCTCCCCAACACCGGCAGGCCTGCGCGGCCCGGGAATTTTCCTCGCGCAGTTCATGTCCGCCGAAGCGCCCTTCGACACGCTCGCCAACATTGCTCATTGGGCTGCGGCGCAGGGTTACAAAGCCATTCAATTGCCGACCTTGGGCACGCAGTACATCGACCTGGCGCGCGCCGCCGACAGTCAGGATTACTGTGATGAGTTGAAAGCCGTCTGCGCCCAGGCAGGTGTCGAAATCAGCGAGCTGTCGACGCATTTGCAGGGCCAACTGGTGGCGGTGCATCCGGCGTTCGATACGTTGTTCGATGACTTCGCCCCCGCGCATTTACGCGGCCAGCCTCAGGCACGCACCGAGTGGGCCATCGATCAGTTGAAGCTCGCCGCGCGCGCCAGCCAACGCTTGGGGCTGAAGGCGCACGCGACGTTTTCCGGTGCGCTGCTGTGGCCCTATGTCTACCCGTGGCCGCAACGCCCGAGCGGTCTGGTCGAGCAGGGTTTTGCCGAACTGGCCAGGCGCTGGTTGCCGATCCTCGATTGTTTCGAGCAAGCCGGCGTCGACCTCTGCTACGAGATCCATCCCGGCGAAGACTTGCACGACGGCGCCTCGTTCGAGCGTTTCCTTGAGGCCGTCGATCACCATCCGCGCGCCGCGATCCTCTACGACCCGAGTCATTTGCTGCTTCAGCAAATGGACTATCTGGGCTTCATCGATCGCTACCACGAGCGCATCCGCATGTTCCACGTCAAGGACGCCGAGTTCCGGCCCGATGCTCGCTCGGGTGTCTACGGCGGTTATCAAGGTTGGGTCGAGCGGCCTGGCCGCTTCCGCTCTTTGGGCGATGGGCAGATCGATTTCAAATCGATCTTCAGCAAATTGACGCAGTACGACTTTACCGGCTGGGCGGTTCTGGAATGGGAGTGTTGCCTGAAGGATTCGGAGCAGGGTGCCGCAGAAGGCGCGGCCTTCATCCGGCAGCACATGATCAGCAAAACCCGAAAGGCATTTGATGATTTCGCCAGCGTGACGTCCGACGAAGGTTTCAATCGTCGACTGCTGGGTTTGCCCGACGCCTGAATACAACCTTGTTCGTTCCTCTCTCCGCAAAAAAACAATAAGACGGTGACTGATATGACCACGATGACTGCGCGATTAAGCGTAATGATGTTCTTGCAGTTCTTTATCTGGGGCGGATGGTTCGTGACCCTCGGCACCTTCCTCTCCAGTAATCTGGGGGCCAGCGGCGGGCAGATTGGCATGGCGTTCTCGACGCAGTCCTGGGGCGCGATCATCGCGCCCTTTGTGATCGGTTTGATTGCCGACCGCTACTTCAATGCCGAGCGCATCCTCGCGGTGTTGCATCTGATCGGCGCGGTGTTGCTATTGCAACTCTATCGAGCGCCTGACTTCAGTGCGTTTTACCCGTTCGTGCTGGCCTACATGATGATTTACATGCCGACGCTGGCATTGGTGAATTCGGTGGCGTTCCGGCAGATGCGCGACCCGGCCCTGGAGTTCTCGCGGATCAGAGTGTGGGGCACCATCGGCTGGATCGTGGCGGGCGTGGTGATCAGTTTTGTATTTGCCTGGGATTCGCAACAAGCGATCTCCTCCGGTGGTTTGCGCAACACGTTTCTGATGTCGGCCATCGCCTCCCTCGTGCTCGGGCTCTACAGCTTCAGCCTGCCGCGCACCGCGCCGCTCAAACCTGAGCCGGGCAGTGTCGGCTTAAAGCAAATGCTGGGGCTGGACGCCTTGGGTTTGTTGAAGGATCGCAGTTACCTGGTGTTCTTCATCGCCTCCATTTTGATCTGCATTCCGTTGGCGTTTTATTATCAGAATGCCAACCCGTTCCTGGCGGAAATCGGCGTGACCAATCCAACCGCCAAGATGGCGATCGGGCAAGTCTCGGAAGTGCTGTTCATGTTGCTGCTGCCGCTGTTCATTCAGCGTTTCGGCATCAAGATCGCGCTGCTGGTGGGGATGCTGGCGTGGGCGTTGCGCTATCTGCTGTTCGCCTACGGCAACAACGGGGACCTCGCCTTCATGTTGTTCACCGGCATCGCCTTGCACGGCATCTGTTACGACTTCTTCTTTGTTTCGGGGCAGATCTACACCGATGCCAAAGCGTCGGAGCGTTTCAGAAGCTCCGCGCAAGGGTTGATCACGCTCGCGACGTATGGCTTGGGCATGCTGATTGGCTTTTGGGTGGCCGGGGCGGTCACCGATCACTATGCGTCGGCTGAGAGCCATGACTGGAAAAGCATCTGGCTGTTCCCGGCAGGGTTCGCGTTGGCGATATTTTTCTGTTTTTCGCTGGCCTTCAAAGGGCGGCAAAGCGTGGCAGCGCCGTCGAGTATTTGAATCATCACCCAAGTCTGAAGAACACCCGTCAGTAAAGGTGCACAACCTGTGGGAGCGATCCTGCTCGCGAAAGTGGTGGGTCAACTTGCATCATTATCGACTGTGCCGACGCCATCGCGGGCAAGCCCGCTCCCACAGTGGTCGGTGTTGTTTGCAAAATTGGCGTACGTCGCCAGTCCCTTTGTGGGAGCAGGCTTGCCTGGGATGGCGGCTGATATGGACTCATCGCGAGCAGGCTCGCTCCCACCGTTTGATCTCAGTGGTCCACCCATTTGGTGTTCGGCTCAGATCCTTATGGGAGCGGGCTTGCCCGCGATGGCGGTATGTCAGGCGACATTGGTGTTGAGTCTGCTGACCTCATCGCGAGCAAGCCCGCACACAGGGTGATCTGCGATTAGCTGACTGGCATTTCAGGGGTTATGGAACGCGCTTCACTCAAGGCGCGCCAAACAGCATCGTCCAATAAACACCCTCATCGCTGCGCGAATCGGCGGCATAGGCTGCGCCTACTTGGGTAAACATCGGGTTCATCAGATTGGCGCAATGCCCGGGACTGGCCAGCCAGCCGGCCATCGCTTTGTTCGGTGAGCTTTGCCCAGCGGCGATGTTTTCGCCAATCTGCCGGCCTCGATAGCCGGCGGCTTTGGCCCGATCCAATGGCATATCACCGTCGGGATCGCGATGGGCGAAGTAATTGCCGTAGGCCATTGCCTTGCTGTGGCCTTGCGCGGCGGCCCCCAGAGCGGCATTCCAGGTCAACGGTCGTGCGGCGGCAAAGCGTTGGCGCCCGCACAGGCGCGGCCTGGCCCGTGCCGCATTGACCTGTGCCAGCAACGCCTTGCCCGCTTCTCGCGAATCACCGACACGTCCGTCGAGCACCGGTTGCGCCAGCACCACCTGCCATTCGCTACGGGAGCGAGTGACGCCGATATCGGCGAACTGGGTATCGAGCAGCGCCCCGCAATAGTCGCTCTCAAGCATGTCAAACGCCTCATCGGCATCTTGCGCGCCGACCACGCGAATGGTGCGCACCGTCACTGCTTGATAGCCCTTAGCTTTCAAGGCGCCCCGCAAACCGCCGCCATAGCCGACCGGTAACGCCAGGTTCGATTTCAGCGACAGCGGCCGCAACGGCTTGACCGTACGCCCCGCACAACGATCGGGATCGGCGCGGTAGTCGTTGATGACTTCCACCAGTTGCCGTTCCCCACTGGCATGGGCGGGGCTGGCGAGTAGCGGGAGCAAAGGCATCAGGCACAGAGAAACAAAGCGACAGCAGCGGACGATTGGGCGCATGAACGGACAGCTCTGATGAGATGACGACGATAGGGGGGTAGGAACGAGCAATGACCGTAGGAGCGCTTCGTTGGGTGAGCTTCTTTTACGGCACGGCTAAGACTGCGGCTCTGAAGACTGGTTCACGAGGGGAAGAGACAAATTTAACGGCGCCGCCGTGGGGGCCTATTCAGGCTTGCACGGGTCAGTCCGCCGGGGACATCAGCCACGCTGACTGGTACCGTACTGACATCATTCAGGGGGTACAGGGACATGACGAAAACCAGGGGTGACAAAGACTGGGTAAAGCGCTCGGCTCAGCCGTTGAAGATGGAGCGCATCGAAGCCTTTTTTGGCGGCCATGGGTTTACCCCGCATCGCCACGACACGTACGCCATCGGACGAACGCTGTCGGGTGTACAAAGCTTCCAGTACCGCAACACCCAGCGTCATAGCCTGCCCGGGAAAACTATCGTTTTGCATCCGGACGAGGTGCATGACGGTGAAGCCGGCACTGAGGCGGGTTTTCATTATCGGATGATTTACATCGAACCCGCCTTGATTCAGCAAGTATTAGGCGGCAAGCCCTTGCCCTTTATCGAGGGTGGTATATCCAGCGATCCACGGCTTTATGCCGCGACCCAGGTGCTGCTGCAGAACCTCGACGCTTGCATCGAGCCCCTGGAAGAAGACGATGCCATTTACGATCTCGCGCAGGCGCTGGATGCGAATTCGGGGCAGCGCGGGCGGCGCAAGTCGTTTGATTTCGCCGCGGCCGAACGCGCGCGTGCGCTGATTCATGAGTCGCTGGATCGAGTCATTACCCTGGAGGAGTTAGCACAGGCGAGTGGTCGAGATCGCTGGAGCCTGAGCCGTGATTTTCGTGCGCTGTACGGTACGAGCCCCTATCGATACATGACGCAACGACGTCTCGATCTGGCAAGAGCACTGATGTTCGGGGGCCACTCGATGGCGGAGGCGGCCGTCTGCGCAGGCTTTTTCGATCAAAGCCACATGACGCGTCAATTCGTCCAGACCTACGGCGTCTCACCCGGCCGGTGGATGAAAAGGCTGGGCCTGGTTTAAGGGCGTTCGACTTGCACAATCATGCAATACGCGACGGCGAGCCTCTCCTAAAGTCAGACCTCGATAACTTGGCTAGTGAGGGCGACTCAAATGCATTCCCAACCCGGCGTGACAACCTGCACCGCGATTAACTTTGCCGAAAAACTGGCTTTGTTCAGCGAGCAATGGGCGCCCAAGGTCATTGCCGAAATGAACGACTACCAGTTCAAGGTGGTGAAAATCGAAGGCGACTTTGTCTGGCATTCCCACGCCGACACCGATGAAACCTTCATCGTCCTCGAAGGCGAGCTTCGCATTGATCTTCGAGAGGGAGCGGTCGTGGTCAGGCAGGGAGAAATGTACGTTGTCCCCAAGGGCGTCGAACACAAGCCTTACGCCGAGCGAGAGGTGAAGATGTTACTGATCGAGCCGCGTGGCGTGCTGAATACCGGCGATCAGGAAGGAGAAAGAACCGCAATCAATGACGTCTGGATTTAGACGCTTCAGTATTTTCTCCATGTTTGTATGGGTGAGCAGGGCTCAGGCGCCTTTAACGGCAAAATAGCTGCCGAACAGATTGCTGTAGAAGGACAGGTGTTCACCCTTGATCTGGCCCAGCGAAGTGCATCATCGATGAGGGCTTTGAGGCTCTATCGGTACATCTGCCAGCAAGCATTCAGGAACGCAGTGTCATTCTCTGAATCAACGAATTAGCGGCGTTTTCGTTGAAAAGGCTCGATGACAGGTGGCGAAGTGCCTCTCGTCGGAAGACAACGCGGCTATTTCGCGCTTTTCAGCTATTCTTGCGGCATCTGGACGGTGGCCATGACGTACTGGCACACGATGCGCAAGGAAGGGAAGACAAAATGGATGATGTGCATTGCGTGCAGGTTATCGCTGTGACTGGCGGTAAAGGTGGCGTGGGCAAGACAACGGTGGCGGTTAACCTTTCGTTGGCGCTGGCAAAAATGGGGCGGCGCGTCGTATTGCTGGACGCTGATCTCGGCCTGGCGAATATCGATATTCTGTTGGGGCTGACCCCGCGCTACACACTGGCCGATGTCATCGAAGGGCGTTGCGAGCTGTCCGAGGTGCTGTTGCCTGGGCCTGGAGGCATTCGTGTTGCCCCGGCCTCTTCGGGCTTGCAGAGCATGATTCATCTGGAGCCTGCGCAATACCGTGCGCTGATCCAGTCCTTTAGCGATATTGGCGATAAGCTGGATGTGCTGGTGATCGATACGGCCGCCGGTATCGGTGGCTCAGTGGTCAACTTCATCCGCGCGGCGCAGGAAGTGATGTTGGTTGTGTGCGATGAACCCACCTCGATCAGCGGCGCCTACGGACTGATCAAACTGCTCAACCTGAACTACGGTCTGCATCGTTTTCGGGTGTTGGTCAACATGACAGGAAGTCCGGCAGAAGGCCGCAATCTGTTTGCCAAGCTGGAAAAAATTACCGAAATGTTCCTGGATGTCTCGCTGCAATACGTCGGCGCGATACCCAACGATGAATGTGCGCACAAAGCCGTGCAGAAGGGGCGTGCGGTGTTTGAAGCCTTTCCCCGTTCCAAATGCGCTCTCGCCTTCCAGGCCCTGGCTCACAACGTCGACACCTGGCCTTTGCCGACTCATCCGAGAGGGCATGTGGAGTTTTTTGTTGAGCAACTCGTGCAGAATTCGGGGAGGTGAGTCTCAAGGCCTGCCTTTAAGAAAATCTTCAGTCAGAGATAAACCTGTGGCGAGGGAGCTTGCTCCCGCTTGAGTGCGTAGCACTCACAAAAAATCGGCGCTTATCAGATCTTTGGGGCCGCTCCGCAGCCCAGCGCGAGCAAGCTCGCTCGCCACAAAAACACTAAAGTCACAACTTGTAGCCGATCTGCCGCAACAAATTCTTGCGCCACAGAATGTCTTCATCGCCTTCTATGTCTTTGGCACAGAAGCCATCCACCACGCCCAAAATCCCGCGCCCCTGTTCCGTCTCAGCAACAATCACCTCAGTTGGATTGGCCGTTGCACAAAAGATACGACACACCTCTGGAACCATTTTGACGGTGTTCAACACGTTCAGTGGATAGAAACCGTCGCCCAGGAAAATGATGAAGCTATGGCCCGCGGCAATGGCTTGCGCATTTTTCTGCGCAAGTTCGATCATGGCGGTATCGGTGCCGGACCATCGCACCAGGCATTTGCCGGAGGCTTCACAAAAGGCCACGCCAAACTGGATACCTGGCACGGCGTTGACCAACGCTTCATGAATATCCTCGACGGACTTGATGAAGTGCGTCTGACCCAAAATGAAGTTCGTCTCTTGCGGCTTGTCGATTTTCAACGTGATGAGTTGCATTTCAAACGCCTCCTTTCACGATGCTGCGAACCAGAGTCTGGCCTCTAATCAAGCCGGCACGGTGTCTTGCTCAGCGGGCGGTGTCTCTGTGTGGACGCGGACATCTCCCAGTTTTCTGATCGTCGACTTGGGCAAGGTCGGGGCATCAAGCAGAATCGAATCAATGCGCTTGCGGATGTCCAAAACGATTGGGCCCAGGATAGCCTCGTCTTTGCCGCTGGCGATTTCGTCCTGAATCTCACGAGATATCGCTCCGAGTTTTTCGGCGGTGTCTTTGTGCCCGGCGGCCCGGGTGTCAAAGTTCAGGAAGGTCTGAACCGAACTCAACACCAGGGTCAGGAGTGACAGCACGCCGGCTACGTATTGGAGCCATACGGGCGAGGAGTCACTGATGGAGCCAAAGACACTGGCGCTGACGATCGCCGACAGCACCACGCAGGGGATGCCCAGTTTCCAGCTGAATTTCTCGAAATCCCGGGCACTGATTTCGTGTTCAATCTGCAACCGAACAATCATGCGATTCCATTTGGTCAGTAGCTCGAGCCGGCTCATGGTTGCAGTCCTTGGCAGGGGGATTCAGAGGAATATTAGCTTCTATTTGGCCGCTTGTTAGGGGGCAGAGACAGTCGCCAGGCCTTCTTCCTCTCGGAGTTGGCGGCTCATGTCGTCGCAGCTCTGCGACCAGGCTGTCAGCCATGGCGACATCTCGGGTGACCGTTCAGCCAATCCCAGCTCCCGGACAAACTCGGCAGGTGAGACCGTGCCTTTGGCCGCGCGGAACAGCCCCCGCATGATGACGACGCCAATCACGCGTCCTTTGCTCACGAAGCGGTGTTCCATAAAGCTCCACTTATCGTCCCAGCCGAGTATGCGGGTATGAATCTCAAACGATTCGAACAGCTTCAGCTCCCGCCGAAACTTGCCCCAGGTATCCCCAACAATCGGCACCGCTCTATGGCGCAGGGCCACTCGATAGGCACCGCTGCGCAGGACGAAGTCCATGCGGCCTATGTCGGCCATAGTGAAATAACGGCCATTGGTGACGTGCCGGTTGAGGTCAAGATCGAGTGGCCAGACGCGCATGCGGATGACGGTAGTGGCCAGCCCATCAACCGGCTTGCGCCATGGGCGACGAAACAGCATCAGGAACAGTCGAAACCAGAGATTCATAAGTACGCCGAGGGCTGAGTAGAGCGGTGCACTTTAGGGCGGAGAAATCGGATAAGGTAGGTGCACAAATGACTTTTTTCATGCGAAAAGCGCAATCCGGATCATTCATTCATGCACGTTACTCTGCTACTGGCTGATCAATGTTCCGCCGCCAGCGCCACCTTGGCGCTGGAGGTGCTCAGTGCCGCCAACCTGTTCGCCGACACCACCAGCACGCCATTTGATGTGGTCGTCGCCTCATTGGATGGCGGTGATGTCGCCGCGTGGGGCGGGCAGACGCTACGCGTAGACCGATCCATCGCCGAAATCTGCCAAACCGATCTGGTGGTAATCCCGGGGTTCCTCTTCACCCTGAAGGATGCCTTGCCTGCATTTGCAGGTTATGGGCCGTGGCTGCGCCAACAGCATGCGCAAGGTGCCGTCGTGGCTTCAATGTGTACGGCGACGTTCATGCTGGCCGAGGCGAGAATGCTGGACGGTATTCGTGCCACCACGCACTGGGCCTTTGCCGATCTTTTTCGCCGTCGGTATACCGCGGTCTGTCTGGAGGAGGAGCAAATCCTTTGCGAGGACAATCGCGTCATCACCTGCGGGGGCGCGAGTGCGGCCATGGATCTTTTGCTGCACCTCATCCGCCGGTTCGCTTCACTGGAGCTGGCGCAGAAGTGTGGCAAATACTTGCTGGTCGACAACGTGCGCAGCGAACAATCGGTCTATGTCATGTGGTCACTGCCGAAGAACCATGGGGATGGCGATATCCTGCGCGTTCAAGATTGGCTGGAGGATAACTTTCATCAGCCGCTATTGATCAATGACGTGGCCCAGCGATTCGGGTTCGGCGTCAGGAACTTCAAAAGGCGTTTCAAGGAAGCCACTGGGTACACGCCGCTGACCTACCTGCAAGCGCTACGCGTGGAGAGGGCAAAGCAGCTTCTTGAATCAACACGAATGACGCTGGACAGCATCACTTACAAAGTCGGTTACGAGGATGGCAATTCCTTTCGCAGGCTTTTTCGGCAGCGAGTGGGCCTGCTTCCGGCGGCTTACCGGAAGAAGTTTCAACCGGGTACGAGCTGAGCTGCTGTCAATCGCAGGTATTCCGCTCAGGAATGCCCCCATAAAAATCATGCATTTTCTTTATGGCATCGGATCTCGTAGCGTGTCTGCTCACCATATGGAGATGACCGCCGTGAATGATTCCCGCCTGCGCCTGTACGTTGATGCTCAATTCACCAGCCCTTATGCCATGTCGGTTTTCGTGGCCCTTCGCGAAAAGGGCATCGAATTCGAACTGAGCCCGCTGGATCTCGACGCGTTCGAAAACCAGTCAGAAGACTATGCCAGCCTCTCACTGACCCAGCGCGTACCGACGCTGGTGCATGGCGACTTTGCCTTGTCTGAATCGTCGGCGATCACTGAATACCTGGAAGACGTTTTCCCCCAGACGCCGGTCTACCCGCAAGAGTTGATGCAGCGTGCGAAGGCACGACAAGTCCAGGCGTGGCTGCGCAGTGACCTGCTGCCCATTCGGCAGGAACGATCCACACTGGTGGTGTTTTATGGCCTCAAATCAGCGCCCTTGTCGCCCGCAGCCGAATCGGCCGCGCGCAAGCTGATAAGTGCTGCACAAGCGCTGCTGGCTGACGGTCGCGAGTACCTGTTCGGGCAATGGTCGATCGCCGATGTGGACCTGGCCTTGATGCTCAACCGGCTGATACTCAACGGCGACGCCGTGCCATCCGCGCTGGTGGAATACGCGCAGCGTCAATGGCAGCGGCCTACGGTGCAGGAATGGGTCAAACTGCAGCGTCCTGCGCTGTAGTCGGCGTAGGCGTTGTTTTAAGTCGCAGGAGCGACTGGACGAACATAGTAATTGTCGAACTCGCCGCTTTCGATGAATTGGAAGCCATGACGGATGTAAAACCGATTCGAAGCGCTCTCTTTGAGAGCGCCTACCCTGATAGGGCGCGCGGCAGCGTCCGCTTCTTTGAAAATCTGCATGAGGACTGCAGAACCTACTCCTGATCCCTGAGCACCCGGTCTCACATACAAGTGGTCAAGCAGCAGTTCTTTCAGGTGATGCCTGACCACAACAAAACCGATCCGCTCACCGGCCACCTCGATGTGACGCGTGTTGCGGGAATCAAAACCGTTGAGAAAGCGCTCACGGGCACGCACAGGATCAAATCGCCCAATGCGTTCCAGACTTTCGCGCATGGCCTCAATTCGAATGGCCACAAGATTGTCCAAATCGCTTTGTTGAGCCGCGACCAGGATGACTGGAGGATTTTGATCAGGTATGACGGGCATCGTCTGCGCTCTAATTATCATCACGGGGAATCAGTATAGAGCGCCAGATACGTCGCTTCCGGTTTGGTTTCAGAGTCGATTCAGCATAGCGAAAAACGTCCGATACAGGGCTACCCCCAACACGTGTCTTGGCGTTGAAGCCCGGGATGTATAAGAAATTCATGGCTTACATCAACTGCGCTCAATAAATTGCACGATGACCTGATTGACGACCTCAGGATGCGTAATCGGCCCCATATGACCGAGCCCCTCGAGTTCCACCACTTCAACGTTCGGCAGTGCGCCGGTCAGCAGCCGCGCCACTGCCCGTGACGATGCAGGTGAGTCTTTGCCGACCATGAAAAGCACCGGCAGGTTGAGCGAACGGAAGGCCTGTAATGGCGTCGGCTCGTTCAATAGCGCGTGAGCCCAGCCCTGCACATTGGCCACCGCGGCAGCGATGGAGGGTTTGCGTTGTTCCGGGGTTTGCGCCCAAGCCCCAGCACCCATCCAGTAGTCAATGAAGTGCTGGGCTGCTGCGTCCAGGTTACCCGCCTTAAGTGCCAACCCGGCGTCTGCGACGACTTCACGAATGGCATCCGCTTCATTGGGTGGCGGCGATTCGGCGTCGAGCAGGGCAAATAATGTTGGCTCATATAAAACCATGGCGCGCACCCGGCCGGGGTTCTGCAACGCCGCGATCAACGCCACCGCCCCCCCATAAGAGTGACCGACCAGAATGAGCGGTTCGCCGGCGCGGGCGAGCACCGGCTCGGCGAAGCGCGCTTCTTCACTGAGGGTGACGATTCGATCGGTGGGCCAGGCCGGGCTCTTGCCGGCGCCAAACGAATCGAGCGCCATAACCCGAAACTTTGCAGCCAGGTGATCTTGCAGTCCACGCCACTGCACCGAGTGACTCGCATTGGCGTGAAAGCAGACAACGCCCGGGCCCACGCCAGCGTCCCGATAAAAGGGTTCGACGGGTTTCATACTGGCTCTCCTGCAATGACGTTAAAGGGACGAAGAGAGTTGTAGATTAACTTCAAGGCTTCGGTGTAGCAGCCAGTCATGATGAAATAGCCGCCCGTTTTTGCTGTCAGCAACACCTGATTTGGAGCACCACATGAAAAACGCCGCCATCCTTATCTTCGCCTTGATGCTCAGTACCGGGTTCTTCAGCCTGCAAGCAGAAGCGGCGGGGGATGCTGAAGCCGGTCAGAAGCTATTTAACCGTATCTGCGGCGGCTGTCATCAAGTAGGGACTTCGGCTCGGGGTTCTTTTGGGCCGCAGCTCAATGCGATCTTCGGGCGCCCTGCGGGAAGCACGACGGACTACCAGTACTCAACCGCGATGAAATCATCAGGCATCATCTGGACCCGCGAAACACTCACCGCCTATATCGAAGCGCCAAAAGAAGTAGTCCCCGGAACCCGGATGATTTTCTGGGGCCTCAGCGATCCGCAGAAGGTCGAAAACCTGTTGGCCTACCTTCAGACATTTCAGCCGCAATAATCTGTGCTTATCAACCTGTTTTTGGAATGCCGTGTGGCGAGCGAGCTTGCTTGCGCCGGGCTGCGTAGCGGCCCCCAAAATCCGACAGCAATTGCCGATTTTTGTGAGTGCTACGCACTCAAGCGGGAGCAAGCTCCCTCGCCACAGGTTCTTCATTCATTGATCGCACCTTATCCCCAGGCTTTTCCGAGCTCCTCCAGACCCGCGTCTTGCAGGTTCTGCGCACTCATGACCACTCGGAATTTGCAGTTGGCCTGAAAGTTGAGAAAGAAGGGTTCGGCATAGCCGGGAATTTCGGACGGGTCCTCTACATCGATCAGAAAAATCCCACTTCGCATTCCATCCTGCTCAGTGAAATAAGCCGTCTCCGGCTTAATGGTTTCCAGCACGCGGTTCATGATTTCGCCGATTTTTCCGGACCTGACAAGTGCGTTGAAGGGTTCATGGGGAAACTCGACCATCAGTAGCATTTTCATTATTCGATACTCTGTTGAGGTGGCGTGCTCCTTACCCGGATCCTTACTCCTGACGATGATGCCGCAGCCGTGCATTCAGCCGTGCCAACGGTGGTGTGTGGTTAAGAATAGCGAAGGGTTCGAGGTTGCCGGGGCAGAGTTACGGACGGTTATTCTCCCCTGTTTCGAGTTCGCAGCTCCTCGCAATCCGTCTTGAACGCTTAGACGGAACTCCGTCTGCGGGCTGAAGAATTTTTCCCGATGCTTCCTCAGGTTTACAGGAACAGGTCGTAGGACAGTTTGCCGATCAGGATCACCAGCAACACCAGGAACAGAGCCCGGACAAAGGGCACGCCTTTATGAACCGCCAGCCAGGTGCCGGTCAGTGCGCCCAGGATGTTGAATGCCGCCATGGGAATTGCGATCAGGTAGAGCACGTTACCCGTCGGAATGAAGAACATCAGCGCCGCTACGTTGGTCGCGATGTTCACTAGCTTGGCTGACGCCGAGGCATGAAGGAAGTCGAAGGCGAAGCAGCGGATAAACAGGAAGATCAGGAAGCTGCCAGTGCCGGGACCGAACAGTCCGTCGTAGAAGCCGATGGCACCGCCGATGACGATCGCCAGCAGTTTTTCCTTGGTACCGATGCGCATGGGCTTGTGCAGGGCGCCGAAGTCCTTTTTCCAGAAGGTGTAGATCGCCATGAGCACGATCAATACCAGCACCGCCGGCCGGATCATCGACTGGGGTACAAACGACACCGTGGCCGCTCCGAAGAAGGCCATGACAAAGGCTGCACAGGCGGCCGGGATCACCAGCCCCCAGTCGATCACCACCTTGCGCACGAAGGACCGAGCCGCGAATGCGGTGCCGCACGCTGCCGCAACCTTATTGGTACCTAACAGCGCCGCCGGTTGCGCCGTGGGCAGCACGTTGAACAGCGCGGGTATCTGGATCAGTCCGCCGCCGCCCACCGCTGCATCGATCAGGCCGGCGGCGAAGGCGAATACGCAAAGGATGACAATATCGACCATGAAATCAGGCTCTGATGATGAAAGGGTGGTGAGGGTCCAGCGGTTTCAACGTGTTTCATAGCGCCCAAATCAGGGTCAGTTGGTCGCACCCTGCCGCCTCCCGTAAAGCCTCAATTGAGTCGTCGAGAGATTGGGTCAATCGTTCTGCTCCTTAATCAAAGTGAACCAGACCACGCCAACGCCACGGATCTTTGCCATATTTCGGGCAAAGCGCCCATCGGCGCTGCAGCGCATTGCGCGAAGCTCGTGCCCAAACTGCAGCGATAACAGCTCGACATTTCGTTGATCGACGAAAATTTTGTTATCGGCAAGCACCAACGCCTTAATTGCAATTCCCGCCTCACGCATGTCGCGAGTCAGGGCATTGAAGGCTGCCAGCTTTGCAGAAAACTCTTCGGTGAGAATGCTCAACGGCTCAGCCCCATCCTGGGTTTGCCGCACCGGCGCCATGGGAAGTGACCCTCATGGAGATCAGGATGTTCCGAAAGCGCGGGGCTCATATCAGGGTTAATGGATGTTAAATCCCGGCTTCATCCTTCGTTTGAGCAGGTCTTGGCGTAACCGCCTTCTCCCCATCATCAATCGCCGCCTTACCCATTGCCGTTAAATCATGCGCTGCCCAGGCATGTCGGTCGGTGTCTCTTGCGAAAGCTGCGCCTGCTTGCTCGGTCATTTTCTGCCCCTGTCACTTACATCCTTGTGAGTTGAGCGGGAAGGTTAACGGAAGCGCTTTTTTTGTGTTGCAATGCCACGTTGTGAAAAGTGCAATGAGGTGGTCGGTGGCATTGAATATGTTGGGGGAACTTGAAGCCTTCGCGACGGTGGCTCGCAAGCGCAGCTTCATCGCGGCGGCACGTACTCTGGGGCGCTCCCCCAGTGCGCTGACCCGTGCCGTTCAAGCCCTGGAGGAAAGTGTCGGGGTCAAGTTATTCAATCGCTCCTCCAATGTCGTGAGCTTGACCGAAGCGGGTGAGCGCTTGATGCCTCACGCTTACAAAATGCTGGATCTGCAACGTGAGGCGGATGAAGACCTGGCCGGTCTCAGCGGCCTGGCCTATGGCTGGATCCGCTTTTCCGCCCCCGAGTTTCTCGGACACGGGGTATTGCCCCGATTGATCGCGCAGTACAGCGAGCGTTATCCAGACGTGAACGTCGATGTGATTTTCACCGATGAGACCATCGACCCGGCCAAGAGCAAGCTGGACTTCTCGATTCGCGGCGCGTTTGCGCAATCCAGTGACCTGATCGGCTATCCGCTCTGGAATTATTCACGTTACCTGTATGCCAGCCCCGGGTATCTGGAGCGGCGCGGGATGCCCGACTCCATCGAGGCGCTGGAATCGCACTCGCTGATCCTGCATACGGCGCCGCGGATTCTCAAGGAGTGGAATTTCCGCAGTGAAGAGCAGGCCATCAGCTTTCGGGTTCATCCAAAGTTTCGTTTCAGCTCCGGTTTGGCGGTATTCCAGGCGGCCCTGGCGGGCGTCGGGATCGCCCGCCTGGCGGACTGGATGGCGGAGCCCGAAGTGAAAGCGGGGCGCCTGCTGCGGGTGTGTCCCGAGTACAAGCTCACCTCCAGCAGCGGTGAGAGCCCGCAGATGCACGCGGTGTACCCGGCCGGGAATCTGCCGCTGCGGGTGAAGTCGTTGTTGGAAGTGATCCGTGGCTTTGGCGACAGTCTTGATCGAAAGCATGCGGTGACGTTTTAGCGCAACTACCCCCTGCAATACCTGTTCAACGGCGAAGCCCGTACCATTTCTCATTACTGCTCAAGCATCAAGCTACGCCAAATGATTGTCTGCGGTTCTACAGGCGTGACGTTCGGTTGCAGCTGTTCCTTTTTATTGGGGTTTTGCGGGGCCGGCTCAATGGGTTCCGGTGACGGATTCTGATGCTTGGCAGGATGCGCTTTGTCTACTGGCATTTTATGTAAGTACTTATTTGATCTTAACGGTGACCTTGCCTTTTGATCTGCCCTGTTCGACATACCTCAAAGCATCTGCCGTTAATTCAAAGGGAAAGGATCGATCAATGACCGGTTTGATAACGCCTGCTTCGATGAGCGTGGTGATTTCTTGTAGTTGCGTGCCATTTGCGCGCATAAACAAAAATGAATAGCCGACACCCTGCTTGCGTGCCTTTCTTCGAATACCGCTGCTCAACAGGCGCATGATTTGCCTCAACCCCCAGGACAATCCCTGCTCTTGGGCGAACTGCGCCGTCGGCGGTCCCGAAATGGAAATGAGCTGGCCGCCAGGCTTCAGAACCTTGAGCGATTTCTCCAGTACATCGGCGCCCAGGCTGTTCAATACCACGTCATAATCGTGCAACTCGCTTTCGAAGTTCTGCTGTTTGTAATCGATGACCACGTCCGCCCCCAGTGCCTTCACCCACTCGACATTCGGGGTGCTCGTGGTGGTCGCAACAAAGGCTCCGAGGTGTTTGGCGAGTTGGATGGCAATGGTGCCGACACCGCCGGATCCGGCGTGAATCAATATCTTCTGGCCCTTTTTCAAGTGACCGGTTTCAACCAGCGCCTGCCAGGCCGTCAGAGCGACCAAGGGGATGGACGCGGCTTCAGCCATGTTGATATTTGAGGGTTTCAGCGCGAGCGCGTTTTCGTTCACCGCAATCAGTTCAGCAAAAGTCCCGATCCGTCCCTCAGGCGGGCGTGCATAGACTTCGTCTCCTGGCTTGAATCGCTTCACCGCCGAGCCTGTCCCAACCACGATTCCGGCCAGATCATTGCCCAGCACCAGCGGAAATGAATAGGGCAGGATCAGTTTGAATTCGCCAGTGCGGATCTTCGAGTCCAACTGGTTCACGCTTGCGGCATGCACTTGAACCAGGACGTCATGGACACCTACCGAAGGGTCGGGCACTTCGCCTATATGCCCATTCTGTTTGCCGTAGCGATCGATAAAAAATGCCTTCATGATGATGCTGCTCTCGTCAGTTCGAATGAGGGAGGGAAGGGTTCCCTGCAAAGTTGGTGCGATAAAACTCATTGCTGTCAGGCATCGAGGAACGCCAAAGTCTTTTCCACAAAATCAACATGATGTTGGAAAATTCCGCCGTGCCCGGCATCTTCGTAAATGATCAATTGTGCGTTGGGAATGCGGTTTGCCAGCGCGATCGAGTTGACTGTGGGCACCATGAGGTCTTTGTCCCCGTTGGCTATCAGTACCGGGATTCGCAGGCGGCCGAGGTCTTGTGGCGCCTGTTTGCCTCCTGCGACGATGGCTCTCAACGGCCGTAGAAAAGCGGTGGGCGTTGGGCCTTTGTCTCGATCTTTCTGGCGTTCTTTCAGACGTTTCAAAAACTCCGATGCGGCTTGGCGGCCGTTGGCCGTCGAGGTAAAGAACAGGTAGAACTTGGGACCTCGCTGCGTCAACAAGCCTTTGATCATCAATGGCCATGCCACTGAACCGACCCTGTCGATACCTGCGCCACCGGCAGGTCCGGTCCCGGCGAGAATCATTCTGCGCACCAGTCCGGGAGCCTTCAGGGCGATGTCCTGAGCGACGAATCCGCCGAGTGAAAAACCGAGCAGCCTTCGCCTGCACGGTTGCGCGTCAACGGAGCGAGGACGATTCGGTTCGATAGCGTCAGGGAGCCCAGCGTGTAGGGAGTGAACAGATTCTGGTCGGTCATGTGGTGTTTCTTCCCTGCCCGTTGATGAATAGCGCTGTTGTTCGGGATTAGGATGATGATCGAAATCTAAGCTGTCAATGAATTTGATTGCGTTCAACATCTATGTACCATGGGCGCATGATTTCCAAGCGCAAACGAGGTATTGCACGTGAGAGTGACCAAGGCCCAGGCACAGGCCAATCGCGAGCACATCGTCGAGACGGCCTCTGTATTGTTTCGTGAGCGAGGTTTTGACGGTGTAGGCGTGGCGGACCTCATGGCGGCTGCCGGATTCACCCATGGAGGTTTCTACAAACATTTCGGCTCGAAGGCTGATTTGATGGCTGAAGCCTCCGCCCACAGCCTTTCCCGATCGCTAGCCAGTGCTGAAGCGCTCGATATTCAGGGGTTTATCGATTTGTATGTGTCGAGGGATCACCGGGACGGGCGCGGCAGCGGATGCACGATGGCTGCTTTGAGTGGCGACGCTGCGCGCCAGCCTTGCGAGCTGAAGGCGGCGTTTGCCGAAGGTATCGAGCGCACGCTGCAAACGCTGGGGGAAAAGTATCCATCGGGGCCAGATGCGGCACCTGGGGACGCGAGAGTGAAGATGATCGACATGTTGGCGCATGCTGTCGGCGCGATCGTGTTATCGCGTGCTTGCCCGGATGACTCGTCTCTGGCCGATGAAATACTCGAGGTTTGCCACGCTCAGATGACTGCCTCATTGCCTGTGCAGTCAGCCAGTGAACCGTAGGGTGGAGGGTGATTTGCGCCACAAAATAGAGCCGCTTTCGACGGATTCAACCCGAGGCAGTCATCGAGACTGCCAGTCGCGATGGTTCTGAATCAGGTTCGCAAGTCGCCCACTCTGATGAATTCGATGAGGGCGTTCAAGGCCGGCGGCACATGGCGTCGGCTGGAGTAATAAAGAAAGAATCGGCTTGGCGGTGCTTTCCATTCCTGGAGTATCTCTCTGAGATGCCCTTTGCGGATTTCGTCACGCGCCAGCTCCTCGTAGACATAGGCAATCCCAGCGCCATCTTTCGCCGCCTGGATCATCAGCGCATCGTCTTCCAGAATGAGCGGGCCTGTGACGGATAACCGTATCGGTTGACCGTCTGCTTGATACTCCCAAGCGTAAAGTTTGCCGCTGGGAAAACGCCTGGCAATGCACGAATGCTCGAGCAAGTCGCGGGGGGCGTGCGCGATCCCCTTTGCGGCCAGATAGGCATCCGAAGCAACGGTCACGAACGATTGAGGTGCGCCGACAGGGACTGCGATCATGTCACCGGCCAGGCTTTCACCAAAGCGGACTCCAGCGTCAAATCCGTCGTTCACGATATCGGTCAATCCATCGTCGGTGATCAGGTCCAACTGGATACGGGGATACCTGGCCACGAAGGGCGCGAGCACTTTTGCAAAAACGATACGAGCCGCCGGACGCGCCACGTTAAGGCGAAGTTTGCCAGCGGGCACTTCCTGCATCGAGGTCAATTGCGCCAATACATCGGCAACCTGGTTCAGCGTCGGTACCAGCGTGGCCAATAGCTGTTGGCCGGCCTCGGTAGGGGTCACGCTACGAGTGGTTCGGTTCAGCAGCCTGATGCCCAGGCGTGCTTCCAACGCTCGCAACGCGTGACTCAACGCGGAAGCCGAAACACCACGCTCGTCGGCCGCCTTACGGAAGCTGCGATGGCGAGCGACGGCGGCAAAGGCATCGAGTTCAGAGAGATCGGGGTGATTACTCATGAATACTGTTCAGTAGTTCAAATACGATTACCCATCTTATCGCCATCAGATCTCTCCCGGATACTTCTCACATCATCTGTGGAGAGATCGCTATGCAAAAGAATCGTCTTGGATCGTCGGATTTTCTGATTTCGCCTATTGGCTTGGGGACGTGGGCAATCGCTGGCACCGGCTGGGAGTACAGTTGGGGAGCGCAGGATGACAAGGACAGCCTGAGTGCACTTGAATATGCCGTCGAACGCGGCGTGAACTGGATTGATACCGCTGCGGTTTATGGCTTGGGCCATGCGGAGCAATTAGTGGGGCAATTGCTGCGTCGGGTGCCAGTCTCTCGGCGTCCTTTGGTGTTCACCAAAGGCAGCTTGGTCTGGGACCCGGTCACGAAGCAGATTTCGCACTCACTGGCCCCCCAATCCTTGCTCGCCGAGATCGACGCAAGCTTGCGCAGGCTCCAAGTCGAGACTATCGATCTTTATCAGATCCACTGGCCTGCCTTTCCTGCGGACGCAAGCAGTGAAGGTATTGAAATGGCGCTTTCGGCTTTGGCCGCCGCGCGCGATCAAGGAAAAATTCGCGCGATCGGCGTATCGAATTTCGATGTCGCTCAACTCAAGCGGGCGCAGGCGGTGACAGAGATCGTTTCGCTTCAGCCGCCGTACTCCGCCTTGATGCGGGACATCGAGAAAGACGTCCTGCCATTCTGTGAGCAGGCCGGGTTGGGTGTCCTTGCCTATTCCACACTTCAATCGGGGCTACTGTCCGGCAGCATGACGCGCGAACGCATCTCGCAACTGCCCGAAGACGATTGGCGCAAGGCCCGAAGTGCTGATTTCCAGGAGCCCCGTTTGAGTGCGAACCTGACATTGGTTGACGTCATGTCACGCATTGGAGCAAGGCACGGGGTGAGCGCTGCGGCGGTCGCCATCGCCTGGGTACTTCGCCAACCAGTAGTGACGGGCGCCATTGTCGGAGCCCGCCACCCAGCACAAGTAGACGGACTGATTGCAGCCTCGGCGTTGCGCCTTAGCGCCGCGGAAATCGACGAAATTCGACCGTTCCTGCCGTCGGGCATGGGAACAAATGTCCCCGGCGCAGCCTGACACTGTTGAACAGAGGTGAGCGTTCGCCGGCCAGTCTTGTTGTTCATGAGCCCGATCATCGGCTGGTCGAATAACGCCCGGTTCGGGTGCGTGACGCGCTCATCGCGGGAGTCGCACTTTCGCAAAGTACGAGGCTGCACCGTGCATGACGAGATCCTGCGCTTCAAACTGACGGCAGCGACCAACGGGCTGGAAAACACCGATTCGGCGATTGCAGACATTGCGTACAACTGCGGCTTCAAATCTGCGCAGTATCTGCACACAGTGTTCCGCCGCGAGTTTGGCTGTACCCCCGTGAATTCCAGCAGGGCGCCAACGTAGCGATCCAGTAATCGTTGGGCCGAGTCATCGCCTGGTCGCGTAAATTTGAAATGCACGGCGTTGCTCGACAGAATCTCTCCCCAATCCGGCCAAAGGTGCCGGACGTTCGTGGTGAAAAAAGGAACCGCAGTTGAACGAACAGACATTGTCCATGCGCCTGGAGCGCGTGGCGGCGCATATACCCGCAGACGCACGCCTGGCCGATATCGGCTCGGATCACGGCTACCTGCCGGTGGCGTTGATGCGCCGTGGCGCCATCGCGGCGGCAGTGGCCGGCGAGCTGGCATCGACCCCGTTCCGCTCGGCCGAACGCACCGTGCGCGAGAGCGGTCTGGAGCGGCGGATCACCGTGCGCCTGGCCAATGGCCTGGCGGCGATCGAACCAGGAGACGGGATCACGGCGATCAGCATCTGTGGCATGGGCGGTGAGACGATTCGCGACATCCTCGACAGCGGCAAGGCGCGCCTGAACGGCCAGGAGCGCCTGATCCTGCAGCCCAACGGTGGCGAGCAGCCACTGCGCCAATGGCTGATGGAAAATGGCTACCGCATCCTCTGCGAAGAGCTGCTGCGGGAAAATCGCTTCTACTACGAAATCATCGTCGCCGAGCGCGCCGAGCCGGTGATGTATACCGCCGAGGAACTGTACTTCGGCCCGCTGCAGATGCAGGCACGCAGCCCGGCGTTCCTGTCCAAGTGGCAGCGCATGCTGCGCCATAAGCAGCAGACCCTGGCCAACTTCGCCCAAGCCCGGCAGGCCGTGCCCGAAGAGAAGGTGCAAGATGTCGCCCAACAGGCCCGGTGGATCAGCGAGCTGCTGGCTTGAGTTTACGGTGTTAGACGCTTTAGAGACCCCCGAGGGAGATTCAGCGGATTCCATTCATTGTCGGTGGAACGCGCGTTTAGCGAGTTGTCCGCGAAGGGTTGTTTTCAGCCCTTCGCGACAGGCAGTAATCGACCCAAAGTGGACATCATGTGTCTAGAGGATCCGGAGCCATTCACTGATGTGAAAATCAAATCTGGCCATGGGCTTTCGGGCGTTCAAACTGGCTATTCGCCGGCTCCTTAGGCAGCGGCAAACGAGCGGCGGCGATAATGAACTCGATCCAGTCTGCGCGGCTGAATGGTCATAATCTGTACGCGTATCTGGAGGATGTTCTCATGCGCATGAGATTATCGAGTAGCTGCCGCGTAGACGGGCGCCTGTTTAACCACGCAAGGTCTTTTGGGCGGACGCTTACCGTCCAGGGCCTGGCTACAAGTTTTTAGAAATGCGTAAGCGAAGGGTTTGAAAATGGAGGCAGGCGGCAGCTACCGTTTCCCCGATGCTGACAGTTCAGTTGGAAGAGTTGCTCTGCTGCTGAAGCTCAAGTTGCTTGGCAGCACTGGCTTCGAGGGTTGCACGCTCTTCATCCAGATACCGATAAATGCTTTGGAGGTTGGCGATTTTCTGTTTGATTTCTGCCATCTTCTTTTCAATCAGCTTCGCGCCGTCAACACAATCGATCAGCTTGTTCCGCTGCGCATCCAGAATCTCGCCTATTTCCCCCAGAGAAAACCCCATGCTTTGCGCGCGCTGGATAAAGTCCAGATCCTGCAGAGTTTGCACTGTGTAAACGCGATAGTTGTTAGTTTGCCGCAGCGGTGAGATCAGGCCGATTTGCTCGTAGTAACGCAGCGTATGGCGGCTGGCGCCGCTGCGGGCCTCGAGTTCGCCGATTTTCATGAAAACACCGCTTGACTGTAGAGTTTGGTCGATAGTTTACGCTTGATTTCTCACCTTCAACAAGGAACAGGGAAATGAGCGTGGAGTGCTTTGTCACGGGGGGTACCGGCTTCGTCGGTCAACATTTGGTGGCGAACCTGAGTGCAAAAGGCCACACCATTCGGGTGTTGATGCGTCGCCCGGAGCGACTGGCTGCGTTGCGCGAGCAAGTCAATAATTTGGGAGGGTGCGCAACCCGGGTATTTGCCGTAGCTGGCGATCTGGAACGGGACAACCTCGGGCTGAGTCTTGCTGACCGAGAAGTGTTAAGGCACGCCAGAGTCATATTCCACCTGGGCGCTCACTTCGCTTGGGGACTTTCAGTGGAGCATTCTCGTGCGGTGAATGTGGAAGGGGCAAAGCGCGTGGCGCTGTTGGCGGCTGAGCAAAAAAGCCGTTTAGTGATGATCGGCGGCTACATGTTGAAAAACCATGAACATCTGCAACGCATCGGAATTGACCCTCGTCATCCGGAGCTGACGAATTGGTCTGCCGTCTACCGACATGTCGGTGGTTACGAGGGAAGCAAGCTGGAGGCGCATTTTGCGACCCTGGAGGTCATGTCCGCCAAGGGCGGGGAGATTACCGTTGTCCACCCTGCGACTGTCTGTGGCCACAGCCGTACGGGGCATATCCTTGACGGTCAGCCGCTGGTGGAGCTGATACGCAACCTTGTGCAGGGAAAGCTGACTGCAGTGCCCGGTACTGCCGAGCACTGGCTGCCACTGGTCACCGTGGATTACCTGGTTGAGCTGGTGGCAGTTTGTGCTTTTGATCCTGCCATGGTGGGCCAGGAACTGCTGGCGCTTGATGACCAAACTCCAAACTTGCGAGAACTCCTGATACAGGTGGCACAACCTTTGGGTTTAAAGTCTCCCAAGCATCACATTTCACTCCGATTGCTGAAGTTGCTACTGAGTATTCCTCCGATCGCGTGGTTTTTGAATACAAAACCCGAAGCCTTGGACTTTATCCAGACCACTCGTTTTAATACAGCGGCGGTCGAGCAATTTGCCAACAGGCATGGAATAGCCAAACCGGATATACGTCAGTCTTTGCGGCACACTGCAACGTTCGTCAACTCATATTGCATAGCCAAGGGCCAGGCCCTCTGACTTCTCCCAGGGCGGCGACAAGATGGCGAATAGCATCCTACTGGGCGATCCACTGCTTATGCCACAATAAATACTGGGGTTGGTGGGATCTTCTTATCCTCAAACTTTGCGCCGTCGATACAGGGCGGCACTCTATCGAACGACAATTCAGCGACAGGGATCGTCATCAATGCAATCCACTTTCAGCAAAGGCGTCATATTTGCACTCTCCGCTGCGGCACTGAACGCAACGATCGGTGTACTCAGCAAAATTCTCATGAGTAATGGTTTCACCGCTAGCAGTGTCGCTGTCATCAAGACCGTACTGGGTTGCGTGCTTCTCTCGATCTTATTGTTTTTCCTCAAGCGCCCGGCGGCGTCGACCAAATGGACTCAGGCAGCTATCTGCGCATTCCTTGGCATCTTTGTGCTGTTCCATTTCGAAACGTCCGCCTATCGACACTACGCTGCGGCAGGTGTGGTGGTGGTGCTGATGGCCAGTGCCTCAATTTCCTCGATCATTTTGGGGCGCATTTTCCTCAAGGATGCCATCACCGCGAACGCTACCGTGGGTGCCGCATTGGCTATCGCCGGGATCTCGGTGATCTTCGGCGGCGATCTGCAGCAGGGCTTTACCCTGCAAGGTGCTGCGCTCGCCTCCATGGCCGGCTCCGGCTATGGGGCCTTTTCGGTTGCCATGAAGCGTATGGGGGTGTCGGGGGGGCTGCACTTCACCCGACAATTGTTGTTCTTTGGCAGCCTGTATTTGCTGATGCCGGCTGCGGCCGATGGTTTCGCGATGGGCGAGCTGTCGCCGCTGGCGATCGCCGCGCTGCTGGCGCTGGCCACGCTGCCGACAATCCTGGGCTTTTTCTGCACCACCAAGGCCATCGAGTATCTCAAACCATCCCAAGTGCAAGCGCTGGAGCTGACCGAGCCACTGTTCGCCGCGCTGCTGGCGTTTGTGGCGCTCAACGAAGTACCGCGCGAAAGCCTGTACGCGGGAGCTGCACTGATCATCGTCGGCCTGTGTTTCTCCAATGAACTAATCCGCTTGGGCAGCAAAGCGTCCGTCCCTTCTGCCGAGTGAGCTATTCCGGATCCTGACTACTTTAGTAATCAGTTTTTTTGAGTGTTTTGAGCGACAGATCGCTTCTGGCCGATTGCTGCCTGTCACAGTCGGCAGAAAATGGACGCATAGCAGGTTAACGAGGTGCAAAATCGCATGTCATAGACTCAATCTGGGTTCGTACACTTTTAACGACGCTTTTCTCATCTCTATGCGGTTTTCCCAGAGTATCCGGCGAGGTTAGGAGCGATATGCCTCCGCTTGTCTGTCCGTTATCCAAGAGGTCTTGAAACGCACGGGGTCGCACAATCAGTTCGACGCGATGGCAACAAGTGCTCCGCTCACCAGCAAGCCAGATGTCTCTCGATCAACCTTGCCACTTCGCCTGCGTGAGTAAAGCCCAGACTGTGATCGGCGCCAGGGAAAACGTGTAGTTCAGCGCGGGGTAACAGTTGAGCTAGGCGCTGGCCGACGCGAACGGGGCTGATCAGATCAGAATCTCCCCAGAGGAGCAGGACTGGCATGCGCAACTCGACCAACCGGAGCGTGAGGTCGGTGTGGTCGTCGAGAAACCAACTCGGCAGTGTCGGGTTGGCGGCAGCAAAATCCGGGCGCCAGTCATGCGCGCCCAGAGCAGACATATCCACCCCGCCAGAGGTGACGGTCAGCGTCAGGTGCGTGATCAGCTCAGGGCGTTCAAGCGCTGCAAGCACAGCGACTATACCGCCCATGGACTGAGCCACCAGCGCTGTGGGCCGGTCGATCTCGGCCAGCACGCGAGTCACCAGATCATCCATGCCGGTCACGCCAGGCAAGGGCGGAGTGTCTCCAAAGCCGGGCCAGCCGATATGGACCTGCTGCGCCGAGTGGGTCAGGCGCTCGGCAACCGGATACCAAAACCGGGTGTTACCCGAGGCTCCGGGCAGGAAGAGGAGTTTGGCGGGGGATGCGATCACAGGTTCGGTCCTTGAAGGTGGGATTGAAAGAGTCAGCAGGAGGGCAAAATGGATGCCGCAAGGTTCGATGACCACTTCGTAACGAGAGCCGCCGGTAGTGAAGGGCAGCTCGCGATCCAAAGCAACCATTCGCCAATCAACAGGGCTCTTGCCCTGGAATGCCAATGGCAGTTTGTTCTAGATCGATGGCGCCTCAGACATCTCCACCAGCAGTTGCCCAAATGCATGGGCCGCAGGCGTCTTTCCTGTGACACTCCATATCAGTCGGAAATCAGCATCCAGTAGCCGTGGCAGGCCATATTGCCCGTCAATCACCACCATGCCGGGCTCTAGATCTCCCAGTGGTAGCGCGGTGACGGCAAGCCCCGCCAATACCGCCGCCCGCAGTCCTTGTTGACTTGGAGAGGTAAAGGCAACTCGCCAATCCACGGTGGAACTTTCTAATGCCTCTACGGCCACCTGGCGGTGAACGCAGGGCGCTGGTGCAAACGCCAGCGGCAAAGGAGCCTCGCCGGTAAAGTCGAAATTTTGCGCTGCGGCCCAGACAAACCGGGTTTCGCGCAGCACGGTACCGCCGACCTGGCTGCCCGGCAATGCCATGACCACGGCCAGATCGAGTCCATCGGCATCGACCTGCGCGCGCAGATCGAGGTAGGTGCCGACGGTTACATCCAGACGTACTGCGGGAAATTGTCTGGCGAACCGAGTCAGTAACGGCGGCAGGCCGTCGCCGATAAAGTTTTCTGGCACACCGAAGCGCACGGTCCCGGATACCGATGACGCTTCGAAACGCCGGGAGAGGGCGTCTTGCGCTTTGAGGACGTGTTCGGCGTGGCGCAGAAAATCTTCGCCATCTTCTGTCAGCGTCAAACGTCGGGTGGTGCGCACCAGCAGGGTGGTGCCGGCCTGTTCTTCCAGACGCCGGATCTGATGACTGATCGCTGACTGGCTCAAGTGCAGCCGCTCTGCGGCACGAGTGAAACTACCGGTCTCCTTGATTGCGACAAAAGCCCGCAACAGCGCTGGGTCGAAGTCCATTTAGTCAACTCATGATGAATAGTAATAAAACTTACGAAATTAAATCATTTCTGTCATTTTTTAATTACTTCCAGAATGCGGCCGGTCACTTGGAGTTATGTCTGGTGACGCTGGTGAGGCTATCGCGCCAACTTCCCTTGGGACGGTCTTGCCAGTGCCCATCAACTTGATCTGGAAGGTCTCGATGCAGTTCTCTTTTTCGCGAAAGGATGTTTTCACAATAGTCGCCGTTTGCTTGGCCTCGCTGATGTTCGGCCTGGAAATCTCAAGTGTGCCGGCAATCCTGCCCACGCTTGAATCGGTTCTGCACAGCGATTTCAAAGATATGCAGTGGATCATGAATGCCTACACCATCGCCTGCACCACGGTGCTGATGGCCACCGGCACACTGGCGGATCGGTATGGGCGCAAGCGAGTGTTTGTCATTAGCCTGGTACTTTTCGGCATTACCTCCCTGAGCTGTGGATGGGCGCAAAGCACCAGCGTGTTGATCGCAAGCCGATTTCTGCAAGGTATGTCCGGTGGTGCCATGCTGATTTGTCAGGTGGCAGTGCTGTCTCACCGATTCCAGTCGGGAGCTGCGCGCGGCAAAGCGTTCAGTGCCTGGGGGATCGTGTTCGGCATCGGTTTGGGGTTCGGTCCGATTATCGGCGCAGCTATCGCGGCATTGTCGAGTTGGGAATGGGTGTTCCTGGTGCACGCGCCCATTGCCGTGCTTGCGCTGGTGCTGGTGCTCGTCGGTGTCGATGAATCACGTGATCCGCAGCGCCGCAGGCTGGATGTGTTGGGCATTATTTCGTTATCGCTGGCAGTGTTAGGCCTTTCCTGGTTCATCACTCAGGGAGCAGGGGAGGGTTTCTCCAGCGGTTCGGCCATCATCAGCCTGATTGTGACAATGGTCAGCTTCATTGTCTTTGTCATCGCCCAGCGACGCTATGTCGATCCCATGTTCGACTTCTCTGTATTTCGCATCCGCCGCTTCTCGGGTGCCTTGCTAGGGTCGGCAGGCATGAACTTCAGCTTCTGGCCCTTCATGATCTACCTACCTTTGTACTTTCAAAATAGCTTGGGCTACGCCAGTATCGGTACCGGTATGGCGCTACTGGCGTATACGCTGCCGACACTGTTTATCCCGCCGTTGGGCGAACGCTTGGCGTTGCGTTATCGACCTGATGTGGTGATTCCCGCTGGCTTGTTCACCATAGGTCTGGGGTTCCTGCTGATGAAATGGGGCAGCAGTGTCACGCATGCCAGCTGGCTGACGATGCTTCCTGGCTGCCTGATCGCCGGGATCGGACTGGGGCTGACCAATACACCTGTCACCAATACCACCACTGGATCGGTGCCCAGTGAGCGTGCTGGCATGGCATCGGGCATCGATATCAGCGCTCGTATGATCAGCCTTGCAATCAATATCGCGCTGATGGGATTCATCCTGGTGGAAGGCATCCTGTCTTCCCTGCGCAACCAGTTATCTGGCGCGCCCGATGATGTGCAACTGAGGTTGCTGGCGGAAAATATTTCATCCGGCAACTCTGCCCTGTGGGCGCAGACTGGCCAGGGGGCTACGATTCCGGTTGATGTTGCCAACGCAGCTTTGGCACACGGGTTTGGCTGGGTGATGGTGTATGGCGGTATTGCTGCGTGGGTGTTAGTGGCGGCGAGTTGGGTGGTCTTTCGTTCAAGCAAAGCCGTGCATTCTCAGCCGTGAGCAGGTGGTCTGTCGCTTCCTGCGATTATCTTGGGGGCCTTGGTTCGGGACTACGCTAAAGCTACGCGGGTCGTCGATCAATTGTGACCCACCGTTTGCGCTACATCCGTCCCTGGAGTGCCCGATGCCGCCCATCACCACGCGCCTGGTGGCGCTGTTTGTTCTTTGCCTGACGCTTGAAGTGCCAGCCCAGACCAACGCCTGCCCGGCTGGTGAGAAAGAAGTGTGCCTGGACGGCTGCATCTGCCTGCCAGACGTGGGACCGCTACTCGGTCCCCTGCCTGATGGCATCTACCAGATCGCAGCACCTGCCCTGGCGCTGTGGCTGACCCAAGCCCGCGCTGAAGCAGCCAGCGCCGGCATCCAACCCGTTCCACCGCACATCCGCGAGCAATTGCTGCGCTGGTACGCCCCCAGCGTTCTCGATGCCGCGCGCTACAAAGTTAGCGACAACGGCCAATTCAACGCCGCGACTGCCATGCTGCAAAACCCCGATGTCGGTGCCGTGACGCTGATCGACATCATCCTCTTCCGGGACGCTCAAACCGCAGAGCAGAACATCGCGCTCTGGGCTCACGAATTAAAGCATGTGCAGCAGTATCAGGAGTGGGGGGTAGAAGGATTTGCCCAGCGGTATACACAAGACTTCAATGCTGTGGAGGCGCCGGCTTATGCCATACAGGCCGAGGTCAGGCGGTTGGTGCGGGAAGGGACTCACTGAAGGGTAGCGAAGCTTCCTGTCATTACAGGTAGAAAGCAGTGGTTTTATGGAATCGTGTTAACAACCAATCTGCACAAATCTTCTAAACGTTCTTTTCCATTGCGCGGTAATTTGGTCGTCCGCACAGATCAACGCTGAACCATTACCTAGGGAGCCTTGCGTGGATAGACGCAACTGGATTGAGCTGTCCCAGGACGCCGATACCGGGATTGAATCGATTCGTGCCCATTTTCAGGGGCATGCCTACGATCCGCACTGGCATGACAGTTTTCTGGTGGGGGTCACCGAGCAGGGGGTGCAGCAGTTCAATTGCCGGCGCGTTCGCCACCTCAGTACGCCGGGCAAGGTATTCATGCTGGAGCCGGGGGAGATCCACGATGGGCATGCGCCGACCGAGGAGGGGTTTACCTATTCCATGCTCTACCTCGATCCGCACTGGCTGGAGCGGGAGTTGCACGCGTTGTTCGAGCACGCGCCGGCCAACAGTCAGCCGGGTTTTGCCGACACCCTGAGCCAGGATCAGCGCCTGGCCACTGCCATTTTTCAAGCCTTCCACGCGCTCCATGAGGGCGACTTGCGCATTGTGCGCCAGAGCGCCATCGACACCTTGTTGGGGGCGCTCACTTGCCACCTTGATTGGCGCAAGCGTCAGGCCTTTGATCCGCGCCTGCCGTGGGTGGCCCAGGTCGCGCGTGACTATTTGCATGCCCATGTCTATGAAGACATCGGGCTGGATGATCTGGCCCAAGCCTGTGGGGTTGATCGCTTTCGCCTGACGCGGGCCTTCAAGGCAGCCTTTGGGCTGGCGCCTCATGCTTATTTGATCCAGCTGCGCCTGGCCAAGGCACGGCAGCTGCTGGCGCGTGGCGAGTCGCCGGCGCAGGTGGCCAGTGCCCTCGGGTTCGCCGATCAGAGCCATATGGGGCGCTGGTTTCGCCGTGCCTACCAGCTCACGCCAGCGGATTACCGCAAGCGCTGCTCAAACCTTCCAGACTGAATCCCGCTGATTCGCGACCATGGTTTCCTATTCGATCAAGGAGTCCATGCCATGTCTTTTTCGCTGTTCTTTTCTGCCCCTTCGCTGCGCCTTCAGGGAGTCTGAGTCATGGAGTCGTTGTTTCCGTTCCTGCTGTTTGCGTTCGTTGCCTCGATCACCCCGGGGCCGACCAATATTCTGGTATTGAGCCACAGTTCGCGGCGGGGGCTGGGTGCCACGCTGCCGATTATTTTTGGCGCCTGCGGGGCGGCGGCGCTGATTGTGTTTGCAGTCGGGCTCGGCGTAGGCGAAACGCTGCTGCAGTTTCCGCGTGTGCAGCAGGCGATGGCTTGGGCCGGGGTGCTCTGGTTGAGTTGGCTGGCCTGGCAGATCTTTCAAAGCGCACCGCCATCCCTGGACCCGACCACCCCGCGCGACGAGGGGCTCAGCGTGTTCGGTGCCGCCACTCTGCAATTGGTCAACCCCAAAGTCTGGATGATGGCGGTGGCGGTGGTCAGCGTATTTGTCGGTGGCGGCGACAAGACCCTGCGGCTGGTGGTGTTGTCGCTGATGTTTCTGTTGGTCTCCGTGCCGTGCATGACCCTGTGGGCGTTACTCGGCGTGGGCAGTGCTCGGGCTTTTGGTTCGCCACAGGCGTTCAAACGCATGAACACGGCACTGGCTTTTTTGCTGCTGGTGTCGGCCTGGTTGACAGTGCTGGTATAGGTCGTTGACTGGGCAGAGCGCTTTAATCAGCAGCTGGACTGCGCATGGCTTCAAGAGGGCGCATTTATGGACTGGCGCATCCATGCGCCAAACACCGGTTTTAGCGCTTGATCAGGGAAATCTTGGTTCCTTCGATGCTGATCCCGGCCATTAATCCCTGCTGGTCGAAAATGAACGCGTAGGCATCGTCCTTCACTGTCGTGCTGGACAGATTCTTCGCCACCCCTTCATCAACCATTACAACGGTGGGGCCTACGCCGATTTCCCAACCCTTGGTTTTACGTACATAGTCGACGGCTTTGTCGGTCATCAGGAAAACCGCATAGCCATACGACTGGGCGCCGGCTTGCAGCCCCCAGGACCCGGTTACGGAGTTGTAATAATTCTCAACTTTCTTGTCCTTCAACAGTACGCCTTCGCCATAGCTGCCGCCAAACACAAGGCCCGCCTTGATGATTTTCGGGAAGACAAGAATCGCTTTGGCTTTGTGCGAAATGTTTTCAGCAAATGGCGTGGACTTGTAGAGCGTTTGCAGCGCTTGCCGAGAGTCGACATCCAGATCCTCGGCGGTTGCCGCACCCGCCGTGTTCAAGAAGCTGGCCGATGCCAGTGAAGCTGTCGCAAGGACGATCGATAGGAAGAACCGCATTGACTGAGTCATGTTAGTACTCCGATACGGGAGCATTGGATGTGAGCAGCAGCCAGCACCATCCCCTCGGAAGAATCCGAGCCTGCTGAAACTATCCGGCGCACCCTAAAGTATGTGAGCTACTGACTTCGCCCTTGAATGAGGTCTTTGATCATTGGCGACGTCATCACCTGCTTTGACCTCTGTGTATCAGCCGGGTTCGTTGTCAGAAACTGCGATGGCCAATTGTAAAAAAAACGGACAGCTGGCAAGGCGTCCTTTTTTCAACTAAATCGAAAGACCAAACCAATATTCGTGCTCTGTCCCTTCTTGCCGGGGGAGAGGTTCGATCAAGAAGCCACACCGTTCGAGTACTTTTGCCGAGCCGATATTTCCAGCGTATACGTTGGCCACCAGTTGTTTAAGGTTCCAATGTAACTGCGCCTCCTGGATCATATGCTTCACCGCCAGTGTTGCCAGTCCTCGTCCACAGGCGCTTTGAGCAATCCGATAGCCAATTTCTGCCGACCGCTCGGACATGTCGATGCTTTTCAGGTTCGCCCGTCCAACTAATTTTCCGCCAGCCTCTTCGATGACAAATGGGTGCCAGGTTCCGGCGGCCAAATCAGACAAATAAGCCGCAATGTGATCGGTGACGCCCTGCAGCGAGTAAAAAGCAGCATCGCGCGCGTCAATGAAACGCTCGAACCACTCGCGATTGTCCAATTCAAACGCCAGCAACGCCTCAGCATCAGTACTTTGTAGGGTACGAATTCTGACGGGCTTCATAGGGTCGCTCCCTTTTCTGGTAGAACTACTTGGTAACTGAATCCAAAACCCAAAGCAGACAATCCGGACACGAATCAGTTTTCGGATTGATGCGCCGCCCAGTGTTTCAGGTCCGGTAATTTGAGCATTTCTGCGTTCTGCTAACTACAGCAAGAGTATTAATGCCAAAGATTGATGTCCCCTTCGGGCCGTTTCTGGTCTTTTCTGACGGGCCGAAATTGGCCGTTTTCTGCCCGTCGCGAGTGGCACAAAGCGACCCAAAACGTACATCACTAAAGCGTGTTGAGGGCCGAGCTTCGGCCGTCCAAGTTTTGAGCTATTGCGATACTTGCGACAACGCATGAATGACATCCGCAGCCATCGTTTCAGCACTGTCCATCCCGTCGATCCGTAAGACCGGAGCGGTTTGTTCTGATAGCCACGCCTCGTGCCATACCCGGTTGCGTCCTGAAAAGTCCGGGTTGTCATACTGCGAGGCCCATTCCCGAAAGGCCACATGTATCTCATGCATGTCACCACCCGGTGCTATCCGATCTCCAAAGCGCTCCTTTTCGCGTGCGGCCAGCCGTTCGAGGCGAACGGGCGTTGGTGTTACAACGAACACAATCAGATCGACATGGGCAATCAGCGCTTCTCCCCAGCCCATACAAGAACCGGTCAAAACCCAATCGTCGTCACCGAACTTTTGCTGGATCAATGACACACGCTCACTGGGAGGTCGCTTGGTCGTAAAAGGAGGGTTGGTGGGCATCCAGAAATAATCATCGACATCGACATGTCGTACACCGAGCAGAGTTGTGAGGTTTTGACCCAAAGTGGTCACGCCAGCACACGAAGCACCTGAAATGTAAATCCGCAATTTTTCCTCCATGAGTACAAGTCGGTTTCGAGGCCGGCAAGATATCCCATACGCTGTTATGGCTCACTTTTTTTGGGGCTGTAAGTGACTGCTTTTGGCCGAGAGCTTCCTTTAGCTTTCACGCTTGAGCGGGCGCCTGTATCTCATAAATGCGGGGTATCTGTGTCTATCGAAAGGATCACTGGATGGGTACGGTGTCACAGACACCCTTTCATTGATGAGGCAACCATGTACCTGACCGCTGTTCCCTTTGGTACGACCGATTGGTCGACTGTCGAACCTCTGGAGTATGTTGGACAGACGGGTACCGCCTATTGGCGAACCTGCCAGTTTGGTTCGACGCGTGTGCGGATGGTTGAATACAGTCCTGGCTATCTGGCCGATCACTGGTGCTGGAGAGGTCATATCCTGTTGTGCCTGGAAGGCGAGTTGCACACGGAGTTGGAGGATGGTCGTCAGTTCACACTCACCGCGGGGATGAGCTATCAGGTGGGCAGCAACGCTGAGGGGCATCGATCTTCCAGCACGACGGGTGCCAAGTTGTTCGTAGTGGATTAACGCATCGACCCTTAGCAGTCACTCGTCAATTCCTGCAATGAACATAGACGGTAATAGCCACGCGCATCAACACATGTATGGCCGAATGCCCTAAACTCGCTTCCTCCTAATCAGCAAGGAAGCGTCAATGGGCATTCGAGGAAAAGACCGTCAGATCGATAACATCGAGTTCAATGTCGTCGACATAGCTCGAAGCAAGGCCTTCTACGGAAGCGTATTCGACTGGAGTTTCGTCGACTACAGCCCGACTTATAGCGAGTTCAGCGACGGTCGTATGACAGGTGGATTCACTACAGGAGAAACTGTGCGCACGGGCGGGCCATTGATCATCCTCTACGCGGAAGATCTAGAGTGTACTGAGCTCAGGCTCAAGGCAGCAGGCGCTACGATTAGTCGTGAAGTTTTCTCGTTCCCAGGTGGGCGCCGTTTCCACTTCATCGACCCAGATGGCTATGAGCTAGCCGTGTGGTCGGCCTCTACATAATTTCTAGGCAGAAAAACCAACATTACAACAGCAATGCTTGAGAATGGCAGCAATCTGTTCGCCATTACAGATACGGTCAAACATTGTTGTTGTTTTGCAATGTCCGCTTCTGGCCGTTACTTGCCTGTCACGACCGTAGCCGACTGCTGCTGGATGCGAAGTGCCGCCCGAGCTTGTATTAATCCGAGATTGTTCATTAGCGATGTGCCCGCCAGAGGTCGACTGGCTCACCGGCATTGCCCCACAGGCCCTCAAAATGGCTTTTAGATTTCTGTGCCTAACTCTCATCTCAAAAATCATCGATTTTTTGAGATCACACCACCCATGTATTGATTTAAATCGCGCAGATCTTTAATCGTCCATGAGTGCGGCGATAGCTTTACACCATTCTCTCGCAAAGTTCTGGGAATCAAGTCTCCATTTGGACGAAGTATTATCGATGATACAATTACGCCCGGATAATCATTTAATCGTTTTTTGAAAGCGGATGTTGTTAGGTCAGGTGTAGGGGGATTGCTTTTATTGGCCAGTGGTCCTGTTGCTTTTAGATCTATTCCGTGGCACATGGTGCATCGCTGTAAGTAGAGGTTTTTTCCATTAACATTATCCGCGAAGGATAGTGATGTTTGAACTAGCGATAAAATGCCTAGCGAAGCGATGAGTAATGTTTTCATCGTTTTTATCTTCCTTGATGGGGTCGGCGTCGACTGGGCGCGATTTGGTGCGCGGGAAAGATATCAGCCATCGTGTCGGCACACATAGTCATTTTTGATGCCCCGCGGCTTGCCGGTCTTTATCCATTGAATCAGATAAAGTGACTCTCGATTTTCCTGAGCACCAGGCCTGGATTCATCTCTCTATTTTTAGAGATTCATACGCCATAACTAGCGGCTATAACAATGAGCGCGAGAAAACAGACCAACTGAACGAAAAAGAAGGTAAACCGAACCGCCACGAACGTATTGGTTTGCACATGGGATACGTGAATCAGAGACTGACACACGCGGGCAATCAGGACGATTACGGACAAGTAGCTCACTGCAGGGCCGTCGACACCAAGAGTTGAAATCACCAACACAATGGCGCCGAAGACAGGCAGATTTTCCACACAGTTCGCGTGTGCTCTTATCCCACGTCGATACCAATCCTCGCCTTCGAGCTGATCGCATCGGAAAGAGGCAATCGGAACATTCGAGAACAAGATTCTGACCCAGCGATACACCCCGACGGTTGCCATCAACAGCAGCAAAGTCCAGGTCGCAAATCCAAGCAACATCCACATCGGGATTGTCATGGCGCCAGCCTCGATAAATCATTTTTTCAGCACGTCATCCCACAGCCGGGCGGCCGACGCACGGTCGGCCGCCCCTGTCGATCAATTGCTCATGATTGGCGTCAGTGCGGCCTGAATCGTGGACATCTGTGCGGGTGTTGTCATGTGCGTAAGCAACCGGCCAAAGTGTGGATGCTCCACGCCCGAGATTATGTATTGCCAGCGGTAGGCGCTCAGCACGCAGGCGTTGATTTGTGCTGTCTCATCGACACTGAATGATCGTGAAACATTGCGAATAAAGTAGTCGGCATCGGATACCGATTGTGCCTGCAGGATTCCATCGACGGCCGCCACCAGTGCAATCAGATCGTTCACTGCCTGGTCGCGCTCGGTTGGCGAGAGTTTCGCGTGCTCAGCTTTCCACTCCAGTTCATCGAGTACGACGTGCCGGCTTTCATCCTTCCAGTGAAACTTGAAAACATCCTTGAAGAGTGGGCACAGCTCCTCACGCGGGGCGATGCTTTGCACGTAGTGCGCCTGAACAAACAGCTCGATATGACAGGTCAGCGCCAGCACCGACCAGGTGCTGGCCGCAAGTACCGAGCGCGCCACATCGTTTGGATCGGCAACTTGACGATATCCCGTTGGCAATTGCGAACCCATCATCGTCTCCATGCGCCGGAACAGCTCCTGGTGCTTGATCTCGTCGTTAGAAAAGCGCACCAGCGCTTCGAGTGCGAGTTGATCGTCAAAGACATGGGCTCGACCTTGATCGAGCATTTTGGCGCTGATAAAACGCTCGACCAAGCCAAAGATATACGCATAGGTTCGGCCCTGAATCTGACTGAGCAGGCGCGCCTCGTCCGTGTCGAGAAAGGTCAGGCGGTCGATTCGCGACAGTCCGTCGGGCAAGAATTTGCGCGAGAAGTCGAAACTCCGGTCCTGTAGCAAATCACGATCGATCTGCCATTCCGCTTTCTTCGATGCTCTGACAAGTTGAGCATAACGGTCGGCGTTGTCCGAATCTGAGCTGGGTAGGGTAGCAACGGTGTTCATATCGATCTCCTGCTTGCCTGGTCGAGTTGGAATGGGGCAATTACGGTTAACGTCGGAGCCAATGACCATCGGTGAAGCCTCTGGGGATAGTCTCGATCGCTGAGTCCGCGTTGGTGCTAATCTGGGCCTCGCAGTTCAGGCGGTGAATGACCGGTCCGCCTGATTACATGCTCCGGACTCCGGAAAGGAGGGCTGGCAATTGTTGGATGCGTTTTCGGATGTGTTGCGTGTGATTCGGCTGTCTGGAGGGGTCTTCCTCGAGGCGGAATTCACTGCGCCCTGGTGCATCAAGGGAAGAATCTCTGCGGACGATTGCAAACCGTTCCTGGCGGCACCTCGACATATCATTGCGTCGCATTTTGTCGCCGCAGGGCATATGCAATTACAAGTCGACGGTGGTGCCGCCATTGACGTTCGGGCAGGCGAACTCGTTCTGCTTCCTCACAATGACGCTCATTCTTTTGGCAGCGACCTGAGCATTGCACCCATGCCGGCGGGCGAAGTTATTCAGCCCCCAGAAGTCGGCGCTATTTCACGAATCAAGTACGGCGGGGGCGGCGAAGTCACGCAACTATTGTGCGGATTCCTCGGCTCTGAAACCCCCTTCAGTCCGTTGCTTTCGTCGCTGCCCTCCTTATTGAAATTAGACTTGCGCGCGACGGCTTCGGGAGCCTGGATTGAAAGCTCATTCCGTTTCGCGGTCAGTGAGATTTCGGCGGGGCGTCTCGGCTCGACAACGGTCATCGCCAAGCTCTCCGAATTGCTATTCGTCGAAGCCGTCAGCCAGTATGTCGCGAGCCTCCCCGTTGAGCGGCGCGGGTGGCTGGCGGGTTTGCGAGATCCGCATATAGGGCGCGCACTGGCGCTGCTCCATGCTCGTCCAACCGAGGGCTGGACTGCAGAAGCCCTGGCGCTTGAAGTGGGCATGTCGCGCTCGGTATTCGCGGAGCGATTCACGGCACTGGTCGGACAACCGCCGATGCAATACCTGACGCTCTGGCGTATGCACGTAGCGGCTCAACAGCTGCGCGAAGGTCGCGGTAATGTGGCGCAAATCGGCTTTGCGGTTGGCTACGAATCCGAAGCCGCGTTCAGTCGCGCATTCAAACGCCAGTTCGGCACATCGCCCGGCACTTGGCGCAGACAATCAGCGTGAGAAGGTTCGGTGCTGCTGGACACTCTGATCAAGCCAGGCAGTAAATGTCTCATCAGGGCCAATTCATCTACCCAGTCTCGCGACGGCCTTGTCGGGGCGCATTACCTCCCAGTACTAAAGGAGGTGCCAATGAAAACTAAAGGACCATTCCAGTCTGGCGTCATAGGTTTAGGCTCAATCCCACGATCAAAAGATACCGGCTGTAATGGCCCATCCATCACTGCATCTTAAAACACTGTTCGTCTGAACACTTGATGCAGCACCGTCTCCCGCTGAACGTTGTCATTGATGACAATCAGACGAGCCTCACAGCCTGCGATATGAGTAGAAAACCTCACCTGATTTCCGGGTTTCCAGAATAAAAGAGGATTTATCATGAGCAGCACCTTCTTCATTCCATCCGTGAACATGATGGGCATTGGCAGTCTCGACGAAGCGATGCTCGCCATCCGCAAATATGGTTTCCGTAAAGCCTTGATCGTCACTGATGCAGGCCTGGCCAAAGCTGGCGTGGCCGCCAAGGTAGCCAGCCTTCTGGCCCAGCAGGACATCAACTCCACCCTGTTTGATGGCGCCAAACCGAATCCGACGACCAGCAATGTCGAGAAAGGCCTCGAGCTGCTTGGCCGTAGCGATTGTGATTTCATTATTTCCCTGGGCGGCGGCTCACCCCATGACTGCGCCAAGGGCATTGCCCTGTGCGCCACCAACGGCGGGCACATCAGTGATTACGAAGGCGTGGATCAATCCGCCAAGCCACAGATGCCGTTGATTGCGATCAATACCACCGCCGGCACGGCGAGTGAAATGACCCGTTTCTGCATCATTACCGACGAAGTCCGGCACGTTAAAATGGCCATCGTCGACCGTAACGTCACCCCACTGTTGTCGGTCAACGATCCTTCGCTGATGGCAGGCATGCCCAAAGGCCTGACCGCCGCGACCGGCATGGACGCACTGACCCACGCTATCGAAGCCTACGTGTCGACTGCGGCAACGCCGATCACCGATGCCTGTGCACTCAAGGCCGTGGAATTGATCTCGGCCAACCTGCGCACTGCCGTTGCCCAGGGTGACGACATGACCGCCCGGGAAAATATGGCCTACGCGCAATTTCTTGCCGGCATGGCCTTCAACAATGCTTCGCTGGGCTATGTCCACGCCATGGCGCACCAACTGGGTGGGTTCTACGACCTGCCTCACGGCGTCTGTAATGCGATCCTGCTGCCCCATGTAGCCAGCTTCAACGCCAGCGTATGCCCGGCCCGGTTTAAAGATATCGCTAACGCAATGGGTGTCGACACCCAGCATCTGGATGCGGAAAAAGGCGCCGCCGCAGCCATCACCGCCATCCGTAAACTGTCTTCGGATGTCGGTATTCCGAGCGGCCTCGCCGAACTGGGCGCCAAGGCCGACGATATCCCGATCCTGGCAGCCAATGCCATGAAGGATGCCTGCGGCTTTACCAACCCGCGTCCTGCCAATCAGGACGAGATCGAGCAGATTTTCCATACCGCGATGTAACTGATGTGAAGTGACGCCAGCCAGCTCAAAAGCCCCGCCTTCGGTTGAAGTGCGGGGCTTTTTGCAGCCATTCTGCATCGTCCTGAATAAGGTTCACACCTTCTGACTTCTTATCAGGAAGGCATTCACTGTCTTTGCGAAGTGAGGTGAGCGATGGATTCTATGATTCTGCGCGATCACCGACAAAAAAACGGGTGCCCGTAAGGCACCCGTTTTTATTTACTCCGCTGCCTGCGCCCGCAAGCGTCTACCGATCACATCCATCAAATCACAGCCATCGCGCAACGGAATGGCCAGCAGTTTGGAGAAGTCCGACAGCACCACAGTGTCGCAACCGATCTCGGCGCGGAATGCGATGTTTTCCAGTACTTGGGTGACGGCGCGAATGCGGTAGTCGGCCATGGCGTGCAGGACATCGAGGGGGGCTTGGGTGTCGATGAGCAGGGAGGCCGGGATCAGGTCGATTCCGGTGAGGGGCATGTATCTTTCCATAGGTGAAACTCCGAATCAGATTAATGAAGGACTGATCCGATCTGCAGGTCGCCAAATCTGGTCGCCATTTGGGCGACGGACGGACTATAAGCGTCAACGGGCTAGGCGGGCAAGGTGCAGGAATCTGAGCTTGGTGTAGGAAGTGGTGGACGAACCTTTCCTGCGTCTCTTGGAATCATATGACGCATAGGTTTCAGAGGGGAGAGAAGCTATACTCCTGCGCCATGCACAATCCAGATCATATCCGCGAACTGCTCAAAAAATGGGTCGCCAAGACCATGCCTCATGGTGAGGGCGATGTCTTCATTGGGGAGCTTTGCTTCATCAACAAAGCAAGGCGCGCAGATCTTGTGCATGCCAACGGCCAGCTAACGGCGTTCGAAATAAAATCCGCCTCAGATAGCTTGTCCCGATGGGAAGGGCAGCAAGATGCGTATCTCAGTTGTTTTGATCAGGTTTGGCTTTGCTGTCATTCCAAACACATCGAGAAAGCGTTCGGCGTAACTCATCGGAGCGTCGGAATTCTTGTGGTTGATGATCTTGGATCTATCGCTGTGGTCAGGAAAGCCACCCACAATAAGTTGCGCGATAAATTTACACTCACAGGGCTATTGTGGCGGTCGGAATTAGATGAGATTTGCAAAGAATTTCAACTTGAAACGAAAAGTGCTATGAGGATAAAGGAGGTGCGCCTCGAAGTGATCGAGGCGCTGGAGTGGGAGCTTATTCGAGATAAGGTTTTAAGCAGGCTTAAGGTTCGTTATTCTGGAGGTCAGAATATGTCGTCGATGGATACGTTGTCGCCATCATCTTGCTGAAGAAATTGGAGCGTCGCGCAAATATGTTGATTGGCTCTTAGGCCGTTCCACACTCCGTTGTTACCATACCGCTCACTAGTTTGGCTGATACGTCCATATTCTCTGGTCGCCCAGCAAAAATCATCTCCGTGGTAGTCAGGCAGTTGACGAATATCTCTTGCTAACTGAACATAATTTTCGAATTCTTTATCTCTTCCCAGGCGTTTCAACCACCATTCATTAGGTGTGTAATAACTGGCGAAGGGTATGACGGCCATGCCTTGGATATACTCAACTGCGGCGCCAGGGTTGGTGCCCGCGTAATCGCCATAAATTAAGTTTGTTGAGTCATTTAATTGTTTGGCCTCAGCTTGCCAAACAATGTCGTGACATATGGCGGTGCTGGAGCTTCCTGATTGAGGTTTTTGACTTGGGAATGATGAGCTAATTAGGGTTGTGCTATGAACTTCGTAGTTGTTTAGTGCGGATAAGATGTGATCGAGAGTGCCGCCATTGATAGTGGATATTGGAGATTTATCTCCGAAATCCAAAATGACAAGTATGTTTTCTGGGGCTGATATGGCGTCTAGAATATTTATGGCCCTGTCCCAGCTTGGCCAACAATTTCAGGGGGGCAAACAACCCTGACTGCGATGATGTTGAAGTCTGTTAGCAATAGTCTTGCCAGTTGTATGATGTCGCGGGCGTTGTCAGTATCCAGCCAAGATACGACTGGGATTAATGAGTTGTTTTTTGCTTTCACCTCTGCGAACCAATTGCGTTTATTTTCAAAGTGGTTTTTTGGATTGTGCAGGTCTCTTTCACCTATCACGTCGCTGGCAATGTCAAGCGGGGATCTAGATATATCCATCAAATAAGGGTGGTCACCCCAGCCCGCAAGAAAATCATTAAGATGACGCTCCATGCCTCTCATGTTGAGAAGTGGGGATACCAATTCTTTACGTGGATCTTCTAGATTAATCAGTGCTTTTACATCGTTCTGCCTACCTTCATACACGGTATATAAAGCATGGGTACCTTCCTTTGGTGGTGTGCTTAACCCGTCTGGGGTTGGATTGAGCGTAGATGCATTTTCCGCCACCAAGATCCTCGTGATGTATCTGCGTATTTCTGTTCGTGTTTCCTAGCGAACACATTTAAAAAATCAATCTCACCGGCATCAAGTTCCATTGTTCATGCCTACGTAAATCCAATTACAATCCTCCGATTATGTAGTGTCCTATCCCCACCCGAGACGGAACCTCAATGCAAACCCCCACCACCCACCACCCCCTCTGGCAAACCTACCTCCTATTCCTCGCCCCCATGGTCCTCTCCAATTTCCTCCAATCCATGTCCGGCACGATCAACAGCATCTACATCGGCCAATTGCTCGGCACCCAGGCTCTCGCGGCGGTATCGGGTATGTTCCCCGTGGTGTTCTTCTTCATCGCTTTGGTCATCGGACTTGGCGCGGGCGCCGGGGTGTTGATCGGTCAAGCCTGGGGCGCTCGCGAGTTGCATTTGGTGAAGGCGATTGCTGGTTCGACGTTGCTGTTGGGGGCGATGATCGGGTTGGTGGCGGCGGTGTTGGGCAGTGTGTTTGCCCGACCGGCGTTGCAGGGGTTGGGGACGCCGGTGGATGTGCTGGACGATGCGGTGGCGTATGCGCATGTGATGATGTGGATCTTGCCGTCGCTGTTGGTGTTTGTGTTGTTCACGCAGTTGCTGCGTGGGGTGAGCGATACGGTGTCGCCGTTGTTGGCGCTGGTGGTGTCGACGTGTGTTGGGCTGGCGCTGACGCCGGCGTTGATTCTCGGTTGGTTGGGGTTGCCGCCGATGGGGATTCAGAGTGCGGCGTGGGCGGGGTTGGCGGGTAACTTGTCGGCGATGGGGTGGCTGGCGTGGCGGTTGATTCGCAAGGGGCATCCGTTGGCGCCGGATCGAGAGATGTTTGCGTCGATGCGGCTGGATCTGGAGATCCTCGGCAAGGTGTTGCGCATCGGGCTGCCGACCGGGTTGCAGATGGTGGTGTTGTCGGTGTCGGAGTTGGTGATTCTGGCGCTGGTGAACCAGCACGGTTCTCAGGCGACGGCGGCGTACGGGGCGGTGACGCAGATCGTCAATTACGTGCAGTTCCCGGCGCTGTCGATTGCGATCACCGCATCGATTCTCGGCGCACAGGCCATTGGCGCCGGACGCATCGAGCGCATGGGGCCGATTTTGCGCACGGGGTTGTTGATCAACGTGTGCCTGACTGGCGGTCTGGTGGTGTTGGGTTACCTGCTGTCGCACTGGTTGCTGGGGTTGTTCCTCACGGATGATTCCACGCGGGCGATGGCCGAACACCTGTTGCACATCATGCTCTGGAGCCTGCTGGTGTTTGGTTTTCAGGCGATTGTCGGCGGCATCATGCGCGCCAGTGGCACGGTGCTGGTGCCGATGGCGGTTTCGATCGTTTGCGTGGTCGGGGTGCAGTTGCCGGTGGCGTATCTGCTGGATGCGCGCTTTGGGCTGCAAGGTGTCTGGATGGCGTTTCCGGTGGCGTATCTGGGCATGCTGATCCTGCAGACGCTGTATTACAAAATGGTCTGGCAGCATCAGAAAATTGAGCGGTTGGTGTAGGCATCGTTTGAGTATCAAACGCTGCTCTTGAGCCAGGTTTCGAAGCGCGTCGGCCCGATGATAGGGTGTTCTCCCGGCGTCAGCGAATGGTCATCGATTGGCGCGCCGAAGTAAGGGACCGTGTCGTCCGCTTGGGCCTGGCGCGGGTCGTTGGTGTGTTGCAAAAACAGGCGCACGAATTCCACCAGCGGCCAGCGCTCTGGGCCGGCCACTTCGAGGGTCTGATTGCTCGGCGCTTGCACGGCGACTTTCGCCATCGCCGTCGCGACATCGACCGCGGCAATCGGTTGCAGCTCGGCGGAAGTCAGGCGCACGGTGTCGCCTTCCTGCACGCCCGAGTGCGAAATCGCCCCGATGAACTCGAAGAACTGCGTGGCCCGCAGAATGGTGTAGGGGATGCCAGAGTCCTTGATGAGTTTTTCCTGCGCTATTTTCGCCCGGAAGTAACCGCTGTCGAGCATGCGCTCGGTGCCCACCACCGACAGGGCGACATGGTGTTTGACCCCGGCGGTTTTCTCGGCGGCAAGCAGGTTGCGCCCGCAGGTTTCGAAGAATTCGAGCACGGCAGCGTCTTCGAAGGAGGGCGAGTTGGCCACGTCGACCACCACGTCGGCGCCTTGCAAGGCATCTTGCAATCCCTCGCCGGTGAGGGCGTTGACGCCGGTGCTGGGTGATGCGGCCAGGGTTTCATGCCCCAGGTCTTGCAGGTTTTTGCAGAGGTGTCTGCCGATCAGCCCGGTGCCGCCAATGACGACGATTTTCATGACGAGTCTCCCGATGCGTGTGCGCTGGGGTGGGGTGGGGTGGCTTGAAATCCTGCAACTATTAAAGACCCGGAATGTGTTCGATGGCAGTGGGCGCGACGATCGGGGTATTGGGTAAAAGAACGCCTGGTTCACAAAAAGAGCAGAAAATTGCACTGCTGGCAATGTTATATTGCCGGCCTCTGGCCTAATGCCAGTCAGTTAAGCGCAATCCATCCATGTGGGAGCGGCGGTGCGGCGATCCGACTTGCTCGCGAAAGCGGTGTGTCAGGCGACATCTATGCTGGATGTGGCGCCATCTTCGCGGGCAAGCCCGCTCCCACAGGTTCCGCGCCTTAACTTACATTAGGCGTCTGGGCCCTCATTTTTTGAGGTCCGACGGTCCAGCAGTCAGATCAAATAACGCGCCGAGGATTGGGCGCCAGGTTTCGTTATGCATGGCAGGAGGCGTTACATGCGTTGTGTTCTTTCACTGCTGACCACGCTGGTCTGCGCCCAGGTGGCATGGGCCGAGCCCTCGGCCGAGTTGTCGGAGCCTGTGGGCGGCTGGCGCTATCACGGCCTGCTGGACCGCAGTGAAAATCCGCGAGTCGCCTATCCTACGCCGCCCATCGACCGGGGTGTGCAGCGCAATCGCACGATGATCGAAGGCCAGCTCAAGGCCCTCGGCACGCTCCGGGGGCCCCACAGCCTGGCGGTCAACGGCAATCCCCTGAATCTGTACACCGACGACCAAGGGCGTTTTGCCCGGCCGTATGCGTTCGGCGCCGGGTCCAACAGCGTCGAAGTGCGCAGTTCCGAGGGCAAGTCGCTCAAGCGCGTTCAATTCTATGAAGCCAACAACCTGCGCACGCCGGCGCGCATTCGCGTGGTGCTGGGCTGGGATGATCCAAAGGCCGAACTCGATCTGCACATCATTACCCCCGACGGCCAGCATGCGTTCTGGGCTAGCCCGGCGATGAGCAATGGCGGCGGTCTGGACCCGGACGGGGTCGATGGCCCCGGTCCAGAAATGTTCACCATGACGGCGCCGATGCATGGCACTTATCTGGTTTACGTGAACTATTGGGGTAACTTCGGCAGCGGCGGCTATAACTTCGATGAGACCAGCAACCAGAACGAGGTGATCACCTCGCAAATCAATCTGGTGCTCAACGAAAACACCGTCGACGAAAAACGCGAGACCTTCATCGTGCCTTTGCGGGCGATCGGCGACCTGCTGCTGGTCAAGACTTTCAACTATTAAACATCCCGCACCACGGATGAATTGGGTTTGAACATGAGTGATAAGACTGTTTCCCCGGCCGCCGACGCACCTGCCGCCAACACTTCCCGTCGCTGGCCGGCGCTGGTAATCGGGCTGTGCCTGGTGGCCGGCGTGGCAGGCGGGTTGGGGTGGTTCCTGAACAAACCCAAGGCTCCACCTGCGGAACTGGCCAGTGACAAACTGGGCATGAGCCGCCCGGACGGTTTGCTCGAAACCCACTCCCTGAGCCAATTGCCCAAGGATCTGCTGGCGGTGCCGTTTCTCAAGGAAACCCTGACCGAAGATTTCGTCTTCTATTACGAAGCCCACGCCGACCGTCTCGGTTTGATTGGCAGCCTGCGGCGGATCATTTACGAGCATGACCTGAAGCTGCAGGACAGCCTGATCGAGCAGCTGTTCGATCAACCGGCGGATGTGGCGCTGTGGCGCGGGGCTGATGGGCGTCTCAAGGATTTCCTGTTGGTGATGGATCGCGGCGGGCTGGCTAAGGTGCTGGAGCCGCTGGCGAAAGTGGCGCTGGATGATACGCAGCTGAGCAAACTCAGCGAGGTGAAAGTCGGCGCCGACGCCGTCACGCTTTATCAGCTCAACTACAACGCCAGCAAGTCATTGGTGTTCGCCTCCCATGGCGACAAACTGGTGGTGCTGTCCAATCCGGCCAAGCTCTACGATCCGGAAAATGGCGCCTCGGAGGACACCGGCAGCGTTTCGACCAAGGCCATCGGCGCGTTGCTCAACGGCGACAAACTGTTCCCTGAAGCCTTCGGCCTGCCAGCGCGTACGCCCGAGGTGAAACAGCGCCTCTCGGTCAATTCCAGCGTGTTGGCCATGGGTTACCAGCGCTTCATCCCGAACTTCGCCGGCCTGCGTTTCGACATGGATGACAAGGGTTGGCACAGCTTCCTCGCCATGGACGAACTGGACAACCAGCCGGACTTCGACTTCAAACCGATCTGGCAAGCCATGCCGATGGGCGCCAGCGCCTGCGTCGCCTTGCCATTGGCCGCCGAACCACAGAAACCGCTGCTGGTGAAACTCGGCGCCGAAGAGTCCGTGGCTCAAGCCCTGACCGAACACATGGCCGGTGCCGCCGGCCTGTGCTGGTACGCCGATTCGCGCCTGTACACGCCGCTGCTGGTGGCTAGCCTGAACGACGATGACAGCGCCAAACTCGACGGCGACCTGGGCAACCTGTTCGGCTCGATGGTCGGCGCCTACGAAGGCAACGTTGCCGATCACGCGTTCCCGGTGGTCGAGAAACAGCAAGGCCAGACCCATCAGTGGCAGCGCCAGGTCAGCTCCAACTTCGGCCCCTATAAGGCCAAGGATGCCGAGCAACCGGACGCGATCACCGGCAAAGCCTTTATGCGCGTAAGCCTGGCGCGCCACGGTTCGACGCTGCTGTTCTCCCTCGACGACAAACTCGTCGACAAAGCCCTCGGCACCCTCGACAAGCGTTTCCCGCCCATGGCTGACGTAGTGCCGAAAGACCTGCTGATGCCGATCTACTTCGGCCCGGATTCCATGGCGCAACTGATGCAACAGGAAACCCTCGACAGCCTGCCGCAGGACATGGAGCCGGTGTTTTACAACGCCGCGCAAACCTACCTGATCCCGAAACTGCGCACCCTCGGCGGCTATGGCAAATATGCCCTGACCTTGCCCAAAGGCAGCGAGCCCGACGGCCACTGGCAATGGCTGCCGCTGGAGTGGAAAGCCCTGTGACCGCACTCATCCGAGGCCTCGGCCTGCTGGCGTTGTTGCTGGGGTCTCGCACCTTTGCCAGCGAAGCCGCAGCGCTCGACCCGCAGCAGTCCCAGGTATTCCGCGCCTGGTTCGTGCGCATCGCTCAGGAACAACTGACCCAAGGCCCGAGCCCGCGCTGGTATCAGCAGGACTGCGCCGGGCTGGTGCGGTTTGCCGCCAACGAAGCGCTGAAAGTTCATGACGACAAATGGCTGCGCAGCAATGGCCTGTCCAATCGTTACCTGCCGCCGGAACTGCAACTGAGCGATGCCCAACGCGGCCTCGCCCAGCAATGGCAGCAGGGCGGCGGCAAGGTCGGGCCCTACGTCAACGCGATCAAACTGATTCAGTTCAACAGTCATCTGGTCGGCCGCGATCTAGCCCAGGCCCGGCCCGGCGACTTGATGTTTTTCGATCAGGGCGATGACCAGCACCTGATGATCTGGATGGGCCGCTTCATCGCCTATCACACCGGCACTACCACCCCCACTGACAACGGCATGCGCTCCGCAAGCCTGCAACAACTCATGACATGGAAGGACACCCGATGGATACCCGACGCAGCCAACCCCAACTTCATCGGCGTCTATCGACTGAACTTCCTCTCCCAATGATCGGTGCCCGCATGCTGCGCATTTGCTCAAAACTGCCTTTGTTGTTGGCCTTGTTCATGCCGCTGGCCGCGGTCAACGCTGAAGACACCGTCGAGCCAAGCGGCTACACGCCGGTGGCCGGTGAGAGTTTCTTCCTGCTGGCCGACAGCAGTTTCGCCAGCGACGAACAGGCAATGGTTCGCCTCGAAGCGCCGGGCCGCGATTACCGCCGGTTCCGCATGGAACCTTACGGCGGCGCGGACATTCGCGTGTATCGCATCGACAAGCCGCTGGATTTCCTCAAGCGCCAGAAGAACCTGCACCGCGTGGTCAGCGATGGCCAGTTCAAGGGCGAAGGCCTGTCGAACACCCTCGCGTACCTGTGGGACAACTGGTACCGCAAATCCCGTCGGGTGATGCAGCGGGCGTTTTCCTACGAGTCGCGCCAACAAGTCACCGAGGAAGTGCCGGAACTGAAGATGGGCACCGCCATCGCCGCGCCAACGCCTTACGACGCTCAGCCGCAATTCGCGTTGATTCCGGGCCTGCCGGTAGTCAGCCAATTCCGTTATCCGCTGTGGCAAGCCAAACCGATCCAGCCGCCTGAGGGCGTGAACCTGGCCGGTTCTTCCAGCGAGTTCGTCAGTGTCTCGCCGGGCAACGTGTACATCCCGTTAGGCAACCTGAAACCAGGCCTGTATCTGGTGGAAGCGCTGATCGGCAAGTACCGCGCGACCACCATGGTTTTCGTCTCCAACACCGTGGCCGTGAGCAAAATTGCCGGTGATGAATTGCTGGTGTGGGCCGCGCGCAAACACGAAGGCAGTTCGGTGCCCAAGGTCAATGTGCTGTGGACCGACGGCCTGGGCGTGATGAGCAGCGGCGCTACCGATACCGACGGTTTGCTGCGTCTGAAACACGTCAGCCCGGAGCGTTCGTTCGTGATCGGCGAGGACGAAGAGGGCGGGGTGTTCGTCTCCGAGAACTTCTATTACGACAGCGAAATCTACGACACCAAACTCTATGCGTTCACCGACCGGCCGCTGTATCGGCCGGGGGATTGGGTGTCGCTGAAAATCGTCGGCCGCGAGTTCAAGAATGCACGGGACTCCGTGGCACCGACCGCTGCCGACGTCAACGTCACCGTACTCGACGCCACGGGCACCGCGCTGCAATCGCTGGCGCTGAAGCTCGACTCCAAGGCCGGTACTCAGGGCCGTTTCCAGTTGCCGGACAACGCGGTGGCGGGCGGTTATGAACTGCGTTTCAGTTACAAGGATCAGGCCTACAGCAGTGCCTTCCGTGTCGCTGAATACATCAAGCCGCACTTCGAGATTTCCCTGAACCTGGCCAAGCAGGATTACCGCACTGGCGAACCGGTGAAGGGCAGTCTGGTGCTGCTGTACCCGGACGGCAAACCGGTGGCCAACGCCAAGTTGAGCCTGAGCCTGCGGGCCCAACAATTGTCGATGGTCGATAACGAACTGCAATACCTCGGGCAATTCCCGGTGGAGCTGACCAGTGCCGAGCTGACCACCGACGCCAAGGGCAACGCGAGCCTCGATCTGCCCGCCGCCGAGAAACCGAGCCGCTACATGCTCACCGTGTTCGCCAGCGATGGCGCGGCATATCGGGTCAAGACCACCAAGGAAATCCTCATCGACCGCGGTGCCGCCAGTTTCCGTCTGAGCGCGCCGCAGCGGTTCAGCGCAGTGGGCGGCAAGGTTGCATTCAGCTATGCCAACGAAGGTGGCAGCGAGCAAAGCAAAGCGGTCAACCCGAGCAGCTACAGCTGGGTGCGACTTGAAGATCAAACCACTGGCGAAGGCAAACTTGCCGCCAAAGATAAAGGCTTCAGCCTGGCCTTCGACCGTCCGGGCACTTACAACCTGACGCTGAAGGATGATCATGGCCGCGTGCTTGGTGCGACCGGCCATTCGGTCACTGGCGACGGCGTCAAAGCGGTGCCCGGCACCGTGGAAATCGTCCTCGACAAACCCGAGTACAAGGCGGGCGACGAAGCCCTCGCGTTGATCACTTTCCCCGAGCCGATCATCGATGCGTTGTTGTCGCTTGAGCGTGACAAAGTCGAGGCCACCGCGCTGCTGTCCAAGGGCAGCGACTGGCTGAAGATGGAAAAACTCAGCGACACCCAATACCGCGCGCGCATCCAGGTGAAGGACAACTTCGCGCCGAACCTGACGTTCTCGGTTCTTTACACCAAGGGTGGTCAGTACAGCTTCCAGAACGCCGGCATCAAGGTGATCGCGCCGCAAATCGACGTCGCAATCGCCACCGATAAAGAGGCGTATCAGCCCGGCGATACCGTGTCGGTTGACCTGACCACGCAGTTCGCCGGCAAGCCGATTCCGGCGCACCTGACGGTCAGTGTGGTCGATGAAATGGTCTACGCGCTGCAACCGGAAGTCGCGCCGACCATCGACCAATTCTTCTATCACCCGCGCCGCAACAACGTGCGCACCAGCGCCAGTTTGTCGTTCATCAGCTACGACGTGGCATTGCCGGGCAGCCCAGGCGCACCGGGCAAAGCCAACCGCAGCGAGCGCGGTGTCAAAGTGTTGGAGCGGCCACGTCGCGAAGACGTCGACACCGCCGCGTGGCAGCCTGAATTGATCACCGATGCGAATGGCAAAACCCGCTTCACCTTCAAGATGCCGGACTCGCTGACCCGCTGGCGCATCACCGCCCGGGCCATCGCCGATGACGGCCAGGTCGGGCAGAAGAAGCAGTTCGTGCGCTCGGAAAAACCGCTGTACCTGAAGTGGAGCGGCCCGACCAAATTCCGCAACAGCGACAAACCGGATCTCGGTGTGTTCGCTTTCAGTCAGGCCGAGAAACCGGTCAAGGCTGAACTGGTGATTCATTACGCGGGCGCCGAACAACGTGTGCCAGTCACTTTGAACAACGGCATCAACTACATCGCATTGCCCGCTTTCACAGTGGCCAATGGCGAGTGGACCGCCGAGCTGGTGCAGGACGGCAAAACCGCTGATGCCTTGGCCGTGCGCCTGACCGCGACCGGCGAAGGCTGGCAGGTGACTCAGAGCCAGAGCCTGGACGTGGCTAGCGGTGATACGCCGTTGACCTTGCCGGCCGACGCCACGGATATTCGCCTGCGCCTGGATGACAGTCCGCAAGCGCTGTTCCGTTCGGCGCTTGATGATCTGCTGAGCTATCCGTACGGCGGCGTCGAACAGACCGCCAGCCGTTTGCTGCCGCTGAGCATCGCTTATCCGACCTTGTCGTCGAACCCGCAGATCCGCGATCGCTTGCGTTTGATCATGCAGAACAGCCGCCTGCGCCTGGTGCAAATGGCCGGACCGTCGGCGAGCTTCACCTGGTGGGGCTTTGACGGTGAACCGGACGCGTTCCTCACCGCGTACGCCTATTACGCCGACTGGCACGCCAGCAAAGCGCTGGAACTGAGCCTGCCGCCGGAGCATTGGCAGCGGGTGCTGGAGGTGTACGCCAAGCAGTCGCAGAACACGCCGCTGTTGCAGCGCGCGTTGATTCTGTCGTTCGCCAAGCAGATACAATTGCCGGTGAACACGCTGCTCAGCGGTTTGATCGACGATCTGGTGAAAGCCGGCGAAGGCCATGCGGCGAGCATGATGGACGATGGCGAAGAAAGCCTGGTCATGAGCGATCCGGATTCGGCATTGGGGCTGGCCAGCGCTCGAGTGCTGACCGCGTCTTTGGCGCGTCAGGCCAAGGTCAATCTGCCGTCGGCGTTCAATGGTCAATTGGAGGCTGCGCAACAACAAGTGGCCGCCAGCTCTCAACCATTTGTCGAAGCGCTGAACCTGTCGCTGCAAGCTTTCGATCAGGCGCATGCGCAAGCGTTGTTGCAACGCCTGTTGCCGCAGCAATCGACCCTGGAACGCGCCTTGGCGCTGACCTGGCTGCAACGCAGCATCGAACAGGCCTCGCCCACCATCGCACTGGCGCCGGGTGAAGGCTGGAAGAAAAAATACGGTGATACCGGTGAGATGTATTGGACGTGGCAGGGTGCTGCGTCCGTGCCGGCAGTGTTGTCGCTGACCGGGGAGCAAGAGCGTCCGCTTCGTGCAGCGTTGAGCTTCCAGAGCAAGCAACCGCCAGTGGACTCGATGGCCGTGACCATCACTCGTCGTCTGTCGCGTCTGGTGCCGGGTGACGAAGCGTTTGAATTCAAACTCGAAGCGGTCGGCAGCAAACCGTTGTCCAGCGACAGCCTGTACCTGGACGAAGTGATCATCACCAGCAAGGCTGCGAAACCGCTGCGCTATGGCATGCTCGAAGTGCCGCTGCCACCGGGCGCGGACGTCGAGCGCACCACGTGGGGCATCAAGCTGATGGGCAAGGCCGGCACCGAGCCGACCTCGCTGGAGAAGGCCCGTTTCGAACCGGGGCAACTGGCTTACGCGATCCCGGTGGATGCCCTGAGCGGTGAATTGCGCCTGCGTCATCTGGTGCGTTTCTCGCAAAAAGGCCAGTTCAATCTGCCGCCGGTGCGTTTCACTCAGGTCTACGCACCGCAGAACCAGGCTCAGGAACAGACGCCGGCACTCGGTCAGGTCACGGTTCACTGACATGACCCGGCGTCTGGTCTGGTGGCTGTTGTGTTTGATGCCTGCGCTGGCGACAGCGCAGGACGAGCCGTTGCGTCTGGGCTTCAAGGGTGAATTGCTTTCGTTGAGCCAGACGCAGGTGATCTCGCGTGAGCCATTGCCTGCTGATCTGCAGACGCCGCTGGGCAGTTTGTGGAAACTGTTTGTCTACGGCTGGCTGGTGGAGACCGGCGCGCGTGAACCGGCTTATGAGTGTCGCGGGCAATCGAAGGAAGAGGTCTATTGCTGCACCGGCGGCGGCAAGATCGATCGTGATCAGGCGTTGGTGAAGTCCTGCGGCTTGTACTTTGAGCCTGCCCGGTTGGGCATTGCCGGTGCTGAATGGCGCGAGTATTGGCAGGCTAGACAAGCACCGAAGTGGTTGTTGGACTTGCCGTCGTTGCAACCGCAGACCCGGGTTTCGGTGGCTGAGTTGCTGAAGGTATTGGCCGTGATGCCGGCGCAGGATCAGGCGCGGCGGGTGTTGCTCGATGTGGTGCTGAATGCTGCTGACGGCAATGTCGTCGGTGAGCTTGGCGGCCGGTTGCGGGTGAAAACCTGGAGCTGGCTGGGGGATCAGGATCCCTCGTCGCGCCAAGGCGGATTTGCTGGCTGGACGGCGGATGGCACGCCGATCTGGGCTGGTGGGCGTGGCACCAGTCAAATGGTCTTGCGCAATTACGGTCAGGCATTGGCGACGGTGTTGCCTTCGTCATGGCCAGCGGAGGCGGGGAAGTGCGTCGAGGTCGGCCTGTTCGCGCGTTATCCGCTGAAACGCGTGCTGTCGGGGGATCGCGTGTTAGCGCCCGGTCCTTTGCAAGGTGACTATCGCGTTGAGTTCGCCAACGGCAATCAACTCGATATCCACAGCGACGGCGAGTTGTTCTTGCTCAAGGACAAACTGGTCGCCCGCCTGGACCGCGAAGAATACGTCGCCCGCGTTCTGCAGCGCGAAGCCAGACCGGAACCTGCCGAAGCCGCCAAAGCCCTGAGCGTCGCGATCCGCACCTACTTGCTGCAAAACGCTACCCGTAACGGCGACTGCCTGAGCATCGATGACAGCAGCAGCCGACAACGCGTCGCCCCACGCCCGGCCGCCACCGAATCGCGCAACATCGCCGCGTGGACCAGCGACCTGGTCCTCGCCGGCAGCAACGTCACCTATCACACCGATCAACCGGGGCCGGACAAGCTCTCCTGGCAGCAAGCCGTCGAACAGGCCAATGCCGGGCAACGCTACGACGCCATTCTGCTGCACGCTTATCCGCGCGCCAGCCTCAGCCGCTGGGACAATCCCGTCGCTTCCTGCGACGCATTGCCCGCCGCGCAAGACTGGCTGCAAAAGCAACGCCGCGGCTGGCGTCCACGGCTGGAAAGCGAAGTGGGTTACAACGAAGTCAACACTTTCGCCGTCTGCCGCCTGGCCTTCGGCCGTCCTTTTGTCGACCGCGAACGCCAGCGCATTTACGTGCGCGGCGTGCTGTCGCTGCAAGACCGCCTCGACCTGACCCACGAATACCTGCACCTGGCCTTCGAAGCACACCCCAACGGCCAGGATGAAACCTACATCGAAGGGCTCGCCCGCCACCTCTTGCTGGAATAGGCCATGAAACTCCGTTACCCACAGGTCCTCCTGTTCCTTTGTTCCTTTTGCGTATGGCCGACCACGTTCGCCGCCGATAGCGCGGTCAAACTCGACACGCCCGTCGGCGGCTGGCGCACGGGCGCGCCCGAAGGCGAAGGCGAAAACTTTCGTCAGACGGTTAATTACCCGGCGTCCTCGGTCAACACGCCGGTGGGGCAGGCGAATACCGCTCGCATCACCGGCCAGATCAACTCCACCCCCAAGGGCAATGAACCCGGCAAACTCATCGTCAACGGTGTCAGCATGCCGCTGAAAATTGACCCCGCCGGCCGCTATGATCGCCCGTTCTCATTCCCCAACGGCAGCAACAGCGTTGAAGTGCGCAGCCCCGATGGTCAACAGCGGCATCGCACCCAATTCCTCAACACCAGCGGCGGCGCTACCCCGGCCAAGTTGCGGGTATTGCTGGCCTGGGACAGCGACGGCACCGACATCGACCTGCACCTCGTCACGCCTGACGGTGGGCACATCTGGTACGGCGACCGCGTCGCGGCCAACGGCGGTGCACTCGACGTCGATGTCACCACCGGCTACGGCCCGGAAATCTTCGCCATGCCGGCGCCGATCAAGGGGCAATACCTGGTGTACGTGAACTACTACGGTGGCGGGTATCGCAGTGATGAGGACGGGCAGGAAGAGGCTGTTCAGCCCCTGACCACCGCGCAGATCACGGTGATTACGGAGGAGGGGACGCCGAACGAGAAGATGGAGACATTCCTGGTGCCGATGCGGGCGGTGGGGGAATTGACGTTGGTGAAGGGGTTTAGTTATCCGTAAGGGGTAATTGTGACAGCACTGCTGACACTATTTGGCATTTGTCGCAGCACGGCTGCGACAAACAAAATTAGTTTGCATTATCTTGCTGTTCACGACTAAGTGCAGGGGTGGGAAGTGGTTGTTAAGTCTGGTTACGTCAAGCGAATCATTTTTTTATTGTTGGCGGCTTTAGTTGTTTTTGTCGCTAGCGAGTCGTTTTATACCATCAATGAACAAGATCGCGGTATCGTCCTGCGTAACGGCAAATTTTTGACCGAGGCTCATCCTGGGTTGGGTTGGAAGATTCCGCTTGTGGATGAAGTGACCAGTATTTCAATGCAAAGAAACCTCGCCTATTGGGGCGCTTTTCAAGCAAGAACTGAAGATTTGGATTTGATGGAGTTGGAGATTTCTATTGTTTGGCGCGTAGCGCCAGGCGAAGTTTTGAAAATGTATAAAAAATACACCACTCTCGAAGCTGTCGAAAATGCTTTGCTGATACCTAAGGTGACAGAACAAGCCAGGCTGGTAGTGTCTCATTACAATACAGAACAGGCACTGAAAAATCGGGAGGCGTTTATTCGCAGTTTTTCTACTGCGATCAGGGGCGCTATTGACGGGCCTGTCATAATTGAAAGTGTAGACATTGGTAGCGTGCACATGAAAAGCATACACATTGAATAGGGTGTCGGTGCATGCAAACTGCAAAAACAAAAAATACGATTTGTTTGATGGCCTCGTGGTTAGGCGGCCTGATGCTGGTGTGTCTAGTGGCAGGTTCCTCTTTTTATACTGTCAATGAAAGAGAGCTGGGCTTGGTGTTGCGTAATGGCGAGGTTCTTTCTGAAGTAGGGCCAGGGCTGGGGTGGAAGCTTCCGATTGTCGATAAAGTGTTCCGAATCTCAAGTCAGAATAATATTTTTGATATTGCAGGCGTCCACAACTACACGTCAGATCTTCATGAATTTAATGCTGATGTATCAGTTGTCTGGCATGTGGCGCCGGGCAAGATGGCGGATATATACACTCAATACAACGACCTTCAATCGGTCGAGCTGGCACTTATAAAGCCCCGCGTCATTGGGCAGATCGGGCTTGTTATGTCGCACTATAAAGGTAGTCAGATGTTCGACAGTCCTGACCGGTTTATAAAAGATTCTTTCGCAGCCATTAAAATGGCGGTAGGCGAGTTAGTGGTCATTGATAGCGTGAATTTTGAAAAATTGATTTTAACAGACCTGGATCGATCAGCTTCTTCCGAAGAAGCAGCCGTCGAGGCAGCCGCACCCGACGCCGTCAGGAGATGACTGAGTGGTGAGTTATTAGTTTCTTCTTTTATCCAAAAGGCAGAGAAGGGCACCCCCTGACTGGCTGATCACCACCGTTTCTTGACAGGATTGGACATGCTAAAGCGCTTAACGCTTTCTGGGTTATTTCTACTGATATTGGCATTTGGATATACGACCATCATGGGCCGTTTGGGCGGAGGTCCCGCTCCAACGTTGGCGCTTGATCAGCCAAACAAACAGGCTGATTTGATAACCGTCAATAAGCAGGAAAGGCGGATGTTCCTATGGCGGGAAGGTGCGGTACTGGCCGAATATCGTATAGCGCTTGGAGCTGCGGCGAATGACGGCGCAAAGCAACAAGAGGGGGATGAGAAAACACCTGAAGGACGTTATTTCATCGATTGGCGCAATCCAAAATCGATGGCGTACCTGAGCTTGCACATTTCATATCCGAATCCAGAGGACGAAGCATCGGCTCGTCAAAAGGGGTATTCGCCAGGCGGCAATATCATGATTCATGGTCTGCCCAATGGATGGGGGTGGCTTGAACCGCTTCATCATCTGTGGGACTGGACCGATGGTTGCATTGCAGTAACCAATAGCGAAATGCGAAAAATCTGGACGTTGGTGCCGGACAGGACGCCGATTGAAATCAGATAGGAGCGGACACTGTTTCACGCCGAAACACTTCGTGATTTTTATTGTTTCAAGGTGAGGAGTACTAGAGAAGGTCGTCTACTAAAAAGGAACGCCTTCACGTGAATGACCTCAGCGCTACTGCTCCGTCCGTTGGTGCAAGCTTTAACGAAATCACGCAACTGATTATCACTGCCCGGCAGCGAGCGGTGCAGGCAGTCAACACAGAGTTGATTGAACTGCATTGGCAGGTCGGGGCTTACATCAGCCGAAAGATCGAAGCGGCGGAGTGGGGGGATGGAGTGGTCGCTCAATTGGCTACTCACCTCGCGTGTACTCAACCGGGATTGCGCGGTTTTACCAGAGCCAATCTCTTTCGCATGCGCAAGTTTTACGAGGCATACAGACATGACGCAATTGTCGCAGCACTGCTGCGACAATTGCCCTGGACCCAAAACCTGATCATTCTCAACCAAAGCAAACGCCCGGAAGAACGTGCGTTTTACCTGCGCATGGCGATTCAGGAGAAGTGGTCGAGCCGGGAGCTCGAGCGCCAGTTCAAAGCCGCATTATTCGAACGTAGCGTCATCAATCCCGCAAAAGTCTCATCGTTGATGAGGCAAACACATCCCGAAGCCTTGAGCGTGTTCAAGGACACCTACATGGTCGAATTTCTCGACTTGGCGCAAGGTCATGTCGAGGCTGAGCTGAAGAGTAAACCAGTGGTTATATATGAGGGTGTTCTTGCGGGCCTCATCGCGGGCAAGCCCGCTCCCACAGGTATCTGCTTTGACCAAAAGATTTGTGAACGACACCGATCACTGTGGGAGCGGGCTTGCCCGCGATGAGGCCGGCCCATCCAACACAAAACTCATTAATTATTCTGCTGATTCTCCGCCACAGCGGCCTTCGATTTGCTGAACCGGTAGAACAGATTGGGCTCGCTCACAATGTAAAGCTCGCCGTCGGCGTCCATGGTCATGCCTTCGGCTTGCGGTATGTTCTTTTCGAGGTCATCCGTCAGGCCGAGCAGTGAGCGGATGCTGACGAAGTTACCTTTCTCGTCGAGTTCGGTCACGTTGTCGGACTGCTCGCTCAGTATCAGCAAGTGACCGGTCCGCGGATCGTAGTAACCCTCCGAAAGATCCATGCCGAAGACGCTGCGGTCGATCCAGTTCGTCAAGTCCTTGATGCGCACCTGCAACGAGCCGTCGATGGAAGCCAGCATGCCCGTGACCGAATACAGCTGCCGCGGATCGCGTTCCTTGATCGCGAAGACACGATCATTGACCGGATCATACGTCACGCCTTCAAAGCCCTTGTTGTGTTCGCTCAGGTTGATCTCGATGGCGAGAAACGGTGCATTTTCCGCATGGATGGGTTCAGGGGTACTCGGCAAGGTGACGACGTACAGTCGCTGCAACATTTCATCGGCGATCACCACTCGCCCCTTACCCAGGTAGGCAATGCCTTCGGTGTCCTGGAACCCGATCAGCGGATAACGTTCGAGCAGATCGCCGTTACGGCTCAGCGCGACAATCGACATGGAAGAACTATTGGTGATCCCCAACAGACGATCCCGGTCCGGGTCATAGGTGATGCCGGACAAATCGGTGACGCTCGCAATAGGCTTGGCCTGGACCACGGCTTTATAATCCGGCAACCAGATGTTTTTGTCCGGCGCCTGATTGCCGTGCCAGCGGTTTTGCCAGTGTGCGTACAGCTGCTGGCGGACCATGAAATATGCGGAAACCGCGTAGGCGCCAAGCAGTACAACAATGAAAAATATTCCAGTTCTCCATCTCTTGCTCATGACTTTTCCTTGTCCCAGCTGAAGCGATAGACCTTGGGCGGCTGTCCGGGATGGCAACGTCCGTTATCGGCATCGGCGCCTACAATCGACCACTGCGCACGAGACGTTTCGCCCAGCGGATGGGCCGCTTGAGGATTGAAACACTGGCTCAACACTGCGCCCGGGACCAAGGCGTACGCCTCACGGTGGTCACGCAACCACTGCGCTGCTTGTTCGACCGAGGAGTTTCTGACGCCAAAATGCACGATCGGCTGTCGGGCGAATAACCAGTGGCCCTCGCGCCAGTTGACCAACACCAGGTCGGCGCCATGGGTCATGGTCGCTGCCTGCGCCATGATCGCTTCATGGGGGTTGGAACCGTCCTTTATCGGCTCGACGAAACCGCGGGCGAACCACAGAACAAACCAGGTCACCACCAGCCCCTGGAATATTCGCCGACCGCGCGGGCGTTTGCCGAACCAACGCTTGAGCAACCAGGGAATCAGCGGCGCTGCCACCAGCACCAGCCCTGGCAGCGCCGGATAGATGTACAACTTGCGTTTGCCGCTGCTCAGGCAGAAAAACAGCACCACCAGCACGACCCAGCCCAGCAGCACCAGCACTCGACCGTCGTGTTTGCGCAGTTGTCTGCGCCAGGCCGGCACCAGCCACGGCAGGGCCAGAACCAATGGCAGCCAATATTGCGGGATCACGTGGACGAAGAAATACCAGAATGGTTCGCGGTGGTCCCACGCGGCGGCATAGCGTCCCGCCGTCTGGCGCAGCAGGATTTCTCGCGCATAGGCGACTTCTTCCGCAGTGCCATTGAGCACAATGGAAAGCGCCAGGGGCAGCAGCCAGATTGCGATGGCGCCGAGCGCGATCAGCAAGCCGAGGAACCACTTGCGCTTCTCGCCGGGCATGGCCACTACACCGGACCAGTTTTTGCGTACCGCGTAGGCATACGGAATCAGCATCAGGACCGGGACGAAGCCAACCCCTTTGGTGATCACGCCAATGCCCATGGCGGCGCAGCCCACATAGAACCAGCGCCAGGCGGGGCCGAGCAGCAGGTGCCGAGCCAGCCCATACAGGCCCAGCGACGTGAACAGAATCAACAGGCTGTCGATCTGCCCGGTTCGCAGGATGCTGTACGTCTGATAAGTCGCCAGATATAACAGCGCCGCCGTCCGGCCGATGCGCTGATTCCATAATCTGCGGCCCAGATCGTAGACCATGGCCGTGACCGTCGCGGCCGACAAAAGCCCCGGAATATAAAGGGCGAGGGCAGGCAGGCCGGTGAGCCACGCGAAGAACGCCACCGTCCACATAAAGATCGGTGGCTTATCGCCGTATATCTCTGCGGCGCGGTGTGGGATGAACCACGCGCCGTTGTGCAGCATTTCCAGTGCCACGCCGAGGAAGCGTTCCTCGTCCACATTCTGCGGTTGACGCAGCCCCAGCCCGGCGCCGATCAATAGCAAGGCAAGCAGCATCAAGCCCAGGCATTCGATCCCGGGCGACAGGGTTTTGCGCATGGCTCAGTCCTTTAAATGTCTGCTGCGAGCAATCAATTGCAAGTTGCGCAAATAGACGATGGAGCCAAACGCCTGACCGACAATGAAGACCGGGTCTTCGCGGTAAATGGCATAAGCGAATAGCAGGGTGCTGCCGACGATACTCAGGTACCAGAAGCTCACCGGGATCACGCTGCGTTTCTTGTATTCGCTGTACAGCCACTGCAAGACGAAGCGACCGGTAAAGGCGATCTGGCCACCGAAGCCGATCACCAGCCACAGGGTTTCGCGGGAGAGGTTCATCCTTCGATCTCCTGTGCGTTGGTGTTCAACCGGGTGCGCTTGATCAGCCACCAAACGCCGAACAGGTCGAAAATGCCCACCAGGGCGCGGTCGATGTTGCCGTATTTGGACACCCCGGCCGTGCGGGGGCGATGATTGACCGGATGGACGATCATGCGGCCGTTGTGACGCTGGATCAGCGCGGGAATGAACCGATGCATATGGTCGAAGTACGGCAAGCGCAAAAATGCCTCGCGCTCGATTAGCTTCAGCCCGCAGCCGGTGTCCGGGGTCGCGTCGTTAAGCAGGCGACTGCGCAGGCCGTTGGCGAAACGCGAAGCCCAGCGCTTGCTTGCGGTGTCGCGGCGGTTGACCCGGTGCCCGGCCACCAACTGAACGTCGACCAGACCCTGTTCACCACGCACCAGCGCCAACATCCCGGGGATGTCCGCGGGGTCGTTTTGACCGTCGCCATCGAGTGTCGCCAGCCATTGGCCCCGGGCGTTGAGCGCCGCATGGTAGAGCGAGGTGCTTTGCCCCAGCGAACGCTCATGGCGCAGGATGCGCAATTCACTCAGGCCACTGTTTTTCATCTGCCGCAGCTCATGCAAGGTGGAGTCGGTGCTGCCATCGTCCACGACAATGATTTCGTAAGCCTCATCGGCCAATGCGGTGCGGATTTCCTCAAGTAACGGTTTGAGGTTGTTCGCTTCGTTTTTTGCTGGAATCAATACAGATACAAAAATGTCTTGGCTCATAGAGTCCCCTTTGCTCCTTGGTCTTTTATTATCAAGGGCTTACGTTTCATATCTGATAGAAGTGGCGATACCATTTCACAAATTCCGTCACGCCTGTTTCAACCGTCACCTGAGGGCGGAAATCGACCCACTCGGCCAATGCCGAAATATCGGCCCAGGTCTTGACCACATCGCCTGCCTGTAGCGGCATAAAGTTGCGTTGGGCTTTGATGCCCAGCGCCGATTCCAGGCAATCGACGAACTCCAGCAGCGGCACCGGTTGGCCACGGCCGATGTTGAAGATTCGGTTTGCGCCATCACCGGGCTCGCTCGGTACCGGTGGTTTTGAGCGCAGGCGAGCGATGCTTTCGATGATGTCGTCAATGTAAGTGAAGTCGCGCGACATCTGGCCATGGTTATAGATGTCGATCGGCAAGCCTTTGATGATCGCCTCGGTAAACTTGAACAGCGCCATGTCGGGGCGCCCCCAAGGCCCGTAAACGGTAAAAAAGCGCAGGCCGCTGGCCTTCAGGCCATAGAGGTGGCAGTAGCTGTGCGCCAACAGTTCATTGGCTCGTTTAGTGGCGGCATACAGCGAAATGGGATGATCGACGGCGTCTTCGACGCTGAACGGCATTTTGCGGTTGGTGCCGTACACCGAGCTGCTCGAGGCATAGATCAGATGCGCGGGGCGGTGGTGCCGGCAGGCTTCCAGAATATTCAGGAAACCCACCAGATTCGACTGCGCATAGACGTCCGGGTTGTCCAGCGAATAGCGAACGCCCGCCTGCGCCGCCAGGTGCACAACCTCGGTGAAAGCATGGTCTTTGAACAACGCCATCAAGGCTGGTTTATCGACGATGTCCAGGTGCTGGAAACGAAAGCCCGGCAAGGATTCCAGCTCCTTGAGCCGTGCATGCTTGAGTTCCACGCTGTAGTAGTCGTTTAGATTGTCGATACCGACCACTTCAAGGCCTTCGCGACACAAACGCTTGACGGTGTGATACCCGATGAAACCGGCGGCGCCCGTGACCAGAACTGTCATGAGGCCCGCGCCTTTGCGCGACCAATCTCCGCCGTGCACAAAGGAGGCCTTTGCATGACATTCACCCCTGAGTGCGTGCTGATCAGCGTATGTGTTTGGGTCGATACCACCGTTGGCTCCATGCCTCTTGCTCCATTGCCCTGTCAAAAGTCTGCGCGGCGCTTATCTTGAGCCGCCGCGCCTGCAGACACGCATAACGTGCCTGCGGCGTTGTAAAAAAAACGTTAAGCAATCATGTCGTTTTTGTGACCGTGCTTTAGGCCCTCACAACGCGGCACCCATCTGCTTGAGGTACTGCGGGCTCTCGGATATCGAATTGTGGCCCGTGCCCGGTATCACCTGCAGCGAGGCCACGCCCTTGGCGAAATGTGTGTAGAGCTTTTCCGTGCTTGAGCGCGGTATGACTTCATCGTGCTCGGCGGCAATCAACAGCGTCGGTACGGTGATGTGGGCGGCGTATTTCCAGGATTCGAACTTGTCCCGAAGCAGCCACTTCACCGGGAACCAGCGGAATTGGCGGGCAGCGAGGTCTTCAAGGCTGTTGTAGGGCGTGATCAGAATCAGCCGCGAGGCCGGGCGTTGGCTGGCCAGGCGCACGGCAACGCCCGAACCCAGACTGCGCCCGATCACGGCGATAGAGGGATGGGTGTTGTAGACCATGTCGAACAAGCTCATGGCATCGCGCTGAATCGCTTCTTCGGACGGCGACCCGGAACTGCCACCGTAGCCTCGGTAATGCAGCAAATAGATCGCATGATCGGCAAACGCCTGCGAAAAGTCGGGCAGGCTGCGGGAAACGTCCTCGGCATTGCCGCCGAAGTAGATCAACGCCTTCGGGCCGTCGTGCGGCCTGACGGTCACCAGCACCTGCGCATCGGCGACTTGCAACGTCAGCAGCGTTTCGGGCGCGTCGATGGCGCGGGGTTGCGGGTAGTAGATCAGGGCGCGTTGAAATACGAACAGTGCGACGCAGAGCACCAGGTACGCAATGGCAATGAAAGCGAAGAGAAACACCAGGGTTCGCGACATTCGGCTAAGTTTAGTGGACAACATTGACTGCTTTAGGCCTTGAGACAGCTATTGCTTGAGTGCCGCCAAAGTGTAGTTCAGCAATTTCAGCTGTACAGGAGAGGTACCAATGCCAGTCAGCTAAGGTGAGGAACCTGTGGGAGCGGGCTTGCCCGCGAAGACGGCATCACAGTCAACATTGATGTCGCCTGACACACCGCTTTCGCGGGCAAGCCCGCTCCCACAGGGATTGCGCTTCACTGACTGGCATTGGTCTTTGCCTATGATTGTTTTCAGCCGCAGAAAAATACTCACGCTGGCTGCTGGTGTTTCGGCAGTCTTCACCTTCGATCCGGCCTTTGCCGCATCGGCGTCGTCGACGGAAACAGGAGGCAAGAACATGCTGACCCGAGCCATTCCTTCCAGCAACGAGCCGTTACCCATGGTCGGGTTGGGCACGTATCGCGGCTTTGATGTCGCGCCTTCCGACACCGCCTACAAGCAACTGCCCGCCGTGCTCATCGCGTTGTTTGAGAAAGGCGGCACAGTGATCGACAGTTCGCCCATGTACGGTCGCGCCGAGCAGACGACCGGTGAGTTGCTGTCAATCCATCGGCCTCGCTCGCCTGCGTTTCTGGCCACCAAGGTCTGGACTCAGGGGCGCGAAGAAGGCATCGCGCAGATGGAGCAGTCGTTCAAGCTGTTGCAGACCGACCGTATCGATCTGATGCAGATTCACAACCTGCTGGACTGGAAAATCCACCTGCCCATTCTGCGCCAATGGAAGGCAGAAGGGCGCATCCGCTACATCGGCATCACCCATTACACCGCGTCGGCCTACGACGAAGTGGAGGCCGTGTTGAAAGCAGAGCCGCTGGATTTTTTGCAGATCAACTATGCCCTGGACGATCGTGGCGTCGAGAAACGAATCCTGCCGCTGTGTCGCGAACGTGGCGTGGCGGTGATCTGCAATCGGCCTTTCGGCGGCGGTGGCTTGCTCACTCGATTGAAAGGCAAACCGCTGCCGGGATGGGCCGCGCAAGTGGGAATCAATAGTTGGGCGCAACTGGCGCTCAAGTTTCTGCTGGCTCATCCGGCGGTGACCTGCGTCATCCCCGGCACGGGCAACCCGCGCTACATGGCGGAAAACGCCGGTGCGGGTTTCGGCCCGATGCTCACGGATGCGCAGCGCCAACAGTTGATGGTTTTGGTGGGGTAGGCTCGTTGGCGTGATGGCGGGGCGACTAATGCCAGTGAGTAAAACCACAATCCCTGTGGGAGCGGGCTTGCTCGCGAAGGCGGTGTGTCAGGCAACATTAATGTCGACTGACACTCCCTCTTCGCGGGCAAGCCCGCTCCCACAGGTTCTGCGCTTAACTGACTGACATTCCAGCGGTCGACAATGCGTCGGCAGTCTCCAGCGGTATCTCCAGCGTGAAAACCGCGCCATGCCCCGGTCCATCGCTGTGAACGCGAAGATGCCCGTTCATCTCTACCGCCGCGAGCGCGCAACTGTGCAGTCCAAAACCATGACCTTCCTTGCGGGTGGTGAAGCCGTGATTGAAGATGCGGGTCATGTTCTCGGCAGCGATGCCTTCGCCCTGATCCTCAACGCTGAGGCGCAACGTTGCGTTATCGATAATCTTGACGCCCAGCGTCATATGGCGTTGGCGGTCGCTGACCTTGGACATTGCATATTTGGCATTACTGATCAGGTTGATCAGGATCAACAGCAGTCGGTGTTTGTCGCCGATGATCGTTGGCGTGTCCTGGTAGTCCTTGGTGACTACGACATGGTGCCGACTCAAGGCGCCGGAATTCATGCGTAACGCATCTTCAAACAGATCAACGATGTTCAATGGTTCGACCAGCCTGGCGGCGCCAGCATAGGCCTGTTGAGTGGCAACGATGTCCTTGATGTGATCGATGCTTTTGGTGAGTTGTGACAGTTCATCAACGATGCTCGATTGCTCGGCCGCGATGGAGTCGACCAGTTGATTGAGGTAAAGGGGAAGCAATTTGCCTTTTTCATCGAACGTGATGAACTGCCCCAGGTCTTCGGCATGCTCGTTCATCATGTTCACCGCTTTACCCAGGCCAAGGGTTTTGCTGGTCGCCAATTTGCGGGTGATCACATCTGCCGAGACGTTAACGCTGTTCAGCACATTGCCGACGTTGTGCAGCACATTGGTCGCGATTTCCGCCATGCCGGCCATCCGCGCGGCTTCGACCAGTTCGCGCTCGGCTTCCAACAGTTCGCGGGTGCGTTCTTCAACGCGTTGTTCCAGCCGTTCGTTTGCCGTTTGCAACTCATTGTTCATCTTGTTGATCAGGGCGTAGCTGCGAATCAGGCGGACGGCCAGGTACAACAACAGCAGCGCCATGATGCCGGCGCATATCCCGAGATAAAGGTGATATTGGCGGTCTGTCGCGCCGGTTCGCCGTTGTGTCTCGTTCAATAACTCGTTGATGCTGTCCAGTTGCTGTGCGACCGGAATCACACTGATGCGATCAAGCAGGTCATTGACGATGGGCTGCTCTCGAACGATCGCGTTCACAGCGCCTACAAAGGCAGTGAAAGGCGGGCGTTGTTCCGGCGGCAGTTGATTGATGTATTCATTCAGATCTTTCAGATGTCCGGATATTTCCTCAGCTCTTTCGTTGGAGACATAGAGGGCGTATTCAAGGGTGTCCAACGTAAGATCGAGCACCAGTGCGGCCGCCGCAAGATGCTCCACCGGGTGTTTGTCGTTGAAATCTTCCCGCAGCGCCTGGATGTCATCTTCCAGCTCAGGCAGGGCATCCAGTGAAGTTCGCAACACCGTGTTGTGCTGTTTGAATTGCTCAACCAATCGGGTTTTGTTTTCCACCGCATCCAGATAACCCTGCCGTCGAGACTCCCAAAGGGTCGAAAGCGGGCCGGTAGCGTTGAGGTGGTCGAGCTGCGCCCAACGCTGCTCTGCTTCAGGGTGCGCCACCAGAAGCAAATTGTTGTTTATGCCGATTTTGGCTCGCAGAATCTTCACGTTCCAGTTGGCATCGAACTGCTTGAGTTGGCGAACGAAGTCGCGGGACTCGAAGTAGGTCGATGTTTCGTAGGAATATGATTTGATCAGCAAAAATATCAGTACGCTGAAAAGTGTCAGCGCAATGGCGCCCAGGGCAGTCCATTTGTAATGATTGGAAAGCTTCATTGCGGCATTCCTCCCTGGGCCATCCTGAGAGAGAGGTTTTGCCAACGGTTAATGATTTCCATTTTTGCGCTCCCTGCAAAATGGCGATAATCACCACATTGTTTGTAAGCCTAGCGTTGTTGGCGAACAGTGCCGGAAAAAACACTAAATGGGGGATCAGTGGCGTCACGGTCGCGGCAATGCCGGGGGTGGCTTCAACGGCAGCAGAGGCGGGAACTCCTCGGGGGTGAGGGTTTCCTTTTCCAGCAACAGGCGGGCTCCCTCATCCAGATCGGCCCGGCGACTCGCAAGCAATGCCTTGGCGCGTTGGTAGGCTTCATCGAGCAGGGCGCGGATACCCAAGTCGATTTCCCGGGCGGTCTGTTCTGAATAATCCTTCTCGCCCACCGTGGCCATGCGGTCTCCCAGATACGTCGCGTTTTGCCGCTCCAGCACCGATTGTCCGAGTTCGGCGCTCATGCCGAACCGGGTGATCAATTGGCGGGCGATATCAGTCGCGCGGCCCAGATCATCGGCGGCCCCGGTGGATATCTGGCCATAGACAAGGTCCTCGGCGGCGCGCCCGGCCATCAGCACGACAATCCGGTCCTTGAGGGTCTGGCAACTGATCAGGAAATGATCCTCGGTCGGTCGCTGCAGGGTATAGCCGAGCGAACCGATGGCGCGGGGCACGATCGACACTTTATGCACCGGATCCATCGCTGGCAGCGTGCTGGCGGCCAGGGCATGCCCCATTTCGTGATAGGCCACGACCCGGCGCTCGTCGGGATCGAGCAGGCTGCTCTTGCGTTCGAGCCCCGCGATGAGGCGTTCTACCGCTGCGGTGAAATCGTTCAGACTGACCGCTTCGGCACCGCGCCGGGTGGCGACGATGGCTGCTTCGTTAACCAGATTGGCCAGGTCGGCGCCGGTGAAACCAGTGGTGATCTCGGCGATACGCGCGCCATCGAGCCCTGGCTCCACGGTGATTTTCTGCAGATGAACCTTGAGGATCGCCTCCCGCCCTTTGCGATCGGGGCGGTCGATCAGAATCTGCCGGTCAAAGCGCCCGGCTCGCAACAACGCCGGGTCGAGGACCTCTGGTCGGTTGGTCGCGGCCAGCAACACAACGCCTTCACGGGGATCGAAGCCATCCAGCTCGGCCAGTAACTGGTTAAGGGTCTGTTCCTTTTCGTCATTGCCGCCCAGCGTACCGACGCCGCGCATCTTGCCCAGCGCATCGAGTTCATCGATGAAGATGATGCAGGGCGCCGCCTGCCGTGCCTGTTCGAACAGGTCGCGTACCCGGGCCGCACCGACCCCGACGAACATCTCGACGAACTCGGAACCCGAGATCGAGAAAAACGGCACACCGGCTTCACCAGCGATGGCTTTGGCCACCAGCGTCTTGCCGGTGCCTGGCGGGCCGACCAGCAAGGTGCCCTTGGGAATGTGCGCGCCAAGGCGTGCGTATCGCTCCTTGTTCTTGAGAAACGAGACGATTTCCACCAGTTCGGCCTTGGCTTCGTCGATGCCGGCGACATCGGCGAAGGTCACGCCGGTGTCGCGTTCGACAAACACCTTGGCCCGGGACTTACCGACGTTCATCAGCCCGCCAAGCCCTTGTTTGTCCGCCATCCCGCGAAACAGGAAATTCCAGAACACCATGATCAGGACAAACGGCAACAACCAGCCCAACAGGCTGTTCATAAAGGTGTTTTCGGTGGTTCCGGTAAAACCGACGCCCGATTGAGAGAGTTCGGTCGCCAGCGCCGGATCGACCCGTATCGTGGAGAACCGATCGTGTCCGTCGATGGGCTCTTGCAACTTGCCGCTGATCTGGTCCTTATCGACCCTCAAATCACTGACTTTTTGCTCGTTCAACAGTTGCAGGAATTGGCTGTAGGGGAGGGGCTGCACGGCTTGGCGCTCGCCAAAGAATATCTGCATGAGGCTCAGCACGATAAAAGCGATCGCGAAGTAGGACAGGTTCCACTGCTCGTTCTTTTTCATGGCCTCGGCTCAGCGTGGGAACGCAGGGTCGTTCATAACGAGCCGCGCCCGCTTGATTGCCGGTCAGTTAAGGAACGAAACCTGTGGGAGCGGGCTTGCTCGCGAAAGCGGTGTGTCATTCAACATTGATGTTGGCTGACCCGGCGCCTTCGCGAGCAAGCCCGCTCCCACATGGATTAACTGACAGGCATTAGCCGCGCGCGCCCGGTTATTTTTTAGACCACATCAAGAAAGCCCCGTGCCGGCTTCCCGACAAGGGGCTTTTTTGCGCGAAGTACTGTCTGGGATCGTTGGACAATTTGATGTCGATATTTTCCTGATCCATGCCTGGCAATTCAGCGGTGATTTCGAAGCTTTCCTCCTTCTCGGTAATGTCCTAAGTAAGTATTCCTGCGGCCCCCAGGCCGACCAACAGTCGGTTTCTGACGGATAGCCGTCTACTTCGAGAATTTGCGCGCACCGACCACGCAAAGGATCACCGCAACGGTTACCCCCAACATGCCAAGGCTGACTTGCTCGTGCAGCAGCGTGGCCGCCAGCGCCAGGCCAAAAAACGGCTGTAGCAGCTGAAGTTGACCGACGGCGGCAATCCCGCCCTGGGCTAGCCCGCGGTACCAGAACACGAAGCCGAGAAACATGCTGAACAGCGAGACGTAAGCCAGACTGAACCATGCGGTCGGCGTTATTCCCGAGAGCGAAGGTGGGGCCAGATACCAGGTCAGCGGAATCATGACGGGCAGCGACAGCACCAGTGCCCAGGAAATCACCTGCCAACCGCCCAGTGTTCTGGAAAGCTTCGCCCCTTCGGCATAGCCCAATCCGCAGGCGAGGATGGCCAGCAACATCAGAATGTCCCCCGCAGGAGAGGCGGTCAGGCCTTGGGAGACGGCAAACCCCACCACCAGCAGGCTTCCCAGCACTGAGAAAAACCAGAAAACCGGCCGGGGGCGCTCGCCACCGCGCCAGACACCGAACGCTGCCGTGGCCAGTGGCAACAGGCCAACGAAGACGATGGAATGCGCGGACGTCACATATTGCAGCGCCAGCGCAGTCAGCAGCGGAAACCCGAATACAACGCCGAGCGCCACGATTGCCAGGGAGAGAAGCTGACGCTTGGCCGGTCGCTTTTCATTGAAAAGCAGCAGCATGCACAGCGCCAGAAGGGCAGCGATACTGGCCCGGGCAACCGTCAAAAAGACCGGGTCAAATTCCACAACGGCCACCCGTGTCGCGGGCAGCGAGCCGCTGAAAATGAGCACGCCAATGAACCCGTTGAGCCAGCCGCTCGCGACATTTTCCGTGGTGTGGTGTTGCAGATTCGATGTGCGTTCCATTGAGGACTCCCTTTATGCGGGTTGCATGGGAGGCATCGTATGGACGAAACTCAATACAATCAAAATATTGTCATGGATACACTTGCGCATGCCTCGTTCACGCTACAAATCACTGGTGGATGCGTTTGCGGCGGATATCCGCTCCGGGCGACTGTTGCCGGGCACGCGCTTGCCGACGCACCGTCAGTTGGCGGCAACCGAAGGGCTGGCTTTAGTGACGGCAACCAGGGTCTATGCGGAGTTGGAAGCCATGGGGCTGGTCAGCGGGGAAGCGGGGCGGGGGACATTCGTCAGGGAAACCTCGTGGTCACCCAACCAGGCTATCGACCAGCATGCCGTTGCCGCTGGCATGACGGACCTGAACTTCAATTACCCGGCGCTTCCCGGGCAGGCAGAACTGTTGCGAAATGCCCTGCGCCAACTCGCATCGGCCGGCGATCTGGAATCGCTGCTGCGCTATCAGCCACACGCGGGGCGCCCGCATGAGCGCGCCTCTGTGGCGCGCCATCTGCGCGTCCGGGGTTTGACGGTTGAGGCGGAGCAGGTGTTGATCGTCACTGGTGCCCAGCAGGGGCTGGCCGTGACGATGATGGCGCTGTTGCAACCCGGTGACGTGATTGCAGCGGACGCGTTGACCTATTCAGGATTCAAGGCCCTGGCCGACTCCCTGCACCTTGAAATCGTGCCTATTCCAGTGCTCGATCACGGCCCTGATCTGGAGGCGCTGGAAAACCTGTGCCGGCATAGACGCGTGCGGGCCATTTACACAATGCCGACCCTGCACAATCCGCTGGGGTGGGTGATGAGTGCCGATCAACGCGACTATCTGGTGACGATTGCGCGCCGGCATGAGCTGCTGATAATCGAGGACGCCGCTTACGCTTTCCTGGCGGAAAATCCCCCCGCACCGCTGGCGGCACTCGCCCCCGAGAGGACGGTTTACGTTTCAGGGCTCTCCAAGAGTGTGGCCACTGGATTGCGCGTCGGCTTCGTCGTCGCCCCCCTTCAACACGTGCCCGCGCTGGAGCGCACGATCAAAGCGACCACCTGGAACACCCCGGGCGTGATGACGGCAATTGCCACTGCATGGCTCGACGACGGCACCGTCCTGCAACTGGAAGCGCAAAAGCGCCAGGACGCGCAGGCCCGGCAAGTCGTGGCCGGCGAGGTACTGGCGGGGCTGCGCTGCATTCGTCATCCATCGTCGTATTTTCTTTGGTTGCCGTTGTCGGAAGACGCAAGGGCCGATCAGATCGCCATGGCGTTGATGCGCGAAAATGTGTCGGTTTCCACCGCCGAACCGTTTGCCACCTCGGCCAACGTTCCGCATGCGTTTCGCCTGGCGCTGGGCTCGGTGGAAATGGGCGCATTGAGGGAGGCGCTGGAAAAAGTGAAGTGGATGATTGGGGCTTATTCGTAACCGCTCTGAACCTGCTCAACGATCAGTTGGGCCAGTACCCGAACCGGCTCGGTAAAACTTTGCCGAGCCCGATGGACGAGGCCGATATCACGATGAAAGGTGTGTTGCCCCAGATCCAGCACGCGCACCCCGGCGGGCCAGTCCTGATTGGGCGCCGTCTGCGGCACCAGCGCTACACCGACGCCATTTTCGACCAGCTTGATAATGGCCTCCAATTCATCCAGCTCGCACACTTCACGCAAAGTGAAATGCATCTGCCGCAAGAAACGATCGACCTGCCTGCCGCCGAACGATGATCGGTCATACCGAATGAAGGGTTGGCTGCAAAGCAGTGCCGACCAGTCCTCTCCGGGCACATCGCGCGGAACGATCAGCCGGTAGGGCTCAAGTGCCAGGGTCGTCCAGCGCAGATCGCTTTGCAGCGAGAAGGGCGGACGGATGATCACCGCCATGTCGATCTCGCCGGCATCCACCAGATTGACCAACTCCATCGACAGACCGGGGATCACACGCGTTCGGCATTGCGGGCATTGTTGGTGAAATTTGGCGAGCGCGTCCGGCAAGAACGAGCGCTGCACGGAAGCGATGGCACCGATGTTTACCAACACGCTGGCTGGCAGCCCAACCGTGGTGGACCCCAGATTGTCATAAAGGCGAAGCAGCTCCTGCGCCTGCAGAAGTATCTGATGCCCCATCCTGTTCAAGTGAGCCGAGCGGCCCTTGCGGTCGAAAATCTGAAAACCCAGCTCGGCCTCCAAACGCTGCATCTGGGCGCTCACGGCGGCCTGGGTCAGCCCGATCCTGTTGCCCGCAGCGGCAAAGGTGCCTTCCCGCGCGACGGCGATAAGTGTTTTCAGTTCTTTGATCATTCACAAATATTAATTGTGTTTCTAAGAAATATATATTGATTTTTTTGCTTGGTCTGCGGCTCTACGATTAGCTCCGTAATCAAAAACAAAACCGATAAAACACCTTTGGAGTTCCGATGAGCCTTTCTCCTTTTCACCTGGCGATCCCTGTTTATGACCTCGCGGTGGCACGCACCTTTTACGGTGAAGTGTTCGGTCTGCAAGAGGGGCGCTCCAGCACGCAGTGGGTCGACTTTGATTTCTACGGTCACCAACTGGTTATCCATGAGCACCCAAAAACTGCTTCTCAGGAGAGTGTGCATAGCAATCCGGTAGACGGGCACGACGTCCCCGTCCCGCACTTCGGCATCATCCTGGAATGGCAGCAGTGGGAAGCCCTGGCCGAGCGCCTGAAGTCCTTTGGTACAGAGTTTGTGATTGAACCCTACATTCGATTCAAGGGGCAGGTCGGCGAACAAGCCACCATGTTCCTGTTCGATCCGTGTGGCAACGCACTTGAGTTCAAGGCGTTCAAGGATATGAGCCAGCTCTTCGCCAAGTAATAGAAGGAATGACACAACCTTGTTGTGCCATTCGAATTCAAATGAGCTGGAAGCTCATGACTCTAGCAACTGCTACGTAACGCAGTCCTTTCATTCCAACAAGAAGGCTAGACATGAAACGTATCCCTTTGGTTTGGCAAATAGTTGCCGGGCTGTTGCTTGGCGTGCTCGTCGGTTGGTACTTCAATACACACCCGCAGTATCAAGGCTGGATCAGTTCTGAAATCCTCAAACCCCTTGGCGATATCTTTATCAAGATGATGAAGATGGTCGTTGTTCCCATTGTCTTCTGTTGCATGATTCTGGGTATTGCCGGCGGTGGTGATAACAAGTCTTTTGGGCGCATGGGCATCAAGTCGCTGGGGTATTTCTTCGCGATTACCGGCCTGGCCATTGTGATGGGGTTGTGTTTCGCCAATATCTTCGAGCCCGGCACGGGTACCGATATTTCGGGCATTTCCCACAGTACCGCGTCGGTCAACATGGAGCCTTCGAAGGGCGCTCTCGTCATCCTGCAGAACATCGTTCCCGATAACGTTTTTGTCGCGATGTCGGAAGCAAAGTTGCTCTCGGTACTGTTCTTTGCCGTGCTGTTTGGCCTGGCATTGAACTCACTCCCCAGAGAAAAAAGCGCACCAGTAGTGGCGGTGGTTCAAGGCATCTCTGATGCCATGTTCAAGGTCGTCAGTATTGTCATGGCTTATGCGCCGATCGGGGTATTCGGCATGATCGGCGCTACCGTTGCGACCTTCGGATTTTCCTCGCTATTGCCTTTGCTCAAGTTGATCGGTGTGGTTTACCTGGCTCTGATTGTCTTTGCGCTGGTGGTGCTGGGCGGTATTTGCTACCTGATTGGCGAGAATATTTTCAAACTGATCAAGTATTTGCGTAATGAGTTGATTCTGGCGTTCTCCAGCGCCGCATCGGCGTCGGTCATGCCGCAGCTGATGAGCAAGCTGGAACACTATGGCGTGCCGCGCCGTATCGTCAGTTTTGTGGTGCCGGTGGGCTATGCATTCAACCTCGATGGCGCGTCGATCTTCCTCGGCGTGGCGACGATTTTTGTCGCGCAACTCTATGGGATCGATCTGTCGCTGTCCCAGCAGATACTGCTGGTGGTGACGATGGTGCTGACCTCCAAAGGGGCTGCCGGCGTCCCCGGATTCGCCATCATCATCCTGTCCGCCACCCTGGCGTCTGCCGGTCTTCCACTGGAAGGGGTCGCACTGATTGCCGGCATCTTCCGGATTATCGACAGCGGCACCACCACCCTGAACGTGCTGGGCAATGCGATTGCGCCCTTGGTCATCGCCAAGTGGGAAAAGGTCAGCATTGAGCCTTCAGGGGTTGCCCGAGTGGTGCAGAAAACCTAGCCATTGATAAAGAGCCGTCGGCCAACCCTGGGCGATGGCTCTGGTCTTTTATTCGAGGTAAAACATGACCGATAACAGCCTGAGAACCGATCTTTTTTCTGCGTGCCGAATGGGCGCATTCGATCTCCCCAACCGTATTGTCATGGCGCCAGTCACCCGTAGCCGCATGGGTGAAGACGGTGTGCCTGACGAACTGCATGCCACTTACTACGCCCAGCGGGCCAGCGCCGGACTGCTTATCAGCGAGGCCACCAATATTTGCGCCCAAGGTCGCGGCTATGCCATGACTCCTGGTATCTGGACGCCAGAGCAGGTGGTTGGTTGGAAGAAGGTGACCGATGCCGTCCATGCCGCGGGCGGTCGAATCGTTTGCCAGCTGTGGCACGTGGGACGCTTCTCCCACGTAGACCTGCAACCGGATGGCGGACTTCCGGTGGCGCCATCGGCGATCAAAGCCCAAGGCACCACCTACACCGCCAACGGCGTGGTTGAAGTGTCCATGCCCCGCGCTCTGGAGACATCGGAGATCCCGGGCATCATCGAGCAGTACAAGCACGCAGCCGCATGTGCAAAACGCGCAGGCTTCGACGGCGTTGAAGTTCACTCTGCCAACAGCTATCTGCTAGACCAGTTCTTGCGAGATTCCACCAATCAGCGCACCGACCAATACGGCGGTTCCATCGAGAACCGGACTCGGTTGACCCTCGAAGTCACCGAAGCCGTGGTCGCGATCTGGGGCGGCAACCGGGTTGGCATCCGCCTCTCGCCGGTGACGCCGGACGCGGGCAATACACAGCCCGACAGCAACGTCATGGCCACCTACGGCTATCTGATCAAGCGACTGAACGCGTTCCAACTGGCTTATCTGCATATCGTCGAAGGGGCCACCGCCACATCTCGCGATGTACCGGAAGGCATTGACCTGGACGCGCTACGGGCGTTGTTCGACGGCCCGTATATTGGCAACAACGGTTATGACCTTGATCTGGCCGTTTCGCGGCGCGCGCAAGGCAAGGTCGATGCCGTCGCATTCGGCCGACCTTTTATCGCCAACCCGGATCTGGTCGAGCGTCTGCGCTTTGGCTTCGAGTTGGTCGTTGCACACCGTGAGGCTTACTACGGCGGTGGGGCAGAGGGTTACACCGACTGGCCCACCACCGACGCTAGCGCTGAAAGTGCGCGGCCTCATCCCCGAAAAAGCGCCGGTTGAATGATTGCAGGCCGGCGCCTGGCAACAGCGCATGAGTGCGAAAAAACCAATTCAGTGTCAGTTACTTATCAGGAGTCATGCAATGAGCAGTCTTACTTACGTTCAGGAATACAACGCGATTGTCGAGGTGCTTAACCAGTACAACGAAGGTGGCGCGAAGGCCGATAGCGCGCTAATGAAGCCCGCCTTCAACGAGCAGGCCACGATGTTTGGTGTCGATGGCGACAAGCTCGTCGGCGGCGCGATCCAGAATCTCTACGACGTCATCGACACCGCATTCCGTCCGTCCCCGGAAGCCAAAGCCGCCATCGTGCGCATCGACATCGTCGGCACGGCGGCCAGTGCGCGGGTCGATACCGACAACGTATCGGGGTTGCGCTTCACCGACTTCTTCAACCTGCTGAAGGTAGAAGGCAAGTGGACCATCGTCAGTAAGATCTACCACACCCACCCGAGCGTCTGATCCCTCGGGTTGGTGACGTTACCGTTTGAAAAAAAGCCAGGAAGGTCCTCGACATCGAGGACTTTCCTGGAGCCGGTAAAGAGCCCTTATTCCAGCACCTAGCGCATTACAATCTCACTGAATTTGACGGTAAGCGCCTCATCATTCCCATCCCGAAACGCCAGTTTGATCGCAGGCGTTTTGCTCAGCTTGCTGTTGCTCTGCTGGAAGATCAGCGTAACGCGTGTCGGTACGTTGCGAATCAGCTGAAAGCGTAGCCGGGCGCTGTCCTCGACCTGGCCCACCCGGATCGACTCGAACTCAAGCGGACCGCCGGACTCGTCGAATAGCCGGGTGCCGTCATCGAAGCGAAAGCTGCGGTCCACGTTAAGGTTGGTCAGTTCAAATGTGCAGGTGGGCAAACGGCCGATATTTTCGCAACCCTCCAGTTCGATACGTACGTTATCCAGCACTTCCATGCGCTTGCCGAGCAGGTTGTTGCCTTCGTTTTCGACGATCTTGGTTTGCAGTTTGGCGAATTCGAAAGAGGGCTTGGCGTATTCGGTGCCCAGGATGAAAAAGCCGAAAGACAAGCCGGCAACCATGGAAAACTGCAATGCACCGCGGAGCATCGGCGTGAAGTTACGAATCTGCCAGCCGATTGAAACGGCCCCCAGAAACAGAAAGGTACTTACCAGCAACACGACGTTTTTCCAGCTGATGAAGCTGAAGCCGAACACGCTAGGGTCCGGCACGGCATAAGTGATCAACGCCCACATGGCGCCCAGCACGACACTGAGGCCTGCCATGCCGCGGGTGATCAATGAGGTGAATTTCTGAGTGCGGGTAAGCGATATTGCTGAATCTTGCGGAGATATCACAGTGCTGATTCCTTGTTCCGTAGCCGATCGTCCATCCTTGAAGGCGACTGTCAGGCTGTAGCAATAGAAAACCTTGATATATCAAGGTCAGGGCCTGATTGTGGCGGGATGCCATTATCCAGTAATGGCGCGGCGGGTAAAGGCGTGCGGGCACGGCTGCGCTGGAATAACCATCGATTATTTGCTTAAGTCCAACTATCGCAGGCACACCTATGCGGCGCTTAAATCCCAGGGCGCTTCAACCAGAGAATCCCATGATCCCTCGATTCACGCGTTTCGCCGCATTGCTCGCCATCCTCACGCTCGGCACCTTGCCGTGCGCCCATGCCGTCGAGTACACCCAGGTGAACACCACCGCCAGCAAGATCTCTTTCACCTATAACCAGTTCGGCTCCCGGGCGTACGGCACCTTCGGCAAGTTCGACGCCACGCTCGATTTCGACACGGCGAACCCCACGGCGGCCCACGCCAGGCTGACCATCGACCTTGCCAGCATCGACGCCGGGGGCAGCGATGCCAACAGCGAGTTGCAAAAGCCTGCCTGGTTCAACACGGCGGACTATCCGGTGGCGACCTTTGAATCGACCGGGGTGAAAGCACTGGGCGACCATCGCTACTTGATCACCGGCAATCTCACGCTCAGGGGCATGACGCGCGAGTTGCAGGTGAAGGTGCAGTTGAAGCCGGAAAAAGCCATCGGGATCTTCGATGGCGACATCATTGTTAAGCGCAGGGACTTCAACATCGGGGAAGGGGAGTGGGGCGACAAGGTTGTCTCCAACGACATCAACATCCGCTTCCGCATCGTCGCGCCCGAGCGCTGATTTTCCTGTGAGGGGCTCGATCTGTGACAATAGCGGGCTTAACCCGGAGTCAGAAACCCAATGCCCCAGCTCACCCACTTTGCCACCCCGTGCCCGGAGCCCATCAACAGCCAGATTCTGCAGATGGTCGTCGACAATTTAACCGACATCAGCATGGTGGGCATCGCGCCGAGCAACCCGTTGTACAACGTCTATCAATACACGGTGGGCTACGAGGTTCATCTCTACCTCGAAGCGCTCAGCGGCGCCAAAGGCATCGCTGTCGAACTGATTGTTGCAACGGATGACGAAGACCCCGAGACGGTCATCGGTTTTCTGCTGTACCTGCCCGTCAAGGACGATCCCGAAGCGTGCGGCGTGGCGTATATGGCGGTGCAGGCCAGCCATCGGCGGCGGGGTGTCGCACGGGCGATGCTGCAAGACATGCTCGGTCGCTACCCGCATGCCGAACTGACCTGCACGGTCGCCAAGGTGCCCTGGTTCGAATCGATGGGCTTCCAGGTGTTGGGCGTGCGCGGCACTCAGGTGCTGATGAACACCCGTGATCACGGTACCGAAGGCTTGATGGGCTTACTGGATGTCACATTTATCTACAGTTCTCTGGAGGTGCGGCAGATACATACGTATCTGCTGCACAAACACGGCAAGCGGGCGATGATCGATGCGGAGAAGCAGCGCGACCGGCATCTCGACCAGATGACGCGTAACGCCAAGGCGTTTGTGCTGGAACGTTTGAGCAAAGACGCCGATCGCGGGCCTCGTCCCGTCTAGACTGTTGAGTCCTTTCGGGCGCGCAGGCTGGCCGAGGCGTGATATTCTGTCGCATTAACTTGGTTTGACTTATTCGGTTCGTACGTCCACAGACGTCCGACAGAATCAATGTCGCTCAAAGTAGCTGAGCCAATAATGATAAAAATCAGTACGCGAGGGACATATAACTGAGGTCGATGGAGACACGTCGGCCTTGTGTGCCCACCTCCAAATCCTTGTAAGTGCAGGAACCCACGGCACGCTGCCTGCGTACCCGTACTCTTGGGTTGCTCATGTTGAGGATTGGGGGCGGATGGCGTTTATCATAGGTGCTACAAATGTTTAAGAAACTGAACACGGCCCTGCTGGGGCTGGCTTTGTCGATGGGGATCACGTCCGCCTACGCGGAAGAGGCAAAGAAAGTCGATGTGCTGCTCATTGGCGGCGGCATCATGAGTGCAACACTGGGTGTCTGGCTCAATGAGCTGGAACCCGACCTGTCGATGGAAATGGTCGAGCGCCTCGACGGCGTCGCCCAGGAAAGCTCCAACGGCTGGAACAACGCCGGTACCGGTCACTCCGCCCTGGCCGAGTTGAACTACACCCCGGAAGACGACAAGGGCAATGTCCAGATCGCGAAAGCCGTTGAAATCAACGAAGCCTTCCAGATCTCCCGTCAGTTCTGGGCCTGGCAAGTTCAGCAAGGCGTGCTGAAGAACCCGCGTTCGTTCATCAACTCCACTCCGCACATGAGCTTTGTGTGGGGCGATGACAACATCAAGTTCCTGAAGAAGCGCTACGAAGCCCTGCAAGCGAGCCCGCTGTTCGCCGGCATGCAGTACTCCGAAGACCCGGCTGTGATCAAGAAGTGGGTTCCGCTGATGATGGAAGGGCGTGACCCGAACCAGAAAGTCGCGGCCACCTGGAGCCCGCTCGGCACCGACATGAACTTTGGCGAGATCACCCGCCAGTTCGTCGCGCACCTGCAAACCACACCGAAGTTCGACTTGAAACTGTCTAGCGAAGTGCAAGACATCACCAAGAACGCAGACGGCAGCTGGCGCGTCAGCTACAAAAACCTGAAAGACGGCACCAAAACCGAAACCGACGCCAAGTTCGTCTTCATCGGCGCGGGCGGCGGTGCACTGCACCTGCTGCAGAAGTCCGGCATTCCTGAAGCCCAGGAATACGCAGGCTTCCCGGTAGGCGGCTCGTTCCTCGTGACCGAAAACCCGACCATCGCCGAACAACACCTGGCCAAGGCCTACGGCAAAGCCTCCGTTGGCGCACCGCCAATGTCGGTTCCACACCTTGACACCCGCGTGCTGGACGGCAAGCGCGTCATCCTGTTTGGCCCATTCGCGACCTTCAGCACCAAGTTCCTGAAAGAAGGCTCGTACCTGGACCTGCTGACCACCACGACCACACACAATGTGTGGCCAATGACCAAGGTCGGCATCAAGGAATACCCGCTGGTCGAGTACCTTGCAGGCCAACTGATGCTGTCTGACGAAGACCGCCTCAACGCCCTGAAAGAATACTTCCCGAACGCCAAAGCCGAAGACTGGCGCCTGTGGCAAGCCGGCCAACGCGTGCAAATCATCAAGCGTGATGAAGCTGCCGGTGGCGTGCTGAAGTTGGGTACCGAGATTGTTGCTTCTGCTGACGGCACTATTGCTGGTCTGCTGGGTGCATCGCCGGGCGCATCGACTGCCGCACCGATCATGCTGACCGTGCTGCAGAAAGTGTTCAAGGACAAGGTTGCCTCGCCAGCCTGGCAGGAAAAGCTGCATCAGATCGTGCCGAGCTATGGCACTCAGCTGAACAGCAGCCCTGAGAAAGTGGCTCAAGAGTGGGCTTACACCTCTAAGGTGTTGGAGCTGACTCCGCCGCCGGCGATTGGTCAGGTGGCGGCTCCGGCTGCTGCTCCGGCCGCTCCGGCTAAGGCGCCGAAGGCTAATGCTGCGACTGATATGGCTCTGTAACTAGAAGCGTAATCGGAAAGCCCACTGGATCGGTGACGGTCAGTGGGCTTTTTTGTGGGCGAGTGTTTTCTGCAAAGGAATATTCATTTCGGCTCACATGTCTGCTTTCGGCCAGAATCTTCGCCTGCCAATGTTATCGACAAGAGCTAACTGTCCATATCCGAAAGAAGAGTGATGCGCGCCGAGCAAACAACGACATGTTAAGGCTGGTCGTTGGGGTGCCAAACCCTAAGGCACGCATTGCGGTGAAAAAAGGTCTGTCGGCAGCAACAAGGGTTTTGGGTGGATTCTGTTGAGCGCTGCCGAATCAAAGGCTAGGTCCCAGCCGCATCGTATCCGCAGTGCGGTATCTGAATTCGCCCACATCAGAACAGCCAAACTGAGTTTCTGCTGCGGCACAAAGGCCAGCTTCCGGTTGGGTGCGTGTGGTGTGTCAAGGCACGTCATCGGAGGTAGAACTCCACTCGTTACAGGGGGAGTTCCAGCCCAACGGAGGATTACTCTATATAAAAATCTTGATACAATTGCCAGAATTTTGGCGCCATGCGCCGTTTCGAAAGAAGACAGATGTCCTGTGCAATCGCTTAAAACCGTTAGGTCCGCTTTTCCCTTCTGCCATCAAATCGCCAAGGCGACCTTGAATTTCTCGCACCCCCCGAGCGTAGCGGTCCTTAATTCCATTGGTAAGTTGATAGAACCGCATTACCTGGAGCGCCCCAACCGCATCAGACAATTCGTGGGTCATGGCGAATGCAAGCTCTTCATGAAGGTTCAACGTGTCAAGACGCTGCCAAAGAAATTCCGCATAGCGCTGGGACGCCCAAAGCGCTCAGGCAGGTTCGACTGGCCTATCGAGGAGCTGTTGAACACGATCATAGCCGCAGAACGCGGTGTTGAGACTGCCCGCATTGTGGGCTTCGGGGTGGTCAAGCCGAGGTTCGGTATTATCCAGGAGTTCGTGCTGTTGACAGAATTCCTCGAGGGACACTCGAATGGTTTGCAATGGCTGCAGAAGCACCCTGAGCGGGTGGTTGAGTTCGTTAAAGGGTGCATGAACCTCATTGTCGACATGCGCAAGCGTGGTCTGATTCACCTTGACCTATGGGTGGCGAACATCATGGTGCCTGAAAAGCAGTGGAGTACTCTGCGGGTCATCGATATGGAGAATGTTTTCACCCGCCCATCGGGTTTCACCTCTGAAACCTTGGGTTTTCAGTTGGGTTTTCTCTATCACAAAGAAATGAGCCATTTCATCGACGAAGCGTTGTACGACGGTTTGGTCGCTGACTTTCTGCGTGAGTGCGTGGAAATCGATAGCGCTGCGTTCGCGCGGATTTACACGGCGAGCAAGCACAACAAGTTCAGTCATAAGAAACGCCGCAAGATTTTTCTCGAAGGCGAGTTGGAGATCTCCTGAATACGCTGGGGGACAGCCTTTGACAACAAAGGCCATTGCAGCATTGCGCACCATCACGACTAAGGCTGTGCAACCGAATCCGATCACACCGTCAGCGAGACCGGGTAAACCACACAGGCCGGGCAACCGGCTGGCTAAAGGTGTTTCTGCTCAATGATCGCTTGAGCCATTTTGTCCAGTTCTTCATGGGCTACAAGCTCATCAGTCCAGCGCCCTACCACCTCTTGGTAGTTCTCGACCGCTTTGGTGCTATCACCCTCTGGATGGCGAATAGGTCCGATAAACGCCACCGAAGGTGGACCGTCCTTTTGCGGGCCAAACGTGATCCAAACTTTTGGATCGTTCTCCGGGTAGCCGTATGAATCCCAATGAGCCATATCGATTCTCCTGGATCCGGCCTTATGCCGGGCCATCAACAAATAGCCCACAAACTCACTTCACGCCAGCTGGCGAAACAAGTGCCGCTACGGGAAAACGAAGTCGCGCAAGGATTTACCACTCGCGATGAAGTATTGTCTGCCGGTAGCAAGGTCGTGCAGCTCAATTGTCGGTGAATCGGGTGTTGGATCAGGTTGATCCGCAGGAGTAGGTGAGGGCGTTGTTTCAACGCGTCACGCAGTAAAAAGCCCACTGAACCGGCGACGGTCAGTGGGCTTTTTTGTGAGGATCGGTTTTTTGCAAGGGCACCTCAATGGTTGCGCTTGCGCGCAACGCCCCATGCCTGGCGCACCAATAAGAAGCCCCACTTGCGCGGGGCTCGATAGTCACTTTTGCTGGAGGAACGTCAGCAGATCTTGATTGAGCCGCTCCTTGTGCGTATCTGCCAAGCCGTGGGGTGCGCCAGGATAGACAATCAACTGCGAATTTTTTATCAGCTTGGCTGCGGCATGCGCCGAGGCAGTGATCGGTACGATCTGATCGTCATCGCCGTGCACGATCAGCGTGGGCACGTCAAATTTGGCCAGATCCGGGCGGAAATCAGTGGCTGAGAACGCGGCGATCGAGTCATAGGTGTTTTTGTGGCCCGCTTGCATGCCCTGGGCCCAGAACGAATCTATCAGCCCCTGCGAGGGTGTTGCCCCTTTGCGGTTGAAGCCAAAGAACGGGCCGGAGGCGATGTCGCGATACAGCTGCGAGCGGTTTTCCAGCGACGCTTTGCGAAGGCCGTCGAAGACTTCAATCGGCAGGCCGCCTGGGTAGTCATTGGTTTTGAGCATCATCGGCGGGACGGCACTGATGAGCGCTGCTTTTTTCACCCGCCCGGTACCGTGCCGGCCAATGTAGCGGGCCACCTCACCGCCACCAGTTGAAAAACCGACCAGGGTTACGTCTTTCAGGTCGAGCGTTTCGATCACAGTGGCCAAATCGTCAGCGTAATGATCCATATCATTGCCCTCCCACGGCTGGCTGGAGCGACCATGGCCGCGCCGGTCGTGAGCGATGACGCGGTAACCCTTGTCCGCCAGGAACATCATCTGTGATTCCCAGCTATCCGAATTCAGCGGCCAACCATGGCTGAACGTCACGACTTGTCCATCTTTCGGACCCCAGTCCTTGTAGTAAAGCTGTACGCCATCCTGGGTCGTTATGTAGCTGTTGCCACGGGTTTTTGGTGTCTCTGCGAGGCTGAAGTCTGCCGCCAAACTTGCAAATGCCGCGCTGATTGCTAGAAGTGTGTTGGTGATTTTGCTCATATAAAGTTCCTCGGTTGACTGTAGTTAGATCTCTGCCATCCGGGTATCCGATGGCGAGTCGACAAGGAGAATTCTTGCAGGGGAATGTATACCGGCTGTGTTCAGAACCGGCCGTTTCTAATATTTGTGAGTATGGAAAGGCGCTGGATACAGTCGCTTACAAAACCCCGCTCGTGCAGGCCCATCGGTAGGGACTGCACGGTCGAGAAGCACCTACGGATTGGACCCGAGGTTGAGAGTGACGCACAGACCCCCGCCTTCGCGGTTGCGCAGGCTCAGCGATCCGCCGATGGCCACGGCCAGTTGCAGAGCGATGGCCAAGCCTAGGCCGGTGCCCCCGGTGTTGCGGTTACGTGAGCTTTCCACGCGATAGAACGGCTTCGTCACTTCAGCCAAAACGTCCTCTGAGATGCCCGGGCCGCGGTCGAGCACGCTGATCGAAACGCCCGCGCTGGCATTGCCGGCGATTTCCACTTCAGCGTTGCCAGCGTATTTGAGTGCGTTATCAACCAGATTCACCATGATGCGCCGCAGGGCATGAGGGCGTGTCTCGATGACCGCGCCGTTCTTGCCGCGCAGGCTGACTTCATGGCCGGTGTCCTGATAGTCGAACACCAGGCTATCGAGAAAGGAGTCCAGGTTGATGCGGCAACTGGCTTCAGCTGCGCCATGAACGCTGCGGGCATAGGCGACGCCTTCGCGGACCAGGTGCTCGATTTCGTAGAGGTCGCTGCCCAGCTTGTCTTTCTCCACGGAGTCGACCATGAACTCAGCACGCAGCTTCATGCGGGTGATGGGCGTCTGCAAGTCATGGGAAATCGCCGCCAGCAGTTGCATGCGCTCCTTCAAGTATCCGGCGATCCGTGCTTGCATGGTATTGAAGGCCCGGGCCGCATAGGCCACTTCACGGGGGCCGTTTTCATCCAGATGCACGGGGTGTGCATTGGGGTCGAGATTCTCGACCGCTTCGGCCAGGCGGCTGAGCGGGCGGGTCGCAATCCGAACGGCGAGCCAGGTGCAGGCGATCATCAGCATGAGCTGACCGAACAGCACAAAGGGAAGCCAGGGCGACAGCGGCCTGACCGAGGGGCGTACATCGATGGTGACCGGGCTGCCATCGGCCAGGTGCAGCTGGGCCTGGAAATGTTCGCGTGGGCCAGGGATCTGGACGAAGGTCAGATCGTAGTCGCGACCCAGATTGGCTTCGAGCGATTGCGCGGCTATCGCGGCGAGATCGTTGGAGGCGAGCGGAATGCCGGAGTCATGTTCGCGCAGCAGATAATCGTAGTTGCGACGCTGCAGGCGTTTGGTCCACTCCAGGCGCTCAGGGGCGGGCAAGCGGTCGAGGATGGCGATGGAGGTCGCCGTGTCATGCTCGAAATTACCCAGCATGGCCGTCTTCGTACTCTGGTAACGCTCGTAATACTGCGCTCCGAACGTCAGTGCCTGAGCGAGTAGCAGACCGGCCAGAAAAATCAGCCACAACCGCGATGCCAGCGTATGCGGCCAATGCAACGCGAACTTCATACCTGCTCCTCAAGCATTTCTACCGCGAAGGTGAAGACATAACCTTCACTGCGCACCGTTTTTATATAGGCTTGCTCACGGGCATCATCCAGCAAGCGCTGGCGAAGGCGGCTGACCAGCAGGTCGATGGAGCGATCGAACAAATCCGCTTCTCGGCCCTGGGTCAGATTGAGCAAATGGTCGCGGCTGAGCACACGCTGCGGGTGATCGAGGAACACGCGAAGCAGCCGGTATTCCGCGCCACTCAGGGCGACCAGGGTGTCGTCGTCATCGAGCAGATGACGAGCCGTGGTATCCAGACGCCAACGGCCGAACCTGAGCAGGCGACCGCTCTCGGTGACGAGCAGATTGGGCGGCAGCATGCGGGTGCGCCGAAGCACTGCGTTGATGCGCGCGAGCAGTTCGCGGGCGGCGAATGGTTTAGTCAGGTAGTCGTCGGCCCCCATTTCCAGACCAATGATGCGGTCGGTCTCATCGGTGCGTGCAGTGAGCATCAGCACGGGCGTGGCCTTGTGTTTGCCGACCCGGAGTTCCCGGCACAGCTGCAGGCCATCGTCGCCCGGCATCATGATGTCGAGCACGATCAAGTCGACTTGATTGGTTTCGAGAAAGGCCCGCATCTGGCGCCCGTCCGCGGCGACTGTGGTGCGCAGGCCGTTCTTCTGCAGGTAGTTGCCGACCAGCTCCCTGATCTCGCGATCGTCATCCACGATCAATACGTGATCGATGTGTCCCATTCCTTTTGCTCCGAAGTGTGCGCGTCGATTGCGCAGAGTGGCGATGCCCCGGCGCCTGTCCGTAGGGCTTCGTAAGTCTGTCCGGGCGTAAGGCAGTAGCCAGACGCACGCAATAACGGCGGCGATTGTATCGCTCTGTATCTCAACCCGTCTCAGATACTAGCGAAGCCAACTGGAGGCTTCTCGACCATCAGACAACACGACTCGCCTTGATAACCACGACAAACTTCTCATCGCTTTTTTAGGCGGGATCTCGATCGATTCCAATGACCAACATGAGTGCTCCTTGAAAGCGTTGTGCGGTTACTGGATTGACCAGCGTTTGGATAGATGCGGCTATCTGTCTACAGTCCGCTTCTGGACTGAAGAAACTCCGCTATCAGCGATGCAATCTGCTGTTGAATCACCCCACGCAGGCGAGCGCTGTCGCCATCCCGGCAAATGATGCCATCGCCTGGTACGTCTTCTTCAAGCATTAGCTCCGCGCCAGGTTTGCACACCGACAAGAAGCTGAAATGGCTGGCGTCGCTGATTTCGACGTAACGGCTTGACGCCGCAGGCAGGCGTTTGGCCAGGTTGGCAGACTCCAACTCAGCGGGAAGCTCGCGCGACGGTACGCCGGCAGCGATCACCAGCGCGGGTACCGGCAGCGCTGCCAGGCTTTCATCGGTCAGGCCTCGTGAAAGGCCCAAGTCCAATGTAACCACTGCAGTGACGCGTTTATCGCGCAAATCGGCGGCCAATGCGGCCTTTGATTCTGAGGTGCTTGCGGGGTTTATCTTTCCATAGACAGTGCAACTTGCTAACTGCGGGTGGGCTTTGCAGTCTCGGGCGAAGCGGTCTGGATCGAAACGAGCACCGGCGATCTCCAGGGCGGTCCAGCCGCCGAGTGAATGGCCCACTACTGCAATTCGGTCATTGGCGACCAAGCCGAATTTTTCAGGTTGAGTCGTGACCGTATCAATGGCTCGGCGCAGATCAACGGGCCGCTGCCACAACTGCGCCGCTGCTTGAGGGCTACGGTCGTGGGTCGTGGTGCCAGGGTGATTGATTGCGGCGACGATGTAACCCCGATGGGCCAGAGCACTGGCAAGCCAGATCTGGTTGCTCCAGTTGCCTCTGTACCCGTGGGAGAGCACCAACAATGGGTGCTTGCCAGCAGCGGGCGGCGCGTCACGAACGGCAGAAGCACCGACAAACACCGCATCATCGCCGATCAATTGCGTGGCTGCGGTCGTTGCACTGGGGTACCAAACGACCAACTCCAGTGAGCGGTCATTCTGCGAGTCCGCCAGTGTGGAAGATTGGAAGCCGACAGGGTTCTCGTCAGCGAGTGCGAGAGTCGTCAGCCAGGTCAACAATAAGGCGCCGAAAGCTATTTTCAATGTCATTTCTTCCTTGATTGGATAAGTGCATAGCAACCTGGACCCGCCGTTAGGCGCATCCACCTTCGTACGGAATCGAAGCTAATGTGGCTGCCTATAAGCACGGACATTAAAGCCCACATTCGAATCGCGGTCTTTAGTGAGAGGGCCGAATGTCTGCTTTTTGGTTGGCTATTTAAACAGCGGCTCCTTAGAACTTTTCCCTATTTATCTGTCTATGTGGATAGGCACATCCGCTCGGCAAGCGCCAACCCGCAGGCTTCCCGCAACCAGATGGCTACCCGTCCAATTGTCAATCAGAGGTTGTCTTCGCTCATGAAATTTCATGACCCACGGATGGTGCTCTTCGGCCTGTTCGCGTTCGCGGCAATGGGCTCGGCATCAGCAACACAGATGAAGACCTCAACCCCTGTTTTCGCAACTGAAGTCACTGCCGTTCAGGCTCCTGTCGAGGCGGCTGGCAACCCTTGGCCGACCTTGGCCAGTATGGCCGGCAAGGAGTCAGGGACGTTGCTTGCCCATGACGACCGATACTGGCATGACCACCGTCGGCACGATCGTAGAGATGATTGGCGCCGAGACGACTGGCGTAGAGATAACTGGGGTAGAGAGCAAGCCCGCCGAGAAGCGGAGCGCCATCGTGACTGGGAGCGCCACCAGGATCGGGTCATGCGGCACCGCTACGAGGACAATCGCCGCTACTATCGTCGCTAGTGAGAAGCCAAGGAAATGTTCGGCTGGCCGGATTAGATTAGGTCGCGGCAGGGGTGGCAGGTAACTGCCATCCCTACCGCGACCGCAGTAACTCTGTAATAGCTTAGCCAAGATGCCTTCGGCGGGCGCTTACGGCAAAACGGCCAATGCGTGCGTTTGGCTCCAACACGCAGGCACGCATGTCCTCATGTGGAGATGGAGTTGAATCTAGTCCTTGCAGAATTAATGCTAGGCCGCCAAGAGCGCTTGCCGGAGCGTCGCGACAAGCGGCTTGGGGTCGTCCTTGCGCCAGATGGCATAGACCCTGACCCGTGAAGGAAACCAGGGCAGCTCGCGAAATATGACGCTATCTGCAAGAAAATTCCGAAGACTCGCCTGGACAAAGGTAATGCCCAAACCTGAGGCCACCAGCCGCAAGGCTGCCAGCAGGTCATCCGCCTCTACCTTGATGTCAGGCAAGAAACCGCAAGCGGAGCATTTCTCAAGAAAACGCTGGCGGGCCGCAGGATTTTTTGACCGGGCCAAGGCAACCCAACGCTCCCCGTTCAAGTCTTGAGGAGCAATGCTCGCTTGCGTGGCCATAACATGTCTTTTTCCCAGAACAAGCAGTAGCGCTTCGCTTGAAACCTCCATGGACTCTATGTCTGCGCTCTCAGGAACTGAATAAACCAGCCCGAAATCGAGCGCTCTACCGAGCAGGGCCTCGGATTGTTCTGAGGAGCCCATGGGACGGAGTTCGAAGGTAGCAGCCTGATGGCCTGATTGCAGACCCGCAAGGGCACGCGGTAATACATTGGAGTGCATGGCCGCTTCGACATAACCCACGGCAATATGGCCTGTCTCACCAAGAGCGATACTGCGCGCCGCTGCTTCGACTTCAGATGCATGGGCGACCAGGCTGCGCGCCTCCTGAAGGAAAAGACGTCCTTCGTCAGTCAGGCGCATGCGCTGACGTGCGCGTTCGAATAACCTCAGACCAAGCTGCGCTTCAAGCTGAATGATTTGCCGACTCAAAGGCGACTGCGAGATATGTAGACGGCTGGCGGCTTGACCGACATTTTCAGTTTCAGCGACAGCGATAAACGCAACAAGCAATCGAAGATCTAAGGTCATGTGAATCGGGTCTCAAGTCATGTAGAACGCGTCTTGGACCAGAATAGTATTTTTTGCAATTATCCGTGAACTGTTTAAACGACGAACGCCTTGAAGGGGATATATATATGCAGTTCATCACGCTTTCGCGTCGAGTCTCGGAGCGTTTTTCCGATGCGGATTTTGCGCCTCATCTCGAAGCCGAAACTCAGCGTGCCAGGGCTCTCTATCTGGAGGGATTTATCCGCAACATCTGGCACCGTGGTGACATGGGTGGCGCCTGCCTACTGGTTGAAGCCGAAAACGAGACTGCCGTTCGGGAAAAGCTGGCAACGCTTCCACTGGTAAATTCCGGGATGCTGGAAGTTACTTCTGTTGTACCGTTGAAACCTTATGGTGGATTTGGCCCAAGAATCCAGTAATCGCTCTTCGTCCGATAATATTTAGTACAGAGCCCAAGGAGGCACTCGACGCAATTCGTCAAACTAGGGTATGCGTCCGGGCCTCCCGTCTTGCGTCACTAAACCGGTTGCCACCTATGCGGCAGCAGCTGCGCAATATCACTTGCCCGTTGCGTCGGGAGGCGCCCGTTGAGCCGCGCCGACAGGATCAAACTCATGATCGCCGCCGCCCGTTTTCCGTTGAATGGACGCAGGCTTGGTCAAAGGTGAAGGCTTTGCCGTGGTTCGCCGCTGCCTGCTACCAAATCAGCACATTCAAATTGCATCGGATTTCAGCCCCTGCACCACGGGAAACCCGCGCAGCTTGGCCGACCACGTCACCATCAGCGTGGCCACCAACAGCGCCAGTAGTGCAGGAGGGAATGCTTCTACGCCGAGTCGGTCGAGTAGCAGACCTCCCACAATGCCCCCGCCAGCAATTGCGGTGTTCCAAGCAGTCACGAGCATGGATTGTGCGACATCTGACGCATCGCCAGCAGTTTGGGCCAATGCCGTTTGAAACAACGTTGCGCCGCCGCCAAAGGCTAATCCCCACGCGCCAATCGCTACGAAAACTGCAACGGGTTCGGTGGCTGCTATACCCAGCACCATCGCTGAAATCCCAAACAATGCGGTACTCGCCAGGGTCAGCGCGCGCAGGTACTGGTCGATTAACACCCCAACAATCCAGATGCCCAGCAGCGATGTGATTCCGAAGACCAGCAGTACTACATCCGTCTGCGCCCCCAGGCCGGCCACTTGCAGAAACGGGGCGATGTAGGTGTAGAGAATGTTGTGCGCAAGGACGAACGCCAGTACCACGAAGAGCACGGGGCGAATGCCCGGCAGTGTGAATACATGGCGCAGCGACAGACGTTTTTCTTCAGCCTTTGCGGCGAAGTCTGGCACGTTGAAGCGCACCCATGCCATCAGCAGCACGGCCAGCAGGCTCATGATGCCGAAGCACATGCGCCATCCCAGGACGTTGCCCAGAAAGGTTCCGGCCGGGATGCCCAACGAGAGCGCCAGTGGTGTGCCCACCATCGCAATCGCGATGGCGCGGCCTTTGCGGTGTTCGGGCACCAGGCGCGCGGCATAGCCGGCCAATAACGCCCACAACAGCCCCGCCGCAACGCCGGCCAGAAAGCGCGCCGCGATCGTCAACGTGAAGCTGGTCGAAAACGTCGTGACCGTGTTGGCAATGGCAAAGCCGGCGATGGCAGCGAGTAGCAAGGGACGGCGACGAAATCCTTGTGTGGCCGCCGTTAACGGCATGGCGGCCATTAGCGATCCTATGGCATAGGCGGTGACGGTTTGACCGACCCACGCCTCGGAGACGGCCAGCCCCTGTGCCATCTGCGCCAGCAGACCAGCCGGTAGTGCCTCGGTAAGGATGGTGATGAAGGCGGCCATTGCCAGCGCCAACAAGGGTGCATAAGGCATGTGATCCTGCACTTGCGAGTTCATTGGCCTAGCTCCGCGATGCCGTATACCGCGTCCCGCAGGTCGGTTACGAACCGTCCCGACATGCCCTCGTACAACGTGTTGGTGAAGGCGACGACACTCAGCTTCTGCTGTCGATCCACACACCACGAATGGCCATAGGCGCCACCCCAACGCCAGGTGCCTGGCGACTCGGGGGTGACCGCCAAGGCCGGATCGCGCAGTACCGAGAACCCCAGACCAAAGCCGAACCCCGGTGCAGCGGGCAGTTCCCGGCCGCCGGTTTGATCGCGTGCCATCTCCTCGACGAGTGCAGTGGACAGCAGCTCACCGCCGCCGCGACGCAATGTTTCAAGGAGGCGCAGGAAGTCCTCGGCTGTTCCGGCCATGCCGGCACCACCCGACGCAAACGCCTGCGGGTTGAAGATGCGGGCGGGGCTGAACGGGATGCCGATCGCCCCCTCGAACGGCGAAACGATTTCGCCTTCGGCCAGCGCGTGGGGCTCGGGAGTCGCACTGACGTAGGCGATAGGCACGCGCGATGGGTCCAACGCGGCAAAGCCGGTATCGGTCATGCGCAGCGGATCAGTCACGAGCTGGCGCACCGCATCAGCCAGTTGCTCGCCCTGCACCCGCTGAATCACCGCCCCTAGTACATCGGTTGCCACCGAATAGCCCCAGGCCGTGCCGGGCTCGTACAGCAGCGGCACGCTGGCGATGCGGCTCAGGTTCTCGGTGAGGCTGACGGTGGACGCATCCATACCGTCCGAGACATCGGCCTGTGCATAGGGGCCATGCGCATCGGTTTCGAAAAAGCGATAGCCAAGCCCCGCCGTGTGACTAAGCAAATGCCGCACCGTGATGCGGGCAGCACATCCATCAGCCAACCGTGGCCGAAACTCGGGCAACCACCGCTCAACGCTGTCATCCAGACCGAGACGGCCTTGCGCTACCAACACCAGGGCCGCCGTCGAGACAATAGGTTTGCTGACCGATGCCAAGCGAAACACCGCCTCTACGCTCATCGGCAACCGCTTCTCGCGGTCGGCCCAGCCGGCCGCCTGGCGATGGACCAACTCGCCATCGCGGGCCACCAATACTACCGCGCCAACCAGTCGCTGCTGCTCCAGCGCCTGCTGGACCGTTGCTTCAATGCGCGCGGACAACTGACGTGTATGCGTGTCCGTGGATAAAGCGACTTGGGGGAGGGTCATGCGAGGTTCCTTCTGAGAGTGGAGAGCCCCGCCACGATAGAAAATCCAGGATTAAAGAAAAACTGGGGTAGAGTTCCATTTTATGCGGAGCGCAATGTCCGCAATGGAGGGCAGCATGGACAGCTTGAATGGCTTTGTGGTGTTTGTGCAGGTCGCTGAAAATCGCAGTTTCGTGGCGGCCGGCCGAATGCTGGGGGTGTCGGCGTCGGCCATCGGCAAGAGTGTGGCGCGGCTGGAAGAGAAGCTCGGTGTTCGCCTGTTTCACCGCAGCACGCGCAGCGTCACGCCGACTGCCGAAGGCATGCTGTTTCTGGAGCGCAGCCGTCGGATCCTGGCAGAAATCGAGGCGGCTCAACTGGAACTGTCGCAAGCCAGCGTCGCTCCACGTGGACGCTTGAGGGTCAGCCTGCCCGTGGTCAGTTCGCTGGTACATCCGGTGCTCGGCGACTTTATGCGTGAGTACCCGGCCATTGAATTGGACCTGGACTTCAGCGACCGCCTGGTCGATGTGATCGAGGAAGGTTTCGACGTCGTGGTCAGAACCGGCGCGCCTACGGATTCGCGTTTATCGGCGCGTAAGCTCGGTTCATTCCGTTCGTTGCTGGTCGCCTCGCCGGACTACCTGACAGCGCGTGGTACGCCAAAAGTACCAACCGATCTGCTGCAACACAGCTGCCTGCACTACCGTTTCCCCAATAGCGGCAAGCTGGAAACCTGGGCCTTGCGTCGTACCGCTGAGGAGCCCGAGTTAGCCTTGCCCATTTCGATGATCTGCAACACCATCGAAACCCGTTTGTGCTTTGCCTTGCGGGGGCTGGGCATCGCCTACCTGCCGGAGTTCTCAGTCAGGCAGGCGCTCGCCGAGGGGCAGCTGTGGACCGTTTTGCCAGAGCACACAGAGCGCAATGGCGAGTTCCATTTGCTCTGGCCTGCCAGTAAACACTCCTCTCCCAAAGTGCGGGTATTCGTCGACTTCCTCTGCGCCCGGGTTTTTCCGGGGAGAAAGGGGACACTACTCTAAACGTCCGCTATTGGGCCGATAGCTGCCCATCACAAAGGGCTGCAATCGACAAAAATGGTCGCTAAATCCAATTATGGTTATCTTCTTCAGACCGCTTCCAGTACCGGTTAACGACTATCAGGAGCAAACGAAGTCAGTTTTTCTATCGTGTCTGGTGAGTTATCGATCGAAGTCAGGATGATACGAACAGCCATAACCACACCGGCGAGAACGGCAGCAAGACCCGATGCTTCTAAAGGTGTTGGCAGCCGACTTTGAAACAACAAGCCGAGTAATGTAGCGAACAGGGATTCAAGGGATATCAGTTGTCCAGAAAGCACCATGGGAAGACGATGGGACGCTGCGTTCCATGCCCAGGCTCCGGCGAGTGAGGACATCACCGCAATAACCAGGCCCCAGACGTACAGATGTCCTGCCAGGGAAACACTGAAACCAAGGATTGGCAGCTTGAGAAGGTCGAGCGCCTGCACAACCGGTAACAAGCACACGGTGCCCATTCCGGCACCGGCCATCATGAGGCCTGTCCAGACACCTGACGCATTGGCCGGGAGTTTCTCCAGTGCGCTCTGGTTCAGCAAGCTGAATGCGAGCCACAAGACAACGGCGCAGACAGAAAAAATCAACCCCATCAGCCACGACCCGTGGCCCGCAACGGGTTGATTGATACTGCTGATGTTCGTCAGCACAAGCCCGCCAGTCAAAAATGTCAGCGGTATCATCAGTCTGCGCCATGGAAGCGTTTTTTTCGTGGCGTTGCTGAGCAGTGCCAACAAGACTGGCACCATGCCAATGAACGCTGGAGTCAGTACGGGGCCGCCAAAAATAACACCGGCGGCAATGCAGGTGCTGTACCCGAGGTATCCGATCACGCCCAGACCGGCGGCGAGAAATTGCTGATTGCGACGCAGGCACCGTAGCTGGGCGCGACAGAGCACCATGACAACCACGCCCAGCGCACCCGCGATCAGAAACCGGATAACCATCAAGTCATAGATGCTGTAGGCGCCAGTGACGTAGGGGGCTATGAAATTCAGAGCCCAGCTCAGGGTCGCGACCACGGCAAGGGTCACTCCGGCGATGATGTTTGAGTGAGCAATGGTCATCAGGCATATCCGCGAGGTATTCAGCTCATGTTGCACAGCGCCAGGGGTATGCTACAAACGAGTTCTCGGTCTTGGATGCATAACGTCTGATTATGAATACGCTTGGGAAGTCATTGCCGCCGCTTGCCAGTTTGCTGCCCTTTGAAGCGGCTGCTCGACTGGAAAGCTTTTCGAAGGCTGCCGATGAATTGCACATCACTCAAGCGGCGATCAGCCGCCAGATCCGTGGGCTTGAAGAAAATCTTGGGTTGAAGCTTTTTTGCCGCCGCAACCGCGCAGTCTTCCTGACGCAGGAGGGGCGTGAGCTAGGGCGCGTGGTGAGCACCGCATTGCAAAGTATCAGCGACAGTGCCGTCACCCTTCGTGAATCACCCCGTAAAAACCGCGTCGTTTTACTGTGTCAGTTGTGCGAAGCGTTCTATTGGTTGATGCCGCGCCTTTCGATGTTTCACCAGCTACACCCGGAAATCGAGATCCAGGTCGCGACATCCACTCGACCGTTGACTGAATTCAATGACCATTTTGACGTTGCCTTACAAAGTACCGGACGCCCCAGCGGCTTGCATGCTCTGGCGTTCACCGCTGCTGATGAAGTGTTTCCTGTGTGCAGTCCTCATTACCTGACTGCCCGACAGTCACTGCGGATTACCGATCTTCGCCTCCATACGCTTTTACACCATCGCGCCACGCCACCGCACTTGATGGAATGGGATACCTGGCTGCACGCCTTTGGGCAGACATTAGAGGGTTATCCTCAGGGCTCCGTGTTTGATAGTTACCCCTTGATGCTCCAGGCCGCCGTCGAGGGGCATGGAATTGCAATGGGGTGGCGCCGAACAGCTGGGAGGCTTATTGATAACGGTACGCTGGTGAGACCTTGTATAGAAAGCGTCCCTTTACCTGAAGCGATATCCGTTTTTAGACAATATGGCGCAGAGGATCGGATTGAGGTGCGCGCGCTTATTGAGTGGCTTGCAGAGGAATTACGCAGTGGAAACTGAAAGCTCTATTCCCTATCGATGACGCTGGGATAGGACCGTTTTTGGCCGATTGCTGTCTGTCGCGACGGGCTAAAAACGACCCGAAGCAGTCGTTGAGATTTATTTGTTATCGCTTTATGTTGGTCGTTTTCATGGAGGATTCTGACTGATGGCACGCGTGGGCTTGATACTGACACCCGGTTTTGCGGATTGGGAATACGCTTTCATTGCAGGGACTGCTTCCCCGTTTTACGGGATCGACGTCAGGTTTTTCGCCTCTGTTACGGGGCAGTTCCGCTCGCAGGGTGGATTGGCTGTAACTGTGGATAGCAACTTGCAACAATGCCTGGACTGGAAGCCGGACGTTGTCGTCGTTATCGGTGGAATGATCTGGGAGCATGCAGATGCACCGGACATTCGAGACTTTCTTCATGCTAGTCGTTCAAGTGGAGCGACAATTGCCGGTATCTGTGGGGGAACGCTGGCACTGGCGAGGGCCGGTCTTCTCGACACGGTTTCTCATACCTCGAACAGCGCTGACTTCCTACAACAGAATGCCGCAGGTTATGAAGGCGCCGCGCTTTATCGAAGCAGTCCAATAGCTGTGATTGCAGACCGCATCATAACTGCCCCAGGCCCTGCACCCGTTAGCTTCACCTGCGCAGTGTTCGAAGCTGCGGGGCTATCTTCAGAGATCGTTTCGCAGTTCAGGTCAATGTTGGCAGCGGAACACGGGTAACCGCTTCGCGTTACAAAAATAGCCGATCAGGGGATGTGTTCGAGTGTCCGTTTCTCCTATCTCGTTACTGGGACTGGTCTCAAGGCGAGCTGGGGCTCGATCCTGGCACGGCGAACAAGCGGTTGAATCTGATCGTTAGCTTCTACCAATGGGCTAGCCGCGCCAGGGAATGCTAGTGCTTCAGAGCGCGGGCATGCCAACCGTAGATTGCGATGCCGGCATAACAGGTCGCTGGCACGCTCAATGCCATCGCGAGCGTCGAGAGGTCGGCCACATACCCTGTCAATGGCGGAATAAATGCCCCGCCAACAATGGCGCAACAGAACAGGCCCGAACCTTCTGCCGCGCGATGACCGAGCCCTGCGGTCGCAAGGGTAAAGATCGTCGGAAACATGATGGAGTTGAACAGCCCGACGGCCAGCAGCGACCATCCGGCAACAACGCCTTGTGTGGTGGCAGAGATCGTCAACAGCACAATGACTGCCGTGGCGGCAAAGGCCAGCAGTTTCCCGGGCGCGAAAGTGCGCATCAGCACCGAGCCGATAAAGCGGCCAACCAGGGCGCCACCCCAATAGAAGGCAACATGCTTACCTGCGGCTTCGGCGGGAAGGGCCAGGGTTGTCGGCAGCATGAGGTAGTCGGTGATGAGGCTGCCAATCGTGACTTCGGCGCCGACATAGAGAAATATGCAAACGGTGCCAAGTGCAAAACGCGGCTGCTTTAGAAGGTCGAGCGCAGCGAGTGGATTGAGACGTTCAGGTCTTGTTGACGGTTGCAGCTCATTTCTTTTCAGCCAGACGATCAAGGCGACGATGCAGATGAAGAGCGTAATGCTTGCATAGGTGTTGCTGATCACGCTGGCTTCCTGCGACAGGAAGGACGTCAGTTCTGCTGGCGACAATTCGGAGGTATCTACCGCATTGAGGGAGCCCAGGATCAGTATGGCACCCAGGTAGGGCGCGACCGTGGTTCCCAGCGAATTGAACGCATGGCCGAGGGTGAGGCGGCTAGAGGCCGTTGCGACGGTTCCGAGCAGTGAAAGCAGCGGGTTCGCAACGACCTGAACGGTTGTCACGCCAATCGCAAGCACAAAGAGGGCGCCGAGGAAGGCTGGAAACAATGCGGACTGGGTGGCAGGAATGAAGAGCAGGCATCCACCAGCCATCAGCAGCAACCCAAGGACGGCTGCTCTCATGTAGCCGATTCGCGAAATGAGCAGGCCTGCGGGTATGGCGAAAATGAAATAGGCAAAAAAGAATGACGACTGCACAAGCATGGCCTCGGTATAGCTGAGGCTGAAGAGGTGCTTGAGTTTTGGCACCAGGACATCGTTAAGGCTGGTGATGCTGCCGAGGATGAAAAACAGCGCGAACACGTAGGTGCTCATCCGTTGGGCGTGGGGTGTTGCCAAACTGTTGGTGACAGTCGCGCTAGCACTAGCATTCGTCATCACGGGCTTCCTTTCTTGTGATTGTTACTTTCAAGGAAAGGCTCTATCGAGCCTCGGGCACCTTGACAGTGAGACAGCGCTATCTTTGTGCGGTGAAGTACTCGCCAAAGGAGGGTGCGCTGCCATCTGATTTTTTGTTTGTAGCCGCTACCGCTCACCCAAAGTCCGGGGCCAGTCGTTAGAGGGCGCTACCTTAGTGCCTGACTTTTCGTTTGGCAAGCCGCTGGATCTCTTGGGTGTTATGCCGAGATAAGGGGTAAGCAAAGCAGCCCCAGCGCATGATCGGCCGTTTGGTGACCCTGTCATCGCTGGCGCCTGTGAAGGGGGATTTGAGGGTGAAGCTGATGAGTCGCCATCGTTGGTGCTCCAGGTGGGTTGCTCTTGATGAGCCCTGAGCATCGCACCTACGGAGCGCTGACTTTTAATCGATAGACAGCGCTTTTCAGAGAAGGCAGTTCGATGTTCTGCCTGTGTTCGGGGGGCTGATACGACCCCTTCGCGTTGCAACTATCCAGCCCTTTACCGAGGGGCAAGCCTCTCGGTAAAGGGCTGAGTGATTACTTGGGTGGAACGAAGTTATCCAGCATTCGATTCACCGCCAGTTCAGCCAGCATGATGACTTGCTGAAGCGCCAACAGCGTATTGCGGTGGGTGCCCTCCACCAATGCAGCAATGTCACTGGCCATGACACTGGCCGAGGCCAAGTTCTCACACGTTTGAACCAGCAAGGCTTCATCGCCGACATCCGGCGCAACCACGTACATGGTGCTGGGTTTGCGTGGGGTGTTGTTCATGACCGCTGCGGGGTTGAGGTAGAAATCGAGGGCGCGTTCGGCGGCTTCGTGAAATTTTTTTGAATCGTTAGATTCGTACGGGGATGCCGGATCGGTGTCTGGCGGGTTGGGTGTTACTTTGAACATAGATGAAGCTCCCACTTAGAATAAATAAGAGCCATCACCCTCGCTACCAACGAAGGGTGGCGGCCATACGCGGGTTGGTAGACCGGTCTAAGTAGGAAACCCGGCGCTCACAATGGAGCCCCACGCATGACCACCATATAAAGCTGCGCCCAAAAAAAGGGACTGCATAAGGTGTTGCCATACGACTACTTAAAGGCGGGCTACCAAACCCGATCACTGTTTTTCAGTGACAGGGAAACGATATAGCCCGCCCCACAGCCGCACAAGCCGGCGGATTCTGTCTTAACCGTAGGTAACGGCGCAAGGTCTTGTCGCCTTCGGGACGTAACACCGAGTGTCTTTAAACACGCATCGTTAAACATGTGAGCACTTTCAAAAAAACGAGGAAGCGTCTGACATTAGAACTGGCTCTTCGCAGGGTCGCTGCGCAGCGGGAAACGGGCCGCGGCGATCATGAGCTTGATTCAGTCTGCGCGGCTTAACGGGCATGATCCGTATGTCTATTTGAAGGACGTGCTCACGCGGCTGCCGACGCAGCGGGCGAGTGAAATAGATCAGTTGCTGCCGCATCAGTGGAGTGAATCACGCTCGAACTGGACTGGTGATTGCAGCGTCTCGAATAGGGCTGCGCCAAGCGATGGGGGACAGCAGGAATACAATGATAAGGAACGCCACCTGGGACAGGTAGAACGGCTCCAGCCACTGCTGCTTCAATGCGACGTAAAAAGTGTTATGAACTACGTCGACCAAGATGATCGCTGCGGTAAGCACAATTCCGGCTCTTGGCTTGAGGAACAGGAGCAGAGCTGCGAGCGGGTCAAAAAATGTAAGCCACCCCCAGAAAATACGGCTCACCAAATAAGCGCTAGGCCCGTATCCGTAGTCCCAGAGCAAACCATGTAAAGCATCTGCACGGATGTGATTAGCGGTGGCGACAAAAAGGCAACACGCAAACAAAACTCTGACGGCGAATGACAACCTTGGCATAGCTTTATCTACAGTCGTGATCTAAGCCCAGCATCATAGCGGGATCGACCAACGATACCAGCTGTTGCTAATTGAGAAGGTGTGATGGCCAACCGCTTACTTTCACTTTGACCTGGTGTGCCAATGACTGCTTTTGGCCGATTCTGTTGAAAAAGTAGCTCCCCTGTCTGGCCTGCGGCAAAATCTCTGCATTGGCCAGCAGGGAAGCGCACAGCATGATGGGACAGTTATCGAGTGAGCAGGATCGACTGTTTTACTCGTTCAACCTTGAAGATCACATCCCAGCCAATCACCTTCTGCGCAGCATTGACCAGTGTCTCGATCTGAGCGACCTGCGCCATTACCTCGCCGATTTTTATAGCCCGATCGGGCGTCCGTCGATTGACCCTGAACTGGTGATTCGCATGCTGATCGTGGGCTATTGCTATGGCATTCGCTCAGAGCGGCGGTTGTGCGAAGAGGCCCATCTGAACCTGGCGTATCGTTGGTTCTGCCGGTTGAGCCTTGAAGATGAAGTCCCCAACCACTCGACCTTTTCCAAAAATCGACACGGCCGTTTTCGGGACAGCGATCTGTTTCGCTGGTTGTTCAACGAGGTGCTGCGTCGTTGCATGGACGCCAGCATCATCAAAGCGGATGCGAGTCGGCAGCGCGGCGCTTTCTGCTCTGCGTGAAGTGCAGCAACAGATCATGCTTAGATGTTGGGGTGGTAAAAAATGATACGGGTTGCGACGGCCGTTGCAGCAGGAACTTCAGGGTATTGGCCAGGTCAATAGCGGCCCTATATCGGAAATGCCGAGCAGCGCTGTGGTCTGTTTTACGGCAGTGCCTGCGAGTTCAGTCGAGTCCGCCCCCTGATGCCAACCAAGAGTTTTCTGCCCGGCCTCATCCTGGTGTTCTGCGCCGTCGCGTCGTTTTGTTCTGTCGCTGCCGAGCGAAGAGCGCCCGCGCAAAGCAACAGCGCATCAACCACCCTGATCGAAACAGCCTCGCGGCAGTATGAAAATGGCCAACTGGACCAGGCCGCCGCCACGCTGGAGCGTGCCCTGCATATCCAGCCGAACAATCCCGCGACTCTGCATTACCTCGGTGTGTTGCGTCTTCAGCAGGGGCAGTACCAGCAGGCTGAAACCTTGGCGGTGCGCTCGAACATGCGGGTTGGTCGCAACGTCGAGTTGCGCAACCGCAACTTCCAATTGATCCAGGCGGCGCAGCAGGCCCAGTCTTCGGGGACCCCACCCAATGCCAAAGAGGACCTGGTCGCAGTACAGAAGGGGCTGGAAGAGGAGACCCAAAGGCGCCGCGAAGTGGAAATGGCGGCTGTTGAGCAATCCATTCCGGACACTGGGCGCGACGCTGGCAACTTCGCTAGCGCAGAGACAGATCGGGTTTCGGATGCACCGACGGCTGGCAGAGCCGGGTCCGAAGGAAAATTGCAAATGGCTAATGTCGAGCCAGAGAGGGCATACGCTGAGGTTGAGATTCCCCGCGGCCATATGCCGCCTCCGGGCAAATGCCGAATCTGGTTTCCTGATCGTCCGCCGGGGCATCAGCCTGCACCCGGCAAATGCAAGAAGCTGCGATATCGAGTTCCCTCAGGAGCCTACCTGGTGCGCGGTTTCTGAATGTCCAAATCTGGCCGATAGCAGTCGTTCACACGTCTTTTCTTTCAGCCCGAGGCAGGTGTAACGAACGGCGAGATTAATCACAGGTAGATAGCTTACGCAGCTAGTCCCAGTCCATTTTGATATTTTCTTGTTTTCGGAACTCGTCCAGCACGCTCTGATAATGGGACCTTTCAAAGGTCAGGCAGGGTATCGCGTCGTACCAGTCAACAGATGGAAGTTCCAGCGTAATCAAATCCTTTAGCAAGCCAAATCGGCTCCACTGGACTTGATGCTTATCAGCGCACTGCTCAGCGACAATAACGGTGCAGGTCAGGTCTAGGTCATCAGAGCAAACAAGCAAGGGAGCCAGGGTCTTCCATCCCGGTGCAGTGGAATAGATCCGATCCCATATCAACCAAGTATCTTCATCGCTGTACAAGCCTGAATGGGCCGCTACGAGATGAAGCTCAGCATCCGGGTTATGCCTAGGCAGCCAAACCTCCAGAGGTACTCCGTCAACGGCAAAAGTCGGATAGAAGCCGATGCTGTACTTCGATTTATGGCTTGCGATTGAAATCAGGTTGCTCATTACATCCCTCGATTCCCCAGAAAGCCGTAGAGCCTACTTAAGGGGACGGTTTTATTTTCTGATATTTAATCCGCCCGCCTTTCTCGCTCAGCCAACCTACTCAAACCGCCGCCGCTTCATGAACAATCCCATCCCCATCGCCACGGCAAAAACCGACAGCAACCCCAGATCAAACCCCAACAAGCGGATCTGACCTGCCACAACGCAGCCAACCGCACCCGCCGCCACCAACACCACTCCTAGCCACTTGCGTAGCAGATACGGTTTGAGGAATTGATCGAGCAGAAAGGACAACACCAAGGCAATGACCAATTGAGTAATTACGGACATGTACGTCTCCAGTCAGGTCTTGATGATCAATGTCGAGAGGGTGCGTTGCGGGCCGATACCGCCGTTGACCTGCGCCTCGATGCTGACCAGTACGTCGCCAGCATGGTAGGTGGGTAGGATTTCATTGGCATACGTGCGCACACCGGCCCCTACAGATATCGCCACGTAAGAGGGGGCCACGGCCTTGGCGGCGGCAGTGAAGGCCGCGGCTGCAAGGTTGGCGATCGTGGTGCGCTGGGCGTTGAGGGCATCGCCCTGTTGCCGGGTCAACGGCTTGGAGATGCCGATCATCATCAGGCACGGCAGGTTTTTGGCCAGCATCTTGTCGTACACCTCGACGACCTTGCTGTTGACCTCATAGTGGGCGTTTTTTGCCTCGCCAAAATGCAGCTCGCGCAGGCGCCCACGTTCGCTGTCGGTGAGGGTGATCTGCGAGATGTTGAAGACGATCCCGTGATTGCCCATGTATTGGAAAGTCCCTTCGAACTTCATCGCTCGTTTCCTTTTGAGGTAAAGGTGGCGATTCTCTACAACGAGCGTATTGGATTCAAATCATTTCATCTGGCTGGAGCGGGGAGCGGTGAATGCCGGTCAGTTAAGCAGGCACCCTTGGCGAGCATTTTTTCCAGGGAGTCGAGCATAGCGGCGTCCTTATCAGTTTTGGCAGTGATTGACCGGTTGGGAGTTGGACCGCTATCGCGAGCAAGCCCCAGCTCCAGAGCAGAACAAGCCGCCCGCATCACCAAAAAACCTCCCTCCTACAGCTTCCACCTTTGAGATCGGCGCAATGTGTAGCGAGGATCATAAAGGCTGCTTTTGGCCGATTTCTGCCTGTCATGAAGGGCAGAGATCGACCCGAAGCAGCCGTTGAGATCTATTTGTTATCGCTTTATGTTGGTCGTTTTCATGGAGGATTCTGACTGATGGCACGCGTGGGCTTGATACTGACACCCGGTTTTGCGGACTGGGAATACGCTTTCATTGCAGGAACTGCATCCCCGTTTTACGGCATCGACGTCAGGTTTTTTGCCTCTGCCACGGGGCAGTTCCGCTCACAGGGGGACTGGCTGTAACTGTGGATAGCAGCTTGCAACAATGCCTGGACTGGAAGCCGGACGTTGTTGCCGTCATCGGTGGAATGATCTGGGAGCATGCAGATGCACCGGACATTCGGGACTTTCTTCATGCTAGTCGTTCAAGTGGAGCGACAATTGCCGGTATCTGTGGGGGAACGCTGGCACTTGCGAGGGCCGGGCTTCTCGACACGGTTCCTCATACCTCGAACAGCGCTGACTTCTTACAACAGAATGCCGTAGGTTATGAAGGCACCGCACTTTATCGAAGCAGCCAAGTAGCTGTGGTTGCCGACCGCATCATAACTGCTCCAGGCCCCGCACCCGTTAGCTTTACCTGCGCAGTGTTCGAAGCTGCCGGGCTATCTTCAGAGATCATTTCTCAGTTCAGGTCAATGTTGGCAGCGGAACACGGGTAACCGCTTCGTCTTACAAAAATAGCCGATCAGGTGATGTGTTCGAGTGTCCGCTTTGGCGCGCGCGGATCTGGTGAGCCGTTTGAAATCTGCAGGCGTCGGACATACGAGCAGTCTCATCGTGTCAGCGTTGTGTGAAGTCGGGACTCTCTCGGTCACAATTGGCTATCAGAATTGCAAGTTCCTGAAAGAAGGCTCGTACCTGGACCTGCGATGCTAGCTGACGAAGGCCGCCTCAACGCCCTGAAAGAATACTTCCCGAACGCCAAAGCCGAAGACTGGCGCCTGTGGCAAGCTGGCCAACGCGTGCAAATCATCAAGCGTGATGAAGCTGCCGGTGGCGTGCTGAAGTTGGGTACTGAAATCGTTGCTTCTGTCGACGGCACTATTGCTGGCCTGCTGGGCGTATCGCCAGGCGTATCGACTGCCGCACCGATCATGCTGACCGTGCTGCAGAAAGTGTTCAAGGACAAGGTTGCCTCGCCAGCCTGGCAGGAAAAGCTGCATTAGATCGTGCCTAGCTATGGCACTCAGTTGAACAGCAACCCTGAGAAAGTGGCTCAAGAGTGGGCTTACACCGCCAAGGTGCTGGAGCTGACTCCACCGCCGGCGATGGGGCAGGTGTGGCTCCGGCTGCTGCCCCGGCTAATGCTGTCGACGGTGGCTTTGTAAGACGGATATGGCTTTGTCAGTAGAAGCGTAATCGGAAAGCCCACTGGGATCGGTGACGGTCAGTGGGCTTTTTTGTGTCCGGAATTCGATCTTGCAGATTACGAAGATTATCTGATGCACAGGTGGCTTGCCGATGGCGGTAATCGACGCAATCCGTCCTGCCGCATGACAGCAGAAAACGATCGAACACGAATAATTCATAGCTTTGTGCCATCTGCTAGAGTCAGGAGTGCAACTCCGCTGACGTGCATGCTTTCCACGGAGGGGGTTATGTACAACACACTGAAACAGACTCTGGACGCTGAAGGACTGACGGTCGTCGAGCGATTTGTATTGCCGTCACGTCAGGCGGCTTATGCGCCGGTACCACTGCTATTAGCCACCACCGCTGTCGGTGAGTATCTGACACTCGCTGCTCCCGAAGGCCTTTGGCAGCATCAGGCAGCGGCTCTTGAGGCTCTTGGCCACCATCAGAATGTAGTCATTCCTACGGGTACTGCATCTGGCAAGAGTCTGATTTTCAGGTCTATCGCATTCCATCGCATTTTGAGTAACCCAAACTGTCGGGTGTTAGTGTTCTATCCGCTCAAGGCATTGGCGAGTGATCAAGTGCGCGGATGGCGGGCCATGGCACACGCCCTCGGGATGCCAGACGGAACCATTGGCCGGATCGACGGCTCCGTATCGGTAGCTCAGCGAGACAACATCCTGCAGAAGGCGCGGATTGTAGTGATGACACCGGACGTATGCCATGCTTGGCTAATGTCCCGGCTAGCTATGCCGGTGGTAAAGCTCTTTCTCACCCAACTTGCCATAGTGGTTATGGATGAGGCACATACACTGGAAGGTGTTTTTGGCAGCAATTTTGCCTATTTGATTCGCCGGTTGCAGGTCGCAAGACACCATTTGCAGAAGCAGATCGAGCCTGCTCAGGAACTGCAGTTCATAGCGGCTACGGCTACGATCCTACATCCGGAAGAGCATTTAGCTGCATTGACGGGGGTTGAATTTGAAGTCGTGCCAGAGGTGCTTGATGGATCGCCACGATCAGAGCGTATTTGTGCTCACGTCGCAGCCCCTCCAGGCGAAGAGATGGAGCTCGCGAGGGCATTGCACAAAATGCTCCTGGACGGAAAGGGGGACGGGGGATTCATAACCTTCATGGACTCTCGGAAGGGAGTTGAAATGCTCGCACGCGACAACACGAAAGAAATCGAGAATCTCTTGGGGTCGGCAGACGTGCTGCCTTACCGGGCGGGATACGCAGCAGAGGACCGCGAGAAGATTGAGGAGCGCCTGCAGGCAGGTACATTGCGTGGAGTGATAGCTACGTCGGCGCTGGAAATGGGCATCGATCTGCCGCATCTAACCGTAGGGATAAATATCGGTGTTCCCGCCACGCGTAAAGGCTATCGTCAGCGAGTCGGCCGTGCCGGACGAGCATCCCCCGGTGCGTTTATTGTGGTGGCCGAACCGGACGCTTTTACGAGCTACGGGATGTCCTTTCGAGAGTATCACGATCAATCGGTCGAAGATTCCTATCTGTATCTCGACAATCGGTTCATGCAGTTCGCACATGCCCGCTGCCTAGTGGATGAACTTGAGGCGCTCGGTTCAGGATTAACCCTACCACTCAAGGCGAGTTGGCCAGGGGGCTTTCAGGAAATATTCGCATGGGCTAAACCAGGCGGTAATCGCCCACCAGCGTTTGACGCGATCGCACAGATCGGAGGGGACGCTCCACATTACCGTTATCCACTGCGAAATGTTGGGGAGACCAATTTTCGTATCGCGCAGGGAGATAGTGCACCTGCCATCGGTGAGGTTAATGAGTTACAGGCTCTGCGAGAGTGCTATCCGGGCGCAACATACTGGCACTTAGGTCGAGCCTATGAAGTCCAGGCATGGCAGACAAGTGGTTTTACCAGCCCACTTATTCGCGTAAAGCCGGGGGCCCCGAATCGGTTGACGCGTCCACGGATTCGAACCTGGATCAACGCAGGAGTTACTTCGGCCGATCTTCTAGAAGGACATTATCTTCGAGGAGAGCATGGGTTCATTGCCGAATGTCAGATGCAAGTGACACAAAAAGTAGAGGGTTACGATGATGTGAATGCTGGTGTCTATCGCCCATACAGCGAGTTACGACAGAGTAATCCGAACATGCGCGCCCGTATTCGGAACTTCCGAACCAGTGGTGTCCTATTATGTATCGCTGAACCGTGGTTCAGTATTGGTGATGCGAAAAATATATTTGTAGAACGCCTCAATGCCGTGTTTGCCCGCGAGTACAGTATCCTTCCGCAGGATGTTGGCTGCGCTGCAACCAATATTTCGGTGAGATCTATTGATGGCGGAGGGCTGCGTAGCGACTGCATTGTGGTATTTGACCAAGTCTACGGCAGCTTGCGACTAACTGAACGTCTCTACTTTTACTTCGGCCTCTTGCTAAATCGTTTGGAGCGCGCTGCGGCAATTGAAGCTGAGTCAGGCGATGAAGATTTTCTTAATAATATTTTAAAGATCCGTGACATCTTTGACTCGTTCGCAATTACAACCAGTGAGTCCTTGCTCGAAGATGTGGGAATGACAGGCAAGCACATCCGCGTGTTCGCACCAGAGTCACGCGTTAGCTATCGTGAGAACGGGATGATGGGATCGGAAGTTGAAATCATCCGGCCGACGGTTATGAATGGAAAACTGATGTACCAGATCAAATGTCCTTCCCGGATATCCACCAGTGTCTCCACCAAACAGTGGGTTGCTGCGGAATATATTGAACCTACCGCTGGAGATGGTGAGTGGGATCAGGCTTGGTGGAATTCCGAGTCTGAGGAGTATGAGGATCCTCCCGGCTCGTTAGACTAATTAGTGAGTGATCAAACTAACGAGGTATGATTGCGGGGGGGGCATAATATTCAAAAGAATCAGAGCAGATGAAAGTGTGAGTGCTCGTCAGGAACGTTATGCAACAAAAATAGTATAAATCATACCCTGAATATGCCATCTATTTTGTAGTTTGGCTTTAGGGGATTCCCCCCTCGAAAGGAGAAGTGCATGATACCGATTTATGAACAGGGCTCAGGTAAAGGTATTGGTCATAGCGTAGAGTCTTTTTTAGTCGAATTTCAAAAAATTGCTATTGATCACATTGAGGCAGGACGAGCAAGGTCTATAGCATTTGTTTTTTATGACTTTCATAATTATGAGTTTAAGAAGGTTCTTAAAGATCAAGGTGTATTTGCAAAATTGGATCGGCTGACTGGAAAGGAGCTTAGTGTTTTTTACGTACATTCAGGTAGTGATCGAGTATTGAAACAGTTTAATTCTACCCTCGCGGCTGCTTTGGGTTTAGAGGGGAAGATCAGGATTCCTTGTGTGGCTTTTTGTAAGGTAACACCTGATGGATTCACGGATATCTCGGTAGCCAACCTCGATAGCGCGGACCTTATACATGGTTTTCATGAGCTGTATGGAGTGATTGAGTCCTATGTGGTGGGTTGCAAAAATAGTTCGGAGTCAAGATATATTAAATGGGCCAAAGGTTCTTCTACGTTTGTGTCTTTGGAAGCGATAAAAGCTCTTGTTAGAGAACTTCTCAAAGGCGGAATGTTCTAGTTTTATGAAAATTTTCTATGAATATGCGTGTGAGATTGTCGAGTCAGTGGCGATTACTACTTTGGCTTATAGGCGCCCATAAGTTTCCAAAAAAAGGATCCAATTATAGGCGGTGCCGGAGCTTCACCGTTCACTTCATCACTGATAAGCGATTTGGGCACTATCTCTGGAAAGACCCAACATGTTGCCCTGCGCCTGGCCTAGCTTTATAGGTATATATGAATGCCCCCGAATCAGCACTTCGCAAGTTGCAGTTCTTTTGCCAGAAACAACCATGTGGTATGAATGGGAAAACCACCTTTTTTACCAAATTATAGTATTGTCTGAGGCTCTCGGATATTTTTCCATGGCGCGTTCTAAAAGAGGTATTTTTCTCCGGTGGCGTCCTGAATACACGAAATGCAGAGAACCAATCGCCATCAACTTTTCTTAGGCGAAACTCTTAAAAAAGAGCCGTTTCGAGCGTTAATGAATAGATTGAATTTGGAAGTAGACCTGTCTCGATTTTTGTTTCGCATTTTCTTTATTGGTTCTTGCATTTTCTCAGTATTTCTTTTGCTAAAAAGTGGGGTATTTATAAATACTTTTAGTGTGATGGCTAAAAAATTTTCCCCACTGCCGGCTTGTGAATATCAATTGTTCACGCTATTTAGCAGGTGAAGTAACTAATGCGTTGAGTTCATCTTTGTAGGACATTTTAGGGGAGTATAAATTATGAAATGCCTTGCCGATAGCACCTGAAAAAATAATTAATTCAGGGTTTCTACTACCACCCATTAAGATATGACTCATTGCGATGCCAGGGTATGGGTCGATATAGTAAATTTCTTTAATGCCAAGCTGGTAGGCTTTCTTTGAACATAGCTCGCATGGGCTAGCAGTTGTAAAAAGTTTTCCATGTTCCACGCCTCGGCCGCCATATTTTGCAATCTGTAGGAAAGCATTTTCTTCTGCATGAAGTGATCGAGTGTGTACTTGGTTTTTATCGCCGGTCAATCCTTTGTATTCATCTTTAAAGCAATAAGAAATATTCCTGCCTGACTCGGAGATTTTTAAAAATTTATCATTTCCTGCAGTGAATCTTGCTATGTATTTAGGATCGGTTTTTTCATACTCAGAATAAGCACTTTGATCAAAGCCACTAACTAGATCAAATCTATTTCGCAAACTGCAAGGTACTTGTCCGAATGGAGTATCATTCCATCCGACCGCCTGTACCGAAAAATTGATATCAGTCACAACAGCGCCGACTTGCCTTGAAATGCATCCTGAGTTTAATTTGGCGGTGTACGCGATTTGCATGCATCTTTCTAGAGGTGTAGGTGTCACCAAACCTGGGCGAATCATCAAGGATACGAAAGTAATTAATTGGTCTGCTAGGTAGTTGAAGTGTGAAACTGTATTTCCAGAGTCTGGATTGCTTAAATGTAAGTCTGCGCGTTGTAGGCACGCTTGGATGTCCTGCTTCACATAAGTTTTTTGTTCTGTGAGTTTTAAGTCTCCATACTCTTCCGCATCGATTTTATCGATTTCGCTGTCGGTATAGCCAAGTCCTCTCAGTCTTCGTTTACGTTCATCATCATTACAGGAGACGGCCATTAAATAAAAAGATGAGTAGCGATCCTGAAAGTAAATGGCTTCAAATGGGTTTCTTATTGCATCAATCACAATAAATGTTTTGTCTCCGGCTGTCCGGGCTTCACGTATCTCTTTTATTATTTTGTTGATTCTCTCAGCTAACGAGAAAAAGCTGCCGCTTTCTACTTTGCTGGAGTTAACGCTGCCTGAGTCTCTTAGATTGTTCCCTAATTGCTGAAATAGTTTCACATAACCAGCGCTACCAACTATTTTTTTTAATTCTGCATTTTTTTCTGGGAGGAATTCAGTATAGAAATACCTCAGTGCTCCAATGTCTTCTTTGCAAATATCTTTATCTTGAATGTTTCTTAGTACTTTGTTGATGTCTGATTTTACTGGTGCTTCTAATCCCTCGACTCCACCAACGAATGTCGAGGATTTTTCGATGCCAAGTTCAGCCAGCATCAGCATCAATATAGTACTAGCCTGAATAGTAATGAATGGTGTCCAGTTTTTTTCAAAGCATTTATAAATGACTTTTTGTTTTCTTTCATTGTTGGTTGAAGGATTGTTTCCCGTATAAAGCGAGTGCTTTATGTCAGATCTTTCCTTGGAAAGTATGTTTGATACTGTGGAACAGCCACTTCCGGTGCGGCCTGTTAGTCCAATTACGATAAAGTCGTCATCATCGCCATATATTTTTGATATGGTATTTTGAAAGTAATTATCCATTTTTATTTCTCTCACCAATCGACCATGATTTGGAGATAAATGTACACTGCAAAAAATCAAAATGCCATCATTGAGTGGTCCTTAGTTTCGTAAACGCAGACTTATTCCGAGCGGCGTGGACTCGAGTCGGCCACCCTCGGAAACTTCCCACACTCCGGCGGGCTTGCGCTTAGGAACCCACCTCGCTAACCTTCCTCCGTCGCTGCCAATTCAGCGAACGGGTGTGGTAGCCCGGATACTTCATAGACCCAGAACGCCTCAGGGCGTTTTTTATGCTGGCTGCTTTGTGGCGGCTGTGCATGGGAGGCTTCGGCCTGCCGGGTTTCTATGACCGGTCTACCACCCCGTGTACAGTCGCCTCCTTATTTGTGTGGTAGCAAATCCGGAGGGACTCAAATCCATAGAGAGTTCCAACATGATTGATGACGATACAGATACCCCTGAAGAGCCTATCGTTTTAGAAGACGATCCGGTTTCCCCATACTCCTGCCTCAACTCAAAAAAACTCCACGACGCCGCGATCCGCGCGCTCGATTACTACCTGTCGCCACCCCCCTCAAAGCCGAAACTGGCCGACCGCCGTCCCAGCTCAATCTTCATCATCGCCCCCAACGTAGACAAAGAAACCCTACTGGCCCACTGCTGCGAAACCCTCGCTTCAGCCAACGTAATAGCCAGCGAGTTGGCCTTCAGCCTCACCGGCCCGCAATGCAATATGGCGCTTGCCATCCAGCAGATGATTTCCCTGGCAGAGTTGTCGGTGAATCGGGTGTTGGATCAGGTTGATCCGCAGGAGTAGGTGAGGGCGTTGTTTCAGCGTGATGTGTAGTAAGAAGCTCTGTCCCATTCAGGTGGGGCGGGGCTTTTTTTGTTGTTCAGATCGGAAGATCAAAAGATCGCAGCCTTCGGCAGCTCCTACGGTCAGCCATTCGCAGCTCACCAAACCACAGTCACTCCGGCAACCCAGCCAGCCGCAACCCATCAGCAAACCGCGCAAAATCCTCAGGACGCTGAATCGGCAACCAGTCCTTCAGGTTGGAAACACGCAAAGACGGATCCAGCTCATGCAAACGCCGCATCGCTTGCTTCGCTTTGTCCATGCGTCCGCTGAGCGCATGACTGGCCGCGATCAAGGCAACCGATGCCAGGAGGCAGGGCAGGTTTCCCAGCGCCTTTTCCGCCCAGGCAGCAGCGGCATCGAAGCGCCCGGCGACGAAGTGCGCGAGCGCCATCCCGACCTGCATTCTGAACATTTCCGGATCCAGTGGGCTCAAGCGAACGGCATGGGTCAAATGCTCGATGGCGGCGTCTGTTTCGCCGCGCAGTGCGCGCAGGATACCGCCGAGGAACCAGGCGGGGGCGAGGTTGGGGTTGAGCAGGCGTGCCCTGTCGAGCAGGGCAATGCCGCCATCGACATCGCCGGCGAGATGGGCAAGTGCATGTCCGCCTCGCGTCAGCGCCACGGCATCATCTCGGCCGAGTTCCACCGCCAGACGCGCAAGTCGTGCGCCCTCGGCGATTTCTCGAGGCCTATCGCTCATCCAGCCATTCAATTTGCGCCAGAAGTGGCACCAGGCTGCCATGCCGTAGGCTGATGCGAACTCGGGATCGAGCTCGATGGCCTTGTAGAACAATGGCAGCGCTTGCTCGATGGCTTCGCGGGTGCCGTTGTGCAGTTTCGGCATTCCGCGCAGGTAATAGTCGTAAGCGTCCAGGCTTTCTGTCGGTTTGCGCTTGGCGCGCTCGATTTCCGCCCGTTCCAGCTGCGGCGCTATGGCGCCGACGACGCTTTCGGCGATTTGATCTTGCAGCTCGAAGATGTCGTGGAGCATGCCTTCGAAGCGCTCGGCCCAGATATGCGTCCCGGTCGTCGCGTCGATGAGCTGCCCGGTGATGCGTACCTTGTTCCCGGACTTGCGCACGCTACCTTCCAGCACGTAGCGCACGCCGAGTGTCTGGCCGACGCCTTGGACGTCCACGTCCCGACCCTTGTAGGTGAAGCTTGAATTGTGGGCGATGACGAACAGCCAGCGGATACGCGACAGGGCAGCGATGATGTCCTCCACCATGCCGTCGGCGAAATACTCCTGCTCCGGATCGCCGCTCAGGTTTTGGAAGGGCAAGACAGTAATGGAGGGTTTGTCCGGCAGGACGAGCATGGGCGGAGGCGTTTGCTTCAGGTCCACGGGCGTGGGCTCTTCGATGTCAGGTTGTCGCGTTTCCCCGACCTCATTCACCTTGATCTCGCCGACGAAGCGGTAGCCCTTGCGGGGAACCGTGCGCACCAGGCGCTGTTCCTCGCCGGTATCGCCGATGGCCTTGCGCACCGCATTGATGTGGCTGGTGATCGTCGATTCCGAGACGATCCGACCGCTCCACACGGCGTTGAGCAGGTCGTCCTTGCTCATGACGCGATCACTGTTGCTGACGAGCTGCAGCAATAGATCGAAGACCTGCGGCCCGACGGCCACGACTTGCCCGCGCAAGGTCAGTTCCCGGCGCTGCTGATCGAGCACGTAGTCTTCAAACACGAATGGCAAGGTGAGAATCCCCTGGTCGAGCCCCCCGACTCCGTGTCTGAGCTGGCGATTAGTAAGTGGTATCGAATAATACGACAGCGTGTAATCCGCTGCACCGTCTAGCGAGGGACGCCAGTCTTTGGACGAAAAACCAAGCTTCCTTGAAGGCAAACCCAAGGCCAGCACAAGGACTTCCCTGACACGCGCTGGCACTCTCGATCTACATCGACGGCAATGGTTGTCGTCGAGAAGCGGAGAGAAAACATGAAGATCGTCGTCATTGGAGGCACCGGCCTCATCGGATCGAAACTTGTGAATATCCTCCGCGAGCGCGGTCATGAAGCGCTCGCAGCCGCCCCCAGCACGGGCGTGAATAGCATCACCCGCGAGGGCCTGGCCCAAGCGATGGACGGCGCCGATATCGTCGTCGACGTGGCGAACGCGCCTTCGTGGGAAGACCAGGCCGTTCTCGATTTCTTCGAAACGTCGAGCCGTAACCTGCTGGCTGCGGAGGCGGCCGCTGGGGTTCGCCATCACGTTGCCCTGTCGATCGTCGGCAGTGAACGACTTCCCGAAAACGGCTATTTCCGGGCCAAGGTCGCGCAGGAAAACCTTATCAAGGCGTCCGGTATTCCTTACACCATTTTGCGTGCCACGCAGTTCTTCGAGTTTGTCGGCGGCATTGCGCAGGCGGCCACCGTCGGCGAGGAGATTTGCCTGTCGCCGGCGCTGATCCAGCCGATGGCGTCCGACGACGTGGTGGCGGCGCTCGCCGAGGTCACGCTGGCAACGCCGGTCAATGGCACGGCCGAAGTTGCCGGTCCCGAGGCCATGCCACTCGACGAACTGGTCAGGCGCTTCCTGCGGGCTACCCAGGACACGCGCAAGGTCGTGCCGGACGTGCACGCGCGCTACTTCGGTTCGGTGCTCGACGATCAATCGCTGACACCTGGCAAGAACCCGCGCTTGGGCGCAATTCGCTTCGAGGACTGGCTCGGTCAGTCGACGGCCCAAGCGGCGCGCTGAGGCTATCCAAGACGCATCAGGAAAGCGTCGGCTCGGTAACGGGCCGAGCCATCACAACACACACGCATAAAGGAGCATTGCCATGTTTACCCGATATCTTCTGGCCGCTGCCTTCGCAGTGCTGTCGATCAGCGCAGCGTCGGCCGCCGAGCCGCCCGCAGGCAAGGTGACGGTCGTATTCGACCGGCCCATTCCCAACATCCCTGGCAAGAGCATGAAGGGCGTGGTGGTCGAGTACGGGCCGGGCGCCGCGTCGCCATCCCACACCCATCCGAAAACGGCCTTCATTTATGCAACGGTGCTTGAGGGCTCGTTTCGCATCAAAGTCAAAGGCGAGCCGGAAAAGATCTACAACGTCGGCGAAAACTTCGTAGAGGAGCCGGGCTCCGTGCACGAAGTCAGCGCCAATGCCAGCGACACACAACCCGCACGCCTGTTGGCCGTGTTCGTCCTCGACACCGATGAAAAGACGCTCGTTACACCTATCAAAAAGTAAGCCGATCACGCGCTCATGAATGCTCGACAGCCCGGCGGCAGGCCACTGCCGTCCTGCGGTTGTTGCAGGTTCTTGGCATTGAACAGGAAACAAGAACATGAACTCGCTTCAGGACAAGGTCGCCACCGGCGCAAGCGCCGAGATCCCTGTCGTGGTGGCGCGGCAAAGCAAGAAAAAGACGATTGGCATCCTGCTGTGCATCGGCGCCGTGGTGGTCTTGGCTGGCGGATGGGCCATGGCGTTTTCGAGCGGTGCGACCTCCACCGATAACGCTTATGTGCGCGGCGACCTCACCTCGCTCGCCGCCAAGGTTGCCGGCTATGTCACGGCGGTAGAGGTCGAGGACAACCAGGCCGTCCGGGCGGGTGACGTGCTGTTCCGGATTGACGATCGGGACTATCGCGCACGGCTTGCGCAGGCAGTGGCCAATGTCAGCGCTGCCGAGGCTCGCCTGACCCATGTCGATGCCGAAACCCAGCTTCAGCGTGCCCTGATTCGACAGGCCGAAGCCCAGCGACGCTCGGCCTCCGCCGAGATGAATCTGGCGACCAAGACCCATGATCGCAGCCAAAAACTGATCGTCAGCAACGCGATCAGCCAGGCCCTTGTCGACGAAACCGGCACCGCACGATCCAGAGCCGAGGCGACGGTCTCGGCCGCTTCGGCAACGGTCGAGGCTCAACAGCAACGCATCGCCGTCCTTGTGGCCCAGCGAGAAGCTGCCGTTGCTGCCGTGGCGCAGGCACAGGCCGCGCGCGATCTGGCCCAGATCGATCTCGACAGCACCGTGGTACACGCGCTTGTTGATGGTGTTATCGGTAACCGTCAGGTCCGCGTCGGCCGGTTCGTTACGCCGGGTGTTTCGTTGCTCGATATCGTGCCGGTCAATGATGTGTGGGTCGTGGCGAATTTCAAGGAAACCCAGCTCGAACATATCCGCCCCGGTCAGCGCGTGCGCATCACAGTCGACGGTTATCCAGACAGTACACTTGAAGGCGTGGTCGACAGTTTTGCACCGGGGAGTGGGTCGGCGTTCAGCTTGCTGCCCACAGACAACGCAACAGGAAACTTTGTGCGTGTCGTGCAGCGGGTTCCGGTAAAGATCCGGCTTGCCCACAACCCGTTGCCGGGCCGCATCGTCCCTGGCCTGTCCGCGCGTGTCGAGGTTGCGCAAGGGGAGGGCTCATGAACACGGTTGCCGGCGCCACGCGGAGCAACGCCAGCGCTACGAACGGTGTCCTGCTCATGGCGGGCATCGTGCTTGCCACGCTGACGGAAGCGATCGCCAGCACCGTTCTGTCGCTCGGACGCAGCGACATCATCGGCGACACCTATGCAACGCCAGATGAATTTGCCTGGCTGGATGTCGGCTACATCGCGCTCAAGCTGATCGGGTTCATGACCGCGCCTTGGCTGCTGAAGCGTTTTAATCCGCGTCATGTGATCATCAGCTCAACCCTGGTCATGGGCCTGGCGTGCGGCATTGCCGCCATCACCGCTCGGCTGGATCTGCTGGTTGCACTTCGGGTTATTCAGGGCTTCGCTGGCGGCACCTTGCTGGTCGGGGGCCAGGCGATCATCTTTCGCGCTTATCCACGGTTCCATCAACCCATCCTTCAAGCCCTGTTTGCCATGGGCTCCGTTGTCGCGCCCGCGACGCTCGCCCCGGCGCTTCAAGGGTGGTTGATCGATAGCCAATCCTGGACATGGATCTTCTTCAGCGTTGTCCCGATTGCCTTGGCGGCTGCCGGATTTGTGCTGATCGCAGACGGCCCAATGCCCGCCAAAGTCCGGCACCGTCCGTTTGACTGGATCGGCTTCTCGCTGATCTCTACCACCCTGTTCTGTTTCACCTACGTTCTCAGCCAAGGCAGCCGATGGGACTGGTTCGAGGAGCCTCGCATCCTGTGGCTAACGGTGATCGGCGCAGCGGCTTTGCTGGCATTTTTCGGTCAACAAGTGTTGGCCAAAGGGCAGGGGTTGCTCGACTTCACCCTGTTCAAATCGAGCGATTTTTCCTTCGCCTTTATCGTCAGTTTTGTCGCCGGCGCCGCCTTGTTCGGCAGCGCGTTCCTGATTCCGGCGTTCGCCCTGTCGGTCCTCGGTTTCACGCCTACCGATGCCGGTCAGCTGCTGTTGCCCAGCGGCGCGTTTTTTGTCGGCGCGCTTCTCATATCTGCTTGGCTCATGCAGGCCCGCCGCGTTGCGCCGTTCGCCACCGTGCCCTTTGGCATCCTGATGATCATGGTTGCGATGTGGATGCTGTCCGGTTCGACCAGCGAAAGCAGCGCGGACGACATGATGGCGGCTATCCTGTTGCGCGGGTTGGGGCTTGGCTTCCTGTTTCTATCGATCACGCTGATCGCTTTCACCCACCTCAACAGCCGTAACCTCGCGTGCGGAATAGGCCTCTTCAATACGGGTCGCCAACTAGGTGGACTTATTGGCGTCGCAGGGCTCCAGACACTGATCGACCATAACGTTGTCACCAATACCGTGGTTCTCGGTGCCAACGTCACCCCTGGCGGGGCCGCGATCATCGAACGGATGACGACCACGACAGCCATGCTGAGTGCGAAAGGAATGGATGCAGCGGCCGCTGGTCGGGCAGCGACGAGCCTTCTGGGCCGGTTAGTGACAAATCAATCCACTGTGATTGCCTTCGACACAGCGTTCGTCGCAGTGGCCCTGCTTTTTGTAATCGCCGCCCCCATGCTGGTCGGCATCAAGATCGGATTCGCGCGATACGAGAAAGTGCGCGCTTCGCGAGCAGTAGCGTGAGACAGCCCCGGCCCGAGTCTTCGACAGCTCCTACGGTCACCAGCTACCGTAGGGAATTCCGTACTTTTCAATGCAGCGCTTGGATGCTTCAGACTGCGGTCGGCTATTGCTCATGAATGACATTGATCGCCCTGCCAACTGTTTGGCAACCGATAGCAATCGGCCGAGGCTGTGTAAAAACGTTCTCGACCAGTAACAGCGAGCTGAATCGGGTCAAATAACGCGTTCCCACGCAAATTTCAGGTCTTCTTACTGACTGCAACACCGGCAGATTTCACGTAGCAACGCAGACTTCAAAACGATACCTGCGTTTTTACACAACCTGGGCCAAGAGCGGTCGTTGGTGACGGGGCTATGAGCTCGGCTGTCGGTGCCGGGCATAGAGTATTGAACCACCCACTCCCGACGTTCCTCTAGTTTGCAGTTCAAACGTATCCGGATACCCCTTGATCAACTCACTGAGCTTTTTATAACCATGGGTGCGAGGGTCGAACTCAGGTCTCAATTTGCTGATGTTGGTGCCTAGCGCACCCAAGTGAGCCCAGCCGTCCTCGTCGGCAATGTCATCCAAGATCTTTGCGATGAAACTTACTGGTGCCTTGGGTAGCTTTTTTACTTCGGGCGTACTGGCGACTTTGACGGCCTCGATTTCGGCGGGTGGCTCAGGTTCGGGTCGACCATGTCCATTGCTTGCAGCAACAAGCACTTCACCGCGCAGCAATTCGGTATAGATGAACTTGTCGCAGGCCGACACGAACGGTCTCGGGGTTTTTTCTTCACCAAACCCGTAGACCGTCAAACCTTCTTCTCGTAACCGCGAAGCGAGGCGGGTGAAGTCACTGTCGCTCGAAACCAGGCAGAAACCGTCGAAGCGTCGGGTGTACAGCAGGTCCATTGCGTCGATGATCAAGGCACTGTCTGTTGCGTTCTTACCTTTGGTGTACGCGAACTGTTGGATAGGCTGAATCGAATGGTCGAGTAGCACCTTTTTCCATCCACCCAACTGAGGGCCAGTCCAGTCGCCATAGATCCGCTTGACGTTGGCGACACCGTACTTGGCGATTTCTTCGAATAAACCTTCAACAATTGCTGCGGGGGCATTGTCGGCGTCGATTAACACTGCCAAGTGTTTTTGCGTGGGGGTGGGTGCGTGGATGGCCATGGGTCGTCCTTGAGTTGAGGACTTCAACATACCGTTAAATCACGGATGAACAAAGGGATCACCGCTTCGCGCTAGAGAGCGTGTTTTGCCAACGGCTACGGGTTTGCGGTGATGTGCTAAGCGGAACGATTAGCCAATGACTTTTAATCGACCGATAGCAGCCGCTGGACAGACTAGTGGCGAATAGTTAGCGTCGACCTTCTGCACTGAATCTTCTACCGCAGCTGAGCTTGGCGTCATCCATGTCTCGTTTCTCCCTGGGCTATGTCGCGTTTGCTGCAATTCCTCCAGGCTAGACAAGGGCTTGCAGGACGACAAGGTACGTTATGCGACATCACTGTCGCCAAATAGTAGTTAGGCGTATTCGTTGGAGGAGTTGCAATGACAACAATCGATGTGAAATCCCGATTCGAAGCAAAACTTCTTCGTCCGGCAAAGCCTGGTAATGATACGTCGTGGGCGTTCGTAGTACTGCCAAGAGACGCGAGTGAACAGCTTCCGAGGCGAGGAAGGACGACAGTTGAAGGCACAATCAATGGGCACCATTTCCAGGCAACCCTTGAGCCGGATGGTCAGCTGAGCCATTGGCTGCAGGTAAGTAGAGAGTTACACGAAGCTGCAGGCGCGGCCGTCGGGGATATCGTTACACTAGAGCTAACCCCTGTGAAGAAGGAACCCGAGCCTGACATCCCGCCAGATTTTCAGGAGGCACTGGCGGCCACTCCTGAGGCTCGTAAAGTTTGGAACAATACGACGACCATCGCACGAGTAGACTGGATACACTGGATTACTTCAGCCAAGCAACTTAAGACGCGCGCAAAACGAATTGGTGATGCCTGCGATATGCTTGCATCCGGCAAGAAGCAGGTTTGCTGTTTCGACCAGTCTGGCTACTACAGTAAGGCCTTCCGTGCGCCCGAGGCAGAAAATTTTTAAATGGAACATTCCGTTGAATACGCCTGACAAGGCGCTCAACACCGCTCGCTTCGCTCACTGGACTCGCAAAAGCTACGTTTTTGCTCGCCTGTTAGCTTACCCGATGTACAGCCCTTTCCCGGAAAAGGTGACACCTCGAGATGTCCTGAATTACAGCCAGTATTACAAGTACGACACCTTGGGTGATTTGCTTTAGGCCGCATCAAACGAGAGCGCCTGCAGTGATACTGAACGCCTGCTCTTCCAGACTGGTTTGTATCAACGCAGCCAATTGTCGGGTGGCAGGCGCCAGGTGTTCTGCTCCACGGTAAAGCACATAGCCGAGAGTCGGCAGCGTGGGTAAGCCGGCAATGACGGCGAGATGTTTTGGCAGCCCAATGCGGGTTCGCAACGTGAGGCCCAAACCGGCGGCAACGGCCGCCCAGATTCCACCAACGCTGGGGCTGGTCAGCGCGATTCGCCAGGGAATCCGCGCCTCATCCAATGCCTGGGTTGCCGCGCTGCGCAACACGCAAGGGGCGTCGAACATGATCAATGGCAGGGGAGAATCTACATCGCTGTTGAGCGATGGCATGTCACGAGACCCGATCCAGTGCATCTGCGTTTCACCCAGGCGCATGGCATAAGGGGACTTGTGCCCTGTGTCCCAAGTCAGGGCCAGGTCCAGGCCACCGCTGTCGATCAATGCAAGCAATTCGGCATTACGTGCAATCCTGACTTCGAGGCTCACCCTCGGGTACATCTTGACGTAGCGTCGCAGAATGTCGCTGAGAAAGTGTTCGCCAAAGTCTTCCTGAAGCCCGAGGCGTACCGTTGCGGCGGTCTGGCTTTCATGCAGGGTCTGGAAAATGCTGTCGTTCATTTCAAGCAGTTGGCGGGCATGGCTGAGCAGGGATTCACCCACCGGCGTCAACACCAGCCCTCGACCGGATTTGGACAGCACTGGCGTGCCTATCTGTTCCTCAAGCTTCTTGAGTTGTGCGCTCACGGCAGACGTCGAGCGGTTGAGCCGGTCCGCCGCTTTGGCAAAGCTGTTGAATTCCACACCGGTCACGAAAGTACGCAGCACATCAAGATCGAAGGTCGGACGGCGCATCGAATCATCCACTAATTCAGGACTATGGTCGCCATTAAATCGGATATTCGAAATTATCGCGACTTGATAGTTTTCTCCTGTCAGTGGGTTTTTCAGGAGTAGACCGTTATGCCATTTGCACGTATTTCATTGCACCGGGGAAAGTCTGCCGAGTATTTACAGGCCCTTTCACAGGGGCTGCACGACGCGTTGGTAGAAAGCTTCGAAGTGCCTATGGCCGACCGGTTCCAGGTCATTCACCAACATGAAGTGGGCGAACTGATATTTGATCCCGGCTACCTGGGCGGTCCGCGCAGCCATGACTTTGTGCTGATCGCAATTACTGCCGGTCGCCCTCGAGACATCGAGACGAAACAGCGTTTCTATCGCAACCTGGTCGAGAGACTAAGTCGAGCGCCGGGCATCGACCCTGAGGACGTCATGGTGGTGATTACCACTACCGCGGCAGATGAATGGTCATTTGGGGGCGGGCGGGGCAACTAGTTTTCTATCAGGTGGGCAACAGCACGAGGGGCACCGGTCGCTCACCACCATCGGTGCCGAAGTCGTTCATTCAAACACGTGCCCTGCGCAGATATCGCCGATATAAAACAACACCCATAACAACCGAAAGCACCCCAACCCCCAGATTACCCAAAAGCCAAATTGCAAAATTTCGACTTTGGTCCGTATCACCTTCGTAGAACGGCCCAAAGTAATCAGACACTGCCACGAATATCAAATTAAACGCCCCGACGGCCAAGGCAACGATAAGGATGACGAACAATACCCCTTTAACCATTTTCATATGACCTTCCAAAACCATATTTCCTTCGACTCGTGGCAGGGCCAGCCAACAAGGTGCGAGGGTTCCTGTCTATTTGTTCGTGAGATGGGATGCCATCCCTTCCAGTTTTCGTTTCAGTCGCCTGAGATCACTATTGACGATGAGCTTATGCGTTGGACCGACCGGCAACATGTAGATGCGCCCAAAGGCGTTATGCGTGACGACAGAGGATGTGATCATGAGCACGCGATCTGTTATCGAAAGACAAATCATGACATCCAGGTGCCGGTCACGCGCGGTCAGAACCAGCATGTCGGGGGTACTCTGTTCCACCAGGAAGAAATCCAGCCGTTCGCCCACTTGCACTGTGGCACGCCTGGCGCCTGAGAGCCCGCCGATACGCTTCACGCCGAATAACGAGGAAATTGCGTCCCTCGTTCGGAAAGCTAACCGCATGAGCAATCCCGGTTCGGCCGTCATGATGTTCCAAGCCTCAAGCACGGTGATTTCAGCAGGGAGCGGGAGGGACCTGCTGTCATGATAATCAAGTTCGGACAGCGTACGCAGCGTGTGAACAGGTGATGTGGTACCCAACATTATCTCCCCCGATTTTTAAGCTTTTTGCCACGCAATAAAGCAAGCCGCCTCTGTGGCCCGGCCGCGATGACAAAGCTGGAATGCTCTTTTGCTGTTCTTGAAGCGCGACTGCGTAACCGTCGCGAGTTGATAGGGTAGCGCAATGGGATGGACTGAAAGATCAAAAGATCGTCCGAACGCGGCCCGAGTCTTCGACAGCTCCAGGCTGTTCGCGGTGTCTGTGACATTCGGGGGAGGCTGATACGGTTTTTCGTTTGCTATCTGCATCTGTAATGGCATCAGCCTGCGGCTCACAATGACAGCACGGTCAGCAGTGCGGTAGCCGCTGCACCGCAAACTCATTACGTAGGAGGCCCCATGGGCAAGATGGCAATTTTCCTGGGTGGATTTCTGGTGTTGACCATTTTGATTGGTGCGCTTGCCACGATTTCTCCGGTGTAAGGAGAAGGTGAGTTGCCCATATTCCAGCGAGTTGCGCAGCAAAAAGCCTCGTCCCGTTTTTAGGTGGGGCGGGGCTTTTCCTTTTTGAAGATCAAAATGGCCCGAGCTTGAAATGACTGCTCCTGGCGTAAAAATACAACTACGCCGAAAAGCCCTGTATCGAATTATTATTTCGTTGTACGTTGAGTCCGCGGGCGGCCTTGATCTGAAAGACTGTCCCTAGTCACAACACTCGCAAGGAATGCAGATGATCGATGGTCCCGCCGTTTTGACAGTCTTTTTGGTTTACCTGGCCGGTGTCGTTATTCCAGGACCAAATTTCGTTGCTGTAGTCCACAAAGCGGTGGCTGCTACGCGGTCAGAAGCTTTGGCCTTGGTAGTAGGCATCGTATTGGTCAATTTATTCTGGGCCACCTGTGCAATCGCAGGTATCGGCGTTGTGTTTGCTGCGTTCCCTTGGGCGGCGCTGATCGTAAAAGTTCTGGGGGCAGCCTATCTGATATGGTTTGGATTCGGGCTGCTGCTCAAGGCCGGGAAGAGCGCGCTTGCTCCCTGTAACAATGCTGTCGTCGGAAACTTCCGGCAGTCATTCATTCAGGGGGTCGTCACGAACATTGGCAACCCTAAATCCATGGCCTTCTATGCCGCTATTTTCTCAGCAGCAGCCCCCACCCATGTTTCACCAGGCACGTTTTTGTCGATGCTGGCGGTCGTAGTGGTGGTTTCGATGACTTGGTATGGAGTGGTCGCAATCGCTCTTTCGCAACCTGCAATCGCTTCAGCGTATCGAAGGAGAAAAAAAGCTATCGATCGACTGTGCGGCGGTTTGATTTTGTCTCTGGGGATTCGGCAGCTGGTGCAATAAGTCCACGATTGAGTATCTGTCCTGGCCGATAAATCAGCAAAAAGCACAACGCCTCCACATAGGGAGGCGTTGCGGGTTTTCAGCAGTACCGTTCGCGTTACCTAAGATCAAACCGATCCAGATTCATCACCTTGACCCAAGCCGCAACGAAGTCTTTCACAAACTTCTCCTTCGCATCGTCGCAGGCATAGACCTCAGCCAATGCCCGCAACTGCGCATTCGAGCCAAACGCCAGATCAACACGCGTACCGGTCCATTTAAGGTCGCCGGTTTTCCGATCGCGGCCTTCAAACTCTTCATTGGCATCCGACACCGGTTTCCATTCCACGCTCATATCGAGCAGGTTTTTGAAGAAGTCGTTGGTCAACGCTTCTGGCTGTTTGGTGAAGACGCCGTGTTGGGTTTTTCCGACGTTGGTGTTCAACACGCGCAGGCCGCCAATGAGCGCGGTCATTTCTGGCGCGGTGAGTGTCAGCAGTTGCGCCTTGTCGATCAATAAGGCCTCGGCCGGTACGCTGTAACGGGATTTGAGGTAGTTACGGAAGCCATCGGCGGCGGGTTCGAGGAAGCCGAAGGATTCGACGTCCGTTTGTTCTTGCGAGGCGTCCATCCGTCCTGGGGTGAAAGGCACCGTCACGGTCTGGCCGGCATTTTTCGCTGCTTGTTCGACGCCGGCACAACCGGCCAGCACGATCAGGTCTGCCAGCGAGATTTTCTTGCCGCCGTTGTTGAACTCGTTCTGGATGCTCTCGAGTTTCGCCAGTACGCTTGCCAGTTGCTCAGGCTGATTGGCTTGCCAGAACTTTTGTGGGGCCAGACGCAGACGTCCGCCGTTGGCGCCGCCGCGTTTGTCGGAGCCACGGAAGGTGGAGGCTGCTGCCCAGGCAGTGGATACAAGCTGTGAGACGGTCAGGCCGCAGGACTGGAGTTTGCCTTTGAGTGCGGCGACGTCGCTGTCGTTGACCAAGGCATGGTCGACCGCCGGAATGGGGTCTTGCCACAGGAGTTCTTCGTTGGGCATTTCCGGGCCGAGGTAGCGGGAGAGGGGACCCATGTCGCGGTGGAGCAACTTGAACCAGGCTCGGGCGAATGCGTCGGCCAACTGGTCCGGGTTCGCCAGGAAGCGCCGTGAAATCGGCTCATAGATCGGGTCGAATCGCAGGGACAGGTCCGTGGTCAACATGGTCGGATTACGCCGCTTGGACGGGTCGTGAGCATCCGGAATGATGCTCGCGCCAGCACCGCCTTTCGCCGTCCACTGGTTGGCACCTGCCGGGCTCTTGGTCAGTTCCCACTCGAAGCCGAACAGGTTTTCCAGGTAGTTGTTGCTCCATTTTGTGGGCGTGGTGGTCCAGGTCACTTCCAGGCCGCTGGTGATGGTGTCGCCGCCCTTGCCGCTGCCGAAGGTGCTCTTCCAGCCCAGACCCTGAGCTTCGAGGCCAGCGGCTTCGGGCTCGGCGCCGACATTGTCGGCAGGGCCGGCACCGTGGGTCTTGCCGAAGGCGTGGCCGCCGGCGATCAGCGCCACGGTTTCTTCGTCATTCATCGCCATGCGCCCGAAGGTCTCGCGGATGTCCACCGCAGCAGCGATTGGGTCCGGGTTGCCTTCCGGGCCTTCGGGGTTGACGTAGATCAGGCCCATTTGCACCGCGGCGAGCGGGTTTTCCAGGTTGCGTCCTCCGTCGGTACGGCTGTCCTCATTTTCCCCCGGCTCAGCAACGAGTGGGCCTTCGCCGGGTTTTTGCATGGGTTCTTTTTTGTCTTTGTCGTAGCGGGTGTCGCCGCCCAGCCACTTGTTTTCCGAGCCCCAGTAGACGGCCTCATCCGGTTCCCAGACATCTGGCCGACCGCCGGAAAAGCCGAAAGTCTTGAAGCCCATGGACTCCAGCGCGACGTTACCGGTGAGCACGATCAGGTCGGCCCAGGAGATGTTGCGACCATATTTTTGCTTGACCGGCCAAAGCAGCCGACGCGCCTTATCGAGGCTGACGTTGTCCGGCCAACTGTTGAGTGGCGCGAAGCGCTGCTGACCGGAACCGGCACCGCCACGACCGTCACCGGTGCGGTACGTGCCGGCGCTGTGCCAGGCCATGCGAATAAACAGCGGCCCATAGTGACCGAAGTCTGCTGGCCACCAGTCTTGCGAATCGGTCATCAGCGCGTGCAGGTCTTGCTTGAGCGCCTGAAAGTCGAGGTTTTTGAACGCTTCGGCGTAGTTGTAGCCTTCATCCGTGGGGTCGGACAACCGCGAATTCTGGTGAAGAATCTTCAGGTTCAGTTGGTTCGGCCACCAATCGCGGTTCGTCGTACCACCGCCCGCGGCGGCGTGATTGAACGGGCATTTCGATTCATTTGCCATGTGTGCGCTACCTTTGGTCGTATTCATCCGGCTATCCGGCCCGGGGTGGGCGCGCAATAGCGACGAGCGAAATCAATGACATAGGCTGCAGCCGTGCGATCAATTGATCGTCGTGGTCACACGGGAAATCCGGATAGCGGCAATCGAGTTGCCAGCACGGTGGCCCACGGCAAGCCTGGTATGCTTCTGACTCATGCGTATCTTTTATCAAGTCTCAACCGGCCGGCTCACGCCAGCGCTGCATTAAGGTTAGACGCCTATAAAGCAGTCAGCTAATAGGTGGAGTATTGGGGGGTAATAGGCATTTTCTTTTATCTGGCTCCTCGCAATATTCATCGCCAGCGTTTCCAGGGCCGGGATTTGCGGTGGGTGTTTGGGCCTCTTCGCGGGCAAGCTCCCACAGGTTTTGTGTCGTTTGCATGATCGTGTTTCAACACAAAACCTGTGGGAGCGAGGCTTGCCCGCGAAGACGGCAGCCCAGACACAGCAACTCTCGGATCAGCCCGGTATCGTATGATGAGCCCCTTCCCTCGACAGCCACCCAAGGACCCTTACCCGATGTCTTTAAGCAAACGCGATCAGGCACACATCGAACGCCGCCTGGTCGCTACCCTGACCGAGGCGTGTGAAACCGCCAAAGCGGAAATAGTCGGGTTCTGCTGGCTGACCCATGAAATCGATTACGCAGTCTTTCCTTCCAGCCTGCGGGTGATCTGGGTCTTCGATACGCAGGCCAACAAGGATCAGGCGCTGGCGAGCGGGCAGGGCGAGCGCATGGTCGAACTGACGGCCGTGGCGTTAAACGAAGCGGATGTTCGCGTCAGTCCGGTAGCAGCCCATGTGCAGTTTGATTCTGAAGAACAATGTCAGCGCGCCAATGCCGGCAACTGGCAGCAACGCCTGGCGCCCAAGCGCTCGACGCGGGGTTGAAACGTGGCCAAGGATATCGAAAATCCGTGTGTTTCCATTTGCCAGTTGAATGGTGAACTGTGTGTCAGTTGTGGCCGCACCAAGGACGACATCAGAAAATGGAAACGCATGAAGCGTCCGGAAAAAATGGCAGCGGTGCAGCGTGCGAGTTTGCGGTTGAAGGGGCTTCATAAAAAATGAATCGGTCAAGGGTGAAACTCTAGTACTGCGCACAAACCTCCCGAACACATTCACGCAGCCACCGATGCGCTGAGTCGGCATCCATTCGTGGGTGCCAGAGCATCGAAATGGTGATCGGCGGCAGCTCGAATGGAAGGTCAAAACTGTGCAGGTCGGCGCGCAGGTTTCGGGTGTGCTGCGCGGGCACGGTGGCGATCAGGTCGCAGGCGCGAGCCAGCGCCAGCGCGGCCGAGAAACCGCCGACAATGGTGGTGATCTCGCGCCCCAGTCCCAGCACTTTCAAGGCTTCATCCATCGGTCCCTTATCGAGCCCGCGCCGTGAGACCAGGATGTGCCTGCCAGTGGCATAACGGGAAGCGGTGACCTCGCCCCGGCTCAGCGGATGCCCCGTGCGCACGACGCCGATGAAACGATCTTCGAACAACGCACGGGTGCGCACTTCCGGGCTTGTCGTGTCGCCGACCACGCCGGTTTCCAGGTCGACGGAACCGTCGCGAAGCGCGGCGCTGTCCTTGTTCAGCTTCTGCACAAAGTGCAAGCGCACGCCGGGTGCTTGCTCACTGACGCGGGCAATCAGCGCCGGTCCGAAGTTTTCGACAAAGCCGTCGCTGGTGCGCAGCGTGAATGTTCGCACAAGTTGCTTGAGGTCGATTTGTTCGGCGGGGCGTAAAACGGCTTCTGCGTCTTGCACCAATCGACTGACCTGTTCGCGCAGTTCCAGCGCTCGGGGCGTCGGCACCAGCCCGCGTCCAGCCCGGACCAGCAGCGGGTCGCCGGTGGTTTCGCGCAATCGCGCCAGCGCCCGGCTCATGGCCGAAGGGCTCAGGCGCAGTCGTTGGGCGGCGCGCGCGACGCTGCCTTCGGCGAGCAGCACATCCAGGGTAATCAGCAAATTCAGGTCGGGAGTCGTCATGTCTCAACGTTAGCACGGCGTGGGGATGACATGGCGTTAGACGCAACTATTGAGTGCAAGTGGTGCGTCTTCCGCCTTATCACGCCTGGGCATACGCTGCTGATCTACCTTTCAAAACGTGGCCAAACCATGAAACTCATCACTCAATCAGGCTCGGTCCGCTGGGCGCTCGCGAGTCTTTCGCTGTCGATGTTGATGCCCTCACTCGACACCAGTATCGCCAACGCGGGTTTGCCGACACTGGCCCAGGCGTTTGAGGCTTCCTTTCAACAAGTGCAGTGGATCGTTCTGGCGTATCTGCTGGCGATCACCACGCTGATTGTCAGCGTCGGACGACTCGGTGACCTCGTCGGTCGTCGGCGTTTGCTGCTGACGGGCATCGGCATTTTTACCCTGTCATCGCTTGTTTGTGGTGTCGCGCCGTCGCTTTGGTGGCTGGTCGGCGCCCGGGCGGTGCAGGGGCTCGGGGCGGCGATCATGTTGTCGCTGACCGTGGCGTTTGTCGGCGAGACGGTGCCGAAAGCGCAGACCGGCAGTGCCATGGGATTGCTCGGCACGATGTCGGCGGTCGGCACCACGCTGGGACCGTCGCTCGGTGGGATGTTGATCGCCGGTGTTGGCTGGCAGGCGATTTTTTTGCTCAACGTGCCGCTGGGCATTCTGAATATCTGGCTCGCGTACCGCTATTTGCCGGCGGACTCTCAGCGAGAGAAAACAGCGCGGATGGGCTTCGACAAGGCCGGCACGTTGCTGCTGGCGTTGACGCTCGGGGCGCATGCGTTGGCCATGACGATCGGGCACGGTGATTTTGGTCCGCTCAATATCGCGCTGCTGCTGACGGCTGTTTTCGGCGTTGGGCTTTTCATATTCGTGGAGGCCAGAGTTGCATCGCCATTGATTAAATTGGCGCTGTTCCGAGAGCCGGGATTGAGCGCAAGCCTGGCCATGAGCACGCTCGTTTCGACGGTGATGATGGCGACGCTGGTGGTCGGGCCGTTTTATCTTTCGGGTGCGCTTGGCCTAGGTACGTCGCTTGTCGGCCTAGCCTTGTCGGTCGGCCCGTTGGTGGCGGCGCTGACCGGTGTCCCGGCCGGTCGCCTGGTGGACCGTTTTGGCACTCGGCGCATGACCGCCGTTGGGCTCGCCGCGATGGCACTCGGCACGGGCGTTTTATCGATGATGCCGACGGGTTTCGGCCTCCTCGGTTACCTCGCGCCCATCGCAGTGATCACGGCCAGCTATGCGTTATTTCAGGCGGCCAACAACACCGCGATCATGACCGACATCCGCCCGGACCAGCGCGGCGTGATTGCCGGGATGCTCAGCCTGTCACGCAATCTTGGCCTGATCACCGGAGCCTCGGTCATGGGCGCGGTGTTCGCCTTTGCCTCCGCGACGCCAGACATCACCTCGGCATCTCCCGCCGCCATCGCCAACGGTATGCGAATAACGTTTGCCGTCGCCGCGCTGTTGATCGTCTTGGCACTGGGCATCGCGCTGGCGTTGCGAGATTCACACTGCTGCACTGCATGCAGTAATGAACTGCAGTGAAGCTGTATTGTTCACCTGAAATCGAATGCCGATACTTCGTGCAAATGGCGCAGATGGGCTGCGCTGAAGTGAAGGAGTCAGGTAATGGTTTCTGTCGTTCGTATCGCACACACCGGCGCACCCGAGGTGATGACCATCGAGCAAGTGTCGACGCGTGAGCCGGGGCCGGGTGAAGTCTGGCTGGAGCAGGAGGCGATTGGCGTCAACTTTCTCGATGTGAGTCAGCGCAAGGGTGCTGTGCCGCTGCCATTGCCGTCGGGTCTGGGCCTTGAAGGCGCTGGCCGGGTTGCCGCCATCGGCGCGGGAGTGAACAACGTCAAGGTGGGTGATCGGGTGGCGTACGCAACGGGGCCCGTTGGCGCTTACGCCAGTGCGCGCCTGTTTCCGGCCGAGCGGCTGGTGCCGATTCCTGACGCGTTGACGGCTGAAGAGGCCGCCGCTGTATTGTTCAAAGGCCTTACCGCGCAGTACCTGCTGAAGACAACTTATCCGGTCGGCCCCGGCACCATTCTGGTGCTGTATGGCGTAGCGGGCGGCCTCGGGCAGATCATGGCGAGGTGGGCCAAACATTTGGGGGCCTTTGTCATCGGGATTGTCTCCCGGGCTGAGAGTGTCGAGACAGCCAAGGCGCTGGGCTGCGATGCGGTGCTGGTGTTCAATGCCCAGACGCTGGCCGCGGACGTCGCCGAGATCACCCACGGCAAGAAGGCCGATGTGGTCTACGATCCCATCGGGCGGGTGTCGTTCGAAGCGTCGCTCGACTGCTTGCGACCACGTGGGTTGATGGTGTCTTTCGGGGCATCCTCCGGGGCGCCGACGGCGGTCGAAGTGGCCACGCTCAATGCCAAGGGCTCGTTGTTCCTGACCCGTCCTTCACTCGCCGCGCACACCACGGATATCGCCGAATACCGGCAACGGGCCGAGGATGTACTGGCCGCAGTCGAGGCGGGCATAATCAAGCCCGGCATCTGGGGCCGCTATGCATTGGCCGATGTGGCCCAGGCCCATGCCGATCTGGAAGGTGGCCAATCTCGCGGCGCGATCGTCCTCAAACCCTGATCGTCTGTTACCTGAAAAAAGAGTGTTTTGTGAACCCACTGGACAGCCGCCACATCGATGAAATTGCAGCGCTTCTCGCGGTCGCCTCGGCGCATTCGTTCGTGGCCGCCGGACGGTTGCTGCAACGCCATCCGACGGTGATTTCAAAGCGCCTGGCGGCCATGGAAAAGCGCTTGGGCGTGCGGCTGATGGAGCGTACGACGCGACAGGTGCGGTTGACCGATGCCGGCAACCGCCTCGTCGAACGCCTGCGCTCCGCCACGGGGTTGATCATCGAGGCTGAACAGGAAGCGTCACTGGGCGCGGCGCAGGTTCGTGGCGTTTTGCGCCTGGCTTTTCCTGCGGCTATGGGGCGCCTGTGGCTGGCGTCGATGTTGCCGGAATTTCTGTCGGCTCATCCGCTGGTCTCCGTCGAGGTGGATTACAGCGATCGCGTTGTCGACATTATTGGTGAAGGCTTCGATGCGGCAATTCGTATTGGCGAATTGAACGACAACCGCCTCGTCGCGAAGAAGCTCAGCGATCATCGCCGTATTCTCTGCGCTTCACCGAGTTACATAGAACAGCATGGTTTACCGGCCAGTCCGAAAGAACTGACCGAGCACAATTGCCTGGGCTTTACTGGCCTTGCGGCGTTTCCTGAATGGCGTTTGTCCAAGGGTGATCGGCAGGAGAGAGTCATCACCAGGGGAACCTTGACCTCGAACGACGGCGAGGCGTTGCTCGCCGCGGCCAAGGCCGGCGTCGGTATTTTGGGCGCTGGCGAGTGGCTGATGAGCCGGGAAATCGCCAACGGCCAGATGGTGCGCGTTCTGCCGGAGTGGGACCTGGATGCTCAGGGCGGGATTTATCTGGTGCGAGCATCCGCCGCTTTTACGCCGGCAACGCTCATGGCATTCAAGGAATGGCTGGAGGCCAGATTTGCGGATGGGCCGCCTTGGGCCTGACGCCGCTCCCTGAGTGCAATGCTCGATGAGGAACCTGTGGCGAGGGAGCTTGCTCCCGCTTGAGTGCGCAGCACTCACAAAAATCGGCAATCACTGGCAGATTTTTGGGGCCGCTACGCGGCCCAGCGCGAGCAAGCTCGCTCGCCACAAAGGTCGGCATGACTGAAGAGTTGCGCTTAAGTGAACTGCATTGCTCCCTGAGTGGCGTTTTATTGCGCATTCTTCACCCTTCAACGAAAGTCACATCAACGTATTTTTCGGCATTCCCAGCAGCCCGGTCAGGGTGTTGATAATCGCTTGTTGCCGCGCACGGTCTGTCTGGTGCACGGCTTCAGCGGCGGCGACATCGGCGTCACAGTGGGGGCAGGTCACTTCGTGTGCATGGATGTATTGCAAGCAACCGCGACACAGCGCCAGTTGCGGTGGAATACGTCCTTCGTCCGGTGATTTCTGGCCCTGGTTCGCCCAGGCCAGTTTGATCACCTGGCCGCTGTCGCTGACGCTGTTGACCTTCTCGCCGGTGTCGATGCGTTCGGTGATCAGGTCAAAACGTCCGACGGCGAAGGAAGTCTTTGCCGCATCTTCGAGTTTGACGATGCGCTCGCGCAGCCCGCGTTTTTGCAGGTCCAGCGCGCGGTAATGGCAGTAGGGATTGTTGCCGGGTTTGCCGAGCAGGGAGTGTGACGTCCAGGTGCAGCCGCCACGGCAGACATCGTTGTAGTAACAGCTTCGGCAGTAACCCCACAGGTCTTCGACGCCGCGCAGTCGGCCAAAGTGCATGCCTTCGCTGTAGTGCCAGATATCGTGCAGGCTCATGGTGCGTACGTTGCCGCCCGAAAACCCCACCGTTGCCAATGACGGGCAGCCCTTGACGGTGCCGTCGGCTTCCAGCGCCAGCACGGTCTGGCCGGCTGCGCAGCCGCTCCAATGCACGCGCTCGTCGCCGAAGCCACGCCACATGTGTTCATAAGGACCGTAATAGCCAATGTTATTGCCCACGTTCATCAGCAGGCCGCGATCGACACCTTCGCGGTAGAGGCGCGCTAGCAACGGCATCACTTCCAGCAGTTGATAAGGCTGCAACAGCAGCTCCGGGTGATCGACGGCATTGCCCATGGCGACCGTCAACTGGATCTGCCAGTGAGTGGCGCCGAGGCCGATGATCAGGTCCATCAGTTCGGGCAGATCGGGCAACGTGGCCGCGCCGATTTGCGTGTTGACGCTCACCGCAAGCCCGGACTGTTTGGCGCGTCGCAGGGTATCCACCGCCTTATCGAACGAGCCCGGAACATTGCGCACCGCGTCATGCAGCGGAGCCAATCCATCCAGTGAAACACCGACGCCATTGAGCCCGGCATCCACCGCTGCCTGCATTTTTGCGGGCGTCAGGTTGCGTCCACCGGTTTGTATGGCGCAGTACATGCCGTGATCGTGGATGGCCTTGATCAGTTGCGTCCAGTCCTTGCGCAAATAGGCTTCACCGCCAATCAGGGTGATTTCGCGAGTGCCAAGAGCCGCCAGGGAATCGATGACCTCCAGGCATTCCCGGGTGTTCAATTCGTCGGGTCGTCGATGGCCGGCGCGTGAGCCGCAATGCAGGCATTTGAGATCGCAGGCCAGGGTGATTTCCCAGACCACATGCACTGGCACGTAGCGTTTGAGGTCGGTTTCACTGAGGTAGCGGGCAGGGCGACTGTCTGACATGGAAAATCCTTGCGCACAACGCGTGCGCGGCACGAATCCATCGAAGTGTTCGCGCCGTCCTTGGGTCAGTGGCGCGACCGGATTTACCTTTTGTTATTGACGCGGGCTTGGCCAATGCCCATCAGTTAAGCCTTAGCCGCGGAACCTGTGGGAGCGGGCTTGCCCGCGATAGCGACCTGCCTGACACATCAATGGTGAATGTGCTGCCATCATCGCGGGCAAGCCCGCTCCCACAGGGATTGCGTTTATTACCCTGGGCTTAGCGAGCCTCCAGCCGGGCGATTTCAACGTTCAACTGATCCAGTGCGTTGCGCAACGCACCGCTGTGGGCCAGTTGCTGTTCACCCTGGCTGACCACGGCTTTCAGTTGCGCCAGGTCACCGCTGGTTTGCGCTTGCTGGACCGCGACGGCGTAGAGCGGCACCGCATGGTGCGGATGCTCTGGGCGCACAATAATGGGAGCCTGGCTGACCGCTGCGTGTTTCACGTAATGCCAGTGGCCCTGTTCCTGGTATTTGTAGTCGGCATAACCGCTCGCCCAATCGCCGCCTAAAATGCCCTTCAAACCGAAGGTCTGGGCTATCTGGCTGAGAGGGCCGCTCGGGCTACCGGCCAAGGTGAGGATGATGTGGTTCTCGGCCGTCGGCACCAGTTTGGCCTCGGAATACTCACCCCATACACGGGCACGAAAGTTGAGAGGCGGATAAGTGCTTTGGAAAATACTCGCAATCCCGCTGACTTTTTTCTTTGCGGTATCCACCAGCAGATCGAGGGTTAAAACCGGTGCGCTGAGCAGGTGATTGCTGACGTTTAGGCGGGTATGAAAAAGTCCGATTGACATGGTGCTACTCCCTTATTTGTATTCAAGACAAGTCGGGCATATTTCGTGGTCGAGTCAGCGGCGTTCCAGCCGGCTGATTTCTTCCTTGGCCGTTTCAAGCGCACTCTGCAGTTGGGGTTGCTGATCCAGTTGCTGCTGGGCCAGGCGCGACAGGCTTTTCATCTGGGCCAGGTCACCACTGGCCATTGCACTTTGAATCGGTGCGGCGTACAGCGGCATGATGGGCGGATAGGATGATTCCGGCGGAATCACCGGACCGGGTTCCAACGGCAGCGGGGAGACGTGGGACGGCACCGCCTCAATGAGATGGGCGGGCGCATTGTTGACCTCGACCCACTGCTGACCATTCAAGTACGAATAGTTGGCGACGCCTTCTTTCCAGTCGGTGCCCACCACCAGTTGCAACTTGAAATTCACGATGGAATTTGAGCCTGAGCCGCCGTGATTGCCTTGGGCGGTGATCAGGATTTTGCTGACGCCGGGTGACATGACCGTCAGGTAGGTGTATTCGCCCCAGACATCGGAATGCACATCCAGCGGCGGGTTGGTCGCTTGAGTGATGGCAGCGGTGCCGTTGACAGTCTCATCAGGGGTAAAGACCAGAAGATTGAGTGCCAGACTTTGTGCACCCGGCATCGAAGTACCAATGCGGTAGCCTAGCGGGAACAAACCGACAGGTTGCTGATTAGAACCAGACATGGTTATTGCCTCCATTGCAATAAGGGGAGCGGAAATAGCGGTTAGTGCTTTTCCAGGCGTGCGACTTCCTTGGCCAATTGCTCGTAAGCGTTATTTAGCTCTTTGTTTTCAGGTGTGGATGCATCGCGTTGTTTCAATAGCGTCTTCATTTGCGGCAGGTTACCTGCCTTGATCGCGCTTTGAATGGCCACCCCATAGGGGGGCATGCTATGGCGAGTTGAACTGCTCATAACGATTCCTTTCGTGGTGTTTACGGGCACTGCTGTCATCAGCAGTTTTTGCAGTTAAGCAGGCGCGGATAAATATGCAATGGACAATGTAAGAGTAATTTTTAATATTATTTTATTAATCGCGATGGGTTAGGAGGGAGTGTGTTCAATATTAAGATTGGCGATGAAGGAAGATATGTTCAGTTACTTCTTCATAAGCGTTAAGTGCCTTATCGCCATTGTTTGCATTTGATTAAGCCGTTGCGCAATCCATGTGGGAGCGGGCTTGCCCGAGAAAGCGGTATATCAGGCAACATCAATGCTGATTGTGCTGCCGTCTTTGCGGGCAAGCCCCGATGCCAGTCAGTTAAGAGTTTGAACAGGTTCCGCTTCGTGACTGACAGGCATTAGCACTCAGCACTCCTACAGACGGCCGTGAAACGCTGCGTCGAAAATTTCTGCCGCGCCAGTTCGTGTCAACGGCAACGGGTTGCCGCCGGCGCAGGGGTCGACAATCGCCATGTCCGCGATTAGATCGGCCTGCTTGTCATCCACCCCCAGCTCAAACAGCGTATGCGGCACGCCGATGTCTTTGCGCAGCTTGAGGACGAAGGCCAGAAAGCTGTCGAAGCCCGGGGAGGGCAGACGCAAATAAGCCGCCAGACGGGTGATACGCTCCTCGATGGCCGGGCGATTGAACTTCAGCACATAGGGCATGAAGGTGGCATTGGTCATGCCGTGATGGGTGTCGTACAGGGATCCCACCGGATGCGAAAGCGCATGAATTGCGCCCAGACCTTTCTGGAAAGCGGTAGCGCCCATCGCCGCAGCTGCCAGCATTTGCGCGCGCGCGTCGAGGTCGGAGGGGGTGTGTACGGCGCGAACCAGGGCGTTGGCCACCAGGCGCATGCCTTCCACCGCAATGCCTTCGGCCATCGGATGAAAACCGGGAGCGCAGTACGATTCCAGGCAGTGGGCAAACGCGTCCATGCCGGTGCCTGCGGTGACTTTTGCGGGCATGCCGATGGTGAGGGCCGGGTCGCTGATGACCACCCGTGGCATCATCTTCGGGTGGAAGATGATGCGTTTGGTGTGCGTGCGCTCGTCGATGATCACCGCTGCGCGGCCGACTTCGGAACCGGTGCCTGCGGTGGTCGGCACTGCAATGACCGGGGCGATGCTGCTTTCGTCGGCGCGTGTCCAGTAGTCGCCGATGTCTTCGAAATCCCAAACCGGTCGGCTCTGGCCGCTCATGAACGCGATGAGCTTGCCCATATCCAGACCGCTGCCACCGCCAAAGGCGACCACGCCATCGTGATTGCCAGCACGCCAGGCGTCGAGTCCTCCTGCCAGATTGGCTTCAATGGGGTTGGGCTTGAGGTCGCAAAACAGCGCTACACCGAGGCCGGCAGCGCGCAACGATTCCAGCGCCGCCGTGGTAATCGGGGCACGCGCCAGGCCACTGTCGGTGACCAGCAACGGTCGCTGGATCCCTTGGCTGCGGCAGACCTCGGCCAGTTCGGCGATGCGGCCGACGCCAAAGCGGATGCTCGTGGGGTAGTTCCAGTTCGCGGTCAGGCTCATGGCTCAGATCTCGTGGCGCAGATGGAAGGATTTCGCGCGGGTCAGGTGTTCATAGCCAAGGCGCGACAGCGTTACGCCGCGCCCGCTGTTTTTCACCCCGGTCCAGGCCAGGGCCGGGTCCAGATAATCGCAGCGGTTCATGAATACGGTGCCGGTGGCGATCTCGTCACCGATGCGTTCGGCGGCGGCGAGGTCTTGCGTCCAGATGGAAGCGCTGAGCCCGAACTCACTGTCGTTCATCAACGCGATGGCTTCGTCGTCGCTGGCCACCGGCATGATGCCGACCACCGGGCCAAAGCTTTCCTCGCGCATCACCGACATTTGGTGGGTGACGTCCACCAATACCTGCGGCGCGAGGTAGGCGCTGCCCGGTACGTCGGCGGGAAAGTCCTTTGGATCGATCAACGCCTTGGCCCCTTGTGCCAGTGCATCGGCGATCTGTCCGCGAACGAATTCAGCAGCGCTCGGTGTGACCAGCGGGCCGAGGGTGGTGGCTTCGTCCAGCGGGTTGCCGAGTACGTATTGGCGGGTCAAGGCGACGAAGCGCTCGACAAAGGCCGGGTAAATTTTCTCATCGACGTAGATACGTTCGACGGCGCAACAGCTTTGCCCGGAGTTGAAGAAACTGCCGTCCACCAGGTTTTCCACCGCATGCTCAAGGTTGGCGTCTGCCCGGACGTAGGCGGGGTCTTTGCCGCCAAGCTCCAGACCCATGCCGAGGAAGCGGCCCATGGCGGCGGCTTGCATGTCCTTGCCGCCGTCGACCGAACCGGTGAAGTTAACCTGTTGCACCCGTTCAGAGACAATGATCGCCGCGGTATAAAGATGACTAAGCAGCAGGTTCTGGAATAGCCCTTCGGGCAGATTGGCGCGGCGAAACGCCTCGGCGAAACGTTCGCCGACTAGCAGTGATTGCGAAGCGTGTTTGAGGATCACGCTGTTGCCGGCCATCAGCGCCGGAATGATCGTATTCACCGCCGTCAGGTAGGGGTAATTCCAGGGGGCGACGACCAGCACCGTACCCAGCGGTTCACGTTTGATACAGCGCCGAAAACCGGCGGCAGGCGCAGGTTCAATTGCCGCCAACGCCTCAGGCGCAATGGCGATCATGTGTCGCGCACGTTCTTCGAAACCGCGCAGTTCACCCGCGCCGAATCGTACCGGGCGGCCCATCTGCCAGGCCAGTTCCGGCACGATCTCGTCTTTCATCGCCAGCATCGCGTCCACCGCAGCGCTGCAGAACGCGGCGCGCTCACTCAATGGTCGGCGCTTCCATTGCACCTGGGCGATTGCGGCGTCGGCCAACGCTTGATCGATCTGCGCCATATCGGCACACCGACGCTCGACATAGATCCGGCCATCGACCGGTGAGATGAGCTGAATCTTCGTAGTCCTCATGGCGTGCTCAATAGCGCTCGAAGCCGCGCTGCAGTTCCCAGTCGGTGATTCGCCGGTCGTACTCTTTCTGTTCCCACTCAGCGGTGTGCACGTAGTGGTCGATCACTTCATCACCGAACGCTTCGCGCAACATGCTCGACGCCTTGAGCGCAGCGCAGGCCTCGCGCAGGGTTTTCGACACTTCAGGCAAGTGCTCGTCGACGTAGGCATCGCCTTCGAAGGGCGGCGCCAGGCTGAGTTTTTCGTCGATACCGGCAAGGCCCGCAGCGATCAGAGCGGCGAAGGCCAGATAGGGGTTGAGGTCGGCACCGCCGATGCGGCATTCGATGCGAATGGCCTTGCTGCCTTCCGCGCACAAGCGAAAGCCTGCGGTGCGATTGTCCCGACTCCACACGGCCCGCGTCGGGGCGAAGGTGCCAGCCTGAAAGCGCTTGTACGAATTGATGTAGGGCGCGAGAAAACAGGTGATGTCGTTGGCGTATTTGAGCTGCCCAGCCACCCAGGAGCGCATTAGTTTCGACATGCCGAACTCGGCCTTGGGATCGAAGAAAAGTGATTTTTTACCATTCTTGTCCCACAGCGAATTGTGCACATGGCTGCTGGAACCGGCGGCGTCATAGCGCCACTTGGCCATGAACGTGATCGCCTTGCCCTGCAGTTGCGCGATCTCTTTGCAGGCGTGCTTGATGATCACGTGGTGATCGGCCATGGTCAGGGCGTCGGCATAACGGATGTTGATCTCTTCCTGACCCGGCCCCCATTCACCCTTGGAGTTTTCCACCGGAATACCAGAAGCCTGCAGATGTTTGCGAATCGCCCGCAATACCGGCTCCTCGCGGGTGGTCTGCAGGATGTTGTAATCCTCGATGTAATGGCCGGCGGTCTTCGGCTTGTGGTAGTTACGCTCGTGGATAGCCTGGTAACTCTCGTCGAACAGATAGAACTCCAGCTCCGAGGCGAACATGCCGGTATAGCCACGTTCGCGCAGGCGCTCGATCTGCTTTTTCAGGATCGCCCGTGGGCTGTGTGGCAAGTCCCTTCTGTGGTGATGATCGAGCACGTCACAGAGCACCAGCGCCGTGCATTCCAGCCAAGGCACGCGACGCAGCGTGGCCATGTCGGGTTTCAGAACAAAATCGCCATAGCCTTTGCTCCAGCTGGCCGCGGCGTAACCCGGCACCGGTTCCATGTCGATGTCGTCGGCCAGCAGGTAATTGCAGCAATGGGTTTCTTCGTGGCCGCTGTCGATGAAAAACTCGACCTGGAATCGCTTGCCGACCAGTCGTCCTTGCATGTCGACCATGCAGACCAACACGGTATCGATTTCGCCTGCGGCAGCGGCGCGCTTGAGTGCATCAAAGCTGAGGAGGGGCTCGGTCATCACGTCAATCCTGCGTGAAAGGTTTGGGCCTGTCTGAAATAGCTGTTGCAGACGCTCTCCAGAACAAACCAAAACCTGCAGAATCGAGCATCGTGAGCAATGAGCTGCTGAAAGCTTAGCCTACAGTTGCTATGCGCAAGTTTGGGCCTGATGTGAACGACGGTTATCTGGCTTGAACCATGGCCCGGGTGGTGAACCCGGGCCATGGCTAACAGCGGTCGCCTCGACTAATGCCCGCCCACCACCATATGGCTGAACGGCGCCACATACGCCTGCAACGTCACTAGCCCACCGACCAGAATCGCCAGCACCACAGAGTGGAAAAACACGTAGCGCAGGATTTCACCTTCATGGCCGTACCAGCGGGTGGCGGTGGAGGCGACCACGATCGACTGGGCGTCGACCATCTTGCCCATGACCCCGCCGGAACTGTTGGCCGCGGCCATCAATACCGGGCTCAGGCCCAATTGCTCGGCCGTTACCCGTTGCAAGCCGCCGAACAGCACGTTGGAGGCCGTATCAGAGCCGGTCAGCGCAACGCCCAGCCAGCCGAGCAACGTGCCGAACATGGGGTAGAAAATGCCCGTAGCGGCAAAGGCCAGACCCATCGTGGCGTCGAGGCCCGAGTAGCGGGTCAGGAAGCCCAGGGCAAGCATGGCCACAATGGTGATGAGCGAGTAACGCACCACCCATAGCGTTCGCACGTATTGGTGCAGCAGCTGCGGGATCGAATAACCCATCAGCAGCCCGCCAAGGATCGCCGCCAGCAAGATGCCGCTACCGGTGCTGGTGAGCCAGGTGAACTTGTAGATCGCGTCCTCTTTTTTAGGCGTGGGTACCACGGGCGGGACCTTTTCGATCTGTTGGTGAATTGTGGCGAAGGTCAAGGTCGGGGCGAAGATCGGGTTGGCCTCGCGCATCGGCTTGCCTTGGGGGTCGAGCTTGGCCGAATGGGTTTGCGGGTCCATGACCGGGCGGGTATCAAACAGGTTTTTGAAGCTTTGAGTGCCCCAGGCAAAGACGAAGACTGTGAGGATGATCCACGGCATCCATGCGCGCATGACGGCGGGTTTGGCGTCGCGGGCAAAGGTCGCGCTGGGTTTCTCGTCCGGGTCCGCCTCCACCGTGGAGTTGTCGGCCCGGCCGGACAACGCGGCGGAGGTATGCACGGTGGCTGGTTTCCAGACCTTGAGGAAACCGGTCAGGCAGGCCATGGAAATCAGCGCGGCGATTACATCCACCAGCATCGGCCCGTGGTAGTTGGAGACGAGGAATTGCGGTACGGCGAAACTGACTCCGGCGACCAGGATAGCCGGCCAGATTTCCAGCATCTTGCGCCAGCCGGCGAAGGCCCAGATCAGCCAGAACGGCACGATCACCGAGAAAAACGGCAGTTGCCGGCCGACCATCATCGACAGCTCCATTTCATCCAGGCCGGTCACTTTGGCCAAGGTGATGATGGGCGTGCCCAAGGCGCCGAACGCCACGGGCGCAGTGTTGGCGATCAACGCCAGGCCAGACGCGGCCAGGGGCGAAAAGCCCAGCCCGATCAGAATGGCCCCGGTCACCGCCACGGGGGTGCCGAAACCGGCGGCTCCTTCGAAGAACGCACCGAAGCAGAAGGCAATCAGCAGCAGTTGCAGGCGTCGATCGTCAGTGATACGCGCCAGGGAATCCTGCAGCACTTTGAACGAGCCGTTCTCGGTGGTCAGTCGGTGCAGGAAAATGATGTTGAGCACGATCCAGCCAATCGGCAGCAGACCGTTGGCGGCGCCGTAGAGTGCGGCCGAGCCCGCCATGTCCGCCGGCATGCCGAAGGCGAAAATCGCAATCAGCAAGGCCGAGCCCAGGGCCAACAACGCCGCCAGGTGCGCCTTGATGTGGAAAAACGCCAGGGAGACCAGCATCACCACCACCGGCACCGCCGCCATGATGGTTGATAGCAACGGGTTGCCAAAGGGGTCGTAGATTTGCTGCCAGACCATGTTCCACCTCTGCTTTTTATTGTTGGTAGCGCAGCCCCCCGTGGGGGAAGGTGGTTTGGAGTATAGGTGGCATTACGCTGCTGTCCTGGCGGGGCCAGCCGTTCAGATTTCGAGGCCGACTCCAGTGCGTGTGCTCCTTTCGACCATCGCCACGATCGTTGCGAAAAGTTCGTCCTGTGCCTGCACGGGTGTGATCTCTTCGGTCGCGGCGGCATGGGATAGCGCCTCCGCTGCACCGAGCATCGCCCGAAGACTCGCTGGCGCGATATCACCCGTTCCGGCGAAAGGGAGGAGGGCGCTGCGGCACTTGTCCATGAAGATCGCTTCGTACTCGCGCTTGATCTTTTCCAGCTCGGGCGAGCTGGTCAACGCCGCGATCACGCCGGGTATCTCGCGGCCCTGAAGAAGGACGCAATCGACATAAGATGAGGCGATAACCATTGCCTTGCTGGACAGGGTCGGTTCACTGGTTTGAAGTGCGGTGTCCATGAGTGCGGTCTGACGCGCGTCGAACTCCTGATAAAGCGCCGCCAGCAACCCGGGGCGGGTGGCGAAATGATCGTAAACCACTGGTTTGGTTACCCCCGCCTGCTCGGCGAGCCGGCCCAGGGTCAACGCTTCCGTGCCTTCCTCTCGAACCAGCTGCCAGGCGACATCCAGCAACTGGCGCTGGCGCTCTTCCCGCGACATCCGGCGGCGCGGTGGCGGGCTGGAATCCTGCTCAGGTGTTTCGGTGCTTGACATGCTTATGTACCAAAAGTAGCTTACTGGTCGTAACTTACCAAGAGTATATAAGGCTCGTCTCTAGCTCTCAATCACTCATTCCGTAGCAGGAGTTTTCGACATGCATGCACTCATCGTTGTAGCTCACCATGACCCTCAGTCGCTCACCCATAGCCTCGCGAGGCACGTCGCCGAAGGCGTATCCGGGGCCAATCCAGACAACTCTTTCGAAATCGCAGACCTCTGGGCGCAAGGGTTCGATCCGAGGTTCGGCGCGGCCGATCTCGCCGTCCATCACCGTGAAGCTCCGCCCCCCGTCGATGTTGCCGCCGAGCAGGCGAGGATTGATCGCGCCGATGCGCTGGTGCTGGTTTATCCGGTTTATTGGTGGTCGATGCCGGCGCTGCTCAAAGGCTGGATCGATCGGGTGTTCGCCAATGGCTGGGCGTTCGATTTCAGTGCGGATGCCAAGTTGGAGAAGAAGCTTCGCCACCTGCGGGTTCACCTTGTGGGTGTCGGTGGCGCCGACGCGGGAACCTATGCACGCCATGGTTATGCCGACGCCATGAAGACGCAGATCGACCATGGGATCTTCGATTATTGCGGTGCCTGCGTTGTGACGTCCGAGCTGTTGCTCGACTCGGAAATTCAGGAGCCGACGGTTCATCTGGAAGCTGCGCAGGTGATCGGTCGTGATCTTTTCGGTGCATCCGGGCGCTGCGACGCGGCTCAGGATATTCACCTTTGCCGACCGGTCAGTGCCGATGCTTTTTGAAAGACAAAAAAAGAGCCTCAAAGCTCTTTGATGGGGAGGAAGTAGAGCCCAGAGGCTCAAGATGCGCATGAAACAAGTGGTGAGCTTATTGGGGTTCAGTTCACTCACCACCTACGCAACGGCTTAAACCTCCAACCGCTACGTATTATCATCGTAAGAAGCGGCAGGCTCGCGCTCAAGTACCATTAGTCTAATCCCCCCGGCCAGCCTGCCTGCTGTTGAATCAACATCAAAAAATCGCAGTCTTCCAGTAGTCGAGCCATTTCAGCATTTATGTACGAGTGCGTAGTTCGGTTCTCTGTTGGAGTTCTCACATTCTGCTTCGATAGCTCCTAGCCCTGCCTGAACACCAACGCCTTCAACCCGCACTCAACATCGGCATCGGGAAACTCCGGCGGATTTTCCAACCGCTGCTCAAACCGCAGGCTCGGCGCTTCGCGGGTGACTCCGTCGATGAGAAAGTCGGCACCGAAAGCCGGATCGTTCATGCAGGCCAGCACCGTGCCTTGAGGGCTGAGCAGTTCCGGCAGGCGGCGCAGCACGCGCTGATAGTCCTTGGTTAGCAGAAAACTGCCTTTCTGAAAGGACGGCGGGTCGATGATGACCAGGTCGTATGGACCCTTGCCGATCACCTTGCCCCAGGACTTGAACAGGTCATGGCCGAGAAAACTCACCTTGCTCAGGTCATGGCCGTTGAGCCGGTGATTGTCGCGGCCACGGCTCAGGGCCGGGCTGGACATGTCCAGATTGACCACATGCAACGCGCCCCCCTCGATGGCCGCTACCGAGAAGCAGCAGGTATAGGCGAACAGATTCAACACGCGTTTGCCCTGGGCATTGGCACGCACCCAATCGCGGCCGTAGCGCATGTCGAGGAACAGGCCGGTGTTCTGTTTGCGGCCCAGGTCCACGCGATAATGCAGGCCGCCTTCAGTGATCGTCATCTCGTCGATCGGCTCCCCGAGCAGCCATTCGGTGGTACTTTGCAGCAGATAGCGATGTTGCAGCAGCAAGGTGTGCGCACTGGATTGTTTCCACTCCGGCGCCTGAGTGATCTCCATCAGCAACCGCTTCAAATCCTCCAGTTGCGCAGGGTCTGGCTCCTTGAACAGCGAGACCAGCACCACGCCCTGCAGCCAGTCGACAGTCAATTGCTCCAGCCCCGGCCAGCACCGGCCACGGCCGTGGAACAGCCGGCGGGTTTCTGCGGGCGCAGCCGCAAGCGCAGTCAGCAAATGGTCGTGGAGGATGGAGAGGGCATCTGGGTTCATCGGGCAAGGTCGGCCATGCATGGGGGGGGCGGCATTTTAACCACAATTAAGCGCTGACAAATGGTCGTATTTGTCAGCCTGGACGGAGAATGTTCACGTCAGGTGTATCAAAAATGAATTTTCCGCGAAGTCCGCTGTTCATACCTGTAGGTGGCGGATTTGAGCCCGCGCAAATCATTTACGTAATCAGGGAGTGGCACAGTCATGGGTCCAGTATCGACGGCGGGCGGGCACTTGTCTGACGGATTGATTCTTGTGGTTGAGGATGACCCGTTGATCCTGGAGTTTCTTTGCGAAATTCTTCAGGAGGAAGGCTTTGCGGTTGAAGCACAGGTCAGCGCGGACGCCGCGTCGCAGTTTCTGGAGCAGCATGCGCCGGAGGTTGGACTGTTGCTGACGGACATCACCATGCCGGGCAAGCTCAATGGCGCGGACCTGGCCAATCAGTTCGGCGACCGTTGGCCGGACAAACCGATCATGATCATGTCCGGCTTCGAAACCCCGAAGAGTTCCGGGGTCAAACATCCGGTTGCGTTCATCAAGAAGCCTTGGGTCGTGGGGCAGTTGCTCGATTGTGTGCAAAGCGCCTTACACCCGAACCGGGCCCTGTAGGAGTTGCCGCAGGCTGCGATCTTTTGATTTTGCTTTTAATAAAGCGAGAATTAAAAGATCGCAGCCTGATGTACATTGCCTGACAACATTCGCCTGGTTCTGGAAATCGTCCTTTGTCAGTTCAAGCATCCGTGTTCAACACCTCGTACCGCGCCTTTCTGTTCGATATGGACGGAACTGTCCTCAATTCCATCGCTGCCGCCGAGCGGATCTGGACCACTTGGGCCTTGCGCCACGGCGTCGATGTAGAAACCTTCCTGCCGACCATCCACGGCGTTCGTGCCATCGACACCATTACCCGTCTGGCCTTGCCCGGGGTGGACGCTGAAGCAGAAGCCGCGTGGATCACCGAGGCGGAAATCGAGGATGTGGAAGGGATTGTCGAGGTGGCCGGCGCGGCGAGTTTCCTCAAGTCGCTGCCCACCAACCAATGGGCCATCGTCACCTCGGCGCCACGGGCACTGGCCCTGCGCCGAATGGCGGCGGCAGGCATTCCCGAACCTGACGTGATGGTTACCGCTGAAGACGTCAGTGCCGGTAAACCCGACCCTGCGGGCTATCGGCTGGCCGCTCGTCGGTTAGGGGTCGAGCCTAGCGATTGCCTGATCTTCGAAGACGCCGCCGTCGGTATTCGCGCAGGCGAAGCGGCGGGTGCCAACGTCATGGTCATCACCGCGACGCACGTTCATCCGCTCCAGACTCCGCATACGACCCTGGCCAGCTACGACTTGGTCGAGGCCCGTGCGGACGCCGATGGCCGAATCTGCCTGCATTCTTTCTGATCGACCGCGTCCCCTGTGGGAGCTGGGCTTGCCCGCGATGGCGTCGGCACAGACAACATAATCCCTTGGCAGACCGCAGCGGCCCCATCGCGAGCAAGCTCGGCTCCCACAATGATTGATGTGAGTCAGTAAACCCCGGGAATCAACCGCCAAGTCCTGCTGCAATAAGCCTCGTATTCACTGCCAAACTGCGTGCGTAATAGCGCTTCTTCGGAGCGAATGCGCGCGATCAGCGGGATCAACATCAGCGCCACCAGCAGTAACCCGACCCCGGAACGAAAGGCCAGCGCCCAACCCACGCCATTGATCAGCAGCCCCAGATAGCTGGGGTTGCGCAAGGTCCGATAAATCCCGTCGGTGACCAGGCGGTGCCCCGGCTGAATCGCCACCAGGCCGCTGAAGCGTTTGCCCAGTACAAACACCGGCCACATCCGCAGTGCGCCGCCGCCGATGAACAACAGCGCGCCGAGCCAACGCACGCCCTCGCCACCGAAGGTCCAGAAGTCGATCCGGTCGGTGTAGGCCGGCAGATACCCACTCAACAATCCGATCACCCCGAAGACCGGCAACACCCAACGATTGGCCCTGTCTTCATGCTCGCCGGAGCTCAGGTTGCCCTCGCTGAACAAAGATACGATCGCCATCACCACGGTTGCCAGGGCAATGACCACCAGCGGCGGATGCGAGAAAAAAGCTGTCAACCCGCCCAGCCCGAACACCGCAAGCGCGAGGTAGGCAAGGGTGCTAACGAGGGTGAAAAACGCGAGTTTGGCCGAGATTTTCATGACTGACTTCGCAAAGGGTATGTAGGCGCTGCCGAAGGCTCGGGCCGCGTTCGGACGATCTTTTGACTTTGCCCCTATCAATATCGCTCAAAAATCAAAAGATCGCAGCCTGCGGCAGCTCCTGCGCGGTTGTTCGGTCATTCGACGCGGTGCCGTGTGATCGCCAGGACGGTAGCCGGGGGGCTGGGTGAACTAAGCTTTGGATAAGGACGCTTCTATCTATTCACTCCCGGCTCGTTGAAAATCTCGACGAGCCGGGAGCGCCACAAGGAGCACACGATGCTTCACATCAGAACGCCCCTGATTCTGCACCCAGGCCTGTCGACCCCGGCCCGGCGAATCTGGCTCAAGCTGGAAAACCTGCAACCCAGCGGCTCGTTCAAACTGCGCGGCATGGGGCTGCTGTGCAGTCAGGCGGCGGAGCAGGGCAAGCGCAAAGTGGTCTGTCCTTCCGGGGGGAACGCCGGGCTGGCCACCGCCGTGGCCGCCGCCAGCCTTGGGCTTAAAGCCTGCATCGTGGTGCCGAATACCACCCCGCAAACCACCCGCGACAGGATCAGGAAAACCGGTGCCGAAGTGATCGTCCACGGCAAGGTCTGGGACGAAGCCAATCAACGGGCGAAAGAACTCGCAAAGGGTGTGGACACCGAATACGTGCCAGCCTTCGATCATCCGGTGTTGTGGGAAGGGCACAGCACCATGGTCGATGAAATCCTCGAGGACTGCCCTCAGGTCGATGTATTGGTGACGTCGGTGGGCGGCGGCGGTTTACTGGCGGGCCTGCTCACTGGATTGATCCGTCATCAGCGCATGGATTGTCGAATCGTTGCTTGTGAAACCCAGGGCGCAGCGTCTTTTGCGGCCGCCGTGAGTGCTGGCCACCCGGTCAGATTGCCGCGCATCGATACCGTCGCCACGTCACTTGGCGCGGCGCAGGTGGCGGCCTGGCCGGTGCAGCACATCCTCGACTTTGCGCACGAATGCGTGGTGCTCAGCGATGATGAGGCGATCATGGGCGTGGTTCGTTACGCCAACGACCTGCGTCAGTTGGTCGAGCCGGCGTGCGGCGTTTCATTGGCGGTGGCGTACCTGGACCATCCAGCGATTGCCGAGGCCCATGATGTGGTGATTGTGGTGTGCGGCGGTGTCAGCATCAGCGCGCAATTGGTCGCCAGCTGGGCGCGCCTGTCCGCCGGGGCGCAAGCAACCTAGGGCTCGAACACTATCCAGTATTGCGAGCCCCACGGCTGACTTTTAGAGGTTTCAGCGACTGAATGGACCTTATTGAGCGAGGATCGCTTTGGCCAGGTCCTCGTCGCTGGCCTTGAGGTCGGGATGATTCTGTCGAATTTCCTTCAACACCGACTCCAGATAAACGCCGCGAATCGTACCGCCACTCGCCACGAAGCTAGAGGCATCATCCCGTGCTGGAACCACGATTTTGTCATCCTTGAACGTCGAGTACAGCGATGCGGAGACCCCGGCCGAAGTGGCGACATCTTTTGCATCTACATCGGCCATGGCCGAACCAACGGGCAAACAAAGCACTAGTGAAGATATGAGCAACAGACGGCGCATGACGGCGTCCTCCGAAAGCGTAAAGGAAGTAACACATAATTTAGGATGCCTGGTAGCGCTCAGGAGTTCCCTGCCGATTCGATATATGCACAGGCGACCGCTCAGAACCGCACGGTAGCCCCGGTCGTCAGCCACTGATCACGCTCGCCCGTCAGATCGCGTCGACATCGAAACCGATAAGGTTTGCAAACCGGCCGCCCGGGCTTGGGCGACCAGTTCTTCAGTGTCTTCGCCGCCGGGCAGGGCGATCACTACGTCCGGCCGGCTATCAAGCAGCATGAAGTGGTTGCGCAGACGTTCGGCTGACTTGCCGTGTCGCTGCCAATTGGGCGGGTAGCGCACGATGTCGGCGCCTTGTTCCCGGGCCCACTCTTCTATTTCGCCGCCCAGAAAGCGGTTACCGCCATGAATCAGCACCCGCACCGGGTGCATGCGCTGGAAGGCGTCGAGTACTCGTCGGCACAGACGTTTATCGGCGTAATGACGCCCGGCACAGATCAGCAGGCGCATGACGGGTTTTCCTTTGCCTGGTCGATGTTCTCGATCGAGCGCTCACCGGCACGGTCGAGCAGCGGATACGCCAGCGCGGCGATGTGGTGATGCATACGCCGGTAATCACGCAGCACCCGCTGGAAAATGTCGCCGGATTCCGCCCAGGTATTTTTGTCTTCCTGCAACTGGCGAAAGTGCGCGCGGCTGGCTTCTGCTTCGAGTCTTCTGACAGTTTCCTTGCGATGAATCAGTTGGTGCGCGGTGGCGATGTCTTCGCGCAGGAACACGGTGATTGCCAGGCTCAAACTTTCCAGCAATGCGTCGTGCAGCGGGGCGATGTTGCCCAGTTCGAAGGCCGAGAACTGTTCACCCCGGCGCAAGCGGCGCATGGCCAACTGCGCGAGGCTGCTGGAAAGAATGTCCGCGGCATGTTCGAGGTTGATCACGAAGGTAAGGATTTCCTGGGAGCGATCGGCATCGCTGTCACTGATGCCTTCCTTGCCGATGTCGGCCAGATAAGCCCGAATCGCCGCGCTGAGCAGGTCCAGGGATTGATCGATGCGCCGCACTTCGTCGGCGCAGACCAGTTGCGATGTGTGGAACAGCTGGAGCATCCGGCCGAGCATGGTCGAGAGCATGTCAGCCATGCGCAAGGCTTCGCGGGCGGCATTCGACAAGCCGATGTTGGCTACTTCCAGACCGGCCTCATCCAGGTAGTGCGGCATGCCAGGGTCGACATCCCGCTCAGGCGCCGGCAGCAAGCGGGTGAGGGCATTGGCGAGCACGTCGGTCAAGCCGATGAACACCAACCCCAGCAGCAGATTGAAACCGGTGTGCAGACACACCACCAGTATCGAAGGCGCGAGCGGCACCTGAGCGAGCAACCCGGCAAACGGCAAGACCACCAGGGCACCGACCGCCCGCACCAGCAGATTGCCCAGCGGCAGGCGTCGGCCGACGCTCGAACCGGCGTTGATGACCGAAGGCAGCGCACCGCCGATGTTCACCCCCAATACCAGCGCGACAATCGTGCTGGCCGAGAGCATGCCGGTCGCGGCCAACGAGACGATCAACAGCACCACGGCCACACTGGAGTGGCAGAGCCAGGTGAGGATCAGCGCCACCAGCAGTGCAATCAGCAAATCGCCATCGAGGCTCTGCATGATGAGCTGGAAGATTGGCGTGCCTTCGACTTCCGCCAGCGTCGAACCGAGCATGTGCAGGGCCAGCAGCATCAGCCCCAGGCCGATCAACGCGCAACCGACGCTTTCGTAGCGCGAGTCATCACGCAGCCGAAAGACGATCAGGCCCGTCAGCAAAACAATGGGTGTGAGCATCGACACATCGGCGCTGAGCAGTTGCACCACCAAAGTCGAACCGATGTTGGCGCCGAGCATCACTGCCAGTGCCGGCGCCAGTCCCAACGTCCCGGCGGCGGTGAACGAAGTTGCCATCAGGCTGACGGCGGTGCTGCTTTGCAGGACGCCGGTGATGCCGACGCCGGACAACAAAGCCATCCAGCGGTTATTCAGGTTGTGGCCCAGCCACTGGCGCAATGGCGTGCCGAAGCCGCGCAACAATGCCGAAGAAATCATGTGAGTGCCCCACAGCAACAGGGCGATGGAGCCTGCGAGGTTGATCAGTAGAGTAGTTCCCGACATGAGGACTCTCCCTTTTACGTACTGCATTTATTGACGGCCCGGGAGCCGGAGGGATGGTGCGGTAAACACGAAACCTGTGGGAGCGGGCTTGTGGTGTTCAAGTCATTTGGGTTTGCCCCCTCGCTTCGGGGGCTTACACCATCAGAACCATTGCTTGAAGCGACGGATATAGAGGGTTTTCATGACCTGCGCGAACACGCAGTAGCTGAGTAACGTGCCGACCAGCCATGGGAAGTACGCCCACGGCAGCGGTTGCAGACCGACCAGCGTGCCCAGTGGCGAGAACGGAATGTAGATACCCAGCACCATCACCAGCCCGGTCATCAGGATCACCGGCAACGCCGCAGTACTCTGGAAGAACGGGATTTTTTGGGTGCGCAGCATATGCACCACCAGGGTCTGGGACAGCAGCCCTTCAATGAACCAGCCGGACTGGAACAGGCCTTGCATTTCCACGCTGTTGGCGGCGAACACGTACCACATCACCGCGAAGGTGGTGATGTCGAAGACTGACGAGGTCGGCCCGATCCACAGCATGAAACGGCCGATGTTCTTCGCATCCCACTTGCGTGGCTTGCGCAGGAATTCCTTGTCCATCTTGTCCCACGGCAGCGCCAGCTGAGAGATGTCGTACATGAGATTTTGCAGCAGCAAGTGGATCGACAGCATCGGCAGGAACGGAATGAATGCACTGGCCACCAGCACCGAGAACACGTTGCCGAAGTTGGAACTGGCGGTCATGTTCAGGTACTTCATGATATTGCCGAAGGTTTCGCGGCCCTTGAGCACGCCTTCTTCGAGCACCATCAGGCTCTTTTCCAGGAGGATGATGTCGGCCGATTCCTTGGCGATGTCGGTACCGCTGTCCACCGAAATACCGACGTCGGCATCGCGCAGGGCAGGGGCGTCGTTGATGCCGTCACCGAGGAAACCCACGGTGTGACCGTTGGCCTGCAACGCCTTGAGCACCCGGGATTTCTGCAATGGCGTCAGCTTGGTGAACACCGTGCGTTCCTCGACCCGCACCTTGAGGGTGGCGTCGTCCATCGTCTCGATGTCTTGGCCGAGCAGCGGTGTGCCGGGTTCCAGGCCGACTTCGCGGCAGATCTTGCAGGTCACCACGGCGTTGTCGCCGGTCAGCACCTTGACGGTCACGCCCATATCACGCAGCGCGGCAATCGCCGGGCCGGCGGTTTCCTTCGGTGGATCGAGGAAGGTCAGGAAGCCGCGAATCACCAGTTCGCGTTCGTCAGTGGTTGCGTACTGGTTTTTCGTCTGTGCCTTCGGGATCTCGCGGGTGGCGACCAACAGCACCCGGAAGCCGTCCTGGTTGTACTCAAAGGCCCGCGCCAGCAGCGCCTGGCGACGCTGATCATCCAGTGCCACGACCGTGCCGTTTTCATTGAGGTGGCTGGCGATGGTCAGCATTTCCTCGACCGCGCCTTTGCACACCATCAGGTGATCGTCGCGGCTGTCCTTGACGATGATCGACAGGCGCCGGCGCACGAAGTCGAACGGCAGTTCATCGACCTTGCTGTAGGCGAACGGCACGCGAAACTTTGGGTTGTTGTTGGCGAACTGCACCACCGCCTGATCCATCAGGTTTTTCAGTCCGCTCTGGTGATGGCTGTTGAGCCAGGCCAGTTCCAGCAGCGCATCGTCGCGTTGACCATTGATGTCGACGTGGTGCTCAAGAATGATCTTGTCCTGGGTCAGAGTGCCGGTCTTGTCGGTGCACAGCACGTCCATCGAACCGAAGTTCTGAATCGCATTAAGGCGTTTGACCACCACTTTGCGCTTGGCCATGGCCATGGTGCCTTTGGCCAGGTTGGCGCTGACAATCATTGGCAGCATTTCTGGGGTCAGGCCGACCGCCACTGCCAGTGCAAACAGGAACGCATCGCTCCAGTCACCTTTGGAGAAGCCGTTGAGCAGGAACACGATCGGCACCATGACCAGCATGAAACGGATCAGCAACCAGCTGACGCTGTTCACCCCTCGGTCGAACGCGGTTTGCACCCGCGAGCCGACAATGGCTTTGGCCAGTGAGCCGAAGTAGGTGCGCGAACCGGTAGCGACCACCACCGCCTTGGCGGTACCGCTGACCACGTTGGTGCCCATGAAGCAGATGTTCGACAGGTCCAGCAGGTTGGACTGATCGGCTGCGCTGCCGGTCGCGGACTTCTGCGCCACGTCCCCCAGCGTGTCGTACTTCTCGACGGGCAAGGCTTCACCGGTCAGCACGGCCTGGCTGATGAACAGGTCGCGGGATTCGATCAGGCGGATGTCCGCCGGGATCATGTCGCCAGCGCTGAGCTGCACGATGTCGCCGGCCACCAGTTCGCGCATCGGCACTTCGCGCAGCACTGGCGGGCGGTCCTTTTGCTGGCGACGCAGGACGGTTGCGGTGGTGCGTACCATGGCTTTGAGGGCTTCGGCTGACTTGGCCGAGCGGTATTCCTGCCAGAACCGCAGCAGGCTGCTCAGGCTGACCATGGTCATGATGATAATGACCTTGGTCAGGTCAGCGTCGTCGCCTTCACCCTGGCTGTTCGGCAGCCAGTAGTCGGTGAAAAAACTGATGCCGGCCAGGGTCAGCAGTACATAGATGAAGGGATTGTTCAGGGCCTTTAGCAGTTGGACGATGGCGTGAGGCGGCTTGTCGTGGGCGACTTCATTGTGGCCCTCGCGAGCCAAACGGCCTTCGGCTTCGAGTTCGGTCAAACCGTCAGCGGTGGCGTTGAGGTTGGTGAGGGTTACGGCCAGGCCGTTTTGTGCTTCCCGGGCGGCGCGCATCGACAGCTTGGCGTTATCGCTGGAGGCGCCGCGGGTGATTTTTTTTTCGGTTTTTACAAGGGTCATTGCTGTGCTCCTGCCGCAGGCTTGCGGCACGACACACAGGTACTCAGCTAATCAAAGACGAGCGCACGTATGCCGAGCCGCAAATAAGCGATCGAGTCGGATGATTGTGTTTTGATGTTTTAACGTTCGCTGCCCATCAACTAACAGGTGACAGGCAGCGAACCGACTACTGGCTTCGTCCATAACTAATTCCAATAACGTTTGTTTTTAACAGGCAACAGGAAGTTGTCGGATTTTGTTTTAAGAAAACCGTTCGGGAAGGACTTTTAAAGTGCCTTCCGATTAATTGAAAGTGCGCGCCCCACCGTACAGGCCGAGCATCAGGCTCGCCTGCTGGAAGAGGCGCGCGATGCGCCGACTCGGTGGGTCCTGGCTTTCGTCGAAGCTCCAGCGTTGCTGAAGCCGGCCCGTCGTCGGGCAGACGCGCCAGTTGGCACGAGGTTGTGCCTTGGCGTGGGCAGAAGGGGCGGAAAACGGGGCGCTGGGCCGAGTCGTCAACAGACGCTCACGGCAAAGCTTGACCCGCATGGTCGATGCAAAGGCGCGTACGCCTGGCATTACAGTGGTTTTGAAGTTCATAACATGCCTCTGGGCCGGACTGATTCCGGTGAGGCAAGTTACGGTGGAGCCTCAGGCTCTAGCGCAGCTCACCCGACCGAAAAGTCGAGTCCCGTCATTGTCTGGGTTATGTGCCAGATCCTGCCTATCTGCAGTCATCCGACAGCGACTAGATACTGTGTCCATTGGATTCTTTTGTGAATTGATAAAAGGCCGTTGTTACCGGCCCGGGCAATTTACTGAGCGAGGCGGGTGAAGTCAATCGTAAAAGTGCACTTGATGGCCGGTTAAGCGGGGTTCGGTTATTGAAGTATGCAGTGGTTCAGCTAATTGACAGTTAGTTGTCGTTTTGATGACTGTTGGATGGTATGTAGGAGCTGCCGAAGGCTGAGATCTTTTGATCTTTGGCATTTCAGTGGCCGCCGAAGATCAAAAGATCGAAGGCTTCGCCAGCTCCTACACGATAGTCTCCAGCGTGGTCGATTATCGGGAGCGAGGGCTGGCTTGTATGAGTGGAGGGCAGGTGAGCGTCGATATCGAATGCGTGGTGGTCGGGGCCGGCGTGGTCGGGCTGGCGGTGGCCAGGGCCCTGGCCCGAATCGGGCGAGAAGTGATTCTGGTCGAGGCGGGCGAGGGGATTGGCGTGGGCATCAGCTCGCGCAACTCGGCAGTGATCCACGCCGGCATCTATTACCCGAGTGGCAGTCTCAAGGCGCAATTGTGCGTGGAGGGCAGGCAGCGGCTGTATGCCTTCTGCGACGAGCACGGCGTCGATTACCAGCGTCTCGGCAAGCTGATCGTCGCCACCGATGAGCGTCAATGCCATGCTTTGCAGGTATTGCTGGAGCAGGGCTGGCGCAACGGCGTCGATGACCCGCAATGGCTGGACGCCGGGCAGGCGCAGGCGCTTGAACCGGCGTTGTCCTGCGTTGCCGCGCTCTGGTCGCCGTCCACCGGCATCGTCGATTCCCATGCCCTGATGCTGGCGCTTCAGGCAGATGCTGAAGCGTGCGGGACTTCGATAGCCTTTCACACGCCATTGGAATCGGCCCGTTGCACCGGGCACGGTTTCGAGCTGCACATGGGTGGGGCTCAGCCTATGACGTTGAGCTGTCGTCAGTTGATCAACTGCGCGGGATTGTCCGCGCCTGAGGTGGCGAGCCGGATCGAAGGCTTGCCAGCGCAGCACGTTCCCAAGGCCTGGCTGTGCAAGGGCAGCTATTTCAGTTTCAGTGGTCCGGCGCCATTTCGGCATCTGGTTTACCCGGCACCGGAAAGCGCCGGGCTGGGTGTGCACATGACCCTGGACCTGGGCGGTCAGGCGCGTTTCGGGCCGGATGTCGAATGGGTCGAGCACGTCGATTATCGCGTCGATCCCCGCCGCAGCGAAAGTTTCTATCAGGCGATCCGGCGTTACTGGCCGGCGTTGCCCGATGACAGCCTGCAACCGGCCTACAGCGGCATTCGCCCGAAAATCAGCGGGCCGAGCGAGCCGGCCAGCGACTTCGTTATCAGCGGTCCGGATGTGCATGGTGTGCAGGGATTGGTCAACTTGTTCGGCATCGAATCTCCGGGGCTGACCAGTTGCCTGGCGTTGGCCGACCGGGTGGTGCAGCGTCTGTCTTGATTTAATTTCGCGATGAAATCCTGTAACGGCTGGCCTAATGCGGGAGCGGGCTTGCTCGCGAATACGGACTGCCAGTCGGCAATGATGTTACCTGACACACCGCTTTCGCGAGCAAGCCCGCTCCCACATTGGACGCCAGCGGCTACAAGGTCGCGTAGGGGTGACCGATGATCAGTGTCTGCGATGTCATTCACCGCGAGGGCTATTCTTGGCAATGCGCCCATCCTCATGGGAGACCTCAGATGATCAACGTACGCACTGCCCGCATGCTCGCCGATTACAGGCGCTGGGCCGATCAGCGACTCTTCGACAGCCTCATGGCGCTGCCACCGGAAGAGCTCAACCGCAAACGGGTGTCGGTGTTCAGCAACATCATCGGCACCTTGAACCACATCTACGTGGTGGACTGCATCTGGCAAGCGCATCTGGAGGGGCGAGGGCACGACTTCAAAACCTCCCATGACCTGCTCCATACCGAACTCCCCGAGCTGCGAATGGCGCAACAGGAGATCGATCAATGGTTCTGTGGATGGGCCTCGGCCCAGACCGACGACTCGCTGGATCAACCCATCGAATTCAGCTCCGTCTCGGGGGAAAGCGGGGTCATGAGTGCCGGCGCGATGCTGTTGCATGTGGTCAACCACGCCAGTTATCACCGAGGCTGGGTGGTCCAGATGTACGTCGAGATTCCGGCCCTGCCGCCGATCACTGACTTGCCGGTGTTTCTGCGCGAGGTTGCGGGGTACTGAGTCATCGCTGACTTAAGCAAATCCTGTGGGAGCGGGCTTGCCCGCGATAGCGGAGTGTCAGGCGACATAATTTTCTCTGTCAGGCCGCCATCGCGGGCAAGCCCACTCCCACAGGTTATGTGTCAGTTCAGAAGATTTGGGTCAGGCCTGAGGAATCAGACTCTGCCGGCAATCGAGTACCAACAGTGCACCACCCAGTTCGCTGCTACCGACTTCCAGCGTAAACCCATGCAGGCTGACAATCGCCGCGACAATCGACAGGCCCAGCCCGAATCCGCTTTGCGGGTTACCGCCCTCGGCGCGATAGAAGCGCTGAAACACCGCCTCACGTTCGGCCAGCGCGATGCCGGGGCCGGAGTCGAGTACTTCGATTCGTGTATGCCCGGCGTCATTCATCCCACGTAAAATCACCTTGCCACCCGGCGGCGTGAACTTGATCGAGTTGCTCAGTAAATTCGCCACGGCTTCGAACAACAGCGCCCGGTCACCGTTGAGCCGGGGCAGGGACTCGGGCAGTTGCAGTTTAAAGGTCAGTTCGCCTTCTTCGGCCAGCGGCAGATAAAAGTCATGCAATTCTTGCAGCAACGGCACCGGATCCAGTTGCACGAAGCCCGAACGGCGCTGGCGATCCTCCAGCTCGGAAATTCGCAGCAAGCCACGGAAACGCGCCATCAAGGTATCGGCCTCGCCGAGCACCGAATCCAGTTGCACAGCCAGGGTCGAACCGTCATCGGCCTGCTGCTGAATCCGGTACAGCTGCGCCCGCAGGCGCGTCAGCGGTGTGCGCAGGTCATGGGCGATGTTATCGCACACACCCTTGACCTCGTTCATCAAGCGCTCGATGCGTTCGAGCATGGCGTTGACGATGGCGGCGAGCATGTCCAGCTCGTCACGGCGGTTGGACAGCGGCAGGCGTCGGGTCAGGTCGCCGGCGACGATGGCTTCGGCGCTGGCCTGGATCGCCCGGATCCGCCGCAGCGGGCGCCATCTCAATAAGTGCCAGCCAGCGATGCCGGGCAGAATGGTCAGCGACACGCCCCACAGCAGCGCGTGCAAGATGATCCGGGTCACGGCAAACAGCGAACCGTTGTCCCGCACCAGCACCAGCCAGCGCCCGTCCACGGTCCGGGTCGCCACGGCGTCGCAACTGTCGGCGGGCAGGGTCGGGTCGTCGGCGTCGACGCAGTCTCTGAGGATGTGAATCTTGCCGTCCAGCGGCAGGCCTTGGGGGAACTGGCGCAAGGGGCCGATGAGGTAGCGCTGCTGGTCATCGAACAGGCCATAGGCATCGATGCCGCGAATGTCGAAGGTCACGCTGGCGGCGAGGGCGTCCTCCAGTTGTTCGCCCGAAAAGCGTGAAAACAGATGCTGACGTTGCATCAGCGAATGCTTGGCCAGGGTGTCCAGGTAGCTGGACACCTCGTAATACATGACCCCCATGAGAATCCCGCTCCAGGCCACGAACAGCGAACTGTAGAGCGCCAGCAAGCGGCTGCTGGAGGAGCGCCAGCCTTTAGAGGGGTTCAGCAATGACATAACCCGAGCCTCGCACCGTCCGAATCAGTGGGACTTTACCTGGCGGGTCGATCTTTTTGCGCAGACGGCCGATGTGCACGTCGATCAGGTTGGTGCCAGGGTCGAAGTGATAACCCCAGACCTCTTCGAAAATCATCATCCGCGACAGAATCTGCCCGGTGTTGCGCATCAGAAATTCCAGCAACTTGTACTCGGTGGGTAACAGCGTCAGCAACTGGCTATCGCGGCTGGCCTCGTGGCTGATCAGGTTCAGCTCCAGATCGGCCACGCGCAATGTGGTGGCCTGGGCGGTCACGGTATTTTGCCGGCGCAGCAAAACTTCGACCCGGGCGGCCATTTCATCGGTGGCGAACGGTTTGGTCAGGTAATCGTCGCCGCCGGCGCGCAGGCCGCGAACCCGTTCATCGACGTCGGAGAGGGCGCTGATCATCAGGATCGGCGTGGCCACGCCCATGGTGCGCAGGGTGGTGACAATCGCCAGACCATCGAGCTCCGGCAGCATGCGATCGAGGGTGATCAGGTCATAGTCGCCGCTGACCGCGCGCGCCAGGCCTTCACGGCCATTGTCGACCCAATCCACGTCGAGGCCGTGGCTACTCAGTTCGGCGACGATTTCCCGGGCGGTCACAGCGTCGTCTTCGATGGTCAAGATGCGGGTCATAGGGCTTGCCTGATAATCGGTTCAATTCGAAGTGGGGCTCATTTTGCCAAGAATTACGCGCCGCTTTTTAAATTAACTTTCATGTTGCCTCATGAGCTTGGCGGGAACGTTGATATCATCCGGCCGTAACTCTAAAGGGAAGCTGCACTGTGCGCACTTTAATGGTTCGTGGCTGGATGCCGATGTTTTTGCTGTTGTGCATGTTCGGCTCCTCCGCCTGGGCTGCCAACACGCCATGTTCGGGGAAGAAGGGCGGCATCGATCGTTGCGACGGCGATCTGTTCCTGTGCAATGACGGCTCCATCAGTGGTTCGAAGAAAAGTTGCTCGGCGATGTTTGGCAGTAAAGACCAGGCGCGACCGCAGACGCTGTTGCAGGATGCCGACGGCTGCGCCTGCGGCACCGGTACGTTTTGCACCGGACCAAGAGGCGGGGTGTATTGCCTGACGCCCAGCGGCAACAAGAGTTACAAGCGCAAGTAATTCGTTTGCAGTCAAAATGCAATGCATAAAACCCGCCGCCAGGGCCGGCTCCTTGCAAACTGCATGACCCTGAGAAGTTCACTGTTTTCAACTATTTGAAATAGAACGATTTGTTTAAGTAGTGCGACTGGCACGTTGACTGCAATTGCTCGATTGACGAGTTGTAACACCTGCCTGGAGCACTACAACTATGAACAGATCCTCTGATGGTTTTTATCCTGTCGCAGATGAGTTCAGCACGCTCTCGGGCGTGTCCTGGGCCGCTATCTTCGCCGGAGCCGCGGCCGCTGCGGCGTTGTCGCTGATCCTCGTGCTGCTTGGTTTTGGCCTGGGTTTTTCGGCGGTTTCGCCGTGGGCCCATGAAGGCGTCAGCGCCAAGGGCCTGGGTCTCTCGACAATCATCTGGCTGGCCTTTACCCAGATCGTGGCGTCCGGACTCGGCGGCTACATCGCCGGTCGCCTGCGGGTGAGATGGGCCTATATGCATGGCGATGAGGTCTACTTCCGTGACACGGCCCATGGCTTCCTGGCCTGGTGTATCGCGACGCTGGTGACCGCGACCCTGGTGGTCGGCTCGGTCAGCAACATCGTCAGCGGCGGCGTGCAGGCCGGGGCCACGGTCGCCGGCGGTGCCGCCAGCGCCATGACCCAGGCTGCCGGCAGCGCGGTAGGTAATACCGACAGTGACCCTTACGGTTACTTCGTCGACAGCCTGTTTCGCGATGATCGGCCAGTCGCCGTCAGCGAGGACGCCGTCAATGGCACCGTCACCCGGGTCTTCGCGCGCAGCCTGCGTAACGACGGTCAACTGGCGCCCGAGGATCGGACCTACCTGGCACAACTGGTCGCCCAGCGGACCAACCTCACTCAAGCGGACGCCGAACGTCGTGTCGATGAAGTCTATGCCCGCACCCAAAAAGCCGTTGCCGACGCCAAACTGGCCGCGCAACAAGCGGCTGACACCGCGGCCAAAGTCGCAGCCTTGACGGCATTGTGGATGTTCGTCGCGCTGCTGGCCGGGGCATTTTTTGCCAGCCTCGCCGCGATCTTCGGTGGTCGTCGTCGGGATGCCGTGGAGTACCTGGAAACCGATGCCTACGTGACCACCACCACAACCACGACGCTGCCACCTGTTCGCTAACCCAGGAGAACCATCATGCGCTCTATATTGCTGTTCCTTCTCGGCGTACCGATCCCGATCATCATTCTGATTGCCCTGTTCACGCATTGATTCCTTGTGGCCCTTGTTTACGCCGCTTTTACTGCAGTAGAAGCGGCGTTTTGCTTTTGCGCCGCTGATGCAGCGAGAATCGCCTCAGCGGGAGCACATCCGCTTCCACTTTTAATGTTGTGTTGCTTCACAGGAGAAATGCCTTGAACAAAAAGGAAAGCAAACGGCAACTGGTGGTGATGCTCGAAAGCGGGCATTCGAAGAGCGAAATTTTCAAGACGCTGTCCGGCGGGGAGGTCAAGGATCGGGTGCTGGCATACTGGATAGGTGCTTATGCTGACCCCGCGCTGTGTCAGCGGCACTCCGGCAAGATCAAGACATTACTTTTCCTGACGATTGCTCAAGCGTTGCTCGGTGCAGTCCTCGGGTTTTTCCTCGGCTCGATGATCGGGCCAGGTGCCGCCGTGTTTTTCACCCTGTTTGCCGCCGTGGTGCCGTTGCTGTTCGCCTGGGGTTTTTATAAGAACGTTGCGCAGGCCTACACCATTTACGTGATCCTGTCCCTGAGCCAGTTTCCGCGAATGTTCCAGGGGTTTGAGGAGGATCCGCTGCTGACGCTCGTCGGTGCCGGAATCACCCTGGGCATGGTGTTTTTTGTCGCTTACCTCAAAACGCTGTTGTTCCCGGATCTGGGGTTTCTGGGTTCGAAGAAGGTCAAAGGGCACTACGTGTTTTCCAGCTGAAGATCGGTGTCGAGCGCGGCAGAAATGGAAATGGTCTGAGGACGCCTTCGCGGGCAAGTCGGATCGCCGCACCGCTCGCTCCTACAGGTTCTGCGCCGATTATGTGGGCGCTGATGATCGTTCCCACGCAGAGCGTGGGAACGATCGTTGTGGCTCAGTTAATAGGCGTACCGACAAACACCTCAAGCCCCTCGGCATACTCTGTGAACGCGCTGATCCGCGGAAACTGCGCAGCCTCCACCTGATCCGGCACCACCAGGTTGGTAAAACTCCAGGCCACCGCCAGGGTAATCCCGTCTTGCGCAATCGAACCGTCGATCTTCAGCGGCTGTTTTTCCAGCTCCCGCTCCAGCGCCGAATACGCCGCGGCCAATTGCCCTTCGACCCGTTCCACCCAGGGTGCGTACTGAATCTGCGCTGGCCGCAGGTTGCGTTCGTAGTAAAGCTGCACCGACTTTTCGCACGCTGCCAACGCCAGGCCGATTAGCCGCAGCGAGCGCAAGCGTTGCTCCAGATTGTTGGGTATCAGGCTTTTACCCGGCGCGGCCAGAGCCTCCAGGTAGTCGATGATCAGCGTCGAATCCATCAACACCTCGCCATCATCCAGCACCAGTGTCGGCGCCTTCACCACCGCGTTGATCTGCTGGAACTGCTCGAAATTTCTGAACACCGAAACCGACTCGTGCTCCAGCGGTATGCCCAGGCATTTGGCGGAAATGGCGACGCGCCGCACGTAGGGCGAATCCAGCATGCCGATCAGTTTCATTGAGCCTCTCCTTAAGACAGTCCATCGGGGATGGACAACCTTAGCTGAGGTTCAACGACCTGCAAATGGCTTCGCGCTAATCCTCAAAGGCTAATCCTCAAAGCCTACCTGCTCATGAATCTCATCGACTTTCAATTCCAGCCGATAAGCCACGGCGATAAACAGTGCCTGACACAGGCACAAGGTTGCACTCAACGAGCGGAAGGCAAACGAACTGCCTTCGTTGACCAGCAGCACGGTGTTGGCGCGCTTGGCCAACGGCGAGAGGTTGCTGTCGGTGATGATCAGGGTTTTCGCCTGATTGTGCTGGGCGATGCGCAGGCAGTGCTGGGTTTCTTTGCCGTAGGGCGTGAAGCTGATGGCGATCACCAGGTCATTGGCGCGCACGCTGCGCATCTGCTCGCGGTAACTGCCGCCAAGGCCCGACACCAAGTGGATGCGCTTGTTGGTGTGTTGCAGGTTGTAGACCAGGTAATCGGCCACCGCGAACGAACGGCGCACCCCGACCACGTAGATGTTGTCGGCATTCACCACCAGATCCACGGCCTTGTCGAAGGCCTGGTCATCGAGTTCCAGCCCCAACCGTTCGATGCCCGACAGGGTGGCGTTGATGCATTCGCGCGCCAGATCGCCGCCGCTGGCCTTCTGCGACTTGTTGGCGATCATGCTGCGGATGCGTTGCTGGTAGTTCTGCACCGGTGTGGTTTTGTGGGTGTAGGCCTCGCGGAACAGCGCCTGCATTTCGCTGAAACCACTGAAGCCGAAACGCTGGGAAAACCGCACGATGGCCGACGGGTGCACTTCGCATTCACGGGCGATGTCGCTGATACGGTCGACCATGATCCGGTCGCTCTGCTGGCTCATGTAGCTGGCGATGCGTTTGAGCTGGCGCGGCAGGCTTTCGTATTCATCGGTGATCAGCTGCAACAAACGCTCGGCATTGATCGGAGGGCTGGCGAGATCGCTGTCGGGCGTGCTCTCGGTCGTAGCCGGCTGATCGGTGCGGGACATAAGGAATCCTTCTGGCTTGTGCTTATAGAGATGACAGGTCGCGTCATCCCCTGACAATAGGTTGGCTGTGCGCAGTCTACAGGGTAGGCCGGAATAAAATCTTGAGCTTGCGCCCGCCCTGGGGTCTGCTGAAACGATGCACTGTGTCTGGAATGCTTGTGTGAAAGTTTATTGGAAAAAATATTCCACGTAAAAAATATTTAGAATAATTATTGATTGTTCGGTCCGGGTCGTTTTAGTCTGCATCCACCAAGAGTGTTCGGCGCCTTCATCGCCCCGAACGCAGGCTGATAAAAATAACAGGAGCCAGCATGGGCCAGACTCGTTTTGCCAGTGGGCGTCAATTGGATCTGATTTGCCTGGGACGCCTTGGCGTCGACCTCTATGCGCAGCAAGTAGGGGCGCGGCTGGAGGATGTGAGCAGCTTCGCCAAATACCTCGGCGGTTCGTCCGCCAACATCGCTTTCGGCACCGCTCGGCTGGGTCTGAAGTCGGCGATGCTGAGCCGGGTAGGGGACGACCACATGGGCCGCTTCCTCGTTGAATCGCTGACCCGTGAAGGCTGCGACGTCAGCGGCATCAAGGTCGATCCGGAACGCCTGACCGCCATGGTCCTGCTGGGCCTCAAGGACCGCGAAACCTTTCCCCTGGTGTTCTACCGCGAAAATTGCGCCGACATGGCGTTGCGCGCCGAAGACATCAGCGAAGCCTTTATCGCCTCCAGCAAAGCCTTGCTGATCACCGGCACTCATTTCTCCACCGACGGCGTCTACAAGGCGAGCATCCAGGCGCTGGACTACGCCGAGAAACACAACGTCAAACGGGTGCTGGACATCGACTACCGCCCGGTGCTCTGGGGCCTGGCCGGCAAGGCGGACGGCGAGACCCGGTTCGTCGCCGATCAGAACGTCAGCCAGCACGTGCAGAAAATCCTCCCGCGTTTCGACCTGATCGTCGGCACTGAAGAAGAGTTTTTGATCGCCGGTGGTTCCGAAAATTTGCTCACTGCATTGCGCAACGTCCGGCAACTGAGCGCGGCGACGTTGGTGGTCAAGCTCGGCCCGCAAGGCTGCACGGTGATTCATGGGGCGATCCCGGCGCGTCTTGAAGACGGCGCGATCTATCCCGGCGTGCGCGTCGAAGTGCTCAACGTTCTGGGCGCCGGCGATGCCTTCATGTCGGGTTTCCTCAGCGGCTGGCTGGAGGACGCCAGCGACGAGCGCTGCTGCCAGTTGGCCAATGCTTGCGGCGGTCTGGTGGTGTCGCGCCATGCCTGCGCCCCGGCGATGCCAACCCGCGCCGAACTCGACTATCTATTCAACAGCCCGGTACCGATTACCCGGCCGGATCAGGACGCCGTGTTGCAGCGTCTGCATCAAGTCAGCGTGCCGCGCAAACAGTGGAAGCAACTGTTCATCTTCGCCTTCGATCATCGCGGGCAATTGGTGGAACTGGCCCACAAGGGCGGGCGCGACCTGAACGCTATCGGCGAGCTCAAACAACTCTTTATCAAAGCCGTGGAGCGGGTCGAAGCCGATTTGCGTGAGCAGGGCGTCGAGGCTGATGTCGGCTTGTTGGCCGATCAACGTTTCGGTCAGGACTCGCTGAACACCGCTACCGGTCGCGGCTGGTGGGTGGCTCGGCCGGTGGAAGTGCAGGGTTCGCGGCCATTGGCGTTCGAGCACGGGCGCTCGATCGGCAGCAACCTGATTGCCTGGCCGCAGGAACAGATCATCAAATGCCTGGTGCAATTCCATCCCGACGACGAGCCGCTGCTGCGTCTGGAGCAGGAAGCACAGATAAAGGGGTTGTATCAGGCCTCCCAGGTCAGCGGGCATGAACTGCTGCTGGAGATTATTCCGCCCAAGGATCACCCCTCGACGCATCCAGACGTGCTGTATCGCGCGCTCAAACGCCTCTACAACCTGGGCATCTACCCGGCGTGGTGGAAGATCGAAGCGCAAAGCGCCGAGGAGTGGAAACAGCTCGACGAGCTGATTCAGCAACGCGATCCGTATTGCCGTGGCGTGGTGCTGCTGGGCCTGAACGCCCCGGCGGCGGCGTTGGCCGAAGGGTTTCAGCAGGCCAGCCAGAGCCAGACCTGCCGAGGTTTTGCCGTGGGCCGAACGATTTTCCAGGAACCGAGCCGCGCGTGGATGGCCGGTGAAATCGACGACGAAACGCTGATCCGCCAGGTGCAGGGCACGTTCGTCGAATTGATCGAAGCCTGGCGCACGGCCCGCGCTTGAACAAATTGGCTGATTGATCGGGCTTTTGTGGCGAGGGAGCTTGCTCCCGCTGGACTGCGAAGCAGTCCTAAATCAACCGGCCCGGTGTATCAGGTAAACCGCATTCACAGGTTTGCGACTGCTTCGCAGCCGAGCGGGAGCAAGCTCCCTCGCCACAGGTGATCGGTTGAACATTTTAGTAAAAACAATAAAAGGTGCAGCCATGCCCGCTATCCGAATTGGCATCAACCCGATCTCCTGGAGCAACGACGACTTGCCGTCCCTCGGTGGCGAGACGCCGTTGAGCACCGCCCTCAGCGAAGGCAAGGAAATCGGCTACGAAGGTTTCGAACTCAACGGTAAATTCCCCAAGGATGCCAAAGGCGTCGGCGACGTGCTGCGGCCCTACGACCTGGCGCTGGTCTCCGGCTGGTATTCCAGCCGTCTGGCCCGCCGTTCCGTGGCCGAGGAAATCGACGCCATCGCCAGCCATGTCGAGCTGCTGGCGAAGAACGGCGCGAAGGTGCTGGTCTATGGCGAAGTCGCCGACTCGATTCAAGGCCAGCGCATTCCCTTGGTCGAGCGCCCGCGTTTTCACACCGAGCAAGCCTGGCAGGAATACGCCGACAAACTCACTGAACTGGCACGCTTCACCCTGTCCCAGGGCGTGCGCCTGGCGTATCACCACCACATGGGCGCCTACGTCGAATCTCCGGCGGACATCGACAAACTGATGGCGCTGACCGGCAGTGAAGTCGGCCTGCTGTTCGATTCGGGCCACTGCTACATGGGCGGTGGTGAACCGTTGCAGGTGCTGCGCAAACACATCGAACGCATCTGCCACGTGCATTTCAAGGACGTGCGCAAACCGGTGGTGCAACTGGCGCGCAACAACCTGTGGAGCTTCCCGGACTGCATCATCAACGGCACCTTCACCGTCCCCGGCGATGGCGACATTGATTTCGGCGCCTTGCTTGACGTTCTGCTGGGCGCCGATTACCACGGCTGGCTGGTGGTCGAGGCCGAGCAGGATCCAGCGGTGGCACCGAGTTACGTCTACGCCAAAAAAGGCTACGACACCTTACGTGCACTGCTCAACGAGAGGACCGCGCGATGAGCCTGTTGGTCAAAAGCAATGCTCGCGGCCGGACCATGGTCGAGTTGGGGCAGGGTGAGCTGGAATACGTCGGCTTCGCCGCTTACCGTCTGAGCCTCGGCGAAACCCTGCCGGTCAGCGCCGACGACAAGGAACTGTGCCTGGTGCTGCTCAGCGGCCGGGTCAGCATCAAGGGTGAAGCGCCGGGGCAGGGCGCGTTCGATTGGGACAACATTGGTGATCGCCAGTCAGTGTTCGAAGACAAATCCCCGTTCGCGGCGTATTTGCCGCCCGGCAGCCAGGCGCAGGTGGTGGCGTTGAGCGACGTGCAAATCGCCGTCTGCGCCGCCCCCGGTTCGACCGCCGAAAACCTCGGCCCACGGCTGATCAAACCCGACAACATGAAACGTAGCGTGCGCGGCAAGGGCGCCAACACCCGTTACGTCTGCGACATCCTGCCGGACACCGAACCGGCCCATGCGCTGCTGGTAGTGGAAGTGCGTACGCCGTCCGGGCACTCGTCGAGCTACCCGCCGCACAAGCACGACACCGACGATCTGCCGCATCAGAGCTTTCTCGAAGAAACCTATTACCACCAGGTCAACCCGCCCCAAGGCTTCGTGTTCCAGCGGGTCTACACCGACGATCGCAGCATCGACCAGGCCATGGCCGTGGAAAACAGCGACCTGGTGGTCGTGCCCAAGGGCTATCACCCGGTCAGCGTGCCCTATGGCTACGAGTCGTATTACCTGAACGTGATGGCCGGACCGAAACGCGTCTGGCAGTTCCATAACGATCCGCAGCACAGCTGGTTGCTGCATCTCTGAACTAAAAAGCCTGAATTTAAACATTCGAACGGAGAACAAGAACAATGAGCAGCGCCCAGGTAATAGGCCATTACATCGACGGTCAGGTGCAAGACAGCGGCAGCGAGCGGTTCAGCAATGTCTTCAACCCGGCCACCGGCAGCGTTCAGGCGCGAGTCGGGCTGGCCAGTCAGAAGACCGTAGACGACGCCGTCGCATCGGCCTTGAAGGCGTTCCCGGCGTGGTCCGAGCAATCGTCGTTACGCCGTTCGCGGGTGATGTTCAAGTTCAAGGAACTGCTCGACCGCCATCACAACGAATTGGCAGAAATCATCAGCCGCGAACACGGAAAGGTGTTCTCGGACGCCAAGGGCGAAGTGACGCGCGGCATCGAAATCGTCGAGTACGCCTGCGGTGCGCCGAACCTGCTGAAAACCGAGTTCAGCGACAACATCGGCGGCGGCATCGACAACTGGAATCTGCGCCAGCCGCTGGGCGTTTGTGCCGGCGTAACCCCATTCAATTTCCCGGTGATGGTGCCGCTGTGGATGATCCCGATCGCGCTGGTCACCGGTAACTGCTTCATCCTCAAACCGTCCGAGCGCGACCCGTCGGCCAGTTTGCTGATGGCGAAATTATTGACCGAAGCCGGGTTGCCGGACGGTGTGTTCAACGTGGTCCAGGGCGACAAGACTGCCGTCGACGCCTTGCTGCAACACCCGGACATCGAGGCTATTTCCTTTGTCGGCTCGACGCCGATTGCCGAGTACATCCATCAGCAAGCAACCTCGCGCGGCAAACGCGTACAGGCGCTGGGCGGGGCGAAGAACCACATGATCGTCATGCCCGATGCCGATCTGGATCAAGCGGCAGATGCACTGATCGGCGCGGCGTACGGCTCGGCTGGCGAACGCTGCATGGCGATTTCGATTGCCGTGGCGGTCGGTGATGTCGGCGACCAATTGATAGCCAAACTGCTGCCGCGCATCGATCAACTGAAAGTCGGCAACGGCATGCAGGGCGACAGCGACATGGGGCCGCTGGTGACCGCCGAGCACAAGGCCAAGGTCGAAGGCTTTATCGGCGAAGGCGTGGCCCAGGGCGCGCAGCTCATTGTCGACGGACGCAACTTCAAGGTGCCGGGCGCCGAGAACGGTTTCTTCGTCGGCGCGACGCTGTTCGACAACGTCACGACCGAGATGAGCATCTACCAGCAAGAGATCTTCGGCCCGGTGCTGGGCATCGTGCGCGTGCCGGATTTCGCCAGCGCCGTGGCGTTGATCAATGCCCATGAGTTCGGCAACGGCGTGTCGTGTTTCACCAGTGACGGCGGCATCGCTCGCTCGTTTGCCCGCAGCATCAAGGTCGGCATGGTCGGCATCAACGTACCGATTCCGGTACCGATGGCCTGGCACTCGTTTGGCGGCTGGAAGCGCTCGCTGTTCGGTGATCACCACGCTTATGGTGAAGAAGGCATTCGCTTCTACAGCCGCTACAAAAGCGTGATGCAGCGCTGGCCCGACAGCATCGCCAAGGGCCCTGAATTCAGCATGCCGACAGCCAAATAATTCACGTGTGCGGAGAACAACAAAAAATGAGCAAACCCCTGCGTTTCGCCCTGAACCGTATGGTCGCCCCACGTTTGTCCTTGCCCGCGTTCATCGAGTTGGCGGTGACCCTCAAGGCCGACGCCATCGAAATCCGCAACGACCTCAAGGGTGTCGAGATCGAGGACGGCACCGCGCCCGAACACGTGCGTGAGCTGTGCGCGGCCAAAGGCATCACCGTACTGTCGATCAACGCGCTGTATCCGTTCGATGTCTGGAATGACGAGCGTCGTGCGCAAGCCCTGAAGCTCGCCGCTTATGCCCGTGATTGCGGTGCGCAGGGTTTGGTGATGTGCCCGTTGAACGACCGCGCCGATCCACGAACCGAAGCGCAGCGTGCTTCCGGGCTGCGCACGGCGTTGAGTGAACTGGCGCCGATCCTGCGCGATCACGGCATCCTCGGTTTCATCGAGCCGCTGGGTTTCGAAGAATGCTCGCTGCGGCGTAAACGCACGGCGGTCGATGCAATCAAGGCCATCGGTGGGCTGGATGTGTTCCGTCTGGTGCATGACACCTTTCACCATCACCTGGCCAGCGAACATGAATTCTTCCCCGAGCTGACCGGGCTGGTGCACATCTCCGGCGTCGAAGATGCCGAGGCACCGCTGGCGACCATCCGCGACGGCCACCGGGTGCTGGTGGGCGAGGGTGACATCCTGGGTAACGCGGCGCAGATCGAAACCTTGCTCGCTACCGGCTACAGCGGCTACCTGTCGTTCGAACCGTTCGCCGACAGCGTCCATGGCCTGGCGGATATCCAGACGGCGATTGGCGCGAGCATGGATCACCTGCAGAAATCCCAAGGTTAATGGAGAACCCTGTGGGAGCGGGCTTGCCCGCGATGGCGGCAGCACATTCAACATTGATGTGTCAGGTCGATCGCTATCGCGGGCAAGTCGGATCGCCGCACCGCCGCTCCCACAGTGATCGCATTCCACAGCACACACCGGATTTAGCTTCAAAGGAAGGTGCAAGCATGACCACAACAAGACTGACCATGGCCCAGGCCCTGGTGAAATTCCTCGATAACCAGTACATCGAGGTCGATGGGGTTCAGAGCAAATTCGTCGCCGGGATCTTTACCATTTTCGGTCACGGCAATGTGCTGGGACTGGGGCAAGCCCTGGAGCAGGACAGCGGCGACCTGATCGTCCATCAGGGCCGCAACGAGCAAGGCATGGCCCACGCCGCCATCGGTTTCGCCAAGCAACACCTGCGGCGCAAGATCTACGCCTGTTCTTCATCGGTAGGCCCGGGTGCAGCGAACATGCTCACCGCTGCCGCGACGGCCACCGCCAACCGTATTCCCTTGCTGCTGTTGCCCGGCGACGTTTATGCGTGCCGCCAACCGGACCCGGTGCTGCAACAGATCGAGCAGTTCCACGACCTGAGCATCAGCACCAACGATGCCTTCAAGGCCGTGAGCAAATATTGGGACCGGATCAACCGTCCCGAGCAGTTGATGACCGCGGCGATCCACGCCATGCGCGTGCTCACCGACCCCGCCGAAACCGGCGCCGTGACCCTGGCCTTGCCGCAAGACGTACAGGCCGAAGCTTACGACTATCCCGATTACTTCCTGCAAAAACGCGTGCACCGCATCGAGCGCCGCCCGGCCACCGAAGCGATGCTCGGTGATGCGTTGGCCCTGTTCAAAGACAAGCGCAAGCCGCTGATCATCTGCGGCGGTGGGGTCAAATACTCCGGCGCCAATGCAGCGTTGCAGGCGTTCGCCGAGCGCTTCGATATTCCCTTCGCCGAAACCCAGGCCGGCAAAAGCGCGGTGGTGTCCAGCCATCCGCTGAACGTCGGTGGGATCGGCGAAACCGGTTGCCTGGCGGCGAATCTGCTGGCCAAGGATGCTGATTTGATCATCGGTGTCGGCACTCGCTACGGCGATTTCACCACCGCATCGAAATCCTTGTTCAAGCACCCGGATGTGCAATTCCTCAACCTCAATATCAGCCCCTGCGATGCCCTGAAACTCGACGGCGTGCAGCTGTTGGCGGACGCCAAAACCGGCTTGAGCGCCCTGGCTGATGTGCTGGGCGACTATCGCTCCAGCTGGGGTGACCAAACCCGCCAGGCCAAGGCGCAACTGGATGAAGAAGTGGATCGCATCTATCAGGTTGAGTATCAGACCGAGGATTTCGTCCCGGAAATCAACGACCACATGGACCCGGCGGTGCTGCGCGAATTTATCGAGCTGACCGGTTCCTGCCTGACCCAGAGCCGGGTACTCGGCGTGCTCAATGAAACCCTGGCCGATGACGCCGTGATCGTCGCCGCCGCCGGCAGTCTGCCCGGTGACTTGCAGCGCAGCTGGCGCAGCAAGGGCGTGAACACTTACCACGTCGAGTACGGTTATTCCTGCATGGGTTACGAGGTGAATGCCGCACTGGGCGTGAAGCTCGCCGAGCCTGAGCGCGAGGTCTACGCACTGGTTGGCGACGGCTCCTACATGATGCTGCACTCGGAACTGGCGACCTCGATCCAGGAGCGACGCAAGATCAACGTGGTCCTGCTGGACAACATGACCTTCGGCTGCATCAACAACCTGCAAATGGAACACGGCATGGACAGCTTCGGCACCGAGTTCCGTTTCCGAAACCCGGAAACCGGCAAGCTCGATGGCGGTTTCGTGCCGGTGGATTTCGCCATGAGCGCGGCGGCTTACGGCTGCAAGACTTACAAAGTGAACACCGTTGAAGCGTTGCAAGCCGCGTTGGCCGATGCGCGGTTGCAGACGGTGTCGACGCTGATCGATATCAAGGTCCTGCCCAAAACCATGATTCACAAATACCTGTCGTGGTGGCGGGTCGGCGTGGCGCAAGTCTCCACCAGCGCCCGCACCGACGCGGTGGCCAAGACCCTCAACGAACGACTGGCCAAGGCCCGTCAATACTGATTGCCCTGAACGAACCCACAGGAGTGTTTATATGTCTTTGCTTTCTAATTCGTTGCGGATTGGCGTCATCGGCACCGGGGCCATCGGCCAGGACCATATCCGCCGTTGCAGCCAGACCTTGCTCAATAGCCAGGTTGTCGCGGTCACCGACATCAATTTGCAGCAAGCGGCCAAGGTCGTTTCCGATCTGAAACTGACTGCTGAGGTCTATCCCGACGGTCATGCGCTGATCAAGGCACCGGAAGTCGAAGCGATCCTCGTGACCTCCTGGGGCCCGAGCCACGAAGAGTTCGTGCTGGCGGCGATTGCCATCGGCAAACCGGTGTTCTGCGAGAAGCCGCTGGCGGTCACCGCCGAAGGCTGCCGCAAGATCGTCGAGGCCGAAGTGGCCCGCGGCAAACGACTGGTGCAGGTCGGTTTCATGCGTCCATACGATGAAGGCTATCGCGCGTTGAAAGCAGTGATCGACAGCGGCCAGATCGGCGAGCCGTTGATGCTGCATTGCGCTCACCGCAACCCGACCGTGGGTGAAAACTACAAGACCGACATGGCGATCACCGACACGCTGATCCATGAACTGGACGTGTTGCGCTGGTTGCTCGACGACGATTATGTGTCGGTGCAAGTGGTGTTCCCACGCAAGACCAGCAAGGCCCACGCCCATTTGAAAGACCCGCAAATCGTGCTGCTGGAAACTGCCAAGGGCACGCGCATTGATGTGGAAGTGTTCGTCAACTGCCAGTACGGCTACGACATCCAGTGCGAAGTGGTGGGGGAGACCGGCATCGCCAAACTGCCGGAACCGTCGCAGGTTCAATTGCGCAGCGGGGCGAAGCTGTCGAATGCGATTCTGATGGATTGGAAGGATCGCTTCATCGCCGCGTATGACGTCGAATTGCAGGCGTTCATCGACGGCGTGCGGGGCGGGCAGGTGGGCGGGCCGTCGGCGTGGGATGGTTTTGCAGCGGCAGTGGCGGCGGATGCCTGCATCGAAGCGCAGAACAGCGGGCAAATCGTAAAAGTCGGCCTGCCAGACCGCCCACGCTTCTACGGCTAACCCTGATCCCCTGTGGGAGCGAGCCTGCTCGCGATTGCGATCTGACAGTCACATTGGTGTTGGATGTGCTGCCGCCATCGCGAGCAGGCTCGCTCCCACAAGGGGAGTGGTGAAGGAGAATAAAAATGCGCATCGCACTAGACCCTTACATGTACCGCAGCCTGTCCCTGGGCAAGATGGTCGACAAGGTTGCCGAGCTCGGTTACGAGCACATCGAGCTGTCGCCCCGGGAAGATTTCCTGCCGTTCTACAAAGCCCCGCGGGTCGACAAGGCGCGGATCAAGGAATTTCGCAAAGCCCTGAGCGACACCGGGGTCAAACTCTCTTCCTTATTACCGATGTACCACTGGGCTGCCGCCGATGAAGGTTTGCGTGTGGCCGCCGTGCGTAACTGGAAGCGCGCGATCCAGATTGCCGTGGAGATGGACTGCGAACGGGTCAACACCGAGTTCACCGGCCAGTCGGACAACCCGCTGGTGTGCGAAAACCAGTTCATGCGCTCCATGGACGAGTTGATCCCTGAGTTCGAACGCGAAGGGGTCAAGCTCGATATTCAGGCCCATCCTTATGACTTCTGCGAGCGCAATAACGAGTCGGTCGACATCATTCGCGGTCTGGACCGGGACTGGATCAACTACCTCTACGCCGCGCCGCACACATTTTTCTATGACGACGGTGTCGGTGATATCGCCTCGATGCTCAAGTACGCCGGCTCAAAGCTGAGCCACCTGATCATCGCCGACACCTACAACCACAAGGCTTCCTCGGGCTTGCGCTACATCGTCAACCCGCCGGGCGTCACCGCCACCGTGCACCAGCATCTGGACATCGGCCAGGGTGAGGTCGACTGGGAAGCGTTTTTCGGCACCTTGCGCGAGATCAAGTTCGATGGCATCGCGACCGTCTCGGTATTCGCCTGGGAAGACCGGCCGGATGAGTCCAACCGGATGATGCTCGAACGCGTCAAAAACGAACTCTGCCGCTGACCGACTTACACAAAACCTGTGGGAGCGGGCTTGCCCGCGATGACTGCGGCACATTCAACATATCTGTGATTGTCAGACCGCTATCGCGGGCAAGCCCGCTCCCACAGGGGCCGCGTTCTATAAGGAGAGTACTTTCATGCGTATCGGACTTGTCGGTTACGGCCATGGCGGCCGGTTTTTCCATGCTCCGCTGATCAGCAGTTTGCCGGCGGCAACCTTCGTGGGCGTGGTCACCCGTTCTGCCGAGCGCCGACAACTGCTGGCGGCGGAACACCCCGGCGTGCCGGCCTTCGACAGCATCGGCCAACTGGTCGAAGCCGGGGTTGATGTGTTGGTGATCTCCACACCGCTCAAAGGGCGCCCGGCGCTGGTGCTCGACGCCATCGAACATGAGGTAGCGGTGGTCAGCGACAAGCCGTTCGCTGCTGATGCGCAACAGGCGCAAACCCTGATCACCATGGCCGAGCGCCAAGGCGTGCAACTGAGCGTCTACCAGAACCGGCGCTGGGACTCGGACTTTCTCACCGTGCGCAAACTCATCGAGTCCGGTGCGCTGGGTCAGGTCACCCGTTTCGAATCGCGGATCGAGCGCTATTCCCCGCAGTCGGTGAACAACGGCAGCGGCGGCGGTTTTCTGCGCGATCTGGGCAGCCATCTGGTGGATCAGGCGCTCTTATTGTTCGGCCCCGTCATCCGGGTTTATGCCGAACTGGATTACCTCGAAAAAGGCCAGCCCTTCGACAATGGTTTTTTTATGTCCCTGACCCATGCCAACGGCGTGATCTCGCACCTGGGCGGCAGTTGCCTGCAAAACACTCCCGGCCCGCGCTTTCGCGTGACCGGCACCCAGGGCTGCTACAGCGTCGACGGTCTGGATGGGCAGGAGGCGTCGACCCTTGCCGGGCTCACGCCGAAATCCGAAGGTGAGCGCTGGGGTGTTGAAGAGCATCGGCGCTGGGGCTGGTTCGAGCAGGGCGAGGTGCGTGAGCGGGTGCCGTCCGAGCGTGGCTGCTGGAATCAGTTCTATTTGCAGCTACAAACCGCGTTACAGAGCGGTGGCCCACTGCCGGTCGACGCCCGTGATGCACTGGCGACCACCCGCGTGCTAGACGCTGCGCGGCTCAGTTTCGAGCGGCATCAAGTGGTGGCACTGAGCCCGTTTGAGAGCCATGGAATAAAATCAGAATAAAATTCTAAAATGAGTTGATATAGAAATTATTTTCCAATAAAGTCATTTCCAGGTTGCCGACTATCAACGTCCGATCACGCTCAAGCAGGCCTTGAACGGGTGAAGGACGCACCAAAAACAAGAAACAAAAGCCAGGTACCGTCGATGAAAACCTTCAACTCTGCTTTGCATGCTTTACGTTCCGCGCTGCACCTCTCTCGCGACCTGCCTCGCGTCTCGTTTCAATCCTTCTTTCGCTTGCTTTGCGTCGAACGCAACAGCGCCCTGGTCTGCTGTATTCCGGGTGCACCGATTGTCCGCTTGCCCACTCACTGAAATCGTCACGCCTTATCCATAAAACCAACAAGAATGTGGAGAAAGACTTTTCATGAAGACCAAGATCCGTTTCGCCTCGCTGGCCTTGCCCCTGATGTTCGCCAGCGGCGCCGCACTCGCTGACATGAAGATCGGCGTCAGCATGTCGCAGTTCGATGACACCTGGCTGACTTACCTGCGCGAATCCATGGACACCAAGGCCAAGTCCTATCCCGATGGCGTCAAGCTGCAGTTCGAAGACGCCCGCAGCGACGTGGTCAGGCAGTTGAGCCAGGTAGAAAGCTTCATCAGTCAGAAGGTCGACGCCATTGTGGTCAACCCGGTGGATACCGCCGCCACCAAAAAAATCACTGAAGCAGCGGTCAAGGCCGGTATTCCCCTGGTGTACGTCAATCGTCGTCCCGATGACATGAACCTGCCCAAAGGCGTGGTCACTGTTGCTTCCAACGATCTGGAGGCCGGCCAGATGCAGATGCAGTACCTGGCCGACAAAATGGGCGGCAAGGGCGACATCGTGATTCTGCTCGGTGACTTGGCCAACAACTCCACCACCAACCGCACCAAGGGCGTAAAAGAGGTGCTGACCAAATACCCGAACATCAAGATCGAGCAAGAGCAGTCCGGCATCTGGTCGCGGGACAAGGGCATGACCCTGGTCAACGACTGGCTGACCCAGGGCCGCAAGTTCGACGCGGTGGTCTCTAACAACGACGAGATGGCAATTGGCGCGGCAATGGCCCTGCAACAGGCTGGCGTTGCCAAAGGCAGTGTGCTGATCGCCGGTGTCGACGGTACGCCCGACGGTTTGAACGCGGTGAAGAAGGGCTCTCTGCTGGTCTCGGTGTTCCAGGATGCCAAGGGTCAGGCGGACGGTTCGATCGACACGGCGGTGAAAATGGCCAGGAACGAACCGGTTGAACAGGCCGTGTGGGTGCCGTATCGCCTGATCACGCTGCAAAACGTCGACACCTTCAAATAGCCCGTCCGTTCGATAACAACAATAAGCACGCAAGGTTGCGACGCGACCTTGCTGATGGAGGACCTGATCATGTTCGCTTCAGCGACTGTTTCGAGCACCCCGTTAGTGGGTATCCAGCCAACTGCAACACCTGTCGATGAGCCGTACCTGCTGGAGATCATCAACGTCAGCAAGGGTTTTCCCGGTGTGGTGGCCTTGTCCGACGTGCAGCTTCGGGTGCGTCCCGGTTCCGTGCTGGCGCTGATGGGCGAGAACGGCGCCGGCAAATCCACCCTGATGAAAATCATTGCCGGCATCTACCAGCCGGACGCCGGCGAATTGCGCCTGCGGGGCAAGCCGGTGGTCTTTGAAACACCGCTGGCTGCGCTCCAGGCCGGGATCGCGATGATCCACCAGGAACTCAACCTGATGCCGCACATGAGCATCGCCGAGAACATCTGGATCGGCCGCGAACAGCTCAACGGCCTGCACATGATCGACCATCGCGAAATGCACCGTTGCACCGCCAAGCTGCTGGAGCGTCTGCGGATTAATCTCGACCCGGAAGAGCAGGTGGGCAACCTGAGCATCGCCGAACGGCAGATGGTCGAGATCGCCAAGGCTGTGTCCTATGATTCCGACGTCCTGATCATGGACGAGCCGACCTCGGCCATCACCGATAAAGAAGTCGCGCATCTGTTCTCGATCATTGCCGACCTCAAGAGCCAGGGCAAAGGCATCATCTACATCACCCACAAAATGAACGAAGTGTTCAGCATTGCCGATGAAGTGGCGGTGTTCCGTGATGGCGCCTACATCGGCTTGCAGCGGGCCGACAGCATGGACGGTGACAGCCTGATTTCGATGATGGTCGGCCGCGAGCTGAGCCAGTTGTTCCCGGTACGCGAGAAGCCGATCGGCGATCTGTTGCTGTCTGTGCGCGACCTAAAACTGGACGGCATTTTCAAGGATGTTTCCTTCGATCTGCATGCCGGCGAGATCCTTGGCATCGCCGGGTTGATGGGCTCGGGAAGGACCAACGTTGCCGAAGCGATTTTCGGCATCACCCCAAGCGACGGCGGTGAAATCCGCCTTGACGGCGAAGTGGTGCGCATCAGTGATCCGCACATGGCGATCGAGAAGGGCTTCGCGCTGTTGACCGAAGATCGCAAGCTCAGCGGCCTTTTCCCGTGCCTGTCGGTGCTGGAGAACATGGAAATGGCAGTCTTGCCCCATTACGTCGGCAACGGCTTCATCCAGCAGAAAGCCCTGCGGGCATTGTGTGAAGACATGTGCAAGAAGCTGCGGGTGAAAACGCCGTCGCTGGAGCAATGCATCGATACGCTGTCCGGCGGTAATCAGCAGAAGGCCTTGCTGGCGCGCTGGCTGATGACCAATCCGCGCATCCTGATTCTCGACGAGCCGACCCGGGGTATCGATGTTGGTGCCAAGGCCGAGATCTACCGGCTTATTTCCTACCTCGCCAGCGAAGGCATGGCGGTGATCATGATTTCCTCGGAACTGCCGGAAGTGCTGGGCATGAGCGACCGGGTCATGGTCATGCACGAGGGCGACCTGATGGGCACGCTCGACCGCAGCGAAGCGACCCAGGAACGAGTGATGCAACTGGCCTCGGGCATGTCCGCGGTTCACTAATGGATGCTGGCGGTGGCCATGGCTGCCGTCGCGACGCAATAGAAGGGTGAGTGGTTATGAACGCAATACTGGAGAACAAGCCCGCAGTGGCACCGGTCAAGAGTCGCCGGCGCTTTCCGACCGAGTTGAGTATTTTCCTGGTGTTGATCGGCATTGGCCTGGTCTTCGAAATGTTCGGCTGGATCGTGCGGGACCAGAGCTTCCTGATGAACTCTCAGCGACTGGTGCTGATGATCCTGCAAGTGTCGATCATCGGACTGCTGGCGATCGGGGTGACCCAGGTCATCATCACCACCGGTATCGACCTGTCTTCCGGCTCGGTGCTGGCGCTGTCGGCGATGATTGCCGCCAGCCTGGCCCAGACCTCGGACTTTGCCCGGGCGGTGTTTCCGTCCCTGACTGACCTGCCGGTGTGGATTCCAGTGATCGTCGGGCTTGGGGTGGGATTGCTGGCGGGGGCGATCAACGGCAGCATCATTGCGATCACCGGGATTCCACCGTTCATTGCCACTCTTGGCATGATGGTCTCGGCCCGCGGCCTGGCGCGCTACTACACCGAAGGTCAGCCGGTGAGCATGCTCTCGGATTCCTACACGGCCATCGGACACGGCGCGATGCCGGTGATCATCTTTCTGGTGGTAGCGGTGATCTTTCACATCGCCCTGCGCTACACCAAGTACGGCAAGTACACCTACGCCATCGGCGGCAATATGCAGGCGGCGCGCACCTCCGGGATCAACGTCAAGCGGCATTTGGTGATCGTCTACAGCATTGCCGGTTTGCTTGCAGGCCTCGCCGGGGTGGTGGCGTCGGCGCGGGCCGCGACCGGGCAGGCCGGGATGGGCATGTCTTATGAACTGGATGCGATTGCCGCAGCAGTGATCGGCGGCACCAGCCTGGCCGGTGGCGTAGGGCGGATCACCGGCACCGTGATTGGCGCGTTGATCCTCGGGGTCATGGCCAGCGGCTTTACCTTTGTCGGTGTTGATGCTTATATTCAAGACATCATCAAAGGGCTGATTATTGTAGTGGCGGTGGTCATCGACCAGTACCGCAACAAGCGCAAACTCAAGCGCTGAAGCCGGACTAAACGCGAAAATGCGCCACGCCTGACCCGCGTGGCGCAGCCGTTTGTCTTCTATATACAGCCGCTCGACTGAATTTCTTGCTATAAACGCACTCCGATAAGCGGCTCAAAGCCTGCCGTAGCGCACTTTCAGGGCTTTGTCGGACAGATTTGCTGTCTTTTCAGTTGCTGAGGCCTCAAGTCGGCCTTAGACTGCCGCCCCTCGTAAATTGAGTGCCGGGTGGCGCTTGGAATAAACGGCGCCTTTCCAATGACCGCTTCAGGTTCAACGGATCGCTCCCTAATTCGCCTTAATGCACGTTTTTTTATAGAGATATCAATGACAAAGGACAAGTTGCTGGCCATGCCGGCGGATGACTACATGAATGCCGAGCAACATGCTTTTTTCTCCGAGCTGTTGCAGAACATGAAAGTCGAAACCCATGAGCGCATCGAACAGAATCGCATCGCCATCGAGAGCCTGGACACCCCGGCCGATCCGGCTGACGCGGCTTCCGTCGAAGAAGAGCGCACCTGGCTGGTGAACGCGATCGATCGCGACCAGCGCATGCTGCCTCAATTGGAACAGGCCCTGGAACGTATCAAGGAAGACAGCTTTGGCTGGTGCGACGACAGCGGCGAGGCCATCGGCCTGAAGCGCCTGCTGATCAGCCCGACCACCAAGTACTGCATCGAAGCTCAAGAGCGTCACGAGCAGATCGACAAGCACCAGCGTCAGGCCTGATTCAGTAGCGCCCCCATCGCGGGCAAGCCCGCTCCCACAGGTTCAACACGGACCTTGTGGGAGCGGGCTTGCCCGCGATGCTTTTCGACGTCTGTGAAAACACCCGCGCACTTCTATTGATCTGCTTCAACCCCCCCCCACTACTAACGGACCATAGATAATGGCTTTGTAGTGGCGTTTAATGCGATCACAACAACTAGAAGACGCGTGGGGTGACGAAGATGACGAGGGACGGATCTCTGGTTGAGGCAATGCCTGCACCAGTACTTTTGCCGAAAAACCTTTGGCTGACGCCGACCCTGCAAAGCATCGCGCTGATGCTATTGCTGTGCGGCATGGCATTGGCTGGCTGGTCGCTTTACCTTGGCCTGCCGTTGGCCGTGCTGATTATCTGGCTGCCGCGTCTGCGCTCGCGCACTCTCCCTGAGACAACCGCTGCGGACAGCACCAGCGCCATCGCCGGATTGACTCGCGATCTCTCTTACACCACCAGTCATAACGCTTTGTCAGCCGCCGGCGTGGCCTATTCGGTCAAGCAACTGGCAGACAAACTGCAATCGCAACTCAACGCCGCGGCGCAGATTGTCAGCAGCGCTGAAGTGATGATCGCCACCGAGCACGCAACATCGAAACTCAGTCGGGAAGCCTTGAGCGCAGCCAGTGAAGCCCATCAGAGCAGCGCAGCAGGGCGTACGGAACTGGTTGAGTCCATTGCGCGCATGCATCAACTCAGTCAGCGCGCCAGCAGCAGCCGCGAGTTGATCGAAGCCCTGAGCCTGCGCAGCGACGATATCCAGCGGGTCACGCTGGTGATCCAGTCCATCGCCAGCCAGACCAATCTGTTGGCGCTGAACGCGGCCATCGAAGCGGCGCGGGCCGGTGAGCACGGTCGCGGCTTTGCGGTGGTGGCCGATGAGGTGCGAGGGCTGGCCGCGCGCACGGCAACGGCGACCGGTGAAGTCGGGGAGATGGTCGCCGACATTCAACAACGCACGGCGCAAGTGGTGGAACAGATTCGCCAACTGGCGAGCGATCTCAATACCGGTGTTGCGCAAGTCGAGCACACCGGACAGCACCTGGAAAACATCGCGCGCCTGGCCGCTGGCGTCGAAAGGCAGGTCGGGGAAATCGCTCAAGGCGCGGACACCAACCGCGAACAACTCGACAGTCTGTTCCACGCCATCGAACAGATGCGCAGCGATTTGGCGATCAGCGACCAGCAGACTCAGCGGCTCGCCCAGGCAGCGGTGCAGATGGAAGGGCAGGCCGAAACCATCAGCGAACGCCTGGCCGCAGTCGGACTGGATGACTATCACCAGCGGATTTACGACCTGGCCCGCGAAGGTGCGAGTCAGATCGCGGCACGCTTCGAAGCGGATATCGATCAGGGCCGGATCAGCCTCGATGACCTGTTTGATCGCAATTACCAGGCGATCCCCAACACCAGCCCGGCCAAATACCAGACCCGTTTCGACCGCTACACCGATCAGGTATTGCCGGCGATTCAGGAACCGTTGCTGTCGCGCCATGAAGGCCTGGTGTTCGCCATCGCCTGCACGCAGCAGGGTTATGTGCCGACCCATAACACCGTGTTCAGCAAACCGCTGACCGGTGATGTGCAGGTCGATACTCTGCAAAACCGCACCAAGCGCAAATTCGCCGACCGCACCGGGATCCGCTGCGGCAGCCATCAACAGGCCGTGTTGTTGCAGACTTACACCCGCGACACCGGTGAACTGATGCACGACCTGTCGGTGCCGATCATGCTCAAGGGCCGGCATTGGGGTGGGTTGCGCCTGGGTTACAAACCGGAAAGTCCTCGCTGAGAGCTCAATGCCCGATAGCCTGCATTGAACACAGGCTAGTGGATCTGGTGCATGCGCAGGTTCAGGTCGTCGACCACATGCGCCCAATCGGCGTCTTCACGCAGTTGTTCTTTGAGGAAGCCGGCTTGTTGCGGGGTCCAGAACTCGGCATCGATGAGTTTCTTGTCATCGGGCAAGGGTGAATATCGGGCAATGAAATCGTCGATGGCCTTTTCGCTGGAGTCCAGGCCGAGTTGGTCGAACAAGCCTTTCAAATCATGTGTGGGTGAATCCATCTTCATCTCCTTGCAGATAATCCGTCGCGCCAAGAGTTCGATAGGGGTTTAGCAGCTTTTTCCGGATTCGCCACCGGTGATGGCAATGAGCAATTGCCTGTCGCTGTTCCAGCGATTACGATGCCTCGCATTTTTGGCGTCACCAAGCCGCCATTCAAAGAGTCCGGACATGGATGTCGTCGTTCCAGGTTCAGCGCCTTGCGGTGCTGATCTGCCTCCGTTGCGTGATCTCTTTCGAACCGATCCTCCCTCGATCCCGCATGAAAAGGATGTATGCAGTGAAGCGTCTTGTTTATCTGATGGCCATTGCACTTGGCCTGTCGTTGACCGGTTGTGTGTCTTTCACTCCGTTGGGTCCCATTGGCGAGCCCTTGAAGCCCGCGTCTTCCACCCTCGATCGTAGCGCCGAGATCAGTGACGTGGTGATCTCCGCCCCCGAGCTGGACGACAAGGTGCGTGTCGCCGGCAGCCGACAACTGACCGAGCAGGTCAGCGCCTATGTCGATAAAAGCGACTACTTCAAGCGAATCGTGGTGTTCCCGGCCAAGGCTGGCGAAGACGACGTGGTGCTCAAGTTCAACCTGACCTCACTGGCAGGCAAACGTACCGTGCACCCGGCTTACATCCCCGGTGCGCTGGTAACGCTGACTATCTGGATTTGGGTCGATGGGCCGATTTACGTCGATAAATACGACCTCGCCGGCGAACTGATCATCGAAGACCGTCAGGGTAAGCAACTGGCCAGGTCGGTCGAGCAGGTCAAGCTCGACAAAAATGTCGGCTTGTGGAACGCCGACTACCTCAATCCGCGTCTGGGGGGGGCCCAGTTGCGTGATCTGATCGCGCATTTGCTGGCCAGTGCCACCCCTCAACTGCGCACTCCGTCAAAGGAACTGGCTGCACATGAATAAATATCTTCTGGTTTTGCTGATTTTGCTCAGCAGCTCCCTGACAGGCTGTATTTCCTACTCCCAGCATGAGTTGGCCCCGTTGGACCAATGGCCGCCAGCGCAGGCCAGGCAGGACAAGCCCAGTGCTTATCTGCACGTGACCACCCAGCAGCAGTTCAACGGCGAACTGTCGGGTGGCGTCGGCAATGCGGCGCTGGTGGAACAGAACATGCTGGAAACCTTCAAGGAGTCCGGGCAATTCAAGAACGTGACCACAGACAAGGTCGACTCGAGCCTGTACGTGACGAGTACTTTGACCAATAACGAGCAGGGGAATATCGCGAGTGCCTGGCTGACGGGCTTCACGCTCTTCGTGATCCCGACAACGTTCAGCAACACCTTCACGCTGGAAACGGTGTTCAAGGATCGGGAAGGCAACGTGTTGGGCAAAATCGTCAAACAGGAGAGCACCCGTACCTGGATGCAGGTTTTGCTGATTGTCGGTTTGCCGTTCAATGAACGTGGGGACACGGTGCTCAAGCACCTGACCCAAAGCACGCTGGATGAAGCGGTCAAGCGCAAGCTGATCTGACCGATTATCGAGATAAAAGGCGTGCTATCTGTGCAAGGCTGGCACGCCGCAGACACTTCAGGCCGGGATGTAGGCTGTTCAGGCCTGACTCACTGCGCTGGCGGCCATGAACATCACGCTGGCCCTCGCTTTCCACACCCGTCTCAGGCTTTCAATGCCCCTTCATCGACGGCAACCTTCAGGGCTTTCGCGGCTTCCTGGGCGGCGATGGCCGCAACATCCGAGGTCTTGAACCAGCGATCCTTTTCGACCTGGTGATACGTCACAGTGGTCAACGGCGGTTTGGCGCGCATGATAATGACTGCCTGGAATTCGCCTTCGACCTCTCTGGCTTCGCCCCGGATAAAAAATTCACCGATATCAAATTCCGTCACGTAGCAGTCTTCCCTTGGAAATAGTTGTTGTGTTGAATGCCGTCCGCCCTGGGGACGGGTTTCATTGGTCGGGCAGTATGGCAGTAGTTGCCTGCCGGCGGCTGAGTTAAGTCGCCGGTGTGACGAAACGTCTATGGAAGTGAATGCTGCAGGTGTCTTAACTGCTTGCCTCGAGTGAACGGGCAAGGGCGCAGGCTTCATTATGATTACCGCGGAAACCTCTTACACGTCCGGTGGATATTTCCCTGATGTGGAAAAAGGCGTTGCCGGCCAATACCACCCGAAAACGCGGGAGCAGACGCTCTTCAGGCAGGAAGTCCTGCTGGCGGAGCACCATCGAATGCAGAGGTGACGAGCCGTTTGTGTGCCGTGTGTGAGGCTGGGCAAAGTGAGTCAGTGTGCACATATGAAGTCCTTTTCGTGGTTTTACCGACGTGTGTACGTTGTTATGGGTAGTCTCGGTGAGCATCGCTGCTCTAGAATCGCCATCAATGGTTGGCGATTGATGCCCATCTAAAGCAATTTTTTACTGGCGATATGTCGGAAAAGTGCTTTTTTTAAAGAGAATTTTCCCTAAAGTTGGTAATCCGATTTTATCTGGCCGTCAGAAGGGCGTTTTCCTTCAACATCTGACGACCGCCAGGCAAGACGACGTGAGGGATGTTCCAGTAATCTTCTCAAACCTCGCGATGAATGGGCTCTCTGCCCGTTCCCAGGATTGGACCCGGGTCATTTGGCTACACCTCGGCATTGCCGCTTTTTTCTGCTGTGCGCGTTTCCCGCGTACGGCGTCATTTTCAGATGTGGGGATGTTTCCTTGGCAGTAAGTAATCTCGATATGCATGCTTTGTTCGTGCTGGGTGATTTGCGCGCAAAGCTGGTTAAACAGTTTCAGTCACGTTTCGTCTACATCACCGAACAGAACGCTGAAGGCATTTACATTGCCGAACTCGACACCGAATCAGCGCTGGTGGTGGATGACAAACCAGGGCTTAAACTCAAGGTCGGCGATCATTTCAGCGCCTCCGTATTGCCCAGCCGCGAAGGCGGCAAGCTGGACATCAAGTTCCGCGAAATCAAGCTGACGGTATACGGGCTGGGGGATTACGCGTTCGTGACCACCGCAGACGGCCACGGCATTGTGTTCAAGGAAGGTCATAGCGTGGTGATGGTGTTTGCGGCCCATCAACAATTGCAGGAAGGCCTGACCAAAACCCTGAAAGCCGTGACCGCCAAGGCCGCCAAGTGGCGTAAAGGTGAACTGGTGACCTTCAAGGCCAGCGAGTAATGACCCTGACCCGCGCCGACTTCCACGAACAGAACCAGGCCAGTGCCCACGCCGAGGCGCAGCGCTTGTTGGCGCAGAAGGCCGTTCTACAGGGAGCCTGGCTGAGTTGGGTGGCGTCACAGATCTACCTGTTGCGTCCGGCGGCGTACGCCAGCATGGTCAGAAGAGAGCTTGCGCACTTGCAGGAACCTTGCGAAAAGTAATCCTCGCCCCTCGAAAGCAGGAACCTCAACTACAGTCAGATGACTGAGTATTCAGAGGCTTGCGGTCTTCTTTGTCAGGCCATCCTGCTATTGCTGTGAACAGCGCGAGGTGCAAAAGCATGAAGGGATTTCGACGGTTACTGGCCGCTACCCTGGCCACGTTCGGTTTATTGGCTTCACCCGTTCCGATGTTCGCTGCCCAGGCGCCGATTCACTTCGCCGACCTGAACTGGGAAAGCGGCAGCCTGATCACCGATATCCTGCGGATCATCGTCGAGAAGGGTTATGGCTTGCCGACCGACACCTTGCCGGGGACGACGATTACCCTGGAGACCGCATTGGCCAACAATGACATTCAGGTCATTGGCGAAGAATGGGCCGGTCGCAGTCCGGTCTGGGTCAAGGCTGAGGCCGAGGGCAAAGTCGCGGCCCTGGGCGATACGGTCAAGGGTGCCACCGAGGGCTGGTGGGTGCCGGAGTATGTGATCAAGGGCGACCCGGCCAAGGGCATCAAGCCGCTGGCGCCGGATCTGCGCAGTATCAGTGATCTGCCACGCTACAAAGACGTGTTCAAAGACCCGGAAACCCCGGGCAAGGGGCGCTTTCTGAACAGCCCGATCGGCTGGACGTCGGAGGTGGTCAACAAGCAGAAGCTCAAGGCGTATGGGCTGGACGACAGCTACGTGAACTTTCGCAGTGGTTCGGGGGCGGCGCTGGACGCAGAGATCAGTTCGTCGATTCGTCGCGGCAAGCCGGTCCTGTTCTATTACTGGTCGCCGACGCCATTGCTCGGTCGTTTCAAGCTGATTCAGCTGCAAGAGCCACCGTTCGACGCCGAAGCCTGGAAAACCCTGACCGACGCCGACAACCCCAATCCAAAACCGACTCGCTCGCTGCCCTCGAAGCTGTCCATCGGCGTGTCCACGCCATTTCAGAAACAATACCCGCAGATTGTCGAGTTCTTCACCAAGGTCGATTTGCCGATCGATGCGTTGAACAAGGCCCTGGCTGACATGAGCGAAAAACACACCCCGCCACGTCAAGCGGCGCAGGCCTTCATGAAGGCGCACCCGGACGTGTGGCGGGCCTGGGTACCCAAGGATGTGGCTGACAAGGTGTCTGCCGCCCTGCAATAAACCGATTTATGTACGCCCGGGAATTCTCGGGTGTACATAAACCCCGTAGGAGCTGCCGCAGACGGCGATCTTTTGACCTGGCTTGAAAAAAACAAGATCAAAAGATCGCAGCCTGCGGCAGCTTCTTGGGGGGGGGCGCTTTTAATCGCGTTTGCAGCAGAGCTACCGTTTATAGCGAATACCCTTACAAAAACGCGCAAGGAAGTTCATCCTGCTGCGACATTTCACGCTGGATCTCTGAATATGAGCCTTTTGGTCGCGCAATGGATTGCAGCAATCTTTTTATTGATCAGCCTGGTCCACCTGTATTGGGCAGCGGGTGGCAAGTGGGGTAGCGAGGCGGTGGTGCCGCGTGTGCCCGGGGAGGGCGGTGAGGCATCAAGGCCCGCGTTCAAGCCGTCGGGCTTTGCCACGTTGCTGGTGGCGGTGGGTTTACTGCTGATCGCGATGCTGGTGTGCCTGCGGGTCGGGCTGTATCTGCCCACGGTGCATCATTGGTCGCTGCAATGGGTGATCAGCGCGATCGCGATGCTGATGTTCGCCCGGGCGATAGGCGATTCGAATTTGGTGGGGTTCTTCAAGCAGGAGAAGGGCTCGAGGTTTGCCCGGCTGGATACGTGGGCGTATTCGCCGTTGTGTGTGGTGTTGGGGTCCGGATTGTTGGCAGTGGCCTGGATTTGAGTCGACCGGACTATTGCCATCGCGAGCAGGCTCGCTCCCACAGGGATTTTGTGAACACCGAAGATCCAATGTGGGAGCGAGCCTGCTCGCGATGAGGCCCGCCCAATCAACAAAACTTCTGAACTTAACTCCCCGTTTCCGTCCGCCGACTGCTCACCTCAGCCGGCACATCATCCCCCGCCATGCGCTTGCGAAACAGCGCCGCCCGAGCCAGCAGCAGTGTGGTCACCGGCACGGTGATGGACAGTAGAACCGGGATCAGCCAGGCATGCAGCACCGGCGCCGATTTGAGCGCCGAAAAGTAAATGATCGAAGCCAATGCCACGCACCACGCGCCCAAGGTCGAGGCCAGCGCGGGCGGGTGCATGCGCTGGAAATAATCCTTCATCCGCAGCAGCCCAACCGCGCCGATCAACGTAAACAGGCTGCTCAGCACCAGCAGAACCGCCACCGCGATTTCCACCCACAGAGACAGTTCGGGCCTCATTCGATCACCTCCCCACGCAGCAGGAATTTGGCCAGGGCGAACGAGCCGACGAAGCCGAACAGGGCGATCAGCAGCGCCGCCTCGAAGTAAGTGTCACTGGCATAACGAATGCCCAGCGCGAGCATCATCAGCATGGCGATGATGTACAGGTAATCCAGGGCCAGAACCCGATCCTGGGCCGACGGGCCCTTGAACAGCCGGATCAGGGTCAGAATCATCGCCATTGAAAAGATGAACAGGCTCAGCAGGATCGCGTTCGACAGCAATGCGCTCATTCGAAGATCTCCATCAAGGGGCGTTCATAGGTCGTCTTGAAGTGCTGGATGAATTGGTTTTCGTCATCCAGATCGAAGACGTGCAGCAACAGAATGCTGCGATCCAGCGCCAATTCCGACCAGACCGTGCCGGGGACCACCGTACAGATCATCGACAGCGCCGCGAGGCCGTTGGCATCGCGCAAATCCAGCGGCACCTTGATGAACCGCGAGCGGGGCGCACGACGGCCCGCGTTGAGCACGCCCCAGGCTACGGCGAGGTTGGACACGATCACGTCGCGCCCGACCAGCAAGAACAAACGCAGGATCACCCCGGGACGACGAATGCGGATCGGCAGCGGCCGCAACTTGCGCATCATCAACGGCGCGCAGAACCCCAGCACGGCGCCCAGCAGCAGATTGCCGGGACTCATCGACAGGTTCAACACCAGCCACAGCAACCACAACGCCAAAGACAGCCACGGTGCAGGAAACAGACGCTTCATGGTTGCACCTCCAGCAGCGCTGTCTTGGCTTGTGGGCCTGGAATTACACGGGTTTCGAGCACCGCCATCACGTATTGCTGCGGGTTGTTCAATGCATCGGCCGCCGCTTGGGTGTAGCGCAGCAGCGGTTCAGCCTTGAACGTCAGCGCAATGCTCAGCCCCAGCAGAATGACAATCGGCACGCATTCCAGGCGCCGCAGCAAGGGCGATGGGCGCTCTTGCGGGGTCCAGAAACGCTGGATGCCCAAACGCGAGAAAGCGATCAGTGAGGCCAGCCCGGACAGGATCAACAGGACGAGCAAACCCCATGCACCCTTCGATATCGGTTCGTCGCTGCCATTACCCAGACCCAGCGGATTGAGCAGGGCGCTGAGCAGACTGAGTTTGCCGATAAACCCTGAAAGTGGCGGCATACCGATGATCAGCAGGGCGCAGGCGATGAAGCTCAAACCGAGGAACGCCATGGTCCAGGGAATCACCTGTCCGACCACGGCTTTGCGGTCGTCATCGAGGTTGAAGCCTTTGGGCGGCTGCAAGGATTCCAAGGGCCGGGGAAGCAGTTCGCCGTCATCGAATAGCGGCATCTCGTTGGCCGAACGCGAGCGCTCGATCAATTCGGCCAGCAAGAACAGCGCGCTCAAGGCCAGGGTCGAGCTGACCAGATAGAACAGGGCCGCGCCAATCAGGTTTGGCTGGGCGAAACCGATGGCCGACAACAGAATGCCTGCCGACACCAGAATGCTCAGGCTGGCCATGCGTTCCAGGCGTTGCGCGGCGAGGATCGCCACGGCGGCGCAGACGATGGTCGCCATGCCGCCGTAGATCAGCCAGTCGCCACCGAAGTACGCGGATGCCCCGGCCTGTCCGGAGAACAGCAGCGTCCACAGGCGTAGCAAGGTGTAGACGCCGACCTTGGTCATGATCGCGAACATCGCCGCCACGGGCGCGCTGGCCGCGGAGTAGGCCGGCACCAGCCAGAAATTCAATGGCCACATCCCGGCCTTGGCCAGGAACGCCACCGCCAGAATGGCCGCGCCGGCATGCAGCAAGCCGCGATCGGCTTCTGGCACCAGCGGGATTTTCAGCGCCAGGTCGGCCATGTTCAGCGTGCCGGTGACGCCGTAGATCAGCGCCGCGCCAATTAGAAACAGCGACGAGGCCAGCAGGTTGATCGAGATGTAATGCAGCCCCGACGACACCCGCGCCCGGCCCGAACCGTGCAGCATCAGCCCGTAAGAGGCAGCCAGCAGCACTTCGAAAAACACGAACAGGTTGAACAGGTCTGCCGTCAGGAAGGCGCCGTACAGGCCCATCAACTGAATCTGAAACAGCGCGTGGAAACTCGAACCGGCACCGTCCCAGCGGGCCATGGCGAACAGCAACGCGCTGACGCCGATGATCCCGGTCAGCACCAGCATCAGCGCCGACAGACGATCGACCACCAGCACAATGCCGAACGGCACCTGCCAGTTGCCCGGCAGGTACACACCGATGGAGCCGGGTACACCGGTGGTTTGCGTCCATTGCAGCAGCATCACGGCAATGCCCAGCCCCAGCAGGCTGGAGAACAGGTTGATTTTGGCCTTTAGCGGGCGATGTTTCTCGCCCAGCATCAGCATCACCGCGGCGGTCAGCAACGGTAGCAGAATCGGTGCAGCGATCAGGTGCGCCATCGGATTCATTCTTTAGGCTCCCGGCCATCCACATGGTCGGTACCGGTCAGGCCCCGGGAGGCGAGCAGCACCACCAGGAACAGCGCGGTCATGGCGAAGCTGATGACGATCGCGGTCAGTACCAACGCTTGCGGCAGCGGGTCGGTGTAGTGCAGCAAATCCTGAGGCACGCCGTCCTTGATGTTCGGCTCCTTGCCGATGAACAGGCTGCCCATGCTGAAGATGAACAGGTTGACGCCGTAGGACAGCAGGCACAGGCCCATGACCACTTGGAACGTCCGTGGCCGCAGCACCAGCCACACGCCGGACGCGGCCAGCACACCGATGGCGATTGCGATGACTTCTTCCATCAGATGGCTCCTTGCGTGGCAGCCGCTTTGGCCGTGGGCTTGGTTTGCGCGCTGGTTTTGTGACCGCGTACCGATTGGTGGGCGAGGGCGGTGAGGATCAGCAATGTCGAACCGACCACCACGGCGTACACGCCAATGTCGAAGAACAGCGCGCTGGCGATGTGAATGTCGCCCAGCAGCGGCAATGTGAAATGCCAAGTGTGAGTGGTGAGGAATGGATACCCGGCCGCCATCGCCCCGAGCCCGGTGACCGTGGCGAACAGCAGCCCGGTGCCCATCCAGCGCAGCGGCCGCAGGCTCATTTGCGCCTCGACCCACTGGGTGCCGGCGACCATGTATTGCAGGATGAACGCCACCGACATCACCAGACCGGCGACGAAACCGCCACCCGGTTGATTGTGCCCGCGCATGAACAGGTAGACCGACACCACAAACGCAATCGGCAGCAGCAGGCGCACCAGCACCGCTGGCACCATCATGAAACCGAGCGCGGTGTCGCTGGCGTGACGCGGGTTGACCAGGTCGGTGACCACATCCGGCGCGAGCAAACGTTGCTGCGCCGGCAGCTGCAGGCTTTCTTTCGGCGGGCGGAAGCGTCGCAGCAGGGCGAACACGGCCAGGGCCACCGCCACCAGCACGGTGATTTCGCCGAGGGTGTCGAAGCCACGGAAGTCCACCAGCATCACGTTGACCACGTTGCTGCCGCCGCCTTCGGGCAGTGCGCGACTGAGGTAGAACGAGGAAATATCGTTGGGCGTCTGGCGGGTCAGCATCGCGTAGGACAGTAATGCCATGCCGCCACCGACCGCGATCGACAGCAGCAAGTCGCGGATACGGCGGATGCGGGCCTTGCGCAGACTGCTCGGCAACGGCGAGACCTCTTCGATCCGTCGCGGCAGCCAGCGCAGACCGAGGAGGATCAACACCGTGGTCACCACTTCCACTGCCAGTTGCGTCAGGGCCAGATCCGGCGCCGAGAACCAGACGAAGGTCACGCAGGTCATCAAGCCACAGACGCTGACCATGGTCAGGGCAGCGAGCCGGTGATACTTGGCTTGCCATGCCGCACCAAGGGCGCAGGCAATCGCCAGCAGCCAGAGGATCACGAACACGATCGAGCCCTGAATCTTCGGCCGGTCGCCCCAGCTCAGGCTGCTGTGCAGCATCGGGATCAACCCGGCCAGCACCGCGGCGAGCACCACCAGAAACAGTTGGGTTTGCAAGCGTCGGGTACTGATCCGCCGCTCCAGACGTCGGGCCAGGCGCATCATGATCACCAGGCTGCGCTCGAACAGGCGCTTGCCATTGAAGTGGCTGATCACCGGCGGGTGCGTGAAGCGTCCGCGCTTGAGCTGATTGCGCAGCAGCAGATAGAGGGTGATGCCGCAGGACATGGCGATCAGACTCATGATCATCGGCGCGTTCCAGCCGTGCCAGATCGCCAGGCTGTATTCGGGCAGCGTGCCGCCCACCACCGGCAATGCCGCCGCCGCGAGCAACGGGCCGACCACTTGCGCCGGGAAGATCCCCACCACCAGACAGGTGAACACCAGTAATTCCACCGGCGCGCGCATCCAGCGGGGCGGCTCGTGCGGGGTGTGCGGCAGGTCAGTGGCGGTCGGGCCGAAGAACACATCGACGGTGAAGCGCAGGGAATAGGCCACGCTGAACGTCCCGGCGATGGTCGCGACGATGGGCAGGGTCATCTCGATCCAGGCCGTCGCGTTGATGAACACGGTTTCGGCGAAGAACATCTCTTTCGACAGGAAACCGTTGAGCAGCGGCACGCCGGCCATGGAGGCACTGGCGACCATGGCCAGGGTGGCGGTGAACGGGATCAGTTTGATCAGGCCGCTGAGTTTACGAATGTCCCGGGTGCCGCTTTCGTGGTCGATGATTCCGGCGGCCATGAACAGCGAGGCTTTGAAGGTGGCGTGGTTGAGAATGTGGAACACCGCGGCCACGGCGGCCAGCGGACTGTTCAGCCCCAGCAGCAAAGTGATCAGGCCCAGGTGGCTGATGGTCGAGTAGGCCAGCAGGCCCTTGAGGTCGTTCTGGAACATCGCGCAGTAAGCGCCGAGCAACAGAGTGCAGGCGCCGGCTCCGCTGACGATGTAGAACCATTCTTCACTGCCGGACAGCGACGGCCACAGGCGTGCGAGCAGGAAGACCCCGGCCTTGACCATGGTCGCCGAGTGCAGATAGGCCGAAACCGGTGTCGGCGCCGCCATGGCGTGGGGCAGCCAGAAGTGGAAGGGGAATTGCGCACTTTTACTCAGGGCGCCGATCAGGATCAGGGGCAGCAGAATAGGGTAGAGGGCATGTGCGCGAATCAGCTCGCCGGCGGCCAGGACCTTGTCCAGGTCATAGCTGCCGACCACATGGCCAAGCAGCATGACCCCCGCCAGCAAACACAAGCCGCCGGCACCGGTGACCATCAATGCCATATAGGCGCCACGTCGCGCATCGGCGCGGTGGTGCCAATAGCCGATCAACAGGAATGAGAAGAGGCTGGTCAGCTCCCAGAAAAACACGATCTGGATCAGGTTGCCGGAAATCACCAACCCGAGCATGGCGCCCATGAACGCCAGAAAAAACGCGAAGAACCGCGGCACCGGATCGTCCGGCGACATGTAGTAGCGGGCGTACAGAGAAACCAGCGTGCCGATGCCCAGCACCAGCATCGAGAACAGCCAGGCAAAACCGTCCATGCGCAGAACGAAGTTCAGGCCCAAGCTCGGTAGCCAGAAGAATTCTTCGCGGATCACGCCGCCATGGGCGATTTGCGGGTACAAGAGGGCGACCTGGACGGTGCCGATCAGGGCCACCACGCCAGCCAACAGCGATTCGGTGTTACGCGCGTTGTGCGGCAGCAAGGCTGCCAGACAGCTGCCGATAAAAGGCAGAAGCAGTAGAACTATCAGGGACATAGGCTTCTAATCTGCGGAAGTTTGTTAAGCATCATACGTGCCAGCTCCCGGATCACCAAACGCCAAGCTGTCGCAGAATCCTACAAGGTAAACGGAAAATTCCTGTTTATCATTGTTTCAGGGAGCGCGATTTCGCCTGTCCCGGCCCCATCGCGGGCAAGCCCGCTCCCACAGAGATTTTGGTTGTACACAAATCGCGTATACACCTCCAGACCCTGTGGGAGCGGGCTTGCCCGCGATGGCTATCTATCAAGCAACGTAGAAATGGGGGCTTATCCCTGTGCTTCCTGCTCCAACTCTTCTTCAGGCGAAGCAACCTTACCCTTAGTCTTCAACTCACTGACAATCACCGCCGCCACAATCAATCCCGCCCCCACCAACGCAATCGCCGGCAATCGCTCCCCGGCGATCCGCCCGACAATCCCGGCCCACACCGGCTCCCCCGCATAGATCAACGTCGCCCGCGTCGGCGAAACACTCTTCTGCGCCCAGTTCATCGCCACCTGAATCGCCGCACTCGCCGCGCCCAGCCCCAATGCGCTGCACAACAGCAACCAGGAGAATCCCGGAATCACTTCCTGAGTCGGCACCACCATCAAAAAGGCCAGCACCGCAGTCACCGCCAGTTGCACCACTGTCACCCGGCGCACGTCGACCTGGCCGGCATAGGTGCTGATCAAAATGATCTCCGCCGCAATCGCCACGGCGCTGATCAATGTGGCGATTTCACCGGGGCTGAAATTGAATGACGCGCCGGCCGGTCCCGACAACAGCATCAACCCGGTAAAGGCCAGCATGATCCCGATGCTCGGCATCAGCCCCGGCCGCCGACCCAGCACCAGCCATTGCAGCAACGGCACGAACGGCACATACAGCGCCGTAATAAACGCCGACTGACTACTGGGAATGCTCTGCAAACCCACGGTCTGCAAGCCATAACCGAGCATGATCGCCACGCCGATGAACGACCCGGCCTTGAGTTCGAACAGGGTCAGTTCGCGCAGATGACGCCAGGAGAACAGGGCAACAATGCTCGCCGCCGCAGCAAAACGCAGACCGACGAAAAACATCGGCCCGCTGACGGTCATCGCGTGCTGCACCAGCAAAAAGGTCCCGCCCCAGATCACGGTGATCAGCACCAACACGCACTCAGCTTTGCTGAACCGTGAGAAACGGGAGGAAGCAGGGGAGGAGTTCACCGACGTCATGACCTTGCGCGCTACCTGAGGGAGACGCACAATGCGCCGGAAGTTGGGCAGTATACTGCGCAATACCACCAAGTGAGCAATATAGTGCACAAAGATTCCACCCAACGGGCTTCGGTTCTCCAGCACGTCAGCCAGAACGTTCGACGTCTGCGCCACGCCGCCGACATGAGCCAGACCGCTTTGGCCGAAAAGTCCGGGGTCAGCCGCCGGATGCTGGTGGCCATCGAGGCCGGCGAGAAGAATGTCAGCCTGACCACCCTCGACCGCGTGGCCGAAGCGCTGGACGTAGCCTTCAGCGACCTGATCCAGGCCCCGGATGCCCGCGACCCGAGCCGCATCAACGAAGTCGCTTGGGCCGGAACGATCCCCGGCAGCAAAGCTGTTTTACTGTCAAAAGCCACCGCCACCCGTGAAGTGGAACAATGGGAATGGTGTCTGCAACCGGGCGAGGTTTATCCATCGCAGCCGGATGCCGAAGGCTGGAGTGAGCAGATTTATGTGTTCGAAGGTTGCCTGACCCTGATGCTCGGCGACCAACCGCAGAAAATCGCTGCCGGTGAGTTCTTCATGTTCGCCAGCAACCAGCCGCACTCCTATCGTAACGACGGGGAAGTGGCGGCGCGGTTTGTGCGTAATGTGGTGATCTGACTGTTTACCGGCCAACACTGGATAAGCACTTTGCTGTTTTAAAGCTGCAAGTATTTCTCGGATAGTTAATTAACCTATTGAAATAAAACAAATTTAATTTCAGGCACGACTCCTGCAAAAGCTCTGGGGCATTCACCAGACTCCCGGAGTCGGCCCATGACAGCCTCTGCCCAACCCTCGCAAACCGCCCATGTGATCCACTCGGACGCCGAGGCGATCGCCGTCGCTCACAAGCTCGCCGCCCGCTTCGCTATCGAGGCCAGCGCTCGTGACCGCGAGCGACGTCTGCCGGTCGCCGAACTCGACGAGTTCTCCGCCAGTGGTTTATGGGGCATCACCATTCCCAAAGAATACGGCGGTGCCGGCGTGTCTTACGTGACAGTCGCCGAGGTGATCAAGATCATTTCCGCCGCTGACCCGTCCCTCGGCCAGATCCCGCAAAACCATCTGGGCGTGCTCGACATCCTGCTGCAAACCGCCACCGAAGCGCAGAAGCGCTATTACTTCGGCAAAGTCCTGCAGGGCTACCGTTTCGGCAACGCTTTCTCCGAATCGAAAAGCAAGAATGCCGGTGCCTTTGAAACCCGTATCCGTTTCGATAAAGACTTCGCGCGAATCGACGGCGAGAAGTTCTACTGCACCGGCGCTTTGTTCGCGCACATCGTGCCGGCAGTGGCGGTCGATCAAGAGAACAAGGCTTTCATCGCCTTCATCGAGCGCGACAATCCCGGGTTGACGGTGATCGACAGTTGGGATGGTTTCGGCCAGCGCACCACTGCCAGCGGCGGTGTGACCCTGAACGCGGTGAATGTGCCTTTGAGCGCGGTGATCCCGGCCCACAAGGCGTTCGACGAACCCACCGCCGACGGCCCGATCTCGCAAATCATCCAGGCTGCGGTGGATACCGGCATCGCCATCGGCGCCCTGGAAGAAACCAAGCGCTACGCTCGTGAAGCCCGACCATGGATCGACAGTCAGCAGGATCATGGCTGGCAGGACCCGTTCAGCATCGCCGCGATCGGCGACCTCGAATGGCGGGTTCATGGCACCGAAGCGATCCTGAAAAAGGCCGGCCAAGCCATCGACGCCGCGTTGCTCAAAGCCAATGAAGACACGGTTGCCCGCGCCTCGGTGGTGGTCGCACAGGCGAAAGTCCTCTCTGCCGAAATCGCCTTGCTCACCAGCAGCAAACTCTTCGAACTCGCCGGCACCCGCTCGGTGCTCGGCAAGTACAACCTCGACCGTCACTGGCGCAACGCCCGGACGCACACCTTGCACGACCCGGCTCGCTGGAAATATCACTTGATCGGCAACTACCTGCTCAACGGCGTGAAGCCTGCGCGCCACGCCTGGAACTGAGGAGCCCACCATGAACGCTTTGACCCAACCGATTGTTGCCGGGCAGCCCCTGGCCAAAAGTCAGCACGACCTGCACAACGCTCGCAGCTTGTTCGACGCGACGTTGCGTTTCGTCCGGCAAAAGACCCAAGCCACGGATGATCCTTACGTCATCAGCCGCTTCGGCGATTTGCACATCCGCATTGAAGTCGCCGCCGCGCTGCTCGAACGCGCCGAAGACTTTCTGAACAGCGTTGATGACGATACGGAAATCAGCGTCGCCACCGCCGAGTCGCACCTGGCCAGCGCGGACGCGCTAAATACCGTCAGCAATGCCGAATTCGAACTCACCGGCCAACGCACCGTGTTGCCTGGATCGCTGGATGATCCGTTGCGCTGGAAACTCCACCTCATTGGCAACTTCCGCCTCAACGGCATCCATCCCCCCAGCGTGCGGAGTGTCGTTTGATGGCCCGTGAAATTCGTCTCAACGCCTTTGACATGAACTGCGTCGGTCACCAGTCGCCGGGTTTGTGGGCGCATCCGCGGGATCGATCCTGGCAGTACAAGGATCTTGAGTACTGGACCGATCTGGCAAAAATTCTCGAGCGCGGCAAGTTCGACGGTTTGTTCATTGCCGACGTGCTGGGCATTTATGACGTCTACAACGGCAACGGTGACGCGGCGATTCGTCAGGCGGCGCAGGTGCCGGTCAACGATCCGCTGCAACTGATCCCGCCGATGGCGCTGGTCACCGAGCATCTGGGGTTCGGACTGACTGCGTCGCTGTCATTCGAACACCCATATCCGTTCGCCCGACGCCTGTCGACCCTCGATCATCTGACCAAGGGCCGCGCTGGCTGGAACATTGTCACCTCGTACCTGGAAAGCGGCGCGAAGAACCTCGGCCAGAAAGCCCAGACCGAACATGACGCCCGTTATGACTTCGCCGAAGAGTACCTGGAGGTTTGCTACAAGCTGTGGGAAGGCAGCTGGGAAGAGGGCGCGATGTTGCGGGATCGCGAGCGGCGAATCTTCAGCGACCCGAGCAAAATCCACGAGATCCGGCACGTTGGTAAACACTTTCAGGTGCCGGGGATTCACCTCTGCGAGCCTTCACCGCAACGTACGCCGGTGCTGTATCAGGCCGGCGCCTCGAGTCGCGGCAAGCAGTTTGCTGCCGAGCATGCTGAGTGTGTGTTTGTCGCCGCGCCGTCGAAAGTGCTGCTGAAGAAAACCGTGGCCGACATCCGTCGTCGCGCGGCCGAGGCGGGGCGCGATCCGTCGAAGATCCTGATCTTCAATCTGCAAACCGTGATCCTCGGCGAGACCGACGCGAAGGCCAACGCCAAGTTCGAAGAATACAAAACCTGGGTCAGTTATGAGGGCGCCATGGCGTTGATCTCGGGCTGGACCGGGATCGATTTCAGCCAGTTCAAACCGGATGAGCCGCTCAAACACGTGCACACCAATGCGATTCAATCGGCGGTGGAGGCGTTCTCCACGGCGGACCCGAACAAGGTCTGGACGCCGAACGAACTGGCCGATTGGGTCGGGATCGGTGGTTTCGGGCCGCTGTTTGTCGGCAGCCCCGAGACCGTCGCCGATTTGCTGCAGGAATGGGTCGAGGAGACTGATGTGGATGGCTTCAACCTGGCTTATGCGCTGACCCACGAAACCTTCATCGACGCCGTGGAGTTGCTGGTGCCGGAGTTGCAAAAGCGCGGGGTGTACAAGACCGACTATGCGCCGGGGACCTTGCGCGAGAAGTTGTTTGGTGAGGGCCCAAGATTACCGGATATCCATCCAGGGGCCGGTTATCGAAACCTGGCGGTATTGCGTCAGCAGGAGAAGAAAGTGGTGTCTGCCTAGATGCCATCGCGGGCAAGCCACGCTCCCACAGGTTTCGTATCGCTGGCGATATTTGTGGACGACACAAAACCCTGTGGGAGCGGGCTTGCCCGCGAAGAGGCCGGCACATCCAACATCGATGTCGCCTGTCACACCGCCATCGCGGGCAAGCCACGCTCCCACAGGTTTCGTATCGCTGGCGATATTTGTGGACGACACAAAACCCCGTGGGAGCGGGCTTGCCCGCGAAGAGGCCGGCACATCCAACATCGATGTCGCCTGTCACACCGCCATCGCGGGCAAGCCACGCTCCCACAGGTTTCGTATCGCTGGCGATATTTGTGGACGACACAAAACCCTGTGGGAGCGGGCTTGCCCGCGAAGAGGCCGGCACATCCAACATCGATGTCGCCTGCCACGCCGCCATCGCGAGCAGGCTCGCTCCCACTGGGGACGCGGCGGTGTTTTAAAGATTGTGTTAACCCTTCAGCCCAGCGGACCACCGCACGCTTTTGCCCATGGATAAGAGGTAAGCCTATGAGCGTGCATGAACTCAAGCGTCCGCCTATCGCGGACACCGCCGAATGGCAGGTCAGGGCCCCTCGTGCCCTGGAGCAGCTGCAGCACTGGGCGCAGGTCAGTCCGTTGCAGCCGGCCTTGCGCCACAAACGCCATGGTCAGTGGTTCGTCTGGCGCTGGATCGATGTTTTGCGCGATGTCGAGCGGTTGGCCGATGGTTTGCGTCAGCAGGGTTTTACCGAAGACTCGCGCCTGGCCTTGAGTGGTGTGTTCGAGCCAAATCTGTTGCTGCTCGCACTGGCCGCCCGCCATATCGGTGCCGAACTGCTGACGCTGCCGGACAACCTTGACCCCGAAGCCCTGCACAAAACCCTGTGGCGCAGCCGGCCGACCCACGCGTTCGTCCAGGGACGACAGACGCAGCAACTCTGGATCAATCAAGGCCAGCCTCTGCTGAATTTCGCCGAGTTACTCGGCCCGGTGGACCCTGCGCAACGCCTCAACCGCTGGAATCAAGACGCACAACTGTGGAGCGAAGAGGGCACCCAGTGGCAGCACGGCCTGACGGTGCTGCTGGAACAATGGCTGAGCAGCGGCCAATCCCTGGCTTTCCCGGAAAGCCCCGGCAGCGCCAGCCGCGACCGTCGTGAAGTGGCGCCGTCCGGGCTGCTGCTGTCGGTCGAACGCCTGCAACTATTGGCCGCGGAAATCGAAAGCCGCCTCGCCCCCAATGGCACTTGGCGTCGACGCCTCTGCGACTGGGCTATCGCCCATCCCGAAAAAGGCCTGCAACGGTTGATCAAGAATCGCGTTCGCCGCCTGTTGGGCTTCCACAACCTGCATTTCATCTGGCAAGCCACCCGCATTTCCGATGCTCAACCCGAGCCGACCTGGCTCGCTGAATTCAAACGGGACATCGCATGAGCTCGACTGATTCCATTTTGCAAGTCAGCGGTATATCCCTGTCCTTCAAAGGCGTGAAGGCGATCAATGAACTGTCGTTCGACGTGCGCCGGGGCGAGATCTGCGCGCTGATCGGCCCCAACGGCGCGGGCAAGAGTTCGTTGCTCAACGTGCTGAACGGCGTGTACCGCTTCGATGCCGGTTCGATTGTGTTCGAGCAACAGCCGTTCAAGCGTATCGACCCGTTGAGCGCCGCACGCCGGGGCATCGGCCGCACGTTCCAGAACAACGCGCTGTTCAAGAAAATGAGTGTGATCGACAACATCCTCACCGGCCTGTCACGGCACTTGCGCAGCCGTTTCATTGAGCAAGCGCTGAACCTGCCAAGAGCCCGGCGTGAGGCTGAAGACTTCCGGAGGCAGGCCCAGGGCATTCTCGAATTCCTCGAACTGCAAGCCCATCGCGATGTGCCGGTGGGCAAGCTGTCCTACGGCCTGCAAAAACGTGTGGAGCTTGGCCGTGCTTTGATCGCCGGCCCCAGCCTGTTGTTGCTCGATGAGCCGATGGCCGGGATGAACGCCGAAGAGAAGCAGGAAATGGCCCGCTTCATCGCCGACATCAACCGCGACCTCGGCACTACGGTGGTGTTGATCGAGCACGACATGAGCGTGGTCATGGGCCTGTCCGACCATGTGGTGGTGCTCGATTACGGGCGCAAGGTCGGTGACGGCACGCCGGCCGAGGTGCAGGCCAATCCTGAAGTCATCGCGGCATATCTGGGAGTGGTGCACTGATGACGTTCTTCTTCGAAACCCTGCTCGGCGGCTTGCTCGCCGGGACCATGTATTCGCTGGTCGCGATCGGCTTCGTGCTGATCTACAAGGCCAGCGGCGTGTTCAATTTTGCCCAGGGCGCGATGCTGCTGTTCGCCGCGTTGACCTTTGTCAGCCTGCACGATCAAGGCGTGCCGTTCGCCTTGGCGCTGTTGCTGACCGTTGCGGTGATGATCATCGGCGCGTTGCTGATCGAACGGCTGGTGTTGCGGCCACTGGTCAATCGCTCGCAGATCACCCTGTTCATGGCCACCCTCGGGCTGTCGTTCATCATCGAAGGCCTGGCTCAGGGCTTGATGGGGTCGCAAGTGCGGGCGCTGGATCTGGGCATCGACGACGTGCCGCTGTTTATCGGCGGGCTGATGGTCAGCCAGTTCGACCTGATTGCCGCAGCGGCCGCCATCGTGCTGGTGACGGTGCTGGCGCTGCTGTTCAACAAAACCCGCATTGGCGTGTCCCTGCGCGCGGTGGCGGATGACACCACCGCCGCGTTGTCGATCGGCATCAACCTCAACCGCATCTGGCAGATCGTCTGGGCGGTGGCCGGCATCGTCGGGCTGGTGGCGGGATTGTTGTGGGGCGCGCGCCAAGGCGTGCAGTTCTCGCTGTCGCTGGTGGTGCTCAAGGCCTTGCCGGTGTTGATCATCGGCGGCTTCACCTCGATTGGCGGGGCGATTGTCGGCGGGTTGATCGTCGGTGCGGCGGAGAACCTCGCCGAGGTGTACATCGGCCCGCTGATCGGCGGTGGCATTACCCCGTGGTTCGCTTACGTCCTGGCTTTGGCCTTCCTGTACATCCGTCCCGCCGGCCTGTTCGGCGAGCGCGCCATCGAGCGAGTCTGAACCCATGTCGATTTCCCTTACCCGCGAAACCGCGCCAGCGGTGTTGATCCAGCGCCGTGTGCCGATTGGCTTGATTGCGCTGTTGTTGATCGCCTTCGTGGTCGTGCCGCTGACCGGCAACGACTATTGGCTGAACGCGATTCTGATCCCGTTTCTGGTGCTGTCCCTGGCCGGGCTTGGCCTCAACTTACTCACCGGCTACACCGGGCAGACTTCTGTCGGCGCGGCCGGGTTCATGGCGGTCGGCGCCTTTGCCACCTACGGTTTTCTGCTGCGTTTGCCAGAGCTGGGCTTGCCGGTGGCGCTGCTCGGCGGCGGGCTGATCAGCGCGGTGGTGGGGTTTGTCTTTGGCCTGCCGAGTTCGCGGATCAAGGGCTTTTACCTGATGGTCACCACGCTCGCCGCGCAGTTTTTCCTGGAGTGGCTGTTCGTCAAATTCCCCTGGTTCTACAACTACGGTTCGTCCGGGACCATTTCCGCGCCGAAACTGGCCCTGTTCGGCCATGACCTCAACAGCCCATTGGGCCGCTATCTGCTGACCCTGACCACGGTGCTGCTGTTGACCTGGGTTGCAGTGAACCTGGTGAAAAGCCAGATCGGCCGCAACTGGATGGCGATCCGCGACATGGACACCGCCGCTGCTGTCATCGGCATTCCGGTGGTGCGTTACAAGCACCTGGCGTTCGCCGTCAGCTCGTTTTACCTCGGCATCGCCGGGGCGCTGTGGGCCTTTGCTTATCTGGGCACGGCCAGCGCCAGCAGCTTCGATATCAACCGATCGTTCCAGATCCTGTTCATCATCATTATCGGTGGCATGGGCAGCATCGCCGGCAACTTCGTCGGCGCGGCGTTTATCAGCCTGCTGCCGATCCTGCTCAGCCACGCCGGGCAAGCCTTGTTCGGTGGTTCGGTGGACGCCGGCCAGTTGCAGAACCTGCAAAAAATCATCTTCGGCGTGCTGATCATCCTGTTTCTGATCAAGGAACCGGAAGGCCTGATACGCCTCTTGAGCAACCTTCGTGAACGGCTGAGTCACTGGCCGCTGCGCTTCTGAATCCCCAACCTGGTAGAGAGACAATATGCGTGCATCCTTGAAACGTTCGTTGGCCGGCGCCGCTCTGACGCTGGCGGTATTCGGCAGCGCGGTGCCGATGGTCCAGGCCTCGCCGGACCAGCAGTTCTTCCCGTTGGCCACTTACCGTGTCGGCGCTTACGCCTCCAGTGGTGTGCAAGTGTGGGCCGGGATGCTCGATTACCTGAACTACATCAATGATGTGGAAGGCGGGATCAACGGCGTCAAACTGGTCTGGCAGGAATGCGAAACCGAGTGGACGGCAGAGAAGGGCATCGAGTGCTATGAGCGCTTCAAGAAAGGCCTGGATGGCGCCCCGGTGGCGATCTATTCACCCAACGGTGCACCGGCGGCGTATGCGCTGAGCGAGCGGGCGGAAGTCGACAAGATCCCGCTGATTACCCTCGGCTACGGTCGCACCGAAGCCACCGACGGCACGGTGTTCCCTTACAACTTTCCGGTGATGCTGACCTTCTACAGCGAGGCTTCGAGCCTGATCAACTACATCGCCCAGCGCGAGGGCGGGTTCGACAAACTCAAGGGCAAGAAGATCGCCACGGTTTATCACGACTCGGCTTACGGTCGGGAAACCCTAGGTCCGTTGAAACTGCTGGCTGAAAAATACGGCTTCGAAAACATCCAGATTCCGGTGGCCGATCCGGGCAACGAGCAATCGGCGCAATGGCGGCAAGTGCGCCAGGCCAACCCGGACTGGGTGTTCCTGCGCACCTGGGGCGTATCGACGCCGGTAGCGGTCAAGACGGCGGCACGTTTCGGTTTTCCGGTGGATCACATCGTCGGCGACATCTGGGCCAGTTCCAGCGAAGACGTGTTGCCCGCGGGCGCCGCCGCCAAAGGGTATCTGGCGCTGACGCCATACCCGGCCGGCAGCGAATTCGAGATCCACAAACGCCTCAAGCAAGCCATTCTCGACAAAGGCAAAAGCGACCTCAAGGACCTGAAGAATTTCGGCAGCGTCTATTACAACTCCGGGCTGGTGAACGCGGCAGTGATGGTGGAAGCGATCCGCACCGCCCAAGGCAAATTCGGCAAGCGACCGCTTAATGGCGAAGAAGGGCGCTGGGGCCTGGAACACCTGAACATCGACGACGCGCGGCTCAAGGACATGGGCTACTTCGGCCTGATGCAGAACCTCAAGCTGTCTTGCAAGGATCATGAGGGTGGCGGTTCGGCGCGGGTTCAACAGTGGGACGGCGCCAACTGGACGCTGATCAGCGACTGGATCCCCGCCGACCGCGCCTTGCTGCGGCCATTGATCGATGAAAAATCCGCCGCGTTCGCCAAGGAAAAAGGCCTGACGCCACGCACCTGCACCGGGGATGAATAACGTATGAGCCAAGCCGCCAGCGACATTGCTGCCAGTGACCTGTTGCAAGTCAAAGACATCGAGGTGATCTACGACGGAGCGATCCTGGCCGTGGCCGGGGTGTCGCTGACGGTGCCCAAGGGCGGCATCGTCGCGTTGCTCGGGGCCAATGGTGCGGGCAAAAGCACCACGCTCAAGGCGATTTCCGGGTTGGTGCGGGCCGAGCGCGCGGAAGTCAGTCGAGGGACGATCGAGTTTCTCGGGCGCGATATCGCAGGGATCGATCCGAGCGTTCGCGTTCGCCAAGGCATGGTGCATGTGCTGGAGGGCCGGCACGTATTCGCGCAATTGACCGTGGAGGACAATTTGCGCAGCGGCGGCTTCGTTCGCGGTCTGAGCGGCAAGGACCTGGCGGCGGATCTGGAGCGCATCTACGCCTGGTTTCCACGCCTGAAAACCAAGCGCAAGACCCGGGCCGGGCTCACTTCCGGTGGCGAACAACAAATGGTCGCCATCGGCCGGGCGTTGATGACCCGTCCTGGTTTGGTATTGCTCGACGAACCTTCCATGGGTTTGGCGCCTATTATCGTCCAGGAGATTTTCGAAATCGTGGCGCAACTCAATCGAGACGAGCAGGTGAGCTTCCTGATTGCCGAGCAAAATATTAACGTGGCACTCAAGTACGCCTCAAAGGCCTACGTCCTCGACACCGGTCGCGTGGTGCTGTCCGGTACCGCCGATGAGTTACTGGCACGGGGCGATCTGCACGACTTCTATTTAGGTAAACACTGATCAATGAGAACGCCATGACTGACACCCCAAGCGGACAGGCAACCGACGCCATCCGCCACGCGGACATCCTGATCATCGGCGGCGGCCTGAGCGGCGCGATGCTGGCGGCGCAGTTGCTGCGCTTGCCGGGCAAGCGTCAGGTGCTGGTGATCGAACCCCGGGCCGAAGTTGGTCGGGGCGAAGCGTACAGCGCGGTTGAACTGGGCCATACGCTCAACGGCAATGCGGCGCGGATGAGCGTCGATCCCGACAATGCTGATGATTTGACCCAATGGCTGACCGAGTACATCGCGGCGGGTGGTTGGCCGGAGTCGGATCAGCAGCATGTGCCGATCAGCGAGCTGTTTGCGCCGCGCGGACTGTTTGGCGTTTATGTGCAGCAGCGTTTGGCCGAGGCGCAGGCGGTGGGCGCATTGAATGGTTCGAGTGTCGAGCATGTACGGGCCGAGGTGGTCGACCTGCAAACCCGGGACAACGCCGTATTGCTGACTTTGAGTGACGGGCAACGTTTGCAGGGCGCCTATGCGGCGCTGGCCACGGGCATGTTCCCCGCCGCGCGCACGCCGCAAACCGAATCCAGCGGCTTGAACACAGCGGCGCTCGACCCATGGGGTGTGAGCGCCATGCGTCAGTTCGATCCGCAGTCGACGGTGCTGATCATCGGCTCGGGCCTGACCATGGTCGATGCCGTGGTGTCGCTGGAGCAGGCCGGGCATCGCGGGCCGATCGAAGTGTTTTCCCGGCATGGGCTATTGCCTCATGTACGGCGACAGCCGCCGGCCTGGGCGGATTTTTTGGCCGAGGATCACAGCATCCGCACGCCGCGTCAGTTGATGCGCGAACTGCGCCGGCATTGCCGCGACGCCATCGCTCAGGGCATCGATTGGCAAGCACCGCTCGACACCGTGCGGGCGCACATCGGGCGGTTGTGGAGTCAGGCGACGGATGTGCAACGTCGGCAGTTTGTGCGGCATGTGCGGCCGTGGTGGGAAAGCCATCACCATCGCTCTCCGCCGTTGAGCGCCGAGTTGGTGGCGCGGCTGCACGGGGAAGGGCGGTTGCGGATTCAGGCGGCGTCGTTCAAAGGGCTTGAGCCTTCGTTGAACGGGGAGGTCAGCATTCGCATCCGTCGGCGTGGCGAGGCCGAAACCTGCGTGGTGCAGGGCGCGGCGCTGATCAACTCCAGTGGCATCGAATACGACTGGCGCCGGGTGGCGCGGCCATTGCCGCAGCAGCTATTGGCGCGCGGGCTGGTGCGGCCGGGGCCATTGGCGTTGGGGATTGCCGCCGCGGATGACGGCGCGGTACTCAGCGCCGATGGGCAGGTCGCCAGCCGTTTGTTCGCCATGGGCCCACCGTTGCGCGGGATGTGGTGGGAGAGCACGGCGGTGACCGACGTGGCGAGCCAGGCCAAGTCTCTTGCGGCGCGATTGGTGGATTGACCGAAAGGTGGAGGGTGTTTTTTCGGGCCTCATCGCGGGCAAGCCCGCTCCCACAGTGATTGGTGTCGTTCACACATTCTTTGGTCACAGCAGATACCTGTGGGAGCGGGCTTGCCCGCGATGAGGCCAGTACAGCCGCTACAAGGCTCGGTGTCAGACCATTAAACAAACGATGTTTAAACGACACTTCCAGATACTCACTCAGGCTACACAACCTTGCGCCGTTGCCTACGACTGCGCCAGAATCCGCCGGCTTGTGCGCCTTGAGGCCGGACTCTATCGTTTCCGGGTCGCTGACGAATCAGCGATCGGGTCTCGCAGCCTGTGTATCTCTAGACGCACAACATCCTCCGTTCGTGAACAGGTACGCCTGTCCGTTCATGTTATGGCGGCTGTACGTGGGAGACCTTCGGGTCTGCCGGTTCTAGAGTCCCGGTCTGCGACCTGCGTATAGCTGCCACCTCTTTTCGTCTCGCAGCGAACCGTGGCCGCTCCATGACTCTAGGAGCTTCATCATGATCAAACCAACACCCAACCCACCGGAAACCGATCCAACATCCCCCTACGATTCCCTCGATTTAAAAAAAACTCAACGAAGCCGCCAACCGCGCCCTCGACCATTACCTCAAGCCGCCCATCCCCAAAGACACCAAGCGCAAACCCAGCACCATTTACCATGTGGGTGAGAAGGTCGATAACGAAACCCTACTGGTCAATGCCTGTGAAACCCTGGCGTCGGCGAGCATGATGCTCAGTGAGTTTGCCGGGTTGATGGACATGCCACATCGCAACATGATGTTGGGGATTCAATCGGTGGTGATGCTCGGGGAGTTGGCCGTCAACCGGGTACTGGATAACCTCGATCCGCCTGTCTGACACTGGATCTGAAGTGATTGGTCATCTGTGGCGAGGGAGCTTGCTCCCGTTCGGCTGCGCAGCAGTCGTAAAGCCGATGAATGCGGTATGCCTGAAAAGATGCGGTTGCAGGATTGGGGTCGCTTCGCAACCCAGCGGGAGCAAGCTCCCTCGCCACAATGAGATCCACTGACACAGTCCCCAAAAACAAGAAACCCCGCATCATGCGGGGTTTCTTTCAAGCGAGCCTGCTCACTTCAATATTGTTACGCCACCACCTGATAACACGGCACATACTCCGCGCCGCCCGGCAGTTTCATCCGGTGCTGGGCGACGAAAGCTTTGAGCAGTTTGTCCAGCGGTTGCATGACGGCGGCATCGCCACGGATCTGGTATGGCCCGTGTTCTTCGATCAGGCGGATGCCCTTGTCCTTGACGTTGCCGGCGACGATGCCGGAGAACGCGCGGCGCAGGTTGGCGGCCAGTTCGTGGGACGGCAGATTGCGGCTCAGTTGCAGGTTGGCCATGTTGGCGTGGGTCGGGTCGAACGGGCGCTGGAAGCCTTCGTCGATCTTCAGCAGCCAATTGAAATGGAACGCGTCGTTGCGCTCGCGACGGAACTGTTTGACTGCTTTGAGGCCCTGAGTCATCTGCCGCGCCACTTCCGCTGGGTCGTCGATGATGATTTCGTAGTGTTGCTGCGCAGCTTCACCGAGGGTGGCACCGACGAAGGCGTGCAACTGCTCCAGGTACGGCGCGGCGCTTTTCGGCCCGGTGAGGACCACGGGGAACGGCAGGCTTTCGTTGTCCGGGTGCATCAGGATGCCGAGCAGGTACAGGAATTCTTCGGCCGTGCCCGCGCCGCCCGGGAAAATGATGATGCCGTGGCCGACGCGGACGAACGCTTCCAGGCGTTTCTCGATGTCCGGCAGGATCACCAGTTCGTTGACGATCGGGTTCGGCGCTTCGGCGGCGATGATCCCGGGCTCGGTCAAACCGAGGTAGCGGCCGCCGTGGATGCGCTGTTTGGCGTGGGCGATGGTCGCGCCTTTCATCGGGCCTTTCATCACGCCCGGGCCGCAACCGGTGCAGATATCCAGGCTGCGCAGGCCGAGTTCGTGGCCGACTTTCTTGGTGTATTTGTATTCTTCGGTGTTGATCGAGTGGCCGCCCCAGCACACCACGATTTTCGGTTCGACGCCGGGGCGCAAGGTGCGGGCGTTGCGCAGCAGGTGGAAGACGTAGTCGCTGATGCCCTGGGAGGTGCTGAGGTCGATGCTCAAGGCGTCGAGTTCGTTTTCGGTGTAGACGATGTCGCGCAGGGCGCTGAAGAGCATTTCCCGGGTGCTGGCGATCATTTCGCCGTCGACGAAAGCGTCGGCCGGGGCGTTCAGCAGTTCCAGGCGTACGCCACGGTCTTGCTGGTGAATACGGATTTCGAAGTCTTTGTAGGCTTCCAGAATGGTCTTGGCGTTATCGACGTGGGCGCCAGTATTGAGGATGGCCAGGGCGCACTGGCGGAATAGGGTGTAGGTGACGCCGGTTCCGGCTTCGCTCAGTTGTTGTACTTCACGTTGGGACAGTGTTTCCAGGCTGCCTTTAGGGCTGACCGAGGCGTTGATTACGTGTCGTTGGGTCATTCAATGATCCTTAAAACGATGTCACCCGCCGGCAGGCGCATGGCATCCGAATAGTGTGTATCCATGATGAAGATGGCACGAACTGCGCTGTATCGCCATGTTCCCCGTTTGACGATGAAAAGATGAAAAGGCGCTCCAGCATAGCTAAATCTTTCGGGGAGGCGATAATGCCCCGCAGTCTTTTTGCCACAGAGCCTTTTACCATTGATGCAAGGAACCCCGTCGCGATGTTCGAAATCCAGCCAATGAAAGCCGAAACCTATCGACGCCAGACACGACGCAGCACGGTGATCATCGCCCTGATGTTCCTGGCGCTGGCGATGGTGCTGTCCACGGCGGCGGTGGCGCTGTTCGGTGAACCTGGCGGTGACAATCTGCGCTTTAACGTGGGCGGCGTATTTTCCGCGTTATTGCTGATGGCGGCGCTGATACGCGGCACGTTCTGGACCCAGGAATGGATGGCGCCAGCAGTCTACGGTTGGCAGCTCAAACGCAGCCTGATGAGCATCACCAATGTCATGCACCAGGTGACGGCGGCGGTGGAGAAGGGCGATCCGAGCGCCATGAAGCTGCTGCGTTTTTATCATCTGGGACTGAGCCAGATGCACCAGTTGGACGGCAATTCCAGCGACCATAGCCAGCTGACCCGTGAGATGGACCAGCACAAGGCACGGATGGAAGTGCTGGGCATCGAGACTGAACAGACGCAATTGAACCCGGCGTGGCTTGAGGCGGTGAAACAGGCGCAGATGTAGCCCTACGATCGTTGGAGATGAGCATTTTCGTGCAAATCACCTATCGTATTCGTTGATGAGTCATAGAGGTCTGAGCGCCAGCCATGGCTGGCTGGCGCTAAAAGGGCGAACGGGAAAATTCGCCATGTCATAAGGGAATCAGGGAGCGTCATGGGGCATCCGTTCGTCAAAGATCGTACTGAAAACACCCGCCTCGCCACGCCTTGGGTGCCTGAGCAGGTTGAGTCGAGACTCAAGGTTCGATACGCAGTCTTCCTGCTGGTTGCAGTGTGCCTGTCCATGACGGCCATTGTGATCGGGGAAGGCTGGAACGCGCGTCAGTATCATTTGCGGGATAGCGAGGTGGCGATGTCCAACCTGGCGCAAACCCTGGCCTCGCAGGCGCAGGCATCGATCAAACAGGCCGACACATTACTGTTTGCCTTGGTGGATCGCCTCGAAAACGACGGCATGGAGCCGGCGAAATTTCCCAGATTGCAACGTTTGCTCCAGGCCCAGCGCGGTGAATTGGCACAGATCCACGGACTGTTCGTTTTCGACGAAGAAGGACGTTGGCTCGCCAATGCCATTAACATCGTGCCGGCCGATGCCAATAATGCCGATCGTGAATATTTCATCTACCACCGTGATCATCCCGACCGTGGTCCTCATATCGGTCCGTCGATAAAAAGTCGCTCCACCGGCGAATGGATCATGACCGTGTCACGCCGGATCAATCACGCCGATGGCCGGTTTGCCGGGGTGGTGGTGGCTTCGATCTACCTCAATCACTTCCTGGGCCTGTACAACAGCATCGACATGGGTAAAAACGGGGTGATCAACCTGATCGCCGACGACGCCAGCATCGTCGTTCGCCGCCCGTTCAACGAAGCCGATGTTGGCACCAGCGTCGCCAGTGGGCCGCTGTTCACCCAACTGTTGCCCAAAGGCGATTCCGGTACGGCAACGGTCAAGTCCTACGTGGATGGGGTGGAGCGCGTGGCAGGGTTTCGGCGGGTCCAGGGTTATCCGCTTATTGTCTTTACCGCGCTCGACAAGAATGAAGTCCTGGCCAGTTGGAAGCAGGAGTCCATACGCAGTGCAGGCATTGTGTCAGTGCTGCTGGGGTTCCTGGGCGTTCTCGGCTATCGCCTGATCCGCGTCATGAAGCAGCAGAATAATATTCAGAGCGAATTGCTGGAGGCTCAGGAAAAACTTATCGAGGTCAATCACAGCCTTAAGTTGCTGGCTTTGGAGGACGCGCTGACCGGGCTTTCCAATCGGCGTCAATTCGATTTATTCATCCTGGCGGAAATGGGTCGCGCCAGGCGTACCCACACCAGCCTTGCGTTGCTGATGATCGATGTCGATCATTTCAAGAGTTTCAATGATCAGTATGGTCATCTGGCGGGGGATGAGTGTTTGCGCAAAATCAGCGCTGTCATCACCGACAATATCAAGCGCCCCGGCGATCTCGCTGCGCGCTTCGGTGGCGAGGAGTTCACGGTGGTGCTGCCGGGCACCGATTACGTGGGAGCGTTTCTCGTCGCCGAAAAGATCCGTCGCGCGGTTCAGCAAATCGACATCAAGCACAGTGGCAGTCCCGAAGGCGTGGTCACGGTCAGCCTGGGGGTCTGCGCCTATAACCAGATGGCGCAGAGCCAGCCCGAGGACTTGATCGGCGCAGCAGATAAAGCGCTGTATGTGGCCAAGGCCAGTGGCCGGAACATGAGCGTCATTGCCAACTGAGTTCAACCGACCGGTCACTGCCCTGAACGAGTCGAGTGTCGCAGCTTCCATAAGCGGATCAGCCGCAGGTAGATCAGCACGTTGATCGCCAGCACCACGCTGCCCAGTGCCAGCTGAATCGTGGGTGTCAGCCCGGCCGGATAAATAATCGGCCACACGTAATGTTCAATAAAACCGCCGCCATAACCGGTTTGCCCGGCCGCATGGCGCATGCGGTTTTCCCATTCGGTGAGTGGGCACGTCAGGTGGAAAACTTCCACGATCACGCCCCACGCGGCGGCGGGCAGGTGCCACCAGGCCAGGTGATGCCATTTGAGCACCAGCAGCCCGCCGAACAGCACGAACAGACTTGATCGGCGCAGCAGACAAGGCGCTGTATGTGGCCAAGGCCAGTGGCCGGAACATGAGCGTCATTGCCAACTGAACTCAGCCAGACCGGTTACTGCCCTGAACGAGTCGGGTGCCGCAATCTCCATAAGCGGATCAGCCGCAGGTAGATCAGCACGTTGATCGCCAGCACCACGCTGCCCAGCCCCAGCTGAATCGTGGGTGTCAGCCCGGCCGGATAAATAATCGGCCACACGTAATGTTCAATAAAACCGCCGCCATAACCGGTTTGCCCGGCCGCATGGCGCATGCGGTTTTCCCATTCGGTGAGTGGGCACGTCAGGTGGAAAACTTCCACGATCACGCCCCACGCGGCGGCGGGCAGGTGCCACCAGGCCAGGTGATGCCATTTGAGCACCAGCAGCCCGCCGAACAGCACGAACAGAATGAACAGCAAGTGAGACAGCACCAGCCCGTCGGCGGCGATTCGGTAAAGCATGTCGATTCCCTGACGCGTTATGTGAATCGCTCCATGGTACTCGGGCTGGACGCGTGTGCTCTATTGATTGCTGTTTTCGAGCACGGCCAATACTTCTTTCAAACGCACCGTCGTGGCTTCGCTGCTGCGTTGCATCGGCGCGCGCAGCTCGTCGTGGATCAACCCCTCAAGGGCCAGGGCGGTTTTCACCGGGGCAGGATTGGGCTCGATGAACAGGCTGTGAATCAGCGGCAGCAACTGGAAGAAGGTCGTTCGACCGGCCGCTAACTGGTTGTCGCGGATCTGTTGATACAGCGTCACGAACAGCTCGGGATGAACATGGGCCGAGGCAGCAATCGCGCCTTTGGCTCCCAGACACAAAGCGCCGAAGATCTGGTTGTCTTCACCGCACAGCACATCGACTTTGCCGCTGGAGAGCAGCGCAAGCGTGGTGGCTGGATTGCCGCCGCAGTCCTTGATCGCGACGATCCGTTCATGGGCGACGATCCGCAGCAAGGTTGCCTGTTCGAAGGCGATGCCGGTGCGATAGGGTATGTCGTAGAGAATCACCGGGACGCTGGAAGCATCGGCGACGGTCTTGAAAAAAGCTTCGAGGCCGGCCTGGGACGGGCGGATGTAGTACGGCGGCGGAACCAGCAAACCCGCCAGAGAACGTTTGAGGATTTCGCTTTGAAATGTCAGTAACTCGGCAAGGTTGTTGCCGGCCAGGCCCATGACCACACGTTCTGGCGGAACCTGTTCCAGCACCGCATCGAGCACCGCCAGTTGCTCATGTTTGCCCAGCGCCGCGGCTTCCCCGGTGGTGCCGCAGACCACAATGCCATCGACGCCTTTTTCCAGCAGATGACTGACCAGCCGCCGCAGCCCGGCGAAGTCGATCGCGCCGTTGTGAAACGGCGTAACGATGGGAACCCAGATACCTTGAAACGATGACATGCACTTTCTCCTGAAGGTTGACCGATTTCGTCACCGTCAGAAGCGTAGAAGGAAGTCAGCAAGAGGAGGGAGTGTCCGCCGCGCTCAATGTCCTGTCAGCTCATCTGACGGGACAGCGCGCCCCGGTCACATGAGCGACTGTTTCTTCGATTTAAGGGCGTGCGCAACACAACCTTGCGCCTTGGCATTCAAGCCAATGACGACAGTGTTGAGGTTGAAGGTTGCGGACATGGTTGCTTACACCCTGAATGAGGTGCTCAGTTTTAAAAGTCGGCGGAGTATTTGTCAATCTCGAAAATCAGCACCGGTTGCATGCAAGTGCGCAAGATTGTTCAAGCCATCGGTGGCGACTGCTGGCACAGTGGGGTCTTTCCCTGGTTGTAGAGCGTTATGTCCAACTCACTCATGCCGCGCAGCGCATTCCTTCGCGGTGCCGCGGCCATCATGCCGTTGTCCCTGGCGACCGCGCCTTGGGGGTTGCTGGCCGGTTCCATGGCCATCGAGGCCAATCTCACACCGCTGCAAGGCCAGGGGCTGTCGAGCATCGTATTTGCCGGCGCGGCGCAATTGGTCGCCATCGGCATGCTCAAGGGCGGCGCCGGGGTCTTTTCGATTCTGTTGACCACGTTGTTGCTGACCTCCCAGCATTTGCTTTACGGGATGAGCATGCGTTCAGTGATTTCCCCGTTGCCGGGCCGCTGGCGTGTGGGGCTGGGTTTTTTGCTCACCGATGAGTTGTTCGCCCTGACCAGCCAGCATGACAAACAGCAGTTCAATCGTTGGTACGCCTTGGGCGTGGGCCTGACGTTTTACATCGCGTGGAACCTCTTCACCCTGGCGGGCATTGTGCTGGGCAGCAGCATTCCGGGCCTTGAACACCTGGGGCTGGACTTTTCTATTGCGGCGACTTTTATCGCATTGATCACGCCAGTGGTGCGCAACGTTCCGACGGTGGTCTGCGTGGCGGTCTCACTGTTCTGTTCGGTGCTGTTCAGCTATTGGCAATGGGGCTCGGCGTTGGTGTTGTCGGGGTTGGCGGGCATGACCGCAGGCTTTATCTGCAACAAACTCTATGTGGGGCGCACATGATGGTCTGGGCTGTGATTATCGGGATGGGCCTGCTGGTATTCCTGAACCGCTACGTATTTCTCGAGCCTCGACTGCCGGTGCGCTTGAGCAGCAATGCCCGGCAGTTCCTCGGTTTCGCGGTGCCGGGCATGCTCACCGCGATCTGCGGGCCGATTGTGTTCATGCCCGACAAGCAGCTGAACCTGCAGTGGGACAATCCCTATCTGATCAGTTCGCTGGTGGCGGTGGGCCTGGTGCTTTACACCCGCAACACCTTGCTCAGCATGTTGTTGAGCATGGGGTTCTTCTTTTTGTTGCGGTGGTGGCTCTGAGTCGTCCCATCCGAAACTGTTCTACGCTTAAAACAGATGACTGATCTTTCGAGGAAGGGAGGTGGACATGGCCACTGAACCAACGCGTCCGGACCCGGATGAGGATATCGATGAACCGACGGAGGAAGAGCTCGAGCAGCAGAGGCGTTCGACGCCGGACTGGAAGCATCCCGACGACGGTAAAGAACTGTCGGACCGCGATCAGGAGCGCCCGCTGAAGCCCTGACAGATCTGCACATGCCAAAAGCCCCGCCTTAGATAGCGGGGCTTTTTAGTTTCAGCAGCCTGAAATGCAATCACCTGTGGGAGCGGGCTTGCTCGCGAAAGCGGTGTGTCAGTCAATATCAATGCTGAATGGCACACCGCATTCGCGAGCAAGCCCGCTCCCACAGCTAAGGCAATGTGCCGCAGACAAAGAAATGTACCGGGAAATGCAGACTGTTGACTCACTGTTGCTGGGTAAACACTCACTGTTCCCGGTCATGAGCTTATGCACAAATAGAATTTAAAATTGCCCCTGTAAGAGCGTTATGGTCTATAAAAATAACCCTCCAGGAGTCCCGATGAATCTCTCCCAATACCTGCGCGGTCTGTTGGCCAGCGCCCTGTTTGCCGTGCCTTTGACCTACGGCGCCGACCCCGTGGTGTTGCACGTCGGCGATCAGAACTACTACAACATTCGCGCCTCGGTGGAGGCATCGGGTGTGTTGCAAGGAGCGCCTTATAGCGTCGACTGGAAACACTTCCAGGCCGCTGCGCCGCTGGCCGAAGCGCTGAATACCGGCGCGTTGGACCTGGGTTTTCTCGGCGATTCGGGTTTTCTGTTTCTGGCCGCCAAACAGGCACCGGTCAAGCTGATCGGCGTGTCGCGGCAGAACCCGGACACCATCGCCTTGCTGGTGCCCAAGGATTCGCCGGTCAAGACCATCGCCGATCTCAAGGACAAGAAAGTCGCTTACTGGCCCGGCGCCTGGAGCCAGCAGCTGACCTTGCGCGCTCTGGAGCAAGCCGATTTGCCGGAGACCTACGTCGACTTCATCAAACTGATGCCGATTGACGCTGCCGCCGCATTACCTCAAGGCAGCATCGATGCGTTTCCGGTCTGGGAACCCTACATTTCCCAGCAGATTCTGTTCTCCGGCGCCCGGCCGATTCTCACCGCCAAAAACCTGATGCCCGGCCTGAGTGCCATCGCCGCTTCGACGCCTTCGATCGACAGCAAACGTGAAGCCATCGCCGACTTCCTGGTCCGCCTGAAAAAGGCCCGGGCCTGGGTCGACAGCCACACTGACGAGTACGCAGATCTCTGGGCGAAAAAGGCCAATCTGGACCAGAACGTCTCGCGCCATTGGCTGCGCCAGGCGCACATGACCGTCGGCCCGGTGGATCAACAAGCCGCAGCAGATCTGCAAAGCACCGCGGACTTCCTGTTCAAGGTCAAGGCATTGCCGGCCGCCCTGGCGACGGCACCGATTATCGACAGCTCGTTCCAGCAGGCGCTGGCGCAATAACCGAAAATCGAAGGCATAACGCGAGTCCGGGAGCGGGCGCCGGAACCAAACTCTGTGTACCCTTATCCAACCTCGGCTCGCAGCGATCTGCGGGTCGGTCGAAGGATGAATGGGCGAGGGAATTTTGCCATTAAACGTGATGACCGCAGGGTCTGGTCCAAGGCAAAACATGAAGCAGTTGGTTAAGGTTTTCTCCGCGTTCGCCATCGCAGTCGGGCTGTTTGGCTGCATCGCCGCGCCCATTGAAATGACGCCGCAGACGCAACAGGGGCTGCGCACGCAAGCGCCGATCCGCTTTCTGCTGACCTTCGACGACGGGCCCAGCGCGTCCGGTTTTTACAACCCGACGGTCACCGTGCTCGACAGCCTCGCGCGCAATCCGCTGCAACCGGACATTAAAGCCGTGTTCTTCGTGCAGACCCGGGCCTCACGCGCCGGCGGCAGTGACATGGGCCGGCAGATCATGCGTCGCGAGCATGCCGAAGGTCACCTGTTGGGCTTCCACACGGCCACGCCCCGGCACACCAACCATCGTTCGCTGGACCCGGAAGAACTGGAACAGTCGCTCACTGATGGCAGCGCAGACATCGCCGCAATCACCAACGCCTCGCCGACCCTGGTGCGCCCGCCATTCTGGAACTACGACAAGCGCACCTTCGCGGCCTATCAACAGCATGGCATGCACGTACTGCTGACCGACCTGAGCGCCAATGACGGCAAGATCTGGGGCTTCAACGCCAGCCCCCGTCGGCGGGCCAATATGCTGCGGCAGGTGTCCGAAGTCCGCGAGCGCATTGCCCTCGGTGAGTTGCCGACAGTGGACGGGGTGATTCCGGTGGTGGTGACCTTTCATGACCTGAATCGCTACACCGCCCGGCATACCCGGGAATACCTGCAAATCCTGCTCGACAGTGCCAGTGCCGCAGGTCTGGTCACGGCGCAGAAAGCGTTTTACGACGACACGGCAGCGCTACAGCGGGCGGCCATGGCGCGTACTGTCCATGACAGTTCAGAGGCGGTTGAGTTGCCAGGGATCTGGAACTGGTTGTGGGACGGGGATGCTCACTGAACGATGCCGGGCGATTGATTGTTCGAAGTGAGAAGTAGCTAACACTAATTGATAGCGTTCGCTGGCGCAGGATGATTGAAGTTGATCTACTCTGGGTGGATCCAATCGGAAAACCGTCAAGGAGGGCGTCCGCCATGGTTCCACTTGCGCAGCTTCGCCAAATTATTGAGTCCGGTTTCAAGCCGCTGTCCTGCGAATGCACCGTGAATCGCGATGAAACGTTGCGGATCAAGGTCTTCGATCGCATCACCGGGCGGATAGAGCTGTTGATCACCGGTGTATCGCCCGAAGAGTTGACCAGTGTCCGCGATATTTCCAACCTGATCGGCGAACTTCGCACAGAAATGCGCGCCGGGCGCAGAGCCTTTGCCGGTGTGATGGCCTGATTTACGAGTCTTCTCTCGGCAGCAGTTCATCGATCATCTGCAAACAATGATTCAACCCCGGCGATACATCGCCCACGTGCCTGCTGAGAATAATCGGCGAGGTCGCGTTTTCTTCCTGCACCGGCGTGAAGCCAATGTCGTCGCGGTGCAGCAACTGCACTGAGGCCGGCACCTACGTCACCCCGATTCCCGCCCCCACCAGACCGATTGCTGTTTGCAGCTCGTTGGTCCATTGCGCCACGTTGATGTGTACGCTATAGGATTCGAATAACGCGATCACGTGGTCGGCGCCTGGCGTTCGAAACGGCCGGTCGTGGCGTGCGCCGCAAAATTGGCCCGATTCTGGATAACCTGCCGCCTACAAGCGGCGCTGAAACGCTTTGACGATTCTGAGTGTGGCGTCGCTTGTGTTCAGGTTCTGTACCGCGTCCAGCGGATACCAGATGCAGTCGAAGATTTCATTTTGCGGCCGAACCTCTGCGATGTTTACGACCAACGCCTCGTAGACATGGTGCCGGGTGCTGGCGGTTTCCCACTCCATCAAGTACAGCAGGTCGTCGACCTCAAGCCCTGTTTCTTCGTAAAGCTCTCTTGTGGCCGCGCCCGCAGCAGTTTCGCCAGGCTCGACTTTTCCGCCCGGCAGGGTCCAGCGCCCCCTGGGCTTGCGCACGAGGAGGATATGCCGATCCTGCTCGCAAATGACGGTTGCACGTACTTTCATGGGTTACCTGACTGCCGCCTGTCACAAAATAGACATAAAAATGCAATATTCAGACCGAAATCCGCAGAAGTGTCTGCTTCAAGGGTTTGAGTCGACAGGGCGGCTGAAAGTGCAATGAAATGCCGGAATCCTGACGCGACGTCTGGTTGGCACTTCAGTGAAGGTCGGGTGTAAGGTAGTTGAGTCGATCCAGGACTATCACTGCCGAAATGGAGGTGACTATGAGCGTTCCGATGCTGACTAAAATGCACATGAACGGCTATGACGTACTCAGCGTGAACAACGGCCCTTGGCGGGTGTGCACCAAAGGTGACCGGCTTGGAGCCTTTGGCAGCAGAGAGGAAGCGCTGGCCTATGCGGCTGCGCTTCCCGCCTACAGAACCCGGTCGGGCAAAGCGTCGCGTAGCCACAAATCAGAAAGCCAGAAATCAGATAAATAGTGCACTTGAAGCCCCGGTTCGCCGGGGCTTTATAGCAGGTCGGGAATCAGTAACCGCCGCCACCCATCCCGCCTGTGGAGGGGGAGTATTCTCTGGCTCTTTGTTGGGCATGACTCCATTGCGCACAGGTCATGAAGCTTTTGTGGTCGACCTTGCCCGTGCCGTCGAAGCTGACATTGTACGGCTGCTGATGGCCGGCCTGGGTCAGCTTGTAGTCAAAGCAGGTGCCAGGTTCCACCGTGCGCTGCGTTATCGATAAAGGCTGGCCGCCAATCTGCTGGACTTGTTCCTTGCTCATGCCGGTCTCGACCTTGGCGACCAGCGGTTGGTCTCGATAGACGTGTGATTCCGTGTTGCAGCCACCTGACGCCGCCAGCACGGCGATCAGCGCGCATAGACGCTTGTTCATGGCAGCGCTCTCTAGTGAGCTTTCGTTCGAGTGATGGATTTTGCTTTCACTTCTTCAGCATAGCCCGCCAGTCGCTCTTCATCGCCCTGGAACAACGCGCACAGCCTTAGCGTTGCCTCTGCATCCACATCATTGCCGGCCAGGCGCAACTGCTCTGCGATGCGCAAAAGCTCTACCGCCGACCACCTCAGGTCCGAGGCTACACCTTGCAGGTCGCGCCGAAGTTGCTGTTCATATTCATTAAGCCACATGATGACCTCCTGCAATTCCCCGCTACGAAATAGTAATCCCATTTACCTGTCTGGAGCGTTATGTTCGTCTGATCGCAAGAGAGCCGAAATCATGCAACAACCTGTCTACCAACTGCTGGAAGTCGCCAACGGCAAGCCGATCAAACTCTGGACCGAGGGTGTGCCGGTTGAAAGCGAAGCCCGGCAGCAATTGATCAATATCGCGAAGATGCCGTTCATCTTCAGGCACCTGGCGGTGATGCCGGATGTGCATCTGGGCAAAGGGTCCACCATCGGCAGCGTGATCCCCACCGTGGGCGCGATCATTCCGGCGGCCGTGGGAGTCGACATCGGCTGCGGCATGATTGCCGCGCGCACTTCACTGACCGCCGCCGACTTGCCGGACAACCTGCACGGCCTGCGCAGCGCCATCGAAAAAGCCGTGCCCCATGGCCGCACGTTGAGCCGTGGCCGCCGCGATGAAGGCGCCTGGAATCACGTTCCACAGCAAGCCGATCAAGCCTGGGCGGCGCTGAGCTCACGGTTCAAGGCAATCACCGACAAATACCCGAAACTCGCCAGCACCAACAATCGTCAGCATCTGGGCACCCTCGGTACCGGTAATCACTTCATCGAGGTCTGCCTGGACGAGGCCAACCGCGTCTGGTTTATGCTGCACAGCGGTTCTCGCGGCGTTGGCAATGCCATTGGGACCCTGTTCATTCAGTTGGCCCAGGCGGACATGCGCCAGCACATCGCCAATCTGCCGGACCGCGATCTGGCCTATTTCAAGGAAGGTAGCCGGCACTTCGATGACTACGTCGAAGCGGTGGGCTGGGCTCAGGACTTCGCCCGGCAGAACCGGGCGTTGATGATGCAGGCGGTGATTCAGGCGGCGCGGCAAGTGATCCGAAAACCCTTCGAGGTGGCGCTGGAGGCTGTGAACTGCCACCACAATTACGTGCAGAAAGAGCGGCACTTCGGTGAAGACGTCCTGGTCACCCGCAAGGGCGCGGTGTCGGCGAAGAAGGGCGAACTGGGGATCATCCCCGGTTCCATGGGGGCCAAAAGCTTCATCGTTCGAGGTCTCGGCAACGAGCAATCGTTCTGCTCCTGCAGTCACGGTGCCGGTCGGACCATGAGCCGCACCAAAGCCAAAAATACCTTCTCCGTCGCGGACCAGATCCGCGCGACCGCTCATGTGGAGTGTCGCAAGGATGCGGCGGTGATCGACGAGATTCCGATGGCTTACAAGGACATCGACAAAGTCATGTACGCCCAGCGTGATCTGGTGGAAGTACTGCACACCTTGCGACAGGTGGTCTGTGTGAAGGGATAGGAAGGGAAGGGCTTCCATTGGTCGGGAACATTAACGCGAGTGAACAGCTCTGCTGTCGTATTGAGGTAATGATCTATTCGCTAGGGAGGCCATCTCAAATGACGACTACCGATGATTTCAGACACCACGCGCATGAGCTGATCGTTGACCTGGATGCGGCCACCACGGAAATGATGAAACTGATCTCGGCCCATCAGTTGAGCGGCCCGGAATGGGAGCGGGTCACGAAATGGCAGCATGAAGCGTACGAGCGATGGATGACGTACCTGAATGCGAGGTTGTATCCCGATTCCGGCTCGGGGGCCGAGCCGGGGCAGGGCGAAGCCCCGTTATAGAGACATCGCCGGCTGTCCGCTGGATGTATGCATAAGTACAGGCTACATTTCCCGTTTTTCAGGATAAGGAAACGTTATGCGCATGTTGATAGCGGGAATAGCGGTGGCGGTGTTGGCGGGCTGTTCATTACCCGCATCCGTGGTGCCCGGCGAGCCCAATATCAGCAAATACAGCGATAAGGCGCCCAAGGAATATGCCGCGTGTGTATTGCCGTTGTGGCGTCAGGACATTCCGGGATCGACGCAATCGGCGATTTCCAATGGCTACCGGATCACCGCGCCGAGCATCATCACGGCTGACGAAATTCTGGTTATCGTGAGATCAAAGGATGGCAGCCGGGTATCGCTTTACCAGGGGCCACCGTGGGCCAAGTCAGGGGCGCTGCGCCAAGCTGTTCGGGATTGTTTGTAACGTTGTTCGTTTATGGGTGACGGCCTGTGCCGTATGTCGCAGCCATATGTCGGAATCCAGGAACGGTTACTCCTCAACTAACTTCCAAGAGCAAACAGTTCTTGGGAGTTTGGCTATGAATGATGATCGAAAAAAGGCAGCCCTCGATGCCTGGTACCGGCTCTTGAGAGAACCGGAAGCCGGGATGGATTGTGAAGAACACTACGACAAACTGCTGAAAGTGGCGGATGAAATGGAGGGCGCCGGCCTCATCAACAACGCCGAATGGCGTGAGCTGGTGCGCGATGCACGGGGGGCTATTTCCGCTTCGATCGATGGTGTCGGGAGTGGAGTCGTCAGCAGATGACTTAAAAATAGTGTGGATATTTAATGAGTTAGGAGATTTAGTAACTGGATAGTGAGTCAGAATATCTTGTTACAAGTCGCGCGATTGGGTAATATTGCCCCGCGTTCACCACCACGGTTTATGCATTTTTAAAGCCCAGGCGTCCATCAGCTGCCTGGGCTTTTTTTTTGTCTGGAGTTTGGAATGGCTTTATGAGCGCGCTGCCGGCAGAGAGCCAGCAGCGTCAATGGTGAGCGTGATGGACAAACGTTATTGATGCCTGTCGTTACCTGGCCGGATCAGCCCTGCGCCGATCGCTGCCAGATGGGTTGCCAGTGTCAAGAAGCCTCCTCTCGACCAGGACATTTTGCAGGGCCTGGCGTGCCGAAGGGCTTAACTGATCTTCTCTCTCCTTGAGTTCGAGCAAGATGGGGCTGGACCATCGACGATAGGTTTGCTCGGAAATTCGAGTAGATGTCATCTATCTCTCCTTTGATGAATCGCCCGACAACACAGTGGGCGAAGTCCTGTGCGCTAAAAATCCTAGTTGAGGAAACGACTTGTCGCCAGTGAACGGATTGCAATGAGGTGCCGATCATCCTTCGCGACGGGGGTAGTCCACGATTCGGGCGTAAACTTAAGAGGCTACCTCATCAAAAGGAGCCGCATATGATCGCCGACCAAATGAATAGACAGGAGTCGGAGCAAAGCGCTGTTTGGGATCAATACTTCTGTGCCGCGTTGATTGCGGAAAGCAATCTGACGGCACCGGTGGTAGGAGAAGCCACCCACGAAGACAGGCAGAATCTGTTAATCCAAAGGGCCAAAGCACTCGCCGATAAGATGCTGGAAAACAGAAGATAACCGGAGCCCGGCCATTGCGCTGGGCTCTTCACTTTTTGATGTTCTTATCTTTCTTCCAAGTGAACGCTCCTTGGTCGAGGATCGTCTACAGTTGGTAATTCATGGATACGGAGATCGAACATGAAGTGCCTAATCTGTCAGGCTGTCTCTAATACGGTTCACGCGGCTGGAGACTGGTCAGAAGTCAAATGCCCGGCCGGATGTGGACACTACAAGGTCTCGGCGAACCTTGTGGCGAAAATGAAATTCAAGAACGAGTTCTTTGACATCGAACGCACAAGACGATGGCTTAAAATGTCCCGCAATGATGAGCCGGTGCCGTTGATATCCACCTACGATTACAACGTTTCCTTATTGCATCGTGACACTGAGGATAGGTCGGTCATCGCGCCGATTCGCTCCAGGCAGCCGCTGACTTCGGATTAGAATTCGTCTGTCCTGGCTATAACCCTGTCCCCCGTAGGAGCTGCTGAAGGCTGCGATCTTTTGACCTTCAGCGGCTCCTGAAAGATCAAAAGATCGTCCGAACGCGGCCCGAGCCTTCGGCAGCGCCTACAGAAGCTCACGCAGGTATTGCTCGATCTATCGACAAAAAAACAAGCAACCTCCATGGATAGCCCCTGTCGATATCAACATGTCCCCGCTATTAGTTACCCTCCCGATCCGGGTTGTCAGCATTGATGGCGGGCTGAAAGCGGCTAACTGAATGATCAGGCGGTGGCTATGAACTGTCCTCTGTGTGGAAACACTAATGCGCTGGAAGATCTTTCGTTCGGGGGCGGCTTGCGCATTTATTGTGAGCCGTGCGGTGGTTTCTATCGGATTTCAACAACCCTGAATGGCTTGGCCGACGCAAAGACCTATGACACCGAGCGCGCTCGAGCCCGGCTGAAAAAGAAACGTGAAACCGACAAATTGGAAGATCAAGAGCCGGCGCTAGGCGCGGAGGACAAAGACCTGCTCGTCGAGCCAAACTGATGTGTCGTGCAATCAACATGCGACCCAGCGAACGACGCACTGGGTGTGGAAAGGTTATCTCGGCGAGACTGTTGCAGCAGCTGTGTGCTAAAGGACTCGCCTGACCCTGAAGCCGGGTTTCGAACGGGATCCCAGGCCAGGCGAGCGGCCCGGTCAATGAGCCTGTGCCACCCCGCGCAAAACCGTAGCAGCGGCAGATTGAGATCGAGTGCTGGCGATGTTTCCCAGCGATACGACACCCACCAGACGCTTGTCTCGGTTGAGCACGGGCAGGCGACGCAGTTGCACGTCCGCCATGTTCTTTGCCACCTGCTCTATGTCTTCATCCTCAAAGCAATAGCGGATGCCGCCAGTCATTACTTTACTGATAGGGGTTTTGCCGGGGAGTCCTTCGGCTACGGCTCTAATGGCTATATCCCGGTCCGTGATCATGCCAATCAGACGCTCTTGTTGCTCAACCATGATGGCGCCGCTATCGATCCTGGCCATCATGTTCGCGGCTTCCTGGATCGTCTGGCTTGGCTTGGCTGTTAAAACATCTTTCGTCATAACTTCCGAAATCTTCATGAAAAGACTCCTTTAAAGTGATGCTTCAGTGATTAAGGGCTGCCAATTTCTTCGACTTTGGAGGGGACGTGCGGGTTCAGATTGTTTTATCTCCGCTCGTCATGGTGGCGGGGCGTCACAGGAGATTCAGGCGGGCCGTCGATAGGCTCTATCAGTTCTGAGCCCTGGTTCCTCACATTGCCCACGGCCACGTCCACTTTGAACCATTCGAAGACGTCGCAAGGTTCGCGTTCCTGCAGGAGTATCTGCTCGGCGCGCTCCTTGGGCGTGTAGGGGTCAATCCATTCCCGGGCCAGTTCGGGATTGAGCGTCACAGGCCGACGGTCATGAATATCCACCATGCCGCCTTCACTGTCCGCGGTGATGATCACGAAGCCGTCATGCTCATCCGGTTCCTTTTCGTACCTTGGATACTGACCAATGGCGGCGCACAGGATCGGCGCGCGATCCTTGCGACGGATCAGGTAAGGCTGTTTCTTCGGGCCACCCTCGTAAACCCATTCAAACCAGTTGTCGATGGCAATAATTGCCCGGTGCGGCCATATATCCTTGAAGAACGGGTCGTGGGCAACTTTCTCAACCCTGGCGTTGATTGGTGTCGCGTGATCCCTGGCCCAGTGCGGTCGCCAGCCCCAACGAACCCTGTCGGCGTGCAGCACGCCGCTTTCTTCGTGGAAGAGGGCGAGCTGAGTCGACGGCGCGGCGTTGTAGAGCTCGAGCGGCTGTTCGCCAGCATTATTGACCAAGGCGTTGGGCATACTCAGCACCGCCACGAATTCGTGAATGCCTCGATACTGCGAAAGTCGTCCGCACATGGCTGAGCCCTCATGCTGAAGCTTAAGCTTAGACAATAGTTTCAAGGTGAGCTTTGAGGCTGTCTAACCCGCATGGCCTTCAAAAAAAGGATCGCCGCTTGCGTTCGCGACACGCGGCCAGGACGCATCCGGGATTCGCGGTTTTCTTGATTGATGTCAATCACCTGAGTCGACCTGCTCTGTATTCTCTGGAGAAACCGACAGCTGAATAGAGGGAGAACATTCATGCTCTATCCGCTGTTTCTAACCTTTCATCTGTTTGCCGCCCTGATCTTTATCGGCACGGTGTTTTTCGAAGTCCTTTTTCTGGAAAGCATCCGCAAACAGTTGCCCGCCAAGGTGATGCTGCTGGTCGAAGAGAGTATTGGCCGCCGAGCCCGCACCCTGATGCCATGGGTGCTGCTGGTATTGTTCGGCGCGGGGCTGGGCATGGTCTGGCTGCGCTATTTGCCCGTCCTTGCAACGCCAATGGCCTCATCGTTCAGCACCTTGTTGCTGTTGAAAATCATGGTCGCCGTGAGCGTGCTGCTGCATTTCCTGGCCGCCATGTTTCTGTTCAAAAGCGGCCGAATGAACGCTCGATACCTGCATTTCATCCATGCCAGTGTGTTCTGCCATATGGTCGTCATCGTCCTGCTGGCCAAGGGTATGTTTTACCTGACGTGGTGAGCGGCCTTGCCCCAAGGTCTGTCCTGCAAGCAGTTGGCTTGCGCTTGATACAAGTCAAGGAGCATTGCTCGCCAATCCCGGACACTGTTGATCCGCAGCCAGTCTCGGAGACCTGTCATGCTCGATTTTTCTCACGCCCCCGGCGATCTGATCGCTCGGTGCGATCAGGGCGTACTCGACCCCAACTGCCATGCCGACACGCAAAAATTTCATGACGGCATCGGCTCTCTGGATTTGCTTCGTGCCTTGCGCGTCAGCCGCCAGAAACGACGCCCGATCGCCCTGAACGTGCAGTTGCCTTCCAGCCTCAAGCCAGCCTTTTGTTCCCCGCGCGATGTCGCCTGCGAGCACGGCGACATCGAACAGTACCTTCAACGCCTGGAACAGGAGATCGACCTCGCCGGTTGTCATCTGGGAGCGGAGCAACGGGTCGAACAATTTCATCTGAGCGGCGGAACACCCACCATCGCTCATCTCGAACACCTGATGAATCATCTGCGTGGTCGATTCAACTTTCTCCAGCATGAGTGCGGCGACTACAGCGTCGACGTCGACCTTCACCCTACCGATTGGTCGACCATGGGCGCATTGCGCAACCAGGGATTCAATCACGTCAGCATTGGCGTTCCGGATATCGATACCGACTGTGACATGTCGGTGGCCTGCTACCAGAACCCGGCCCCCATTCATTCACTGATCGATGCCGCCCGCACCTTTGGTTATCGATCGATCAATGTCGATCTGGGTTTTGGTCATGCCTGGCAAACGCCAGAAAGCTTCGCGCTGAAGCTGGCGGCGATCATTGAGCTGGAGCCGGACAGGCTGATGGTGTTCGACTATGCCCGACCACCTCGCCGTTATCGTCCAAGGCTCGGCGACAAGGTCAGGGAACTGTGCAGCCAGGACGATAAAGGCGCGATGCGCCAGATCGCCTTCGAACAGTTGATCGCCGTGGGCTATCACTACATCGGTATGGGGCAGTTTGTGCGGCCCGACGATGATCTGGCGATCGCTCAGGAGCGCGGCCGGTTGCGTCGCACCTGTGACGGTTTTACCCGTCACGGCTATTGCGACCATATCGGCTTCGGTCTGGGGGCTATCAGTCAGATCGACGATTTGTATACGCAAAACACCGATGTAATCGAGCGTTATCAGCAGCAACTGGACCGGGGTCAATTGCCGACGTCTCGTGGCTGGCGTTTCGAGGCGGGGGATCAGATAAGGCACATGGTCATGGAGCGACTGGCGTGTGATCAAGAGCTGGATATCCGCGCCATCGAGCGGCGCTATGGGCTGATTTTCTCCAAGTATTTTGCATCTGTCTGGCCATTGCTGGAGCAATTGAGTCGTGACGGGTTGATTGAATTGTCGGACCGTTTTATCAGCATTCTTCCCGCCGGTCGGCCGGAAGCAGATGCCATCTGCAACCTGTTTGAAAAGGATTTGGGCAGTGCAACGCATTAACCCACCTGCGAGTTGATTGATCATGAAACCTGCATTCGATTTCGATCGAGCCCTGGTCGAGAAGTATGACCGCCCCGGGCCGCGCTACACCTCTTACCCCACGGCGCCACAGTTTCATCAGGCGTTTGCCGTCGACGACTATCAGCGTGCCGCCTCCGACAGCAACCTGGCGGCGGTGCCCAAGCCATTGTCGGTGTATATCCATATTCCGTTCTGCAAGAGCCTTTGCTACTACTGCGCCTGCAACAAAATCATTACCCAGAAAACCCATCGGGCGGTCGAATACCTGACGTACCTCAAGCGTGAAATCGTGATGCAGGCCGCGTTGTTCGACAGCACGCGCAAACTCACGCAACTGCACCTGGGCGGGGGCACGCCGACGTATTTGACCAGTGAACAGCTGGCGGACCTGATGGACTGTTTGCACCAGGCATTCGACATGGACGACAGCGATGACCATGAGTTTTCCATCGAGGTCGATCCACGCACCATCAACACCGAGCAGATCCAGTCGCTGCGTCAATTGGGGTTCAATCGTCTGAGTTTTGGCGTGCAGGACTTCGATCCCGACGTACAAGCCGCGGTCAATCGGCAACAAAGCGAAGAACAGATTTATGCGTTGGTCGCGGCAGCGCGTGAGGCGCAATTCAAGTCGATCAGCGTCGATCTGATTTACGGCCTGCCACTGCAAACGGTGAACAGTTTCGACGTCACCCTCGGCAAGATCATCGCCCTGCGTCCGGACCGGATTGCCGCTTACAGCTACGCCCATTTACCGGAGCTGGTGCGTGCGCAACGGCTGATTCGCCCGGCGGACATGCCGCCACCGGAGCGCAAGCTGGAGTTGCTGGAACTGACCATCCGCCGTCTGACCGAGGCCGGTTATGTCTATATCGGCATGGATCATTTCGCTTTGCCGGATGATGAACTGGCGTTGGCCCGCACCCATGGCACCCTGCAACGCAATTTTCAGGGTTATTCGACCCATGCCGACTGCGATTTGATCGGCCTTGGGGTGTCTTCGATCGGCAAGGTCGGTGACAGCTACAGCCAGAGCGTCAAGGAGCTTTCGCAGTATTACGCCCGTATCGATCAAGGCTTGTTGCCGGTGCATCGTGGTTATCGCTTGAGCGCCGATGACTTGCTGCGCCGCGAAGTGATCAGCGACCTGATGTGCCACGGCAGGATCGATTTCGCCAAGTTCGAAGCGGGTCATGGCATTTGCTTCACCGAGTATTTTGCCGATGCGCTGGCGCAACTGGACGAGCAGGTGCGTGACGGACTGTTGCAGATTCACAGCGACGAATTGGTGCTGTTGCCGCAAGGGCATTTGATGATGCGCAGTGCCGCGATGGCGTTTGACGCCTATCTGGGAGGGGAGCAAAAAGGCCGGTTTTCCCGCACCGTTTGAGGCGTCTGGACGCTATAGGTGCAAGGAGTTCCATTGAGTTGATTTCAATCAAGGGCAGGGTGCACAACGCTGCCTAACATGGCCGCAAGCCCCTTTGAAATCAGCGAGTTCATGACAATCCATCAGCCTTCGACACATGGCAACCTGCGCATCTGGAGCGTCGGGCTGATGGTGATGGTCTTGCTGATGATCGCAGCGTTCGCGACGGTGCAGGCCAAGTCATACGGTGACATCGAGCAGCAGCGCATCGAGAAAGTCTTCCCTCAAACCGATTCGGTGTCCGCAGCCGAAGGCAAGTTCAAGGTGCGCACGCTGTCGGCGGCCGGCAAGGTTATCGGGTACGTGTTCCAGAGCCTGGATGTGGTGGATATTCCGGCCTACTCGGGCAAACCCATCAACACCCAGGTGATCCTCGACACCGCCGGCGTGATTCAGGACGCCTATGTGCTGGAGCACCACGAACCGATTCTGCTGATCGGCATCCCCGAAGAAAAACTCCACGGTTTCAGTGCCCGATACAAAGGGATCAAGGTCAGCCAGCGGGTGGTGGTCGGCCATTCCAGCGACCCGAGCGCGGTCACCGTGGATGCCATCGCCGGCGCAACGGTCACCGCTATGGTGGTCAATGAGGTCATCATGCGTGCCGCCCATGAGGTGGCCGTATCGTTGAAGCTGATCGAGGACAAGGGCGGGGTGGTGAACAAACCCGCCACCGTGCGCCAGGATTTTTACGAGCCCGCCACCTGGGAGCAACTGACCGGAAACGGCGCCATTCGCCGGTTGAACCTGACCCGTGGACAAGTCGATGCAGCCTTCAAGGGCACCGAAGCCGAAGGCGTCGACAACGCCGGCCCGGATCAAGTCGATGACACCTTTATCGAGCTGTACACCGCCGACTTGAACCCACCGACCATTGGCCGCGCGCTGCTGGGCGACAATCAATATCGCTTCCTCATGCAGGAACTCAAACCTGGCGAGCAAGCCATCCTGGTGCTGGGTCGTGGGCTGTTTTCCTATAAAGGCTCGGGTTATGTGCGCGGCGGGATTTTCGATCGGGTGCAATTGCGTCAGTTCGGCAACGTCATCAGCTTTCGCGACATGGACCATCAGCGGCTCTCCGACGTATTTGCCAAGGGCATGCCCGAGTTCAATGAAATGTCGATTTTCATTGTGCGCAAACCGGCGGGGTTCGATCCGGGATCGCCCTGGTCGCTGGAGCTCCTGGTGCGGCGTCAGACGGGACCGGTCAGCGGCACCTTCAGCAGCTTCGAACTGCCTTATCAACTGCCCGAGCCCTACCTTGAGCGACCCGCGCCCAGTGCCGAGGAACGGGCGGCCATCGAGGAAGCCAGCCGGCCGATGTGGTTGAACATCTGGTACCAGAAACACTTCCAGATCGCCGTCCTCGCGAGTGCGTTGTTGCTGCTGACGGCCATCCTGTTCCTGCAAGACAAACTCACCCGCCGGCCACGCTTTCTGCACTGGCTGCGTCGTGGTTACCTGCTCTTTACCGTGGTCTTTCTGGGCTGGTATGCCTTGGGGCAATTGTCGGTGGTCAATGTCCTGACCTTTGTTCATGCGCTGTTCGAGCACTTTCGCTGGGAGCTGTTTCTCACCGATCCGCTGATCTTCATGCTCTGGGTCTTCACCGCCGCGAGCATTTTGTTGTGGGGCCGTGGTGTGTTCTGCGGCTGGCTGTGCCCGTTTGGCGCCTTGCAAGAGTTGATCAACGAAGCCGCGCGCAAATTGAAAATTCCCCAATACGAATTGCCCTTTGCGGTGCATGAGCGGCTGTGGGCGATCAAATACATCATTTTGCTGCTGCTCTTCGGTATCTCCCTGGAATCGATGTCCACCGCCGAACTGTTCGCCGAGGTGGAACCCTTCAAAACCGCCATCACCCTCAAGTTCGACCGCCAGTGGTGGTTCGTGCTCTACGCGGTGGGGCTGCTGGTGATCAACCTTTTCACGCGCAAAGTCTATTGCCGCTATATCTGCCCCTTGGGCGCGGCGCTGGCGATCCCGACCAAATTGCGCCTGTTCGACTGGCTCAAGCGCCGCAAGGAGTGCGGCAGTCCCTGCCAGTTGTGCGCCAAGGAATGCGAGATCCAGGCGATTCACCCGGATGGCCGGATCAATGCCAATGAGTGCCACTACTGCCTCGATTGCCAGATGACTTACCACAACGAAGACAAATGCCCGCCGCTGATCAACAAGCGCAAGAAGCGCGGCAAATCGGCACCCGTGGCGGTGCAACTGATACCTGTCGTGCAAGTGCCGGCTGCTGAATGAAGCTTGCGAGCGCATGTGCGCAGTGACCGTTTTATCTCTTCAAGGAGTACGCAACATGACTGACACAGAATCCAAAAAAGCCATGCAGGAAGAGGAACAGACCGGACTCAGCCGGCGCGGTTTTCTGGGCAGCAGTGCCGTCACCGGTGCGGTGCTGGCGGGTGCCGCGACGTTGGGCGGCGCAGTGTTCAGCCGCGAGTCGTGGGCGGCAGCGGTCAAGGATGCGCAGGCGAAAATCCATGTCGGCCCCGGTGAGCTGGACGAATACTACGGCTTCTGGAGCGGTGGTCATCAGGGCGAAGTGCGAGTGCTGGGCGTGCCGTCGATGCGTGAGTTGATGCGTATTCCGGTGTTCAACGTCGACTCGGCCACCGGCTGGGGCCTGACCAACGAAAGCAAGCGGATCCTGGGCGACAGTGCAAAGTTTCAGAATGGCGATTGCCATCACCCGCATATCTCCATGACCGACGGCAAGTACGACGGCAAGTACCTGTTCATCAACGACAAGGCCAACTCCCGTGTCGCGCGCATCCGCCTGGACATCATGAAGTGCGACAAGATTCTCACCGTGCCGAACGTGCAGGCCATTCACGGCCTGCGTCTGCAAAAAGTGCCTTACACCAAGTACGTGTTCGCCAATGCCGAATTCGTCATCCCGCACCCCAATGACGGCAGCACCTTCGACCTGCAAGACAAGAACAGCTTCACCATGTTCAACGCCATCGATGCCGAGAAAATGGAGATGGCCTTCCAGGTGATCGTCGACGGCAACCTGGACAACTCCGACGCCGATTACACCGGCAAGTACGCCGCGTCCACCTGCTACAACTCGGAGAAGGCTTACGACCTTGGCGGCATGATGCGCAATGAGCGCGACTGGGTCGTGGTGTTCAACATCCCGCGCATCGAGGCCGCGATCAAGGCTGGCAAGTTCATCACCCTGGAAGACTCGAAAGTGCCGGTGGTCGACGGTCGTAAAACCGACGGCAAGGATTCCGAATTCACTCGCTACATCCCGGTGCCGAAGAACCCCCACGGCCTCAACACCTCATCCGATGGCAAGTACTTCATTGCCAACGGCAAGCTGTCGCCGACGGTCTCGATGATCGCCATCGACCGGCTGGACGACCTGTTCGCCGATAAATTCAAGGACCCGCGCGAGGTTATCGTCGCCGAGCCGGAACTGGGCCTTGGCCCTTTGCACACCACCTTCGACGGTCGCGGCAATGCCTACACCACGCTGTTCATCGACAGCCAGGTGGTGAAGTGGAACATGGAGGAAGCGATACGTGCCTACAAGGGCGAGAAGGTCAATTACATCAAGCAGAAGCTCGACGTGCAGTACCAGCCCGGCCATAACCACGCCTCGCTGACCGAAACCAGCGAAGCGGATGGCAAGTGGCTGGTGGTGTTGTGCAAATTCTCCAAGGACCGCTTCCTGCCGACCGGGCCGCTGCACCCGGAAAATGACCAGTTGATCGATATCTCCGGCGAAGAGATGAAGCTGGTGCATGACGGCCCTGCGTTTGCCGAACCTCACGATTGCATCCTGGCGCGCCGGGACCAGATCAAGACCCAAAAGATCTGGAACCGCAACGACCCGTTCTTCGCCGCCACCGTGGAGCTGGCCAAGAAAGACGGGATCAACCTGGAGACCGACAACAAGGTCATCCGCGACGGCAATCATGTGCGGGTCTACATGACGTCCATGGCGCCGGCCTATGGTCTGACCGAGTTCACCGTCAAGCAGGGCAACGAGGTCACCGTGACCATCACCAACATCGACCAGATTGAAGACGTGACTCACGGTTTCGTCATGACTAACCATGGCGCCAGCATGGAGATCAGCCCGCAGCAAACCTCGTCCATCACCTTTACCGCCGACAAGGCCGGCCTGCATTGGTACTACTGCAGCTGGTTCTGCCATGCGCTGCACATGGAAATGGTCGGCCGCATGAAGGTCGAGCGAGCCTGACGGTTGCCAATCAACGGGAGCAGGCCGATGACCGATATCAAGGAAAGTCCGGTGAAGGCCATTGCCCTTGTGCTCCTGTTGATATCAGGCGGCGCACTGGCGGCGGTGCAACCGATCACCACGTTGCCGTTGCGGGTTGACGCGCAACAACGCTGGCACCTGCCGGCGGGCGAGTACCGTGGCTCGTTCAGCGTCGATCAACCGATGCAAATTGTTTGCGAGCCCGGCGCGGTGTTTCAGGCGCAAGGGCAGGGCAACGGGGTGATCGTCAGCGCGCCCGATGTGCGGATTGAGGGCTGTACCTTTCTGGATTGGGGGCACGACCTCACGGCCATGAATGCGGCGGTGTTCCTCCAGCCCAAGGCCCGTGGCGCGGTGATCAAAGGCAATCGCCTGCAGGGCCAGGGTTTCGGTATCTGGGTCGACGGTACGCAGGATGCGAGTCTGATCGACAACCGCATCCAGGGGGATCCGGCGCTGCGCTCCCAGGATCGCGGCAACGGTATTCATCTGTATGCGGTGCATGGCGCCCGGGTCATCGGCAACCAGGTGCGCGACACCCGCGATGGCATCTACATCGACACCTCCAACGGCAACTTGCTGCAGGGCAACACCCTGGAAGACCTGCGTTACGGCGTGCATTACATGTTCGCCAACGACAACCGGCTGATCGACAACACCACGCGCCGCACCCGTACCGGCTACGCCTTGATGCAAAGCCGCAAGCTCACGGTGATCGGCAACCGCTCCGAACAGGATCAGAACTACGGCATCCTGATGAACTACATCACCTATTCAACCTTGCGCGACAACTTCGTCACGGACGTGCGCGACGGCTCGACCGGCGACAGCATGATCAGCGGCGCCGAAGGCAAGGCGCTGTTCATCTACAACTCGCTGTTCAACAGCATCGAACACAACCACTTCGAGCACAGCGCCGTGGGCATTCACCTCACCGCCGGCTCCGAAGACAACCGCATCGCCGACAACGCCTTTGTCGGCAACCAACGGCAGGTCAAATACGTCGCCACCCGCTTGCAGGAATGGTCGGCGGATGGCCGGGGCAATTACTGGAGCGATTACCTGGGTTGGGATCGCAACAACGATGGCCTGGGCGATATCGCCTATGAACCTAACGACAACGTCGACCGCTTGCTGTGGCTGTACCCGCAAGTGCGGCTGTTGATGAACAGCCCCGGGATCGAATTGCTGCGTTGGGTGCAACGGGCCTTTCCGGTGATGAAATCGCCGGGCGTCCTGGACAGCCATCCGCTGATGAATCCCACCACACGACCCCTGACCCAGGAGCCCACCGCATGAACGTCATCGACATGGAAGGCGTCAGCCAGCGCTATGGGTACACCACCGTGTTGCATCAGTTGAACCTGAGCCTGGGCGAAGGTGAAGTGCTGGGCTTGTTCGGGCATAACGGCGCGGGCAAGACCACCAGCATGAAACTGGTGCTCGGCCTGCTTCAGGCCAGTGAAGGTTCGGTCAGGGTATTCGGCCGCTTGCCCAGTGATCCGCACGTAAGGCGTTTGCTGGGCTATTTGCCGGAGAACGTGACCTTCTATCCGCAGATGAGCGGCCAGGAGACCTTGCGTCATTTCGCCCGACTCAAAGGTGCAGCGCCCGCGCAAGTAGACGTGCTGCTGGATGAAGTAGGCCTGGCGAACGCGGCACATCGACGAGTCAAAACCTACTCCAAGGGCATGCGTCAGCGCCTGGGACTGGCGCAAGCCTTGCTCGGCGAGCCGCGCTTGTTGCTGCTCGACGAGCCGACCGTTGGCCTCGATCCTATCGCCACTCAAGACCTCTATCGATTGCTCGATCGGCTGCGCAGCCAGGGCACCAGCATCATTCTCTGTTCCCACGTATTGCCGGGCGTCGAGGCGCACATCAACCGTGCCGCGATTCTGACCCAGGGGCGCCTGCTGGCCCTCGGCAGCCTGCGCAGTTTGCGCGAGGAAGCCGGGTTGCCGACGCTGATTCGCGCCAATGGGCTCAAGCACCCCGAGCCATTGCAGCGATCCTGGAACAACGCCGGGCACATCACCCAGCGCTGGGGCGTGGAGGGCCTTGAAGTGGCTGCGCTCAATGGCAACAAATTGGACCTGTTGCGCCAATTGCTCAATGAGCACGAGCCGGCCGACGTGGAAATCGATCCACCGTCCCTGGAGGACATCTACCGCTATTACATGGGCCGGGCCGGCGCGACCCCCAGTGGAGAGACCGTATGAACCCGATCTGGAACATGGCTCGTAAGGAATTCAATGACGGTTTGCGCAACCGCTGGTTGTTGGCGATCAGCCTGTTGTTCGCTGTGTTGGCGACCGGCATCGCCTGGTTGGGGGCGGCGGCTTCGGGGCAATTGGGCTTCACCTCGGTGCCTGCCACCATCGCCAGCCTGGCCAGTCTGGCGACGTTCCTGATGCCGCTGATTGCCTTGCTGCTGGCCTATGACGCCATCGTCGGCGAAGACGAAAGCGGCACGTTGCTGCTGTTACTGACCTATCCGCTGGGGCGCGGACACATTCTGCTCGGCAAGTTCGTCGGTCACGGATTGATCCTGGCGATGGCCACCCTCATCGGTTTCGGCTGCGCGATGCTCGCGATTGCGGTGCTGGTGGAGGACGTCGAACTGAACCTGCTGCTCTGGGCGTTTGGACGATTCATGCTGTCGTCGACGTTACTGGGCTGGGGCTTCCTAGGGCTGGCCTATGTGCTGAGCAGTGTGTCTGCCGAGAAATCCACCGCCGCCGGGCTGGCGCTGGGGGTGTGGTTCTTCTTCGTGCTGGTGTTCGACCTGGCGCTGTTGGCACTGCTGGTGCTGAGCGAAGGGCAGTTCAACCCGAAGGTGCTGCCGTGGTTACTGCTGCTCAACCCCGCCGATGTCTATCGCCTGATCAATCTTTCCGGTTTCGAGCCCGGCGCCGGCAGCGCTGGCGTGCTGACCCTGGGCAGCGATTTGCCTGTACCGGGTTCGATGCTCTGGTTGTGCCTGTTGCTATGGGTGGCGGTGCCTTTGGGCTTGGCCTGGTTGCTGTTCCGTCGACGGGCGACATGAATTCACACCTTGGTTTTTGGAGCATCTGACGATGAGTAATCTGTATTCGACGACGGTACGCGCCGTGGCGGGCCTGATGGTCTGTCTGCTGCTGGCGGCCTGTGACAAACCGGTGCAAGCCACCTACAGCGACGCCGCCGCTGCCTTCCATCCCAGTGATGAATGCCATGTTTGCGGCATGATCATCGACGGCTTCCCCGGGCCCAAGGGCGAAGTGGTCGAGCGCAGCGGCATCAAGAAATTCTGCTCCACGGCGGAGATGATCGGTTGGTGGCTGCAACCGGAAAATCATCATGGCGAGGCCCGGTTGTATGTCCACGACATGGGCCGCAGTCCGTGGAACGCCCCCAATGATGCCCATCTGATCGATGCCAAGGATGCGTTTTACGTGGTCGGCACCCAGCTCAAAGGCGCCATGGGTGTAGTGCTGGCGTCTTTCTCCAGCCAGCAGGCTGCGGAAAAACTGGCCGCCGACCAGGGCGGTCGTGTGCTGCGGTTCAGCGAGATCGATCAGGCGGTGCTTCAGCAGCAGGCAGCGATGTCGCACTCGACTCATTGAGCTGGCCGATTATCCGAGGCGTCATCGAGAAAATCTGATCGCCGTCAAGTCGGTATTTCTGTGTCTGTTCAAAGATAGGGGCTCACAACGTCCCCAGTGCTTGGCATTAACGATGCCCAGGAGAACATGATGCAAACCGAGTTTCAGGATCGTCTGGCGGTGATCACCGGCGCCAGCTCCGGGATTGGCCTGGCGTTGTGCGCCGCGCTGTTGCCGCGTGGGGTCAAGGTGCTGGCGATGTCACGCACCGTCGGTGAATTGCCAGCGTTGCAGCAGATCTACGGTGAACGGCTGCAATGGTGTGCCGGGGACGTCACGTGCGAGGAAGACCTGCAAGGGCTGGCCCGGCGGGCGGCGGCGCTGGGGAGGGTGGATTATCTGGTGCCCAACGCGGGCATTGCCGAAATGGCCGACAGCCTGGACATGCCGGCCTTCCAGCGCCAATGGGCAGTCAACGGTGCCGGGGCGCTGAATACCCTGGCGGCGTTGCGCGGTGAGTTGGCGAACCCGGCTTCGGTGGTGTTTGTCGGTAGTTTCCTGACCGGTTCGAGCTTTCCCGGTCTGGCTGCCTGCATTGCCAGCAAGGCCGCGCTGGCGGCTCAGGCGCGCACCTTGGCGGTGGAGTTTGCGCGTTATGACGTGCGCATCAATCTGGTCTCGCCGGGACCGACCGCGACCTCGATGTGGGACAGCCTGGGGTTGAGCGACGGTGAGCTTGATGACGTCGCTGATACCCTTGGCAAGCGTCTGCTGCCTGGTCATTTTCTCGATGCGTCGGCGGTGGCCAATGTGATTATTTTTCAACTGTCCCAAGGCGCACGGGGTGTCTATGGGCAGGACTGGAAAGTTGATAACGGTTATACCTTGGGATGATGGGTGAACTCACAATTTTGCGGATGTTCCCGGAGCCTTGTGGGAGCTGGCTTGCCTGCGATGGCGGCCTGACAGCCGACTAGGTTTTGATGGTGTACATATCCGTTGCTGCGGTGACGACTACTATTGGTTCCGCCCTTACGGCGGGTCACTTTGGAAAAGCGCCAAAGTAACCAAAACGCTTCGGCCCCTGACGTACGGTGCCTCGCTGTGGCTCGCCATACCCTCACTCCGGTCCTGCTCCGTGGGCCCGCCGCCATCGGCCATCCATGGCCGGGGGCGGCTACCGCGGCATCCTTGCCGCGGTGCCCACTGCGCAGAACCTGCGTTCGGCCTTCCGACGGGGCAGATCAAAGTCAAGATCAAAAGCCAGATCAACAGCCAGAGCCAAAGCAACAGCCAAAGCAACAGGAGTCGTTCCCACACTGATCGTTCCCACGCTCTGCGTGGGAATGCCGCCGGGGACGCTCCGCGTTCCGCTCGCGACGCAAGACTTGAGTCCTGCGCACTGGTGACGCGGAGCGTCACGGGATGCATTCCCACGCGGAGCGTGGGAACGATCATCAGGGTGTACACAACCCGAAATAAGGCCGGCCGGTAGGCCGCCTCGCAGTGCTGTTGCGGTGCTCGCCCCCTCGAGAGGCCGAGAGGAGGTTCTGCGCAGTGGGCAACCCGGCATGGATGCCGGGTTAGCCGCCCCCGGCCATGGATGGCCGATGGCGGCGGGCCCACGGAGCAGGACCGGAGCGAGGGCATGGCGAGCCTAGGCGAGCCACCGAACGAAAGGGGCAGAAGCGCTTTGGTTACTTTCGCGCTTTTCGAAAGTGACTCGCTGTAAAAGCGAAACCAATAGAAGCCGTTACCGCAGAAACGGATATACACCCAAACCCAAACCCAAACCCAAACCCAAACCCAAACCCAAACCCAAACCCAAGCCCAAACCCAAGCCCTAATGCGAAGTCCCCTCCACAAACTCAATCTTGTTCCCCACGTTATATTTGCCCGACGGCTTGTTCATCGGAATGCGCTTAACCTCCTCAAGCGTATTACTGTCATACACAATCAACGCGCCATCGGTGGCCCAGACGCTCAGCAACAAGTAGCGACCATCGCGAGTGAACTCAACGTGGGCGGCCGTCTTGCCAGGCATCGGACGCAAGGTGTGGGCGATTTCCAGAGTCTGCTTGTCAATCAGGTGGATCGCATCGTTGTCGGGCCCGAAGAACACGTCGGTCCAGGCATACCGCGAGTTAACGTGACTGCGCATGAAGAAGCCCGGCCCCAGGGTCGGAATTTCCTTGATCAGTGTCCAGGTCTTGAAGTCGATGACCGAGATCAGTCCCTTGCTGATGTTCGGCGTGGCGAACACCCACTCACCGTTACGTTTCCAGTAGGTTCCGGACCCCAGGTGCGGCATGCCCGGCAGCGGTATGTCGGTGACCACCTTGCCACTGTCGAGGTCGATCACCTGGCCGCCCTTGGCCTTGCGTGATGTGGCCAGCAGTTGCTTGTAGTCCGGTGAAAAGGAAAAGTCGTCCAGCCTATCCTCGGCCTGGATGCGGCGCGGTTCAAAGTCCGGTGTGCCGGCGCTCGACAACTCCCAGACTTCCTTCACATCCTTGAGCGCCACGATGAAACTGTCTCGTGGCGGCGCGGTGTAGACCGCGCTGACCCGTGACGCGGTGCCGTCCTGGCCGATTGCCGGGATGGTTTTGACCAGCGACAGATCCCGGGCATCGAGTACCACCAGATTGCCCGGCAGATAGTTGCCCACCAGCACCCAGCGGCCATCCTTGCTCACCGCCAGGTTGCGGGTATTGAGCCCGGCGCGGACCTCGGCGATCAGCTTCAGGTTGTGCAAGTCATACAGGCTGACCCAGCCATCGCGTGAGGCGACGTAGACGAAGCGTCCATCCGGCGAGAACTTCGGCCCGCCATGCACTGCAAAGTGCGAAGCGAACCGCGCCAGCACTTCGAAACGATCGCCGTCGAGGATGTTGATGTGGTGGTCGCCAGCTTCCACCACCACAAACAGGTTCAGCGGATCAGCGCCGTGCTGGGGCGTGTCGGGCAGTTTGCTGATATCGGCGAGGAGGGAATGACTGCCGCGAATGTCATCGTTATTCCAGGTGGGCGGGGTGGCGGGTGGTTGCTGAAGGTAATCAACCAGCGCGTCGATCTGTGCGGGACTGAACACGTTGGCATACCCGGTCATCTGGCTTGCGGGGCGGCCGTTCTGGATGACACTGCGGATCTCATCGGGTTTGATCCGGCTCAGACTTTCCGGCAGCAAGGCCGGCCCCGTGCCGCCGAAACGGTTGGCGCCGTGGCAGCGCTGGCAATGTTGTTGGTAGAGGTCGGCGGCCGCGTCGGAGGATGGAAGCGCTGCACCGGCATGGGCTGCACCGATCCATAACAAGGGGGCAAGCAGCATGCGCCTCATATCGCCACCTTGCCGTGGCGTTGCAACATTGGGGCGGGGTAAAAACGCGCCGGGTATTCCTGCTGTTGGGTCGCGAACAGATCGACCACTTTGCCGATCACCGTCAGCGTCGGAATGCCCGGTGGGCAATCCAGCGCCAGGGTTGGCAACTGGTGCAGCATGCCTCGCGCAACGTGCTGGTCGGGACGCGTGCCATTGCTGATCAGCGCCGCCGGTGTATCGGCGGCCATTCCGGCTTCGATCAAGCGCTGGGCGATAATCCCGAGGTTCGATAACCCCATGTAAAACACCAGGGTCTGGCTACTGTCGGCGAGGCTGCTCCACGGCAATTGCAACTCACCATCGCGCTGCAAATGACCGGTGATGAAGCGGCAGGAGTTGACCAGGTCCCGGTGGGTCAGCGGAATGCCCGCATAAGCGCTGCAGCCGGAAGCGGCGGTAATGCCCGGGACTACCTGGCAGTCAATATTGCGTTGCAGCAGATACTCCAGTTCCTCGGCGCCACGGCCGAAGATGAACGGGTCGCCGCCCTTGAGCCGAACTACGCGTTGCCCCGAATCGGCGAGGTCGGCGAGCAGTTCGTTGATCTGTTCCTGGGGCAGGCTGTGGCAGCCGCTGGCCTTGCCGACGTAATGCCGGGCGCAGGTGAGGGGGATCAACGTCAGCAGCTCGGGGCTGATCAGGCGGTCATAAACCACGGCGTCGGCCTGCATCAACAGGCTCCAGGCACGCAGGGTCAGCAAGCGTGGATCACCGGGGCCGGCGCCGACCAGAGCCACTTCGCCCGGTCTGAACGGAGACGCAAGTGCGGCCGGTAAAACAATCGATGGGTGCATGGGACGTCCTTGGTTCTTCATCAGGTTGGCCGGCCCCATCCTTTGCCAGATGGCTCGCCAGGCGGGTGTTTCAGTGCATGACGCAAGGGATGGTCATTAATGGCGGCATACCGATTTCTTCATCGCTGAGGTGGCAACCGGGGTCCTGGCCCCAGAGGTCGCCTTCGGCCCAGGCGCGGGTGCGGGTATTGCCGTTGCAGATGTTCAACCAGCGACATTGGCCACAACGGCCACCGACGACGCGTGGATGCACACGCAGCTGCTGCAACAAGGCGTCCGGCTGGTCCAGCCAGAGCGTGCGAAAGGGCGTTTGCCGGACATTGCCCACCGAGTGCTGCCACCAATAGGTGTCGGGGTGCACTTCGCCGGTGTTGTCGATGTTGGCGATGCCGCTGCCCGAGGCGTTGCCGCCCCAGGCCCGGAGCATGTGTTCCAGGCGCGGGTAATGTTCGGGTAGATGCAGGCCCACCCATTGCAGCAAGAGAATCGCATCGGCATCGTTGTTGCCGCTGACAAAATCGCTGTCGCGACCGTGCTCGATGTCTTCCCAGGCCTGTTCGAAGATCAGCGTCATCGCTTCGCGGCTCATCTGCTGCCGGGCGTCGAGCTTGCGGCTGCGTTTGCCGCGACCGCTGTAGTTGAGGTGCGACAGATAAAACTTCTGCACGTCGTACTCGCGCATCAGCGCCAGCAATTGGGGCAGTTGTTGATGGTTTTCTTGGGTCAGGGTAGTGCGCAGGCCGACGCGAATGCCTTGTTCACGACAGAGCCGGATTGCCCGCATGGAACTGGCGAAACTGCCCTTGAGTTGGCGGAATGCATCATGGGTAGCCTCCAGACCATCGATGCTGATCCCGACATAGTCGAAATTCGCCGCGCGGATCTTTGCGATGTTCTGCTCATTGATCAGCGTGCCGTTGGTGGACAACGCCACAAAGAAACCCTTGTCGCGGGCGTAGGCGCTGAGCACAAACAGATCGTCGCGCAACAGCGGTTCACCGCCGGAAAGTATCAGGACCTTCACCCCGGCATCGTGCAGATCGTCGATCACGGTCAGCGCGGCGGGCGTATCCAGTTCGTCGCGAAAGACACTGTCGGCGGACGTGGCGTAGCAGTGTTTGCAGGTCAGGTTGCAGCGCCTGAGCAAATTCCAGATCACCACCGGCGGCCGGTTGCTGCCCGGTGGGCTGGTTCTGGGGGCCGGCGCCTGGCCGGTCAGGGCACGCAGGTATTGGCTGATCCTCAACATGCAAATCTCCTTGAGCAAACGCGTGTTCAGCGTGGCACTGGCGGTAGCCGCAAACCGGTTTTCTTCAGGATGCGGCTGCTCACCAGCATCTCGTCGGCGGCGCAGGCGTCGCCCAGCAAGTAGCGCAGGTGTTCGCGGTAGCTGTCGATTTCCTCGCGGCTGCGACCATGAACCATGGCGAACAGGTTATAGCGCCACGCGGTTCGTCGTGGGCGTCGATAACAGTGGCTGACGAAGGGCTGCGCACCGATCAGCGCGCCGAGGCGCGGCATGTCCGTGTCGCGCACATCCCAGACGGTCATGCCGTTGTAGCGATAGCCCAGGCGATAGTGGTTGGGGACGGCGGCGATGCGCCGGATGGCGCCCTCGGTCTGCAAGCGCCTGAGCAAATCCAGGGTGGATTCGATGCTCAGCTCCAGCTGTTCGGCGAGCCAGGCCCACGGGTCGTCCAGCAATGGCAGGCCGGCCTGGGTCAACTCGATCAGACGCTGAGCCAGGGTGTCTTCAGACCGGGAAGTACAGACCGACATGGTAGGTCTCCTCTTTGGGCAAGTTGAGCAGCGGCAGGCCGGTCAGGGTTTCGATGTGTTGCAGGGTCTCGGCGATACCTTGTTCGGTCGGGCAACCGAGCACGAACCACATGTTCCAGGCGTGTTCGCGTCGGTAGTTGTGCGCCACTTCAGGCAGGGCGTGCAGTTGCTCGGCGACCTCGTCGAAACGTTCTTCCGGTACCGCCAGCGCCGCGAGGGTGAAGGCGCCGCCCAGGCGTTCGATGTCGAACATCGGGCCGAAGCGCGTGAGCATGCCGTCTTCCAGCAAATCATGGAGGCGGTCGAGCAGTTCGGTGCTGCTGCTCTCCAGTTCGGCGGCCAGTGCCTGCCACGGGTGGCGCACCAGCGGCAGGCCCAGTTGCAAGCGGTTGATCAACCGACGGTCGAGGTCATCCATGGGTAGGGGCTCCGGTTGGCGAGGGTGCGAAGCGGCCGCCGCACTGTTTGAACGCGTGAGTGCTGAACAGCAATTGGTGGGGCAGGTCGCTCAGCAGGTGTTCTTCCAGCAACGTTTGGATCTGCGCTTCGACCCGCTCACGTTGGCGCCCGTGAACCATGCAGAACAGGTTGTAGCGCCACTGCGGCAGACGCCGCGGCCGTTGGTAGCAGAGGGTGATGCCGGGCGCTCGCCCCAGGCGCTGGCCGACTTCGTCGATCAGCGCGTCCGGAACATCCAGCACCAGCATGGCGTTGGCGGTAAAACCCAGCGCGCGATGGTTGAGCACCAGGCCGATCCGGCGAAACAGCCCTTGCTCATGCCACTGATGCATTTGCGCGAGCACCTGGTTTTCGTCGGTGTCTATCCGTTCGGCAAGGGCCTGATAGGGACGCGATACCAGCGGCAATCCGCCTTCCAGATGCCGACGCAGCGCCAGTGCCTGTTTGGGACTCAACCCCGGCGTCATGGGCTTTCTCCCAGGGCAAAACCAAGGTCGATGCGGTAAGCGGTCAACATCGGCAGATCCAGCGGCATGAGGCCGGTGTCTTTCTCGAGTTGTTCGAGAACGCGTTCGATGTGTTGGCGATCGGGGCCGGTCAGCACAAACCACAGGTTGTAGAAATGCTCCCGCGCGTAGTTATGGTTGACCTCGGGGTATTGGCTGACGTGCTCGGCGACCTGTTGCAAGCGTTCGGCGGGCACGGCGAGGGCGGCGAGGGTGCTGGCCCCGGCGCGACTGTGTTCAAACACCGGGCCGATCCGTGAGAGGGTGCCGGCCTGATCCATTTCTTCCAGGCAAGCCATCACCTGGGCCACGCGGCAACCGAGAATCCGCGCCATCTCTTTGTAAGGTTCCGCGCACAGCGGCATGCCATGCTGGAAGCGGTCGATCAGTTGGCGGCTGAGCAGGTCGAGGTTCATTTCAATAGCCCATTTTTTGCGCGCGACTGCTGAAGAAGATGCCGCTCGGCGCGGTGGCGGGAAGGGTGCTCAGCTGCTTCAGGCTGTACGGGTCCCAGACCTGAACCTGATCGCCATCGCGTAATGACAGCCACAACTGGTCGCCGCGAGCGGTGAACTCCATGTGCAGCACCGCCGGCCCTGGCCGCAGATCGGCGACCACGGCATGGGTTTCGCTGTCGATGACTTGAACCCGATCGTTGTCCGGGTAGGCGAAATTGACCCACAGCTGCCGACCGTCCGGCCGCGACGTGACGAACACCGGTTGACCGGCCACCGGGATGGCAGCGGTCTGCTTCCACGTACGCGAATCCATCACCAGCACCTGATGCCGGCCGACGGCGGGTACGAAGGCCTGATTGTCGGCAACGGCCCAACCTTCCAGATGCGGCATCTTGTAGACGGGCAATTTCGCCTGGCCGCGTCCGTAATCACCGAGCACCCGCTGCACCCCGCGTTCCGGATGCCAGAGGTCGAGTTGCGCCATGCCGTCTTCGCCGAACAGTCCCGCCATGTAATAGCGACCATCCGGGGTCACCAACGCGTCGTAGGGTTGCTGGCCGATGTCGGTGAAACGGCTGATCTGTGGCGTGTTGCCCTGACTGAAATCGGCGGTCCAGATCTCGCCGGTATCAAACAGGCTGAACACAAAACGCTGACCGGGCGCGTCGACCAGGCCGACCACCCGTGAGCGCTTGCTGCCATCAGCCAGGGGCGTGGCCGGAATATCGGCCACCAGTTGCAGGGTTTCGGCATCGAATACCTTGACCCCGCCGGGCACATAGTTGGACACGGCGATGAGTTTGCCGTCCTGACTGATCGCGCCGCCGATGCTGTTGCCGCCCTGTATCACCCGTTGATCGATGCGTTGGGTCAGCAGGTCGATCTTGCTCAGCCCGCCGTCGCGACCGAACACATAGGCATAACGCTGGTCGCGGGAAAACACCACCGAGGCATGGGACAGATCGCCCAAACCCTCGAGTCGGACCAGTGCCGTGCGGGTGTCGCTTTCGATGATTTGCACGCTGCCGGTGGCGCGCTCCACCACCACGCCCAGATCGCCGGTACCACGCAACGGTGGCTGAACACACGCGGACAACAACAGCCCGGTCGCCGCTAAAAGCAGGGTTGAACGGATCATGGTGCGGGATATCCCTGGAGAAGAAGATCGACCAGCCAACGGATGTCATCCGGGCTGAGCAACGGGGCCCAACCGGGCATCGCGGTGCCGGGCCGGCCTTGGCTGACGGTGGCTATCAGGCTGTCCCTGGATTTGCCCGCCAGCGTTGCGCGGGTCAGGTCGGGACCCAGCCCGCCGGTCATGTGCAGGCCATGGCAGGCGCCGCAGTCCTGGGCCAGCAGGTGTTCGAGTTGTGCCTGACGCTTGGCATCAGGCGCGGCAACCGAGGTTGCGCAAATGAGGAGGAGGGCCGCCAGAATCGCAGCGTGTCGATAAACCTTCATGACGCCCTCCAGTTGGCTATTTGAGACTCAGGACCCAGGTTGCAAGTGTCTTCGCTTCTTCATCCGTCACCGGGTTGGCCGGCATTGGCATCGGGCCCCAGTTGCCTTGCGTGCCGTTCTTGATGTGGCTGGCCAGGGTGTCCACTGCCCCGGCCACGCCCGCGTTCTTGGCCGCGACGTCCTTGAGCGCCGGGCCGACAATCTTGGTGTCGATGGAATGGCAGGCGGCGCAGGGTTTGCTCTTGAACAGCGCCGGCCCGTCCTCGGCAGCCATGGCCGGCTGCACGCTCAGCGCAGCGGTCAGGGCGAACAGTGCAAAAAGTGTATTTTTCATGATGGTTCCTTGCATTGATGGAGCTCAATAGATGTCGTGTTGGGTGTTGTAGACGTTGAATTTTCCGGTGGGTGTGATCAGTCGTTTGTCCTTTATGACTGATTTGAGCTTCAGCGTTTTGTCGTCGATCACTACCAGCGCCGATTCCTCTGATTGACCGCTCCACACGGAGAACCAGACTTCATCGCCGGCCTTGTTGTATTCCGGCTGTACCACCCGCATCGCGCCTTGCTTGATGCCGGCGTACTCGGCGATGGGCAGCACGGTGTAGCCGGCGTCGAGTTTGTCGATGTTGAACACCGCTACCGACTGGCTCAGCTTGGCGTCGGGGTTGAGGGTGGTGTCGACATACAGGTGACGGGAGTCAGGGTGGGTTTTGATAAACAGCGATCCGCCGCCCTGGCCCTTGAGCGAGGCGACCTGTTTCCAGGCATATTGCGGGTGTTTGATCGGGTCGGTACCGATCAAGGAAATGCCGTCATCACCGAGGTGGCTGGTGGCCCAGACTGGCCCATAGGTCGGGTGGTTGAAGTTGGCGCCGCGCCCCGGATGAGGGGTTTTGCCGACCTCCACCAGAGCTGCCAATTTGCGATCTTTGGAGTCGATCACGGCGACTTTGTTGGAGTTGTTGGCGGCGGTCATGAAGTAGCGGTGGGTGCTGTCCCAACCGCCGTCATGCAGGAAGGGTGCGGCATCGATGTAGGTGATGGTGAGGTTTTTGATGTCCTGATAGTTGACCAGCATGACCTTGCCGGTTTCCTTGACGTTGACGATGAACTCCGGCCATTCGTGGGAGGCGATGATCGCCGCGACTCGGGGTTCGGGGTGATATTCCTGCTTGTCGACGGTCATGCCACGGGTCGAGACGATCTGTTTTGGCTCCAGGGTTTCGCCATCCATGATGGTGAATTGCGGCGGCCAATAGGAGCCGGCGACGGTGTATTTGTCTTCGTAGCCCTTGAACTTGGAGGTCTCCACCGAGCGCGCCTCGATGCCCACTTTGACTTCGGCGACCTTGGTCGGCTCCACCGGCCACAGGTCGATCATGTCGATCCGCGCGTCTCGACCAATCACCAGCAGGTAGCGACCGGAGGCGGAAATTCGCGAGATGTGCACCGCATAACCGGTCTCGATCAGCTTGACGATTTTCTTGCTGTCACCGTCGATCAGGGCAATCTTGCCGTCATCGCGCAACGTCACCGAAAACAGGTTGGGCAGGTTGAGTTTGCTCAATTGCTTCTTCGGACGATCCTCAGGCTTGACCAGCACTTTCCAGGTTTTCAGCGTCTCGGCCATGCCCCATTCAGGCGGTGTCGGTGGCGTGTGCTGAACGAACTTGGCCATTGACGTGATCTGATCCTTGGTCAGCGCATTCGACGTTCCCCAGTTCGGCATGCCCGCCGGTGAACCGTAGGTAATCAACGCCTCCAGAAACGGTTGCCCGCGGGACTGGGTGATGTCTGGCGTCAGTGGTTTGCCGGTGGCGCCTTTGCGCAGAACGCCGTGACAACCGGCGCAACGCTGAAAGTAAATTTCCTTGGAAGCGTCGAACTCGGCCTGGCTCATGTCGGGAGCGCCAGCGGTTTTGACCATGGGTGGTGTGGTAGCAGGCTCGTCGGCTCTAGCCGCGTGAGTCACCGCAAGGGCCAGCGCCGAACACAATGTGGCGACAGTCAGAGCAAACGTTTTTCTATTGCTGATCAGCATTCCATTTCTCCTCAGGCAAGACCTTTGCGATGTGCTGAAACGGCAGCGCAGAACGCAGGTTCTTAGTGCCGTGCAAGGCTATGCCCGAGCAGGCCAATGCTCGCTTGACCGCGATCAAGTTTGCCGGCCATGTCACTTGCCAGGTTGTCGCAGGGGCCCGTAGCGTGTGGCTTGAATCCGCTTTTGGAACAGACAGCCCATGGACCGAATCCAGTCTTGCGAACCCTTCTATCAACCGCTCAATAATGAGGAGGCGCTGTTCGAGCAAGCCTGGCGACACGGCATGCCGGTGCTGATCAAAGGCCCGACGGGGTGCGGCAAGACCCGCTTCGTCCAGCACATGGCCCATCGGTTGAAACTGCCGCTGTACACCGTGGCCTGCCATGACGATCTGAGCGCCGCCGACCTGATCGGCCGTCATTTGATCGGTGCCCAGGGCACCTGGTGGCAGGACGGGCCACTGACCCGCGCGGTGCGTGAAGGCGGCATTTGTTATCTGGATGAAGTGGTCGAGGCGCGCCAGGACACGGTGGTGGTGCTGCATCCGCTGGCCGATGATCGTCGCGAGTTGTTCCTGGAACGCACCGGCGAAGTGCTGCAGGCGCCGCCGTCATTCATGCTGGTGGTGTCGTACAACCCCGGCTACCAGAACCTGCTCAAAGGCATGAAACCCAGCACTCGACAACGCTTCGTGGCGATGCGTTTCGGTTATCCGCCGGTGGCCGATGAAGAGCGCATTGTCGCCCGGGAAGCGCAGGTGGACACCGCGCTGGCGGCGCAAGTGGTGAGGTTGGGGCAGGCCCTGCGAAGGCTGGATCAACATGACCTGGAGGAAGTCGCCTCGACGCGGCTGCTGATCTTTACTGCGCGAATGATCCGCTCCGGCATGAGCCCGCGTGAGGCGTGCATGGCCTGCCTGGCCGAGCCGCTGAGCGATGATCCGCTGACGGTTGCGGCACTGATGGGCGTGGTTGATGTCCACTTCGGCTGAGGCCAGACGCGTTGCGTCGGGTCACTTGCCGGGCGATCTGGCGATGTGGTTTTTCATTCTGGCCGAGCTGTCGGTGTTCGCTATTCTGATTCTGGCGTTCGCCGTGACCCAGGCACTCAAGCCGCAGCTGTTTGGCGAAAGCCGACTGTTGCTCAACACCTCTACCGGCCTGGCGATGACCCTGAGCCTGCTCACCGCCGGGCTGTTCGCCGCGCTGGCCCAGGAGCAAGTCAAGCGTTCTCGGTCTCGCTACGGCGCTGTCTACCTGCTGGCCGCGTTGCTCGCCGCCAGTGTCTACGTGGTGTTGAAGATCACGGAATACCGGCACTTGCTGGCCTCGGGGCTGGGCATGGAGCACAACACGTTTTTCACCCTCTACTGGATACTCACCGGTTTTCATTTTCTCCATGTACTGCTCGGCATGGTCATCCTCGGATGGCTGGCCGAGCGTTGCCGACGTGGCCTGTATAACGCGGCCAACCGCAGCGGACTTGAATCGGGTGTGCTGTATTGGCACATGGTCGATCTGATCTGGGTCGTGCTGTTTCCGCTGGTCTACGTTCTGAATTGACGGAGGTTCTGATGTCCGCTTCCAGGTTTTTGCTGGTCTGCTGGGCAGCACTGGCCACGTTAAGCGTGTGCACGGTGGTGCTGGCACAGGCGGGCGCGACGTGGCTGCTGTCGGTGGTCATTTTGCTGGTGGCGGTTGGCAAGGCCTGGCTGATTGCCGATGGCTTTATGGAAATGCGCCATGCGCCGCGATTGTGGCGCTGGTTGATGGTGAGCTGGGCGGTGGTGTTGGCGGTGGTTGTGGGGCTGACGCTGGTTTCAGTCGGTTAATCACCTGTGGCGAGGGAGCTTGCTCCCGCTCGGTTGCGAAGCAGCCGTAAAACCTGTGCCTGCTTTCTATCTGAATATTCGCGGTGACTGTTTTTAGGGCCGCTGCGCGCCCCAGCGGGAGCAAGCTCCCTCGCCACAGGGAAGGTGCCCGGCTTCATGATGCCAATACCCGACCCAAACCATCTGCCTTTCTTGATCGCCATCAAGCAGGTTTCAACCCTTCGCTTCCTATCATGGACGGGCCAAGCAAAGAGGAAGCGACCATGTCAGAGACCTTCACCAAAGGCATGGCCAGGAATATCTACTTCGGGGGAAGCATCTTCTTCTTCCTGATATTCCTGGCCTTGACCTATCACACCGAACAGACCTTTCCAGTGCGCAGCAATGAAGCGCAGTTAACCGAATCAGTGATCCGCGGCAAGACGGTCTGGGAGCAAAACAACTGCATCGGCTGCCATACGCTGCTGGGCGAGGGCGCCTACTTTGCGCCTGAGCTGGGCAACGTGTTTCAGCGGCGCGGCGGGGAGGCGGGCTTCAAACCCTTTCTACATGCCTGGATGAAAATGCAGCCGCTGGGCGTACCGGGCCGGCGAGCGATGCCGCAGTTCAAGTTGAGCGAGCAGGAGGTGGATGACATCGCCGAGTTCCTCAAATGGAGTTCGAACATCAACACCAATGGCTGGCCGCCAAACAAGGAGGGCTAAGCGATGAGCATTGCTAATCCGCATCTGAAATTCGCCTCGCAAGCCGTGGCCAAACCGTACTTCGTGTTTGCCCTGATGCTGTTTCTCGGTCAGGTGCTGTTCGGTTTGATCATGGGCGTGCAATACGTGATCGGAGACTTTCTGTTCCCGATCATTCCCTTCAACGTGGCGCGGATGGTGCACACCAACCTGTTGATCGTCTGGCTGCTGTTCGGCTTCATGGGCGCTGCCTACTACCTGATTCCGGAAGAGGCCGACCGCGAACTGCACAGTCCGAAGTTGGCGATCATCCTGTTCTGGGTATTCGCCGCCGCGGGCGTGTTGACGATCCTCGGCTACCTGCTGGTGCCTTATGCGGGCCTGGCCAAACTGACTCACAATGAGTTGCTGCCGACCATGGGCCGGGAGTTCCTGGAGCAGCCGACCATCACCAAGATGGGCATTGTAGTGGTGTGCCTGGGCTTCCTTTACAACATCGGCATGACCCTGCTCAAAGGTCGCAAGACCACGATCAGCATGGTGATGATGACCGGGTTGATCGGCCTTGCGGTGTTCTTCCTGTTCTCCTTCTATAACCCCGGCAACCTGGCCCGTGACAAGTTCTACTGGTGGTGGGTGGTGCATCTTTGGGTGGAAGGCGTGTGGGAACTGATCATGGGTTCGATGCTCGCTTTTGTCCTGATCAAGATCACCGGTGTCGACCGGGAAGTCGTGGAGAAATGGCTGTACGTGATCATCGCCATGGCGCTGATTACCGGGATCATCGGTACCGGTCACCACTTCTTCTGGATCGGTGCGCCTGAGGTCTGGTTGTGGGTCGGCTCGATCTTCTCGGCACTCGAACCGCTACCGTTCCTGGCCATGGTGATTTTCGCCTTCAGCATGGTGAAGAATCGTCGCCGGCAACACCCGAACCGCGCCGCCACACTGTGGGCCAAGGGCACTACGGTCACCGCGTTCTTCGGTGCGGGCGTCTGGGGTTTTCTGCACACCCTGGCACCGGTCAACTTCTACACCCACGGTTCGCAACTGACGGCGGCTCACGGTCACCTGGCTTTCTACGGTGCTTACGCGATGATCGTGATGACTTTGATCAGCTACGCCATGCCGCGTTTGCGCGGGCTGGGTGAAGCCGCTGACGAGCGTTCGCAGACCTTCGAAATCTGGGGCTTCTGGTTGATGACCCTGTCGATGGTGATGATCACGCTGTTCCTGACCGCTGCCGGTGTCGTCCAGGTTTACCTGCAACGCTGGCAGGCCGACGGGATTGCGTTGCCATTCATGTCCACGGTCGAACATCTGCAGGTGCTGTTCTGGGCGCGTCTGGGCGCCGGTCTCGGCTTCTTCGCAGGCTTGCTCTGTTACTTGCTCAGCTTCAAGCAACGTAGCCGCGCCGCCTTGCGCGCCCCGGCTGCGGTTGTACCTTCATGAACGAGTGCAATGGCTAGAAAAGGTCGGCCCGGCTGATACAGCGGGCCGTTTTTTTGGTTTCCAGGAAGGGCAAGCATCATGGCGTTTACCGTCGAACTGGAAGAGTGGGTAGGCAGTGTCTGGCATCGTTTCATCACCCGGCGTGCCAGCCCGGATTTCCCTGAAGCACGGGTTGAACTGGCCAGCCAGCAACGCCCGCTGGCGCTGTTGTTTCGTGCCATGGGCGGTGCCAATGGCATCGGTGTGGAAGCCGCCAGCGACCGCGACCTGCTGCTGCGCCGAAACGTGTTGCAGCAGATCGCCGGCACCTGCAAACAAGTGCCGTTGGCGTGGTGTGACGCGAGTAATCTGCGGCTGCCATCGAGCCTGGCGGTGTTTCCTGAAGTCGCACTGAACGAGGAACTCTATCGCTGGCTCGCGTTGCTGGCGGCACAGGCCGGGCAGATGCGTCACTGGGGTCGGGACAATCAACGCTGGACGCAACAGTTGTTGCGACGCTATCCCGCGCTGCGTGCTCGTTACAAACGACTGGTCGATGCCCATCTGCAATTGCGCCCCGATCCGGCCTCGTTGAACGCCAGCGAAGCGGCACTGGAACGGGCGTTATGCCAGGCGCTGCGCGACCCCGGCAGTGTCGAACATTTCCCTCGCAGCGAACGGGCCGCCTGGCCGCTGCCGCTGTGGTTGTACCCGCCGCAAAACCTCGCCAGCCCGCAGGCTGCCGATCTGGGCGATGAATCCGAAGAGTCTTTGACCACGCCGCCCGGCGAACAGAAAAGCGGGCGTAAACGCGCGACGCGGATCGATGAAGGCAGTCGCGACGGCGGGTTGTTAATCGTGCGCCTGGAGAACCTGTTCAGCTGGACCGAGCACGTCGACCTGGATCGCTGGTCGGACGACAGCGAAGACCCGGACGCCGCCCGAGTTGCCGATGACCTGGATGAACTGACGCTGTCGCGCACCCGTCTGCGCAAGGGCGGTGGTCTCAAGCTGCACCTGGATTTGCCACCGGCCGATGTCGACGATATTCCCCTCGGCGAGGGCATTAAGTTGCCAGAGTGGGACTACCGCAAGCAACAAATGCAGGACAGCTTCGTCAATCTGCAAATGATGGTGCCCCGTGACTGTGAGGCGCAGCCATTGCCGCCACGCCTGAAGGCTTCGGCGCACCGCTTGCGGCGCCAGTTCGAGCACCTGCGCAATGATCGTCAGTGGTTACGCCAGCAACCCCAGGGCTCTGAGCTGGACATGCAGGCCTGGCTGGATTTTCACGTTGAGCGCGAGCATGGTCAGTGTGCCGAACGCGGTCTGTTCATGGAGCAGCGGCAGACTCGCCGCGACCTGGCGTGCCTGTTGCTGGCCGACGTGTCGATGTCCACCGACGCCCACCTGAACGATGAGCATCGCGTCATCGACGTCATCCGCGACAGCCTGCTGTTGTTCGGCGAAACCCTGTCGGTGCTGGGTGATGATTTCGCTCTGTACGGGTTTTCCTCGCTGCGCCGTCAGCAAGTGCGCATGCAGGAACTCAAGTCGTTCACCCAGCGTTATGACGACAACACTCGAGGTCGCATTCAAGGGCTCAAACCGGGGTATTACACCCGCATGGGCGCCGCCATTCGCCAGGCCACGCAACTATTGGGCACGAGCAAGCGGCGCAGCAAACTGTTGCTGCTGCTCACGGATGGCAAACCCAATGATCTGGATCTGTATGAGGGGCGCTACGGTGTTGAAGACACCCGCGAGGCGGTGCTGGAAGCGCGGCGTCAGGGGCTGACGCCGTTCTGTATCACGATCGATCGCGAGGCCGGGGATTACTTGCCGTACATGTTCGGCGCCAATGGCTACACCTTGATCCGTCAGCCCGAGCAGTTACCCCTGCGCTTGCCGCAGTTGTACCGCCAGCTGACTCAACCGTGATGTCCTTGACCAACCTTCCTTGTAGCAGCTGCCGAGCCTGCAAAGCGCAGACTCTGTGGCGAGGGGGCTTGTCGGAACGCCGCATCGAGCCGTTCGGCTGCGAAGCAGTCGTAAAAACAGCCAGAGTGTTTTATCTGCCACAACGTGATCACCAGGTTAGGGCCGCTTCGCGACCCAACGGGGGCAAGCCCCCTCGCCACAGGTGTAGGAGTGAACGTTGCGGTGTGGCTCAGGAAATGCTGCGCGGCAGCCAGAAAAACATCGTCACGCAAAAGATTGTCAGGCCGATGCAGAACCACTTGAATCGGCGCAACCGACGTTGCGCTGCATGTGCGGCCAATGCCGGCAGGGGCATGCCGCATTGGCGGCACTCGATGTCTTGTGGTGGGTTGGTGTGTTGGCAGTACAGGCAGACGGGCATGGCACTCACTCGAACTGTTCCAGGCGCAAGCGATCAAGAATGGCGATCTGACGGCCGTCCTGAGTGATGATGTTTTCATCGATCAAACGGCGAATGATCCGCGAAAAGGTTTCCGGCTGGATCGACAGATGCCCGGCAATCAGTTGCTTGGCCATCGGCAGCTCGAATTGGCTGTCAACGGTTTGCTGGCGCACCAGTTGCGTCAGCAGATAACGCACGACCCGGTGGGTGGCGTTTTTCAGTGACAGGGTCTCGATTTCGTTGACCCGTTGATGCAAGCGAACGCAGAGCTTGCCCAGCAGTGCAAAGGTCAGCCGACTATTGCTCTGCAGCAGGCGCATGTAGGTGCTGTTGGATAACCGGTAGAGCTGGGTGGGGCAGATCGCTTCGGCCGAGGCCACATAGTTCGGGGTGTCCATCAGCATCATCGCCTCGGCGAAGGTTTGTCGATCGCTGATGACCTCGAACACTTTCTCCTGCCCATCGGGTGTCAGCCGGTAGATTTTCACCGCGCCGGCAATGATGAAATAGAACGAATCGGCCGGCTCACCCTGACGGAATAACGGTTCGCCTTTGTCGATGCTCAGCAAGTGGCTGGTACTCATCAATTCATCCAGCTGTTCTTCGTTCAACGGCTCGAACAAGTGATGACTGCGCAGAATCTGGTGGTGGACGCGATGAAGCACCATGAGAATTCATCCTGAAGATAGAGAAGGGGGATCAAGTCAGACGAGAACCAGGGAAACGCCGCTGGCCAGGGCCAGGATTGAGGTCAACACAACAAACCAGGCCAGTGGCTGGATGACTTTTTTCATGACGACTCCGGGTAATCGAGAAGGATCCAGGATTTCTAAAAGGTTGCCCATGCAGAGCAAGACGCGGGCCAGGCGTGGAGAGCCGTGTTTATTGGGGGTGTCAGCGGTCAGGGTTAAAAATACCGTGATCATTAGGGTTTAAATGACCATTAAAGGGTCATTTGTACCCTGGTCGGGAGTACCTTGTGGCGAGGGAGCTTGCTCCCGCTGGAGTGCGAAGCATTCCCAAACATCGGCCATCGCTATCCTTCAGATACAACGCGTCAGCCAGTTTGCGGCTGCTGTGCACCCGAGCGGGAGCAAGCTCCCTCGCCACAAAGGGCGCGCGCTCGGCATCGGGGCACGTCCCTTGCACACTTGATCTGTGACAAAGGCAATGGATCGGTAATACCCGATGATTGGCCCTGGATTTACCTCGGCGCGTGCAGGTTGGCGCCAGGTCAGCAAACAGGTAGAGGAGTGGCTTTATGCAAGTGCTTGACCGCCGTAAAGCGATGGCAATCGCGCCGCTGTTACGGCTGGCCTTTCGGCCGTTTTTCCTCGCTGGCTGCCTGTTGGCGGTGCTGGCCATTCCGCTATGGCTGGCCGCCTTCAGCGGTTCGATATCCGACTGGCAGCCGGCAGGCGGTTGGCTGGGCTGGCATCGGCATGAATTGTTGTTCGGGTTCGGCTTGGCGATTATCGCGGGCTTTCTGCTGACGGCCGTGCAGACCTGGACCGGTCGCCCCGGCCTCAGCGGCAAACCGTTGGCCGCTCTGGCGCTGCTGTGGTTATTGGCGCGAGTGGCCTGGCTGGCCAATGTGCCGTGGCCGTTGCTCGCGGTGCTGGAAATGGCGTTCCCGTTGGCGGTGGCGGTGCTCATGGGTTTCACCCTGTGGAAGGTGCGGCAGAAACGTAACTATCCGATTGTGGTGGTTCTGCTGTTGTTGGCCGTGGCCGACGGGTTGTCCTTGTACGGCCTGGTCGAGGGGCATGAAGGTTGGCAGCGCCAAGGCGTGCTGACCGGCATTTGGCTGGTGGCGGCGATGATGGGGTTGATCGGTGGGCGGGTGATTCCGTTCTTCACCCAGCGTGGCCTTGGTCGGGTGGAAGGCGTTGCCGCCTGGCCCTGGCTGGATCGATTGTTGTTGGTAGGTTCGCCGCTGGTGGCGTTGTTATATGCCGCAGGGCCTGCGCTTAACCCCAATGTCTGGGTGGGCCTGCTGTTCGCGGTGCTGGCGGCGGGGCATCTGGTGCGACTGGTGCGCTGGCATGACCGGGCACTCTGGCACGTACCGTTGCTGTGGTCGCTGCACCTGGCTTATGGCTGGTTGGCGGTGGCGTGTCTCGGGATGGCGCTGTGGCATTTCGGCGCGCCGATCAACCCGAGCCTGGCGGTGCATTGCCTGACGATCGGTGCCATGGGCGGCCTGGTGCTGGCGATGATCGCCCGAGTCAGCCTCGGGCATACCGGCCGCGCACTGGAGCCTCCGTCGGGGATGACCCTGGCATTCATTTTGCTCAACCTGGCGTGCCTGAGCCGGGTGGTGTTGATCGAGTTCTTTCCCTTGCCGGCATTGTGGCTGGCCGGTCTGTGCTGGGCGCTGGCGTTTGCGCTGTATGCCTGGCGCTATGGACCGATGCTGCTGCGGACCCGGGTCGACGGTCATTCGGGATGAGCACGCGAACTGACAGAGGCTGGCGCTGATGTATCCCTTTTTACTGGTCACGCATTTGCTGGCAGCGATTGCCTTCATCGGCACGCTGTTTTTCGAGGTGGTTATCTGGCATCGCGCCCGTCAGCAGTTGGCGGATACCGCGCAATCCACGGCGGATCAGGCGATTGCCGTGCGCTCGCGCAAGGTCCTGCATGGCGTGGTGTTGCTGTTGTATGGCGCCGGCATCGGCCTGGCGTGGCAGTATCGGGGCGCATTGAGTCAGCCGCTGGCCAGCAGCTTTGGCACGTTGTTGAGCCTGAAGATCCTGTTGGCCCTGAGCATCATCGGCCATTACTTGCTGCTGGCCTATTGGCTGACCCATGCGCGCCTGACCGCGACTCGCGCCAGCTGGATTCGCCGCAGCATTCTCGGACACATGGTGTTGATCGTGATCCTGGCCAAGGCGATGTTCTATTGGCACGGCTGATCGCATGCAGTCCCGGATAAACAAAACCCGCATCAACCGGTGGGCTGGCGCGGGTTGGGTGTGACTGGCGATCGATCAGTGACGAGGGTTCAGGGCGTTGATGAACAGCACGTTGTTTTCCAGATGGATGTGTTGCATCAGGTCATCCTTGAATTCCAGCAGCCCGCGATAGAGGGCGCGCCAGGTGTTACAGGCATCGGCAGGCGGGATGATGTGATTGGTCAAGGCGAGCATTTTCTCCAGTGCCTCGCCATGTTGATCATGTTCGAAGCGCAACACCTGGATCGGCGGAGCCGCTTGAGCACCGATGCCTTGTTGCAGCATCGGGAACAGCACTTGTTCCTCCTTGAGCATGTGGCCTTCGAGTTCTTGCTGCATGTCGGTCAAGAGATCGGCCAGGCCGTTGGGGCAACTGCTACGCGCACCATGAACCTGCTCGACGCGGCGAGCCAGACGGATCAGTTCCGGCAGTTGCTCGCGATGACGGGCGTGGTAGCGCGTCAGAAGGTGGGCGATCAACAGTTCCAAAGGTTCGTTACGCCAGTCGTGCTGGGTTTCGCCGGCGTCTTGCAGAATGTTCAGGGCGTCGGCAATCAGGATCGGATCGAGGTTTTTGCCAAGGGCCGCTTCGCGCAGGCTTTTATGCCCGCCGCAACAGAAGTCCAGTTTGAAGGTATGGAAGATCCGGGTGGCACCGGGAATGTCGCAGGCCAGTTGGCCGAGGCTTTGTTCCAATAGGGTCTGGCTCATCAGGGTTCCTTGTTTAGGTTTCAACGGTTCCCCTGGTCCATTGCATCCGGCATGCCATATTTAAATCATTGAAAAACATCGATTATTTTTTAGTTGTGGTGATAGTCACCCTGACGCTTTAGGGTGAATCCAACCATAGAGGGTGTTTACTACCATGCTGCGAGAAAGCCTGGCAGCCGACCTGATTGTCGAGTTGCCCAATGCCGTACGATTGCAACGATTGGTCCAGACCCTGCGCGAATACTTCAACAGTGGTGCCGTGGGCTTGTTGCGTCTGGATGACGACAGCCTCAGGCCCGTTGCGACGGTGGGGCTGGTTCATGAAGCGTTGGGGCGCCGGTTCGTCATCGCCCAACATCCCCGGCTGGCGGCAATCATGGCGTCGCGCGAGCCGACCTGGTTCGAACCCGACAGTCGTCTGCCGGACCCCTATGACGGCTTGCTCGATAACCACGTCGGCGAACCGCTGCCGGTGCATGACTGCATGGGCGTGAGCCTGTATGTCGAGGGGCGGATCTGGGGCGCGATCACCCTCGATGCGCTGCACGCCGGGACCTTCGACAGTCGGGCGCGGGAAGAGCTCAAGCGCTGCACCTTGCAAATCGAAGCCGCCGTGCGGGTCACCCGGCTTGAGCAGGAAAACCGCAGCTTGCGTCTGTCCCGCAGCGATCCCCAGGACTTGCGAATGCCGGTCGAGGAGGGCGAGATCCTTGGGCAGAGTGAGGTGTTGCATCAGTTGCTCAATGAGCTGGATGTACTGGCCGACTCCGATCTGCCGGTATTGCTGTTGGGCGAGACCGGCGTCGGCAAAGAGCTGTTTGCCCGGCGCTTGCATCGTCTTTCAAGGCGCCACCACAAACCGCTGATACACGTTAACTGCGCCGCTTTGCCGGAGTCGCTGGCGGAGAGTGAGTTGTTCGGGCATGTCAAAGGCGCCTTTTCCGGCGCCACCAGTGACCGTGCCGGCCGCTTCGATGCCGCCAACGGTGGCACTCTGTTTCTCGATGAAGTCGGTGAATTGCCATTGGCCGTGCAAGCGAAGTTGCTGCGCACCCTGCAGAACGGCGAGATCCAGCGCCTCGGCGCCGACAAGCCGTTGCACGTGGACGTGCGGATCATCGCCGCCACTAACCGGCATCTGCCGGACAGCATCCGCGACGGCTTGTTTCGCGCCGATCTGTATCACCGGCTCTCGGTGTATCCAGTGCCGATTCCGCCCCTGCGCGAGCGCGGTAACGATGTGTTAATGCTGGCCGGGCATTTCCTTGAACTCAATCGGGCGCGGCTTGGCCTGCGTGGTTTGCGCCTGTCGCCGGCGGCCGAGCGCGCGCTGCTGCTTTACACCTGGCCGGGCAATGTGCGCGAACTGGAGCATGTGATCAGCCGAGCGGCGTTAAAGCAGCTCAGTCGCGGGACGAGTCGCGCGTTGATCATGACGCTGGAGCCTGAAATTCTCGATCTCGACAGCGCGATGGCGGCATCGGGGACGGTGGTCGAACCATCCCCGGACGTTACGGCTGATCTGCCGTTCCAGCCCTTGGGCGAAGCTGTCGATGATTACCAGCGCAAGAAAATCCTCCAGGCCCTGAGCCTGTCCGGGGAAAACTGGGCCAGCGCCGCGCGGATTCTGGAAGTCGACCCCAGCAACCTGCACAAACTGGCGCGGCGGCTGCGTCTCAAGTAGGCGACAGTGTTGATGGCGGTCAAGGTGGCTTTGCGCAGTGCCTCGCACACTGCGTAAAACCTTCTGGAGATCACCGTCATGCCGCTTTCCCTGGCTCAGATGCGCCGTAACTACACCCTTAATGGCCTGCAAGATGAGGCGGCGCTGGACGATCCGCTGGCGATGTTCCGGCAATGGCTGCAACAGGCCCGCGACACCGAGTGCGCACCTGTCGAGGCCAATAGCATGGTGCTGGCGACGGTCGACCCTGAAGGGCGGCCGCACTGCCGGGTCCTGCTGCTCAAGGGGTTGAGCGATGAAGGGTTTACGTTTTTCGGCAATTATCAGAGCGATAAGGGTCAGCAATTGGCCGCCAATCCCTATGCAGCGATGACGTTTTTCTGGCCGGGGCTGGAGCGTCAGGTGCGTATCGAAGGGCAGGTGTCCAGACTCGACCCAGCGTTGTCGGATGCGTACTTCGATTCTCGTTCCATGGCCAGTCGCCTGGGGGCCTGGGCTTCACCGCAGAGCCGCCCGCTGACCAGTCGCGCAGCGTTGGAATCCATGCTGGCTGAAACCATCAAGCGCTTCGTTGGCCAGACCGTGTCGCGCCCCGAGCACTGGGGCGGCTACTGCCTGCACCCTGAGCGTCTGGAGTTCTGGCAGGGGCGGGCCGACCGCTTGCATGATCGACTCGATTACCGGTTGCGCGATGGATTGTGGAAACGGAGCCGGTTGGCGCCTTGAACACGATGGGGACAGTGTGGGAGCGGGCTTGCCCGCGAAGGCGTCATTTCAGTCAATACATGTGTTGAGTCGAGTATCGCCATCGCGGGCAAGCCTGCTCCCACAGGTTTTGTGTGCCCGGCACAATTTTCTTATGTCCCCGACGAGGTACCTCCTTGGAGGAATAGGCTCGCTCGCTATTCCGGTTCAGGCTTTGGGCCATACCCTCATCTACGGGAAGACCTGGATATGGCCCATCTGGCGCAACGCACGTTTGAACCCCTGAACATTGCCGTACTGACCATCAGCGATACGCGCACTTTTGACACCGACACGTCGGGGCAGACCCTGACGGATTTGCTGCAAACGGCCGGGCATGTGTTGATCGATCGTGAGCTGGTCAAGGACGACATTTATCAGATCCGCGCCACCGTTTCCCGGTGGATCGCCGACCCCACGGTGCAAGTGGTTTTGATGACAGGCGGAACCGGTTTCACCGCTCGCGACAACACACCGCAAGCAGTCTTGCCATTGCTGGACAAGCATGTGGAAGGCTTCGGCGAACTGTTCCGCCAGGTGTCTCTGGAGGAAATCGGCATGTCCAGCCTGCAGTCCCGGGCACTGGCCGGCATGAGTAACGGCGTGCTGGTGTGCTGCGTGCCAGGCTCGCCGGGTGCCTGCCGGACGGCCTGGAACAAGATCCTGCTCGAACAACTGGACAGTCGCACCGGCCCGTGCAATTTCGCCCCGCATTTGAAACCGCAAGCGCAGCGGGTCATCGACGCCTGCGGGACACGCTCATGACCGGGCGGGTGTGCGACATGGGCAACCTGATGCCCGTGGACGAGGCCATCAGCCGTCTGCTGGACCAGGCACCGCCGCCACCCCTGGCGCAAAAGATCGGACTGGATCAAGCCATGGGGCGGGTGCTGGCGACGGACATTCATTCCCCGGTGAACCTGCCGGCCTGGGACAACAGTGCTATGGACGGCTTTGCCCTCAGGGCGGCTGATCTGCCACCGGACGGTGGCTATTTGTTGATTGGCGGACGAATTGCGGCGGGGGATCAGGCGTGCTCGCCGTTGCTCGCGCAGCAGGCGGTGCAGATCTTTACCGGCGCGCCATTGCCACCGGGCGCCGATACCGTGGTGCCGCAAGAGCGCTGCCGGGTCGAGGGCGAGCGCGTCTGGTTCCCGTCCGTGTCCGTGGGCGATCACGTGCGCAAGGAGGGCGAGGAAGTTCGTCGCGGGGATTTGTTGCTCAAGGCCGGCAAACGCCTGCGCGCACAAGAACTGGGGTTGCTGGCCGGCGCCGGGATCGCGCGGGTCGAGGTCTATCGGCCGTTGCAGGTGTGCCTGCTCAGCAGCGGCAATGAACTGCGTGAGCCGGGCGATTCGTTGGCGCCGGGGCAGATTTATAACAGCAATCGCTACTGCCTTGCGGCGTTGTTGAGCAGTTGGGGCGTCGAAGTGCATGACTATGGCGTGATGGCCGATGAGTTGGCCGCCAGCCGGCATGCCTTGAGCCTGGCTTCCTCGGAATGCGACCTGTTGTTGAGTTCCGGTGGCGTCTCGGTCGGTGAGGAAGATCACCTCAAAAAAGCGATCGAGGAACTCGGCAGCCTGGATTTCTGGCGGCTAGCCATTCAACCGGGTAAACCGCTGGCCTTCGGCGAAGTGGCCGGAAAACCCTGGATCGGCATGCCGGGCAATCCTTCGGCGGCGCTGATTACCGCGTTGGTGGTGGTGCGTCCGTTCCTGCTCAGGGCTCAAGGTGTGAAAGACGTGTTGCCGGTGCCAATGTCCGTGCCCGCCGGGTTCGACTGGTTGCAGCGTAACAAGCGTCGGCAGTACCTGCGGGCCCGATTGACGCCCGGCGCCGACGGCCAGTTGAGCGTGGAACTGCACCCTCAGCAAAGCTCGGCCATGTTGACCGCCGCGTGCTGGGCCGATGGGCTGGCGGTGATCGAGTGCGAGCAGCAAGTGCTCAAGCACGACAACGTGATGTTCCTGTCCTTCGCCGACCTGATGCATTGATGGCAATTGATTGCCGTCAAGGCCGTGCCTGCCGGTCTGGCTAGACTGTGTGGCGAGGGAGCTTGCTCCCGCTGGGTCGCAAAGCAGCCCTGTTATTTAGGCCTGCTGCGCAGTCCAGCGTCGGAACGCCGCCCGGAACAAGCTCGCTCGCCACAAGCGCATTCCAACCATGACCGATTAGGTTCCGGACTACGCTTTTTGATGAGGATTACCCATGCAACTGGTCTGCCCGGCAGGGAACCTGCCTGCGCTTAAAGCGGCGGTGCGCCAAGGCGCCGATGCCGTCTATGTCGGCTTTCGTGATGACACCAACGCCCGGCATTTTGCGGGGCTGAACATGGACGACAAGCAGTTCGACGCCGCGGTCGCCCACATTCGCCAGCATCAACGCAAACTCTACGTCGCGGTCAACACGTACCCGCAGCCCAAGGGCTGGGAGCGCTGGCAGCGGGCGGTGGATCGTGCCGCCGATTTCGGCGTCGATGCGCTGATCGCCGCCGACCCCGGGGTGCTCAACTACGCCAGTCAGCGCCACCCGCAACTGGCGTTGCACCTGTCGGTCCAGGGCTCGGCGACCCATGCCGCGGCGCTGGAGTTTTATGCGCAGCGCTACGGCATTCGTCGCGCGGTGCTGCCGCGGGTGTTGTCATTGGCGCAAGTGCGCCAGGTTGCTGCCAGCAGCCCGGTGCCCATCGAAGTGTTTGGTTTCGGCAGCTTATGCATCATGGCCGAAGGGCGTTGCCATCTGTCTTCCTACATTACCGGCGAGTCGCCGAACCTGTGCGGTGTTTGTTCGCCGGCCAAAGCGGTGCGCTGGAGCGAGGACGCCGAAGGTTTGAGCGCACGCCTCAGCGAAGTGCTGATCGATCGCTACACCCCTGACGAACCGGCCGGATACCCGACCTTGTGCAAGGGCCGCTTCCTGGTCGGCGGCAAACGCTTTCATGCGCTGGAAGAACCCACCAGCCTCGACACCCTGGATTTGCTGCCGGAACTGACGGCCATCGGCGTCGAAGCGGTGAAAATCGAGGGTCGTCAACGCAGCCCGGCCTATGTCGAACAAGTCACCCGTGTCTGGCGCGCGGCACTGGACGCCCATCGTGGCGCGCCGGGCAGCTTTCGGGTCAAGGAGGAATGGCGTCAGGTGCTGGCCGGTTTGTCCGAAGGCAGCCAGACCACTCTGGGTGCTTATCATCGATCATGGCAATGAGGGATTCGACATGAAACTCAGCCTGGGACCGGTCCTGTTTTATTGGGACAAAGAGCAACTCAGCAACTTTTACGCCGAGATGTCGGCCTTGCCCCTGGATGTGATTTACCTGGGGGAAACCGTGTGCTCGAAACGTCGGGCTTTTTCGCTGGATCAATGGCTGGGTTTGGGTCGTGAGTTGCAGGAATGCAGCCAGGCACAACTGGTGCTTTCCAGCCTGACGCTGATCGAAGCGGCATCCGAACTCTCCAGCCTGCGCCGGCTGTGCGACAACGGCCAATTGCTGGTGGAAGCCAACGACATGGGCGCGGTGCAGTTCCTGGCCGAGCGCAAGTTGCCGTTCGTGGGCGGCCCGGCCCTCAATTTGTACAACGGTCACTCATTGGCGCAATTGCTCGACAGCGGCATGACCCGCTGGGTGCCGCCCGTGGAATGTTCGGCGGCGCTGATTGGTGATGTGATCGAACAGGTACGCGAACTGGGCCATGCAGTGCCGGAAGTTGAAATCTTTGCCTATGGGCATTTGCCATTGGCCTATTCCGCCCGCTGCTTTACGGCTCGGGCGGAAAACCGGCCCAAGGACGATTGCCAGTTTTGCTGCATCAACTACCCCGACGGCTTGGCATTGACCAGCCAGGAAGGGCAGTCGCTGTTCACCATCAACGGTATTCAAACGATGTCGGCCGAGGTGACCAATCTGCTGGCCGATTACTCCGGGCTGGTGGCCTGCGGTGCCGATCTGTTGCGCTTGAGTCCTCGTGCCCAGGGCATGGCCGAAGTGGTCGAGGCCTATCAACGGGTTCGTCTGGGCGAGACACCGCCGCTGTTCGTCGAAGGGTGCAATGGTTATTGGCATGGCCAGGCCGGCATGCTGCGTGTCGAGGAGGTCGGCCTGTGTTGAATCGAAAAAAGTGGCTGTTGAAAGGTGCCGACCGGTTGTTGCCGCTGGTGCGCCGGGTGCCTTTTGCCGTGCAGCGTCTGGGGTTGCAACAGGCGCTGAATCGTTGCCTTGCCGGGCCGTTGCGTGATGGCGAGTTTGAGGTGTTGCGTGGGCGTTGGTTGTGCCTGCGGATTCCGGATTTGGGTTTGTCCTGGTATCTGACGCTCAGTGGTAAAGGGTTGCGGATTGCCGAGCATGCCATGGCGCATGTGACGATCAGTGGCAACTGGCGGGAGTTTTTACTGCTGGCGAGCCGTCAGGAGGATCCGGATACGCTGTTTTTTCGCCGGCGTTTGGTGATTGAAGGTGATACGGAGCTGGGGTTGGCGTTGAAGAATCTGATCGACAGTCTGGATCCTGATGTGTTGCCTGTTTGGTTGTGGCGCAATCTGGAGCGGGCGGGGAAGGGGGTGGCGGCGGGATGACCAATACAGATCAAAATGTTCGCAATGTTTGTGCTCCACGCATAACCCTGTGGGAGCGGGCTTGCCCGCGATAGCGGTAGAACAATCGACATCAATGTTGAATGTGCCAGCACCAGGGCTGAGTACATATCCATTTCTGCCGTAACGGCGGCTTAGGGTTCCGCCCTTACGGCGGGTCACTTTGGAAAAGCGAAACCAATAGAAGCCGTTACCGCAGAAATGGATATGTACTCCGACCAAAATTATAGGTCGGCGGTCAGTCCGCCATCGCGGGCAAGCCCGCTCCCACAGGGAAATGCGTACGCTTGAAGAGAAAGGCCGGCCGGTAGGCCGCCTCGCGCGGCTTTGCGGTACTCGCCTCCACAGGGTTTATGTTGTTCTTCAGGCCATCGTTTCCTGCCGGCTTACATGCTGGCGAGCATCACTGGCAATCAACTGGCTGATCCCTTCAAACAACTCATCACTCTGTGCATCCGTGCAGTCCTCGCCATAGCGTTTGCGCAGCCCGTACTGACTCAGAATCAGATGCACATCAGCCTGCAGCCCATGCTGCTTGAGGCAGTTTTCAACACATTGCAACGGGCAGCCATCCAGCGCGAAGATCCGGCGCCCCGAGCGTGCCTTGTTGACCAGCGCCGCCACATGCCCGCCAACACCGACGATGCAGGACATTTCAGCCAGGCCGCTGCGGTCCAGTCGCACCGCCAGGGTATTGGCCAGTTGGGCGACGTTGGAGCAACCTGAGCAGGAGTAAACCAAAGGCAGGGTTGAACGGGGCATTTTCACTCTCCGTGGATGGACTCTGTCAGTGTGCAAGGTGCGTGGCATTGCGCCTTGATGACGATCAATTCCGACTATTGAAAAGCCGCCAGCTCCTCTTCAGCGAGGATGCTGATATGGCGACGCTCCATGGCGATCAGGCCGCACTCCACCAGGCGATGCAAAATCCGCGAGAAGGTTTCCGGCTGAATCCCAAGCTTCGACGCCACCAGGCGTTTGGACACCTGCAAGACAATCTGGCCGGTCACCGGGTGGCGTTCCTGGAACAGAAAATTGATCACCCGACGGCTCGCACTGGCCATGGTCAAGGTATCGATGTCACGCAGACGCAGGTGCAGGTGAACGCTCATGCTCGCGAGGATCGCCAGACAGACTTTCGGCTGGTCCTCCAGGGCATTGCGGTAATGGTTGCCCTCGATACTCACCAGCACGCTGTCCTTCAGGGCCGTGGCGCTCACCGGGTAGAGCCGGGCCTGGCTGAACAGCAGGGCTTCGGCAAAGGTCTGGCCGGGCTGGATGATCTCCACCAGGTTTTCCTGGCCTTCGCCGGTGAGCCGGTACAACTTGACCTGGCCGCTGACCAGCAGGAAAAAACGCCTGGCCGGATCCCCTTGATGCATGAGCGTACTGTGACAACTCAGGCGCTTGAGCATGGCCAGGCTGCAGACTTCCTCGAAGATTTTCTCCGGGAGTTGGCTGAATAAATGATGACGGCGTAACGTTAAAACGATGGAAGGGTGGGTCAGCATGGCGTACCTCCGCTGACCGTCATAGTAGAGAGCGCAGGCCAAATGACCTATGCCTCTGCAGGCCTACCTCCAAGGAGGGATGCCCGTCAGCCCGCACTGCGCAGATGCTCCATGGCCCACACTGCCGCCTCCACCCGCGAGCGCAAGCCGAGTTTGTGCAGCAGGTTTTTCACGTGCACCTTGACCGTTCCTTCGGTGATGCCCAGCTTGTGCCCGATGACCTTGTTGCTGAAGCCGCTGGCGATGGTTTTCAGCACCTGACGTTCACGCTCGGTCAATTCCACCACGGCCTGGCGTGGTGGAGAACGCAGCGCCTGCGCCATGACTTGAGTCAGGCCGGGGCTGATCACCAAGGCGCCGTTCAAGGCATCGCGGATGTACTGGATCAACAGTTCCGGTTCCATGTCCTTGAGCAGATAGCCGTCGGCGTCCAGGCGCAGTGCATCGCGAATATCGTCTTCGGCGTCCGACACGGTGAACAGCAGCACTTTGCCGGTGTAGTGCATGGCCCGTAGTCGGCGCAGGGTTTCGATGCCATTCATTTGCGGCATGTTGTTGTCGAGCAAGACCAGGTCCGGTCGAAGCGGCTCAATCAGACTGAGTGCTTCTTCACCCTGGCTGGCTTCGCCGACGATCAGGAAATCATCCTCGAGTTCGAGCATCTGGCGAATGCCGTGACGCATCATCGGGTGATCGTCAACCAGCAGGATTCTGTGTTGTGGGGACGGGTTCATGGGGTGCTGCCTTCTGTTTGCTGTCCGAGAAATTCCGGGTGGAATTCCAGTTGGACACGGGTGCCTTGGGGTTCCCTGGAGATGATCTGCAGCTGGCCGTGCAAGCTGCGGGCCCGCTCATCCATGATCTTCAAGCCGTGGTGTTCGCGTTGGTCGACGTTGCCGCTGAAGCCGCGACCGTCGTCTTCGATCGACAATCTGACCGTCTCGCCGTCCTGACGCAGTTGTAGCCAGGCGTTTTGCGCATGGGCGTGACGCAAGCAGTTGGAGAGTGCCTCGCGGGTGATCTGCAGGATATGGATTTGTTCGCTGGCCGATAGCTGAAAGGCCAGCGCGTCGACGTGCAGGTGCACCTGGAATTCCCCGCGACGAGAGAACTCCTCGGCGGTGTCCTTGAGCTCTTGCACCAGTCCCGCGTCGTGAATCTGCAAGCGAAAGGTGGTCAGCAACTCGCGTAACTGGCGGTAGGCATTGTTCAGCCCTTCGCGCAGTTCGGCGGTGACGTTTTCCAGGGTTTCGACCGGTTCGCCCCGGCGCATCAGGGTCTGCATGCGGCTGACTTGCAGCTTCATGTAGGACAGGGCCTGGGCCAGTGAATCGTGCAGCTCGCGGGCGATGATCGTGCGTTCTTCGAGCAGTAGCAGGCGATGATCCTGTTCCCGTTGGCGCTTGAGCGAGAGCGAGGTGCCGATCAGATTGGCCAGGGCCTGGATCAGCTGGGTTTCCCAGGCTTGCATGGGATGACCGTCGACAAAGTGCGCCTTGAGTTCACCCAGTTCACTGCCCTGGTTGCTGATGCTGAAGATTTGCGGGTTAGTTTTAGGGTGCCGCTCGCAGGTTGCACAGTCGCTACTGGCGCAGACTTCCCGGATGCTCGCGCCATGCAGGGCGAGCAACTGCTGGGCCGGTGCCTGCAGTTGGCCTTGCAGACACAGCGACAGGCGCAAGCCGGGCAGGCGTTGCTGGAAGCGTCGAATCAATTCATCCAGGCCTTCGGCATTGGCCAAGCGTGTGGCCAGGCTTCGGCTGGTTTGATACAGGAGCTCCAGGGCGGCATTGGCTTGTTGCAGGTTCAGGGTTTTTTGCAGGACCTGACTTTCCAGAGTGCGATGCGACTCTTCGATGGTCTCGGCCATGCTATTGAAACTCATGGCCAACTGACCCAGTTCGTCCTGGGATTGATGGTTGACCCGCACCTTGAAGTCGCCGCGACGAAAGCGCTGGGTTGCGTCCACCAACTCTTTCAAAGGGGTGACGACGCCGTACTGCAACTCATATAACCCGATCAGCAGGACGATCATGGTGGTGAACAGGGCCATGCCCTGGATCGCCTGTTGCCAGCCTTGCTTTTGTTCGCTCTGGCGCTGCAACAGATTGACGAATTGGTTCAGTTGCTCAACGAAGGAGTGGGCCTGGACCTGAAAGGCCGCAGCATCGCCGCGCGCAAGTGCCGGACGTAAATCCTCGTTCCATTGTTGCTGGATTTGCCCATAGCTGACTTGCAGGGCGGTGGTCGGGCCATCTTCCAGCACGGCCTTGAGTGACTGGCTGGTGAGACGGGTTTGCAGACTGTCGGTGATGGCGGTGATTTCTGAGGGCGTTGCACCCGCGACGAGTTTCCAGCTCAGGTGATAGGTCTCCATGCGCACCGAGCCTGCGGTGTTGATGGCGGCGGCATCACCCTGGCTGAACCAGGCGATCAGCCCGGCGCTCAACGAACTGGCGAGCGCCAGCACGGCGATCAGGATCACCGCCAGCCCGGCGCGAGCGGGCAGGGAGCTACGCAACCAGCGCATCATCAGCGCAGCCCTCGCAAGAAATAAGGAAAACAGAGCATGTGCAGCACCAAAGTGGGTTTTTGCCGCCGATCCCAGGCGCGCTACCTCTAAAGAGTTGCCGACGGTTCCTTGTCAGCAAAAGCATCGGTTAAAACCCTTAACAAGCTGATAAATAAAGGGTTTTAAGGTTGTCTCGAACTACCTCCTTAGAGGTAGACCGCACAAGCATAGGCCTATGTCCCCTAGGGCTTCGTTGACATGGATCAAGTTTTTGCGGGGTTGGCCTCTCTAGTCTGCCGGCATGGCTAACTGACTGGAGAGCATTGTGAACCCACCGCGTGTACGACAAGGCTTGGTGCTGGGCATGAGCACGCTGGCCTTCACTGTGTGCTTCATGGTCTGGATGATGTTTGCCGTGCTCGGGGTGCCGATCAAGGAACTGCTCCAGCTCAACGAAACCCAGTTCGGCCTGCTGGCCGCGACCCCGGTGCTGACCGGCTCGTTGGTGCGTTTGCCGCTGGGTTTGCTGACCGACCGCTTCGGCGGGCGCAGCGTGTTCTTCCTGCTGATGCTGTCTTGCGTCGCACCGCTGTACCTGATCAGCCACGCCACCGCCTATTGGCAGTTTTTGGTGCTGGGCTTGTTCGTCGGCCTGGCCGGCGGCTCGTTTTCGGTCGGGATTGCCTACGTCGCCAAATGGTTCGACAAGGAGAATCAAGGCTTCGCCATGGGCATCTTCGGCGCCGGTAACGCCGGGGCTGCGGTGACCAAGTTTCTCGCCCCGGCACTGATTGCTGTCGGCAGCTGGCAACTGGTGCCGAAAGTCTTTAGCGCGATCCTCTTCATTACCGCGCTGCTGTTCTGGTTCCTCAGTGCCGAAAACAAGGACCACCGCAGTGCCTCCGGCGCCAGTTTGCGTGAGCAACTGCGCTCGCTGAAAGACCCTGCGGTGTGGCGCTACTGCCAGTACTACTCGATCGTCTTCGGCGGCTACGTCGCCCTGGCACTGTGGATGACCAAGTACTACGTGCAGGAATACGGTTTCAGCCTGCAAAGCGCGGCACTGCTGGCGGCCTGTTTTTCCCTGCCCGGTGGCGTGCTGCGCGCCGTCGGCGGCTGGATGTCGGATCGCTGGGGCGCGCAAAGCGTGACCTGGTGGGTGTTGTGGGTCAGCTGGATCTGCCTGTTCCTGCTCTCGTATCCCCAGACTCAACTGCAAGTGCAGACCATCAACGGTCCGCTGGATTTCCACATCGGCCTGAGCCCTGCGCTGTTCACCGTGCTGCTGTTCGTCATGGGCATCGCCTTCGCGTTCGGCAAGGCCTCGGTCTTCAAATACATCGCCAATGACTACCCGAAAAACATGGGCGCGGTGTCCGGCATCGTCGGCCTTGCCGGTGGCCTGGGCGGTTTTGTGCTGCCGATTCTGTTTGGCGCCCTGGTGGACCTCACCGGCGTGCGCTCTTCCTGCTTCATGTTGATGTACGGCGTGGTCTGGGTCTCCCTCACCTGGATGTACTTCAGCGAAATACGCAAAAGCCCGGTGCTGGGTAAAGCGCCGCTGCTGACCCCGTCCCCGATTTCCAGCATTGCCCTAGGAGAAGAACATGTCCGTTCTGCAAAAGCCTGACAAAGGCCCGGTCATTCATGACTGGCGCCCCGAGGACCCCGCGTTCTGGGGAAGTAGCGGCAAACAGACCGCCACTCGCAACCTGTGGATTTCCATTCCTGCGCTGTTGTTGGCCTTCGCGGTGTGGATGGTCTGGAGCACGGTGATTGTGCGTTTGAACGCCATCGGCTTCACCTTCACCACTGACCAGCTGTTCTGGCTGGCGGCGTTGCCGGGGCTGTCCGGTGCAACCTTGCGCGTTTTCTATTCCTTTATGGTGCCGATCTTCGGTGGCCGTCGCTGGACCGCCCTGAGCACCGCGTCGTTGTTGCTGCCATCGATCTGGATGGGCTTCGCGGTGCAGGACCCGAGCACCTCTTACAGCGTGTTCGTGTTGATTGCCTTGCTCTGCGGTTTTGGTGGCGGCAACTTTGCCTCGAGCATGTCCAACATCAGCTTCTTCTATCCCAAGTCGCAGCAGGGCACAGCCCTGGGCCTCAACGCCGGGTTGGGTAACCTGGGCGTTTCGGTGATGCAGTTCTGTGTGCCGCTGGTGATTACCTTCGGTGTGTTCGGCTTCATGGGCGGCTCGCCGCAAGCACTGCCGGACGGTGGTCAGTTGTGGCTGCAGAACGCCGGTTTCATCTGGGTGCCGTTTATTGTCCTGGTCACAGTGCTGGCCTGGTTCGGCATGAATGACCTGTCCAGTGCCCGCGCTTCGTTCAGCGAACAGGCGGTGATCTTCAAGCGCAAACACAACTGGCTGATGTGCTGGCTGTACCTGGCGACCTTCGGTTCGTTCATCGGTTTTTCCGCCGCGTTTCCGCTGCTGATCAAAACCTCCTTCCCTGACGTGATTGCCTTGAAGTTTGCCTTCCTCGGCCCGTTGGTCGGTGCGCTGGTACGTCCATTGGGCGGTTGGCTGGCCGACAAGCTCGGTGGCGCGAAAGTGACCTTGTGGAACTTCGTGGCAATGATCGCGATGGTCTTCGGCGTGATGCACTTCCTGCCGCAGAACGGTACCGGCGGCAACTTCTACGGCTTCCTCGGCCTGTTCATGCTGCTGTTCATCACCACTGGCGTCGGCAACGGCTCCACCTTCCGGATGATCCCGGTGATCTTCCGCACCCAACATGAAAAAGCCTCGGCCGGTAAACCACCAGCAGTGCGCGAACAAGCGCTCAAGGATGCCGGCAAAGAATCAGCTGCGGTCCTGGGCTTCAGTTCGGCCATGGGCGCCTTCGGTGCGTTCTTCATTCCCAAATCCTTCGGCTCTTCGATGGCCCTGACCGGCGGCCCGGAGATGGCCTTCTACATGTTCGTCGGATTTTACCTGAGCTGCATCGTGGTGACTTGGTGGTGGTACGCGCGCAAAGGCGCCGCGACACCCTGCTGAGAAACCCGAATTCAACCATTGCGTGGGCGGGGCACAGACTCCGCGACAAAGCCTGAGAGGACTACACCGTGAGTCATTTACTGGATCAATTGCGGTTTTTCAACCGTAAGCAAAACGAGTTTTCCGACGGTCATGGAGAGACCCGAAAAGAGTCGCGCGACTGGGAGAACGTCTACCGTTCGCGCTGGCAGTACGACAAGATCGTACGGTCCACCCACGGGGTGAACTGCACCGGCTCCTGCTCGTGGAAAATCTACGTCAAGAACGGCCTGATCACCTGGGAAACCCAGCAGACCGACTACCCGCGTACCCGCAACGATCTGCCTAACCATGAGCCCCGTGGCTGCCCGCGTGGTGCCAGTTACAGCTGGTACATCTACAGCGCCAACCGGCTCAAGTACCCGAAAATCCGCAAGCCGTTGCTCAAGCTCTGGCGTGATGCGCGGCAGACCATGGCGCCGGTGGAAGCCTGGGCCAGCATCGTCGAGGACAAGGCCAAGGCCGACTCCTATAAAAGCAAGCGCGGCATGGGTGGCTTCATTCGTTCCAACTGGGAGGAAGTCAACGAGATCATCGCCGCGGCCAACGTCTACACCATCAAGCAGTACGGCCCGGACCGGATCGTCGGCTTCTCGCCGATCCCGGCCATGTCGATGGTCAGCTACGCCGCAGGTGCGCGTTACCTGTCGCTGATCGGTGGCGCGTGCCTGAGTTTCTACGACTGGTACTGCGACTTGCCACCGGCCTCGCCGATGGTCTGGGGCGAGCAGACCGACGTGCCGGAATCGGCCGACTGGTACAACTCCAACTACATCATTGCCTGGGGCTCCAACGTTCCGCAAACCCGTACCCCCGACGCGCACTTCTTTACCGAAGTCCGCTACAAGGGCACCAAGACTGTGGCGATCACCCCGGACTACTCGGAAGTCGCCAAGCTCACCGACCTGTGGCTGAACCCTAAGCAAGGCACCGACGCGGCGCTGGCGCAGGCGTTCAACCATGTGATCTTCAAAGAATTCCACCTGGACAAACCGAGCGCCTATTTCACCGACTACGCCAAGCGCTTCACCGATTTGCCGGTGCTGGTGCTGCTCAAGCAAATGGTCGACAAGGCACCGGGCGCCGGTTACCAGCCGGATCGCTTCCTGCGTGCAAGCGACCTGACCGACAACCTCGGCCAGGAAAACAACCCGGAATGGAAAACCATCGCCCTGGATGTCAGCGGCGAACTGGTTTCCCCTCAAGGCTCCATCGGTTATCGCTGGGGCGAGAAGGGCAAGTGGAACATCCTGCCTCGTGAAGGTGGCGAAGGCCGTGAGATCGATCTGAAACTGAGCCTGATCGGCGATGACGTTGCCGAAGTGGCGTTCCCGTATTTTGCCGGCGAGTCCCACGAGCACTTCCAGCACGTGGCCGGCGATGCCGTGCAATACCGCCGCGTGCCAGTGCATAACGTAGTGTTGGCGGACGGCAGCGTGGCCAAAGTCGCCACCGTGTTCGACCTGTCGGCCGCCAACCTGGCGATCGATCGCGGCCTCGGTGGCGAAAACGTCGCCAAGGATTACAACGACGCCTCGGTGCCCGGCACCCCGGCGTGGCAGGAGCAGATCACCGGCGTCAGCCGCGAGAAAGCCATCCAGATTGCCCGTGAGTTCGCCGACAACGCCGACAAGACCAAGGGTCGCTCGATGATCATCGTCGGCGCGGCGATGAATCACTGGTACCACATGGACATGAACTACCGTGGGCTGATCAACATGCTCATGCTCTGCGGGTGTGTCGGCCAGACCGGTGGCGGTTGGGCGCACTACGTTGGCCAGGAAAAACTGCGTCCGCAATGCGGCTGGCTGCCCCTGGCATTCGGCCTGGACTGGAACCGTCCGCCTCGTCAAATGAACGGCACCAGCTTCTTCTACGCCCACAGTTCGCAATGGCGCCACGAGAAGATGAGCATGCACGACGTGCTCTCACCTTTGGCCGATAAATCACAGTTTCCCGAGCACGCTCTGGACTACAACATCCGCGCCGAACGCGCCGGTTGGTTGCCCAGCGCACCGCAACTCAACACTAACCCTTTGCACATTTGCCGCGACGCGGCTGCGGCCGGCATGGACCCGAAAGACTACGTGGTCAAGTCACTGCAGGACGGTTCGCTGCGCTTCTCCTGCGAACAGCCGGACAGCCCGGTCAACTTCCCGCGCAACATGTTTATCTGGCGTTCCAACCTGCTGGGCTCCTCGGGCAAGGGCCACGAGTACATGCTCAAGTACCTGCTCGGCACCAAGAACGGGGTGATGAACGAAGACATCGGCCAGGTCGGCGATTGCAAACCCGAAGAAGCCGAATGGGTGGACGAGGGCGCTATCGGCAAACTCGATCTGGTCACCACGCTGGACTTCCGCATGTCCTCGACCTGCGTCTATTCCGACATCGTGTTGCCGACCGCCACCTGGTACGAAAAAGACGACATGAACACCTCGGACATGCACCCGTTCATTCACCCATTGTCGGCAGCGATCGACCCTGCATGGGAATCGCGTTCCGACTGGGAAATCTACAAAGGCATCGCCAAGGCTTTTTCCAGCATGGCCGAAGGGCATCTGGGCGTTGAGAAGGACTTGGTGACCATCCCGCTGATGCACGACAGCGTTGGCGAACTGGCCCAACCGTTTGGCGGCACCGACTGGAAAAGTGCTGGCGTGGCACCGGAGCCGGGCAAGAACGCGCCGAACCTGCATGTGGTGGAGCGTGACTACCCGAACATCTACAAGCAGTTCTCGTCCCTCGGGCCATTGCTGGAAAAACACGGCAACGGTGGCAAGGGCATTAACTGGAACACCGAAACCGAAGTGAAATTCCTCGGTGAACTCAATCACAAAGAAGGCAATGCCGGTATCAGCCACGGCCGTCCGAAAATCGACACGGCGATCGATGCCGCCGAAGTGATTCTGTCCCTGGCGCCGGAAACCAACGGCCATGTTGCCGTCAAGGCCTGGGCCGCGCTGTCGGAATTCACCGGCATCGACCACAGCCACCTGGCGCTGTCCAAGGCCCACGAGGCGATTCGTTTCCGCGACATTCAGGCACAGCCGCGCAAGATCATTTCCAGCCCGACCTGGTCGGGTCTCGAAGACGATCACGTCAGCTACAACGCCGGTTACACCAACGTTCACGAAGGGATCCCATGGCGCACCATCACTGGTCGCCAGCAGTTCTACCAGGATCACCCGTGGATGCAGGCGTTCGGCGAGCAACTGATGAGTTATCGCCCGCCCGTCAACACCCGCACCATCGAAGGGGTGAAAGGCAAGCGCAGCAACGGCGAGATCGAAATCGTCCTGAACTGGATTACTCCGCACCAGAAGTGGGGCATTCACAGTACCTACAGCGACAACTTGCTGATGCTGACCCTCAGCCGCGGCGGGCCGATTGTCTGGCTCTCGGAGAACGACGCAAAACGCGCCGGCATCGAGGACAACGACTGGATCGAATGCTTCAACGTCAACGGTGCACTGACCGCCCGTGCGGTGGTCAGCCAGCGCGTCAAGGACGGCATGGTGATGATGTATCACGCACAGGAACGGATCGTGAACGTGCCAGGTTCGGAAACCACCAAGACCCGTGGCGGCCATCACAACTCGGTCACCCGCGTCGTGCTCAAGCCGACCCACATGATCGGCGGCTATGCCCAGCAGGCCTACGGTTTCAACTATTACGGCACGGTCGGTTGCAACCGCGACGAATTCGTCGTGGTGCGCAAAATGTCCAAAGTCGACTGGCTCGATGGTTCAAGTGGCGATGACCTGCCACGTCCGCTGCCGACCGATATCGAGGAGAACTGAGATGAAAATTCGCTCACAAATCGGCATGGTTCTGAACCTGGACAAATGCATCGGTTGCCACACCTGTTCGATCACCTGCAAAAACGTCTGGACCAGCCGCGAAGGCATGGAATACGCCTGGTTCAACAACGTTGAATCGAAACCCGGGATCGGCTATCCGAAAGAATGGGAAAACCAGGACAAGTGGAAGGGTGGCTGGATCCGCAATGCCAACGGCACGATCAACCCGCGCATCGGCGGTAAATTCCGCGTGTTGGCGAACATTTTCGCCAACCCGGATCTGCCGAGCCTCGACGATTACTACGAGCCGTTCGACTTCGATTACCAGCACCTGCACACCGCGCCGCTGGGCGAGCATCAGCCGACTGCACGTCCGCGCTCGCTGATTTCCGGCAAGCGCATGGAGAAAATCGAGTGGGGTCCGAACTGGGAAGAAATCCTCGGCACCGAATTCGCCAAGCGTCGCAAGGACAAGAACTTCGACAAGATTCAGGCGGACATTTACGGCGAGTACGAAAACACTTTCATGATGTATTTGCCGCGCCTGTGCGAGCACTGCCTTAACCCGACGTGCGCGGCGTCGTGCCCGAGCGGGGCGATCTACAAGCGCGAAGAAGACGGGATTGTCCTGATCGACCAGGAAAAATGCCGCGGCTGGCGGATGTGCATCAGCGGCTGCCCGTACAAGAAAATCTACTTCAACTGGAAAAGTGGCAAGTCCGAGAAGTGCATCTTCTGCTACCCGCGGATCGAAGCCGGGATGCCGACCGTTTGCGCGGAAACCTGCGTCGGGCGCATCCGTTACCTCGGTGTGCTGCTGTATGACGCCGATCGCATCAGCGAAGTGGCTAGCACCGCCAATGAGCAGGACCTGTACGAGAAACAACTGGAGATCTTCCTCGATCCGAATGACCCGGCAGTGATTCGTCAGGCTCTGGCCGATGGCGTACCGCAGTCGGTGATCGATTCCGCCCAGCGTTCGCCGGTCTACAAAATGGCCGTGGACTGGAAACTCGCACTGCCGCTGCACCCGGAGTACCGCACCTTGCCGATGGTTTGGTACGTACCACCGCTGTCGCCGATCCAGAACGCCGCCACGGCCGGCACCGTCGGTATGAACGGGGTGATCCCGGACGTCGACAGCCTGCGTATTCCACTCAAGTACCTGGCGAACCTGCTGACGGCGGGCGATGAAAAACCGGTCAAGCGTGCGCTAAAACGCTTGCTGGCGATGCGCGCCTACAAACGTTCCGAGCAAGTCGATGGCGTTCAGGACCTGCAAGTGCTCAAGGATGTCGGTTTGAGCGTGGCGCAGGTCGAGGAGATGTATCGCTACCTGGCGATCGCCAACTATGAAGACCGCTTTGTGGTACCGAGCGCGCACCGTGAAGACGCCATGAGCGACGCCTTTGCCGAGCGCTCCGGTTGCGGCTTCAGTTTCGGCAGCGGCTGCAGCGGCAGTTCCGACACCAACATGTTCGGTGCGAAGAAAGCCAACCGCCGCGACATCCTGAAAACCGTCCAGTTGTGGGAGGAATGAGCATGCAAATTCTCAAAGTGATCTCGCTGCTGCTCGATTATCCGACCGAGACGTTGATTGGCGGTCGCGACGAACTGGAGCAGGCGATTATCCAGTCACGGGAAATCAGCCCTAAACAGCGCGGCGCGTTGTTCGAATTGCTCGAGCTGATCTGCGCCAATGACCTGATGGACGGGCAGGAGCACTACGGTGCGCTGTTCGGCCGAGGGCGCTCGCTGTCGCTGCTGCTGTTCGAGCATGTGCACGGCGAGTCCCGCGACCGTGGTCAGGCGATGGTCGACATGATGGCGCAATACGAAGAAGCCGGTTTTGCCATCGGTGTCAAAGAGCTGCCGGACTATATCCCGCTGTACCTGGAGTACCTGTCCACCCGCGAAGACATCGAGGCCCGCGAGGGCCTGGCAGATGTTTCGCACTTGCTGGCCTTGCTCGCCGCACGCCTGGAAGAGCGCGAAAGCGCCTATGCCAGTTGCTTCCGCGCGCTGCTGCAAATCGCCGGGGCCGAACCGCATCAGGCGGTGGCCGACCTGCGAGCGCAGGTGGCGGCGGAGCCGCGCGACGACTCCCTCGAAGCCCTCGACAAGATTTGGGAAGAGGAGGCCGTGGACTTCCTCCAGGCCGAACAGCAGGACCGTTGCAGTGGGCTGCCAAGCGCACCGGGCAAGGCTCGGGAAGAAAGCGCGGTGCCGTTGCACTGGGTGGATTTTCAGCATGAAGGGTTGGCCGCCGCGCCAGCCAAGGAGGTAGGCAATGTCTAAATGGAACCTGTTGTTGTTCGGGATCTATCCCTATGTCGCTTTGGCCATTTGCCTGATTGGCAGTTGGGCACGCTTCGATCTGTCGCAATACAGCTGGAAGGCAGGTTCGAGCCAGATGCTCAATCAGCGCGGGATGCGCGTGGCCAGCAACTTGTTCCATGTCGGTGTGCTGTTCGTGCTGGCCGGGCACTTCGTCGGGCTGCTGACGCCTGCGTCGGTCTATCACCACGTGATCAGCACTGAGAACAAGCAGTTGCTGGCGATGGTGTCCGGTGGATTCTTTGGCCTGCTGTGCTTGATCGGCTTGCTGATGCTGGTCAATCGGCGGCTCACCGACCCTCGGGTCCGTGCCACCTCCAGCCCTTCGGACATCCTGATTTTGCTGGTGCTGCTGGCGCAGTTACTGCTCGGTCTGCTGACGATTGCGGCGTCCACCGCGCATATGGATGGCTCGGTGATGGTGATGCTCGCCAACTGGGCGCAGAACACCGTGCTGTTGCGGCCGATGGAAGCGGCGGCGTCCATCGCACCGGTCGGGCTGACCTACAAGTTGCACGTGTTTCTCGGTTTGACCCTGTTTGTGCTGTTCCCCTTCACCCGTCTCGTACACATGATCAGCGCACCGATCTGGTACCTGGGGCGTCGTTATCAAATCGTTCGTCAGAAATACTGAGGAGACAATCATGTCAGGTGGATGTGGATGTGGTGGTGGTAACGGCGGCAGCGGTGGCTGCGGATCTTCCAAAAAAGCCGAGGACGTTCTCGACATCGCACCAGTCGCAGAGGCGCAGTTTGAAGCACTCCCGACTGAGCCGGCGGCTGCCGATGATGCCCCGGCGCAGTTGATCGCCAGCAGCGAACAGGAGTGGCCGATCATCAGCGTCAACGAGGTGTCGATCACCCCGGAAGCGATGGCCCAGGAGCTGCAATATCACCCGGCCGAAAGCCGCGAGGAGGCGGTCTATCTGGCCGCCCGGGCGCTGGTGATCCGCGAATTGTTGCAGCAGCGCATTGCCGAACTCGGCGTGTCGCTGGAAATCGGTGCCGGCGAGAACGAAGAAGAAGCGGCCACGCGCTTGTTGCTTGAACGCGAGGTGCACGTGCCGCAGTGCGACGAGGAAACCAGTCTTCGTTACTACGAAAACAATCGTGGGCGCTTTCACAGCGCCCCGTTGCTGGCGGTTCGGCACATCCTGCTCGAATGCGCGCCGGATGATGTCGAGGCGCGCGCCGTTGCGCATGATCAGGCGGAAGTTCTGCTGCAACGTCTGGAGGATTTCCCTGGCAGTTTCGCCGAGCTGGCCGTGAAATATTCGGCCTGTCCGTCGAAGGCTCAGGGCGGTTCCCTGGGACAGATCAGCAAGGGCCAGACCGTGCCCGAACTGGAACGTCAGCTGTTCACTCTGGCGCCGGGCCTGGCCAGCAAACCGCTGGAAAGTCGCTACGGCTGGCATGTGGTCAGTGTCGATCAGCGGATCGAAGGCATGCCGTTGCCCTATGAAGTGGTGTCGACGGCGATCCGCACGCAGTTGCAGCAAGGCGTCTGGCAAAAAGCGCTGGTGCAGTACCTGCAAACCCTGATCGGTGCGGCGGATATTCGCGGCATCCACTTGCAGGGCGCCGACTCACCGCTGGTGCAGTGAGCATCGAGGCAAACCGGGAGATGTGATGAACGCTGTAATGCAGGATGGCTTTGGACGGCAGATCGATTATCTGCGGATGTCGGTGACGGACCGGTGTGATTTTCGCTGTGTGTATTGCATGGCGAAAAACATGACCTTCCTGCCGCGTCAGCAGGTGCTCACGCTGGAAGAGTTGCAGCGTCTGGCAACGTTGTTCGTCGGGTTGGGCGTACGCAAAATCCGCCTGACGGGCGGCGAACCGCTGATTCGTCCGGGTATTGTCGAACTGTGCCGCAACATCGCCGCGCTGCCCGGTTTGCGCGAACTGGTGATGACCAGCAACGGCTCGCAACTGGGCCGTCTGGCCCGGCCATTGGCGGAGGCGGGGGTCAAGCGGATGAACATCAGCCTCGATAGCCTGGACGGGCAGAAATTTCGCGCAATCACTCGCATCGGCGATCTCGATCAGGTGCTCAACGGCATTGAGGCGGCGCGGGACGCGGGGTTTGAACGGATCAAACTCAACTGCGTGGTGATGAAAGGGCGCAACTTCGATGAAGTCCCGGCGTTGGTGCAATACGCCATCGATCAGCGCATCGATATCAGTTTTATCGAAGAAATGCCCTTAGGCGACGTCGGGCGTTCCCGGGGCGAATCGTTTTGTTCCAGCGAAGAGGTGCGGGCACTGATCGCCAGCCAGCATCGGTTGCTCGACAGCACCGAAAACAGCGGCGGACCGGCGCGCTACGTGCGCCTGGAACGCCATCCCGATACCCGGATCGGTTTCATTTCACCCAACAGCCACAACTTTTGTGGCAGCTGTAATCGGGTGCGGATGACTGTGGAAGGGAAGCTGTTGCTTTGTCTGGGGCAGGAGGACGCGCTGGATTTAAGAGGGTTGTTGCGGCGTTATCCGCTGGATGATCAACCCGTGATCAATGCGGTGCAGAAGGCCTTGCGCGGCAAGCCGTTGCGCCACGATTTCAGTCCGGAAGGGGAGGTGCAGATAGTGCGGTTCATGAACATGAGTGGAGGTTGAGTTGTTTTGCACGATTCAAAAAATACAACCAATCCATGTGGGAGCGGGCTTGCCCGCGATGGCGGTCTATCAGTCAACATTTATGTTGGATGTGATGGCCTCTTCGCGGGCAAGCCCGCTCCCACATTAGATCCTCGCCGTCTTTGGGTAGTTTTTTTCACCGCCAAATCTTGATATCGATCAATTGCAGATCAGCCCTTTGTCCGTAGTCTTCACTGCATGTTGTGTTTGTTTATCTATAAACATCTATATGTAGTATCTGGAGGCCGAATGCAGAGCACGCTGATCTCAGTAGGATGTAACCGCTTGCACAAGCGCGATGGCAGTCTGGTCGCCTTCGATGCCGACAAGATCCGCCAGGCGTTGATTGCCGCCGGCAAGGCAACCGGGGAGTACACCGAGGTTGAGGTTGAAGGTTTGCTTCAGGCGGTACTCGCTCGGCTGGACGGACTGCCAAGGCTGAATGTCGAGCAGATCCAGGACCGTGTCGAACGGGTGTTGATGGACGCCGGTTTCTTCTTCGCCATGCGCGCCTACATCGTCTACCGCGAACAACACGGGCGCTTGCGTCGTGACCGCCGGACCATGGTCGAAGTGGCGACCTCGATGAACGAATACCTGGACCGAGAAGACTGGCGGGTCCAGGCCAACGCCAATCAGGGGTATTCCCTGGGCGGGCTGGTGTTGAACGTATCGGGCAAAGTCACTGCCAATTACTGGCTGGACGAGGTGTACAGCGAGGCCATCGGCCAGGCCCACCGCGAGGCGGATTTGCATGTGCACGACCTGGACATGCTCGCCGGCTACTGCGCCGGGTGGTCGCTGCGCACCCTGTTGCACGAAGGGCTCAACGGTGTGCCGGGGCGTGTCGAAGCCGGTCCGCCGAAGCACTTGAGCAGTGCCTTAGGGCAGATGGTGAATTTCCTTGGCACTCTGCAAAACGAATGGGCCGGTGCTCAGGCGTTCAGCTCGTTCGACACCTATCTGGCGCCCTATGTGCGCAAGGACCAGCTGAGTTATCAGGAGGTGCGTCAAGCGATTCAGGAGTTCATCTACAACCTCAACGTGCCGTCGCGCTGGGGCACCCAGACGCCGTTCACCAACCTGACCTTCGATTGGGTTTGCCCGCAGGATTTGCGTGAGCAGATACCCGTCATCGGCGGTGAAGAAATGCCGTTTGCCTATGGCGACCTGCAAGTCGAAATGGAGCTGCTCAATCGCGCCTACATCGAGGTGATGCAGGCCGGCGATGCGAAAGGGCGGGTGTTCACCTTTCCAATCCCGACCTACAACATCACTCATGATTTTCCGTGGGACAGCGAAAACGCCGATCGTCTGTTCGAGATGACCGCGCGTTACGGCTTGCCGTACTTCCAGAACTTCCTCAATTCGGATCTGCAGCCCAATCAGGTGCGTTCGATGTGCTGCCGGTTGCAGCTGGATGTGCGCGAGTTGCTCAAGCGCGGCGGTGGTTTGTTCGGCTCGGCGGAACAGACCGGATCGCTCGGCGTCGTCACCATCAACTGCGCGCGTCTGGGCTATGTGTTCAAGGGCAACACCAGTGGCTTGTTGCAGCGCCTGGACACACTGATGGAGCTGGCGATGGAGAGCCTGGAGGTCAAGCGCAAAGTCATTCAGCACCACATGGATGCCGGTTTGTACCCGTACACCAAGCGTTACCTGGGCACCTTGCGCAACCATTTCTCCACCATCGGCCTCAATGGCATGCATGAAATGCTGCGCAATTTCACCGGCGACGAGGAGGGCATGCACACCGAGCACGGCCGGCAGTTTGCCCTGAAGATGCTCGATCATGTGCGTGCCACGTTGCTGCGTTTCCAGGAAGAAACCGGCCACATGTACAACCTGGAAGCAACACCGGCCGAGGGCACCACTTACCGCTTCGCCAAGGAAGACCTCAAGCGCTATCCCGACATTCTCCAGGCTGGCAGTGTGCAGGCGCCGTATTACACCAACTCCTCGCAACTGCCCGTGGGCTACACCGAAGACCCCTTCGAAGCGCTGGAACTTCAAGATGAACTGCAATGCAAATACACCGGCGGCACGGTCCTGCACCTGTACATGGCCGAGCGAATTTCCTCGACCGAAGCCTGCAAGCAACTGGTGCGCAAAGCCCTTGGCCGCTTCCGCCTGCCGTACCTGACCGTGACCCCGACCTTCTCGATCTGCCCGGTGCACGGCTACCTCGATGGCGAACATGAGTTCTGCCCCAAATGCGACGAGGCCCTGCTGCTGCAAGAGCAGAAGGCCGGCGCTGTTCATTGATTTTTATCCACTCAACCGCAAGGAGCTTCACCATGACTGCATCGCAAACACTGCCCCAGGCTCAACGTCAACGCTGCGAAGTCTGGACCCGGGTAATGGGTTATCACCGTCCTGTGTCGGCGTTCAATCCGGGCAAACAATCGGAGCACCGTGAGCGGGCGCACTTCACTGAAAGCGCGGCACTGGCCGGGCGCCAATGAGTCGAATGCTTCGGGTCGGGGGCATGGTGCCCCTGACCACTATCGACTATCCGGGACAGCTCGCCTGCGTGCTGTTTTGCCAGGGTTGCGCCTGGCGTTGTCGTTATTGTCACAACCCGCAGTTGATTCCCCCTCGTGGCAGTGAGGAAGTGGATTGGCGGCGGGTGTTGGCGTTTCTGCAACGTCGTCAGGACCTGCTCGATGCCGTGGTGTTCAGCGGCGGTGAGCCGACTCTGCAGGACGGCTTGCTTGGCGCCATGGATGAAGTGCGGGACATGGGATTTCGCATCGGCTTGCACAGCGCCGGGATCAAGCCTGCTGCATTCGCCAAGGCATTGACCGGTGCTGATTGGGTCGGTTTCGACGTCAAGGCGTTACCCGAGGATTGCCAGGCCATCACCCGGGTCGAGGGCAGTGGAACCGCCAATTGGCGCAGCCTCGAACATCTGCTGGCCAGTGGTGTCGACTACGAATGTCGCACCACCGTGCATTGGCATCTGTTCGAGCCGGCGCGTCTTCTGACGCTGGCAAAACGCTTGAATGCACTCGGCGTCAAACGCTTTGCCGTGCAACTGGTTCGCACCGAGCGGATGTTCGATCCACTGCTGCCGAGCGCTCCGGCTCAAGCATTGCTGCCAGAGTTGTGGGAGGCCATGCGCGAGTTGTTTCCAGCCTTCGTGTTGCGGGGGTAACGGGGGCTGGGGGAACTCAAGCCCAGCCCCAGAATTGCAACCACCAGCCAAATCCCACCAGGCCTTCGGCCAGGAGCAGGCAAGCGATGGCGGACCCGCGTCGTACTTGGGAAAGATTTTCGCGACTCAGCCGTTTCCAACCCAGTAGCAGGCTCCAGCCCATCGCGGCCAATAACAGACAGGCCCTGGCCGGTTGCACCCACTCCAGCAGCAGACCTTCATAACGCAGTAATTTGACGGTGGTGGCCGACAGCCCGAGAAACAGTCCGGCAGCACCCAGAGGCGTGAGTGTCAGCGCCAGGGGCCAATACAGTGTGCGATCCCGTGCCAGTCGGGCCGTCAGGCGCAGGAGCAGCATCAACGCCGTGCCGAGCACGATCGAACTCAAACTCAGGTAAGCGACGATGCTGAAACCGTCGAGCCAACTGAAGCTGTCGTTGAGCTGCGGATAATGGGTCAGCAGCCACCAGGGGGCGTTGTCCTGCAGGGCCCAGAGCTGGTTATGTTCGACCAGCCACTCGGCCAAGTGTTGTTTGAGGACGACAAACCATGGGCTGACCGTCCACTGAAACGCGCCCATGGCCAAGCCGATCACGCCGAACAGCAGCAAGCGCGTATCCCAGGGGGACAGCGTCTGCGCCGTCGCGTGAAGAATCTCCTGATTGCTGGAGCGGGCGATCAGCTGAACGGCCCCGCGTTGCCCGCTGCAGCGTCCGCAGGCGTGGCAATCACTGGCGCCTTGCAGGCGGCGGATATCGAGCAGGGGAGCGCAGTTGGGTGGCGGCAGGCGCGCTGCGGAATTCTCTAGCCAACGTTGTTCATCGACCTGAAAGTGCACGGGGGCGAGTCTTGCGAGTAGGGCGAAGACGCCGCTGACCGGGCACAGGTAACGGCACCAGACCCGCTTGCCCCGGGCGAACAATAACCCGACGATGACCGCTGCCACGGTCGAACCGCCCAGAATCAACAGCGCGGCCTGGGCGTAGTCATAGACGCTGATCAACTGACCGTAGAGGGTCGTCAGGCAGAACGCCAATGTCGGCCAGCCGCCCCAGCGCAACCAGCGCGGCACACCCAGGCCTTTACCGTAATGGCTGGCCCATTCGCTGAGCGAACCTTCCGGGCACAGAACGCCGCACCAGAGTCGGCCGAAGAACAGCATCGACAGCAACACGAACGGCCACCAGATTCCCCAGAACAAAAACTGCGCGAGCAAGGTCAGGTTGTCGAGTATCCGTGCCTGGCTGTCTGGCAGCGGCAACAGCGCCGGGGTCACCAACAGCACCGCGTAAAACACTACAACAGCCCACTGCACCGCACGGATGACGGGCGCATGGCGACGCATCCCGTCACCCAGGCGCTGGAGCCATTGATTGCGCCGGCTCAGGTCGGGCATGGCAGATTTTCCGCAGTCCGTTGCCGTAGCCAGCCGCCGACGGCCAGCCAATAACCGATCCACACCAACAAGGTCAGACCACTGGGGCTTGCCCGATAACCGGCAAAACCTGCAAGAAAGCCACCCAATCCATGGCTGTCGCTCAGCAACGTGCTGCTGTCCCAAAGCGCTTCGCCAACGAGGCTGTAAACCATGTCCGGCAAATCCATGGCGAGCAATTGGCCGCCGATTCGCTCGGTGCCGCTGACCAGCAAGGCCGCGCCGAGCATGAGCAAGATGACTTCGCTGATGGCAAAAAATCGTTGCCATGAAATGAATCGACGACTGCTGTGCAGCAGCGTGATGGTCAGCGCCGACAGCACCAGTCCCAATACGCCGCCGACGGCAAACAAACCGAGCTGCGGACCTCGCAATCGGGCGCCGGCGCCATAGAGAAATACCACCGTTTCGCTGCCTTCACGGCTGATCGCGAGCATGGCCAGCAGTAATAAACCTGCGCCACCTTGCCGGGCCAGGTGGCTATCGGCGTGTCGTCGCAAGTCGTGGTTGAGGCTGCGCCCGTGGCGGCGCATCCAGCCCACCATCTGCACCATCAACAGGCTGGCAACCAGCGCAAGGGTGGCCTGGAACCATTCGCTGGCCGACCCGCTCATGGCCTCACCGGCAAACAGAATCAACACCGCCAGCAGGCCTGAGAGCATCAACCCCAGCACCACACCCGCCCAGAGGAATTTGACCAGACGATTACGTTGGCCTTGCTGGCTGGCCCAGGCCTGGAGAATACCGATCACCAGCAACGCCTCGACGCTTTCGCGCCAGACGATGAACATTGATTGATTCATGGAAGCTCCGTGCACTAACAGGTTATTTCGCGAGGATGCCGCCCTCGGGCAATTGCGGATTGAACTCGTCGAAAAAGGGGTAGTGACCGGGCCTCAGGGGGTGAATGACCACGAAGGTCGTCACGCCCGGCGACAGGACTTTTTCAACCCGCAACGGTGTGCTCTCGAACTCGGCCGGCCCTTGGCCGACGTTTTTCAGAACGATCTTGAAACGCTGTCCGGCCGGCACCTCCAGCAAGGCCGGCGTGAAGTGGCCATCGCGAAGGCTCAGCTCAAAGCTGGGTAACTGGGCATAAGCCGTCACTGGCATGACGGCTCCGGCGAGGATCAGCCAGGCAATGCGCAGGCGCTTCATTCAATAGCCGCCTTTTTTACCGATGCCGGCGTAGATGAATTCGTAGTGCAGTTCGCAGCGTTCGAACCAGGGAGCGACACCGGTTTCCTTATCGGTGTGGCGCCCGAGGGAGCCATGACCGCCGGGAGGCAGGACGGTGAACGTCAGCTGATATTTACCGGGGCCAAGCAGCTTTACATTGTCGCCATAGTGCGGACCGTCATTGGCCACCATGGCGTGGAAATCGCCTTTGATCTCGGGGTCGCTGCCTTGTTTTTTCAGGTTGAAAGAGACGTTCAGGTAGGGCACGAAACTGCCTTCCTGAAAGCCCTGCCGATTGTCCGCAGTGGCCCGGATATCGGCTTCCAGGTGGACGTCGGAATCCGCGGTGGCGCGCATCATCCCCGCAGGTGCCATTTCTATCGGCTGCAAATACACCGCCCCGACTTCCAGCCCGGGACACAACTGTGGTTCCCCGATCGGGTATTCCTTGGCGTGAGCCAGCGGCGATAGCAAGAGCAGGGCGAGTGATAGCGAAAAAGGGGTACGCATAATAGCTTCCTGAACACTGACGAGTAGGAGCCCGAGTCTAGGAAGCTTTGCTGCGAACAATAATGATTGTTATCAAGTTTTGAGCAATTAAACGGCTGGCTCGTCACGTTGGCTAAATCGCTGAGCGCGCTCAACGCTGTGGGTCATCTGTGCCGCCGCATGAACGGTCAAGGGATGCTGGGTAAAACCGGGTCTGGGAGAAATGTAGTCGGCCATTTCCCGGGCAATGGCGAGCTGACGTTCCGAAGCTTCTGCCAGCAGCGCGATGACCAGGTTTTCCAAGGCAATCACCCGGACACGCAAGTGAACCAGTTCGGCGTTGGTCAAGGCGGGCGGGGCGGTAAACTCGTCGCTATCGATGGATGTTACGGCGTTTTGATCGTCCCATGTCGACAGGGTTGGATGGTCCGGGGCCCCAACGCTTGGGAAAGGATTTTTATTGAGCATGAGCGACGTCTCCAGGTCTGTTCAGGCGTTAGAAGCTTAGCTGCAGGATCGCGATGGGGGGAGGGAACATCGTTTGATGTCGATTCTTGATATGTATCAAGGCTGGCGTTGCGCAAGGGCTGTAGGTTGGAAGAACTCCACTCAATGATCGGAGATCGGTATGGCCAAGAACTTCCCCATCAACCCTAAGCACCCCGAGCGGATCTGTTGGGGATGCGACCTGTATTGTCCGGCGAAGTCCCTGGCGTGCGGCAATGGTTCCGACCGGACGATGCATCCGGCGGAGTTGTTTGGAGAGGATTGGCATCTGCCAAGCGACTGGGGCATTGATGCGGTCATTACTACAGACAAGGCGGCGGATGACTTTCAATCACTGCCCGATAATGCGCTGCCCGCAAAGAGTTGATCCGTTTTTGTAGGCGCCAGGCTGGCCGGCGAAGGCGCGCTTAAGGACGCCTTCGCCGACAAGTCGGCTCCTACAGGTCCGATTTCATATCAAGCGTGGGTGATGGAAAGGTCGCTGATGATGCACACCGAACCGTCTTCGGGGTCGGTGGTATCGGAGTAGTCGATCTGGTTGTACACACCGCCGTGGAAGGCCAGCGTTTTCGTGTCCCAGGTGTTGTCGAGACGCATGATTGCGGAAGTCGATTTGACCCCGTTACAGCTCGCCGAAACGGACACTGCGCCGCTCGAATTGGCGTGAATGTTGATTTTGAACAGTGCCCCGAGCGGCACGTCTTCCAGAACCGTCGTGTTCACCGGGTCTTCTTGAAGATAGCTCGACCGGAACCCCATGGTGATCCGGCCTTTGTTCCAGAACACCTTTACAGGTGGTCGCTCCGAACCCTGCACATGAATCTGGCTGATCACGACCTTCTGCAGCGAGTTGACTTTCGTCAGCCGCATTTCTTGTCGGTTCCAGTGGTCAGCAGCGCTGGCGAACAGCCAATAACCCGGCTCCTTCCACTCGCAGCGGGTGCGGTGCGTGCTTTTGCTCGAAGCGCCGAGCGTCGGCGCCGTCATTTGCAGCGAGCCATCTGGAAGCATCGATACGACTTGCGGACATTCAAGCAGTGCCCGCCAGCCGATGAGTTCAAGTGCGATGGGGTTGGTGTCGGAGATAGGAAGCGGTGTAGCGATTGTGTAGTTGCTGATATCTACGGTCATGGTCATTTTCCTTAATTCATTGATGTCACCTTTTGCTCCGTTGAGCCTTGCGCTTTTGATGTAGGCCTACATCCCACTGCCCACTCGATGAATGGGCAGAAGTGATGCTTTCGTTGTTGCTCGCGTCCGGTTCCGGTTCCGGGTCATGTGTCCGTTCGATTAACACCTCGTCCGCCGTCGCAGATCGAAAGGGTGGTGCGACCTTCGACCCTTGAATATAAAAGTAGCAGTGCTTATATTATATGTAAATAGCGCTGCTAATAATATTTTTGCCGGGCGTAAAAAAACCCGCGCCAGGCGGGTTTTTGGATGCTTCGGCTTTTTAGCTGCAACCCAAACACATGTCGAGCGTGCCGGGTTAGTTCGCCTTGGCGTTTTTAATGTCGCTTATGATTTGCTGCGCAATAGCTTCAACCTGCTTTTTGGTCATGGCTGACATGACACCCTCCCACGCAGACGATGACGTGTCATAGGTCCGGGTGCCAATCAGGCGCCCCGACTTCAAGTCTGAGTAATCTGCGCTTGAGTTGACCCAGGCGTTACCGACCATCACGCCGGCACCGTAGCGCGCACCTGGCGTCAGGTATCGAAAGTTGGTCACGTTGATCTTGATGTCAACACCGTCTTTGCCGGAGGGGCTTAATGCCTGAGTCTCGGAAAGGCTGTAGCCCGCTCGAGTGGCTTCGTTTTGCAGCGCCGCATTCCATTCCTGCTTTAAGCGAGGCCAGTCTTCGTTCTGCTGAACCTTGCTATTCCCTTGGAAGTTAACGACCAGGTTTTGCTTGGCTGACTCTTGAATAGCCAGCGTTTCAGTGCCGCCGCTTTTTACGGAAGCTGCACAGCCGCTCAGCAGCGAGATGGCAATGGCGCATGACAGGGAGAACAAAAGCTTAGGGTTTTTCATTGAATTTCCGTATCCATAAAGAGTGGGTTGCTTTCATAAAACTGCTGACCGTTGCCAGTCCGGGTGCATCATTGCGTATACATCGCCTACCGGGCATGTGAACGCCAATCAGCGGGCAAACATCCCCCACCAGAACACGTGGCCCAGGATCACGATTTGCTGCTCCTGGATCTCTGCGAAGGTGTAGTCCTCATCCGGATGCTCGTCGCGATTGAAGCTGCGCAGGCGGATGCCCGTCGGTAGGCGGTAAACCTGCTTCACCCGTAGCTGACCGTTGTGGTTGATGGCGTACATGTCGCCGTCAACGATATCGCCCAGTGAGCTCTTGCCAACGTTGATGCCCACGGTTGCGCCGTCACGCAGCACTGGCAGCATGCTGTTGCCGCTGACAACCACGCACTTCGCGTTGCTGAACTGAACGCCGTTATGGCGAAGGTCTTTCTTGAAAAAGCGCAGCCGGGCGCTGTCACTTTCCTCAATCACGAAACGGCCTGATCCGGCCGCCAGTTCCACTTCGCGCAGGAAGGGAACGTAGACCTCATCGGCATCCAGGGGAGTGTCGTCATCCCAAGGTTGGATGTCTGACATCAATACGCTGGGCTGGATGCGCTCGGAAGGCTGGACGCTGGCAACGGTCGACATCAGGCGTTGGCTCACTTCGCTGGCATCGAAGCGCAAGGCTTTTGCCAGTTTCAGGAGTGCCTCGACGTTCAGTGGAACCTTGCCGGTTGCATATTGACTGAAGGCGCTTTGGCCAGACCATCCGCAGGCCGCAGCCACATCCGCTTGAGTGAGATTTGATCCAGCCGCTTTGGCAGCAGACTTTCGCTGGTCGTAAATAGCCTTGAGCCTGATGCTTTCGGCGACTTCTTCAGGGGTGAGGGGGCGACGTGTTTTCATGGCGACAGGGTATGATATTTCAGCAAATAGCGCTGCTGGTAATTTGTTGCCAGTGGGAGCAGCGCTGCTGCTATCAAGGGTGGAGTGAATGACTACATTCAGAGCCGCATCATTGGCAGTGGACTCAGTGGGTTCGTTAGCAGTCGCTTGAGCGAAAGCTGAACTAAGCGAAAGTGAAATCCTGCATCAGGAAAGGCCGAAAACACCTCGCGTCGCTTCTGTCGCGAGAGTCCAAAAGTAACCGCTCCGTGGGATACGTCGATCCAGTCGGCTTTCCGAAAAACCTCTGCAAGGTTCTGTGGATCGGTATGGGAGCGAGTTATTTTATGGTGGTTGTGAATGATCGAGATAATTTCTTGCGCCCAATCCAGCTTATCGATTTCCCGAAGGAAGTCTTTTGCCAGTTGCTCTGACGGGGGCAAATAATCAAACGTCTTGGCCGTCCATATGCCGAGGTCATGAAATACCCCGGCCACAACTATCTTTTCCAGGTCTACAGCATCCAGCATGTTGAGCGAGCAACAAAAGTTGATGACTCGGTACACATGATTCCGGTATCCGGTGAAGTCATTGCCGAGGTATCCGGCATAGCGCTGAAGCAGCTCGTCCAGCAGCTCAATTTTGATGAGCAATATTCCATCCTCCTTGTTTGGAGGTGGCTACTTTATAGGCTTGGACGCGCATCTGCACGGATACCCCAACTGGCGACGAAGCCGGATCAGGTTTTCCGTCTTCGCTTCCAGCCAATCAATCTTAGCCAGGTCGTCTTCGCTCACCGGAGGCAGCAGAAGGTTGTCGTATGGGAACTGAGCCTTGCGTTGTGCCGACATGGGCGCCTCCAGGGTGGCGGGATGAGTTGGATGGTGGCGTGTTGAGAATTTACATCTAAGATGGCTAGCTGATTTGAGTGGCCAACCAGGGAGGGTGATATGAAGCCAGCAATCAATGCGGTGATCATTTATGCGAAGGATGTCGCGAAGACATCTGATTTCTACACTCGGCATTTTGGGTTTTCCGCATTGCCGGAACTCAATGGCATCACGGAACTGACTTCGTCGGCAGGTGGCGCCAAGCTACTTCTGCACAAGGCGGCCAAAGGCCTGAAGAACGGTCAGGCGTGCGTCAAAATCGTTTTTGACGTGGATGACGTTCAGGCTTTCAAGGAGACCTCGGCAGAAAGGGGACTGCTTTTTGGCCCGACACACGAGGCAGAGGGGTACAGTTTTTCCAATGCCAAAGATCCAGACCAAAATAATGTCAGCATTTCCAGTCGTGCATTCAGATCGTGACCTGATCCAAAATCACTCGGCTGCACGAACATACTTATTTATTTGAACGTCCAGGAGCTGTTGAATGTTTTCATTAAGGAACGCAACGCTGTGCATGTCTCTTGTGAGCTTTGGCTTCGCCAGCAGCTCTTTTGCGAATCAAACCGTTGATACGCATCAAGTTGCCGTAACGCTTGTTGCAATGGGGGAGCTCTGCAATAAGGCAAACCCTGGCTTAAATGGCTCTATCGAAAATGCTATGGCCAGCGATCCCAAGATGGACGAAGCAACCAAGGCCGAAACCCGAAAAGTGAGCTCAGACCCTGCTTACAAAGTCGAGGTCGGACTTATGATGCAATCCCTGAACAGCTCGGGTATGGCGGCCATGGCACAGGATATGTGCAAAAGCTACGGCGCAAAGTAGTTCGGTTCGCCTTGCTGGCGCTCGTTGCTCACGATTCGCTTTGGTGATGCAGGTGGGCGGTATTAGCCGCAGTTTCGTTCGCACCGGGCGCTAGCAGATCTTCCCGATCAGCGCGCGCCATAGAACTGGTTCAGTGCTATCAGCTCAAAAACAGCCACCAGCACGCAGAATGCAACAAAGCCGCGCGTGAAGACCCTGCGAGGCTTTTCGTAAGGCTGAAGATTAGCAAGCCCACCGAGAAGGTCGGATAAAAATTCGAGCAGTCCCATCAGCCATCTACCTTGCTGTTTATACACCCAGCCTTCAGCCGGGACGTGTACGTTTCAATGAAGAACCCTGCGGCTCTCTCCAATCCTGATCCGATCGAGCGCCCTGTTTAACGCATCCAAGGCATCGAGGAGGGCTTTCGCCTCAGCTTCCCGGCCATCGCCCCAGAGGCGTTCAGCCATTTTGTTCAGCGCCTGGATAGAGCGCTCAATGTCAGCAGCAGTCGCTGCTTTGCTTTCCTGATGTTTCTTTGGCATTGATCAACCCTTCTTCAGGTAGACCAGCTTCACGCGGAGCTGACCGTTGTGGTTGATCGCGTACATGTCGCCGTCGACGATATCGTCTGCATGAGAGCGGCGCGCGCCGGCCGAGAACCGGAAGTACGCTCTGTGCGGGTAGAGGTGCCTGTGTCGGTTCCTTGTCGTGTGCCAGAGGTGACGGCGCCGGCATTCACTGCCGCGAGTTTGAGAAAAGCGGATTCGCTTGAGGTAAAGGTGAGGGCACTGCTGGCTGAACGTCGACAACGGATCGGACATGAGCGGGAATTGTTTTTGCGGCGACAGCCTGCCGATGAGAAGGCGGAAAATCTACGATCCTTCGCGTCAGTAATCACTTACCTAAATGCGTTTTTACCTTGTCAGCCATCGGCGTGCAAGCCTACGTCAGAGAAGTGAATCGCTGATTGGGTTGATCAAGCCGTTTTGCTGATTGCGGACATTGCCCACAGCGCGGTCGACCTTAAACCACTCGAAAGCCTCGGCGGGCTCTCCCTGCAACAGTATCATCTGCTCGGCGCGCTCCATGGGTGTAGCCGGATTCAACCATTCCCGAGCCAGTTCCGGCGAAAGCGTCACCGGCTGGCGATCGTGCATGTCCAGCATGCCGCCCTTGCTGTCGGCGGTGATGATCACGAAGCCGTCATATTCACTCGGACCAAACTCGGCGTTTGGGTATTGTCCGATCGCGGCGCACAGAATCGGTGCACGGTCTTTACGGCGGATCAGGTAAGGGTGTTTCTTCGGTCCACCTTCATCGACCCATTCGAACCAGTTGTTGATTACGATGATTGCCCGGTGTGGCCAGATTGCTTTGAAGAATGCTCCGTGGGCGACTTTCTCTACCCGGGCATTGATTGGTGCGGTTCGGTCCTTGGCCCAGTGCGGCCGCCATCCCCAGCGAACCATGTCGGCTCGCAGAAACTGACCTTCCTGGTGAAAGAGGGCGAGCTGAGTGGACGGCGCGGCGTTGTAGAGCTCGAAAGGTTGGTTGCCTGCATAGTTGATCAGAGCGTTGGGCATGCTCAGCGCCGCCACAAAGTCGTGGATGCCGCTGTATTGGGAAAGTCGTCCACACATGGATCAAGTCCTCCACCAGTGCTTTCAGCATAGTCCAGCCCCCTACTGCATAAGGACGAAACGTTACCGATCGTCAGCGGCCAATTGAGCAATCGCCAAATCCTCATGATACTGTTTATTTATCCAGTATCGAGCAAGCAATGCATTTCCTGATTGTGCCCATGAGAGAGCGCGGCGTCGCCAGATCGACAAGGGATATCGCCAGTGCCGATCCAGTAAAGGGCGATATCATTTTCTCCAGCGCGCCGTCTGACCTTTTGAAGAGAACAGCCAATACCGCATCGCTGCGACACGGCGCCTGGCCGGGTGATTCGCCACCGATTCGGCCGCTTCTTGATGCTCGCCTGACCAGCATGGCAACGCTCGGCTTCACGCTGAGTGGTCTGGAGGAGGTCGATGGTGTTCTGTATGCGCAGTCTTGGTATTGCAGGGAGGTTTGATTGTGTATCGGTCGGCAGGACGCCGCAGGAGGGTCAAAACAACGTCGTTCGTGAGCCCGCCGGCAGCAGTTTACCAGGCACCTGGAACGTGGCTTGTCGGTGTGTTTGCTTGAACTCCCCGGCCAAGGTTTGGCGCAACTTCGCGACGGTTCTTGCCTCGCACTGGACTTCACTCGCGGCAGAAAATCGTTTTGGAGTCTTAGGACACAGTGCTGGTGGCACCCTCGCGCTGGCGGCCGCAGTAGCCGATTCGCGGATCAGCGCGTGCTACAGCAATGGCGGAACTCCCGAATTGAAACAGGGCCTGCTCAAGTCCCCACGTGTCCTTCAACGATTTGGCCGGATACTAGGCAACTCTGCAAGCGAAGCCGACGTACTTGGGTTCCTGGATCAACTTGATTTAGCAACGGCGGCGAGCCGCATGCAGGCGTCACTGCTCTGCCTTCAGGGTGGCCAGGATCCGATTGTCATGGAGACGAGGCGCGGCGCTTGGTGGCAATGCGAGGCTCCCAAACAGGGACTTTGGCATCCTGAGCGGAGGGCGTGCATTGCCTCTACAACCATGCAATTGAGCGTAATTGCGTCATCACTGACTGGTTCGCAGTGTACCCCCACGCTACAAACTTCAGCGGTAGCGAGGGAGCAGGCTTACCGTTGTCAGTGGGAATGGCGCGGCTCACCGCTGCGGGCGATCACTCTGAGATGCAAAGTGGCAGGTTCCAGGCAGCCACCTGTAGAAAGCTGTCCTACCAGTTGCCGATAAAGTTCCTGCCAGGGCGTTTGCGATGGCGGAAAGCTTGGCTTCCAGTCCGCTCGACGGCGGGCCATTTCTTCTTCGTCCACCAGCAGGTTTACTGAGCGGGTATTAAGGTCCACCCGCAGCCGGTCGTTGGTTTTCAGCAGCGCCAGGCCACCACCTACCGCCGCTTCTGGAGACATGTTGAGAATCGACGGACTTGCCGAAGTACCGCTCTGACGCCCGTCGCCCAGGCAGGGCAGGGAGTCGATACCTTGTTTGATCAGCGCGGCCGGAGGGGCCATGTTCACCACCTCGGCACTGCCGGGGTAGCCCACGGTACCAACACCGCGGATCACCAAGATGCAGCGCTCGTCGATATCCAGCGCCGGGTCGTCGATCCGGGCGTGATAATCCTCTGGTCCTTCGAACACGATGGCCCGTGCTTCGAAGCTGTTCTCTGCGCCGGGTTCGGACAGATAGGTCTTACGAAACGCCTCGCCAACCACCGACATCTTCATGATCGCGCTGTCGAAGAAGTTGCCGCTGAGCACGATGAAACCAGCGCGGTGCTTGAGCGGGGTTTCAAAGGGATAGATCACGTCGGTGTTGCTGGTCAGGGAGCTGCTGACGATTTCGCCGATGGTCTTGCCGCTGACCGTGGCACAGTCTTCATGCAGACGCCCGGCTTTTTGCAGTTCATGCATCACGGCCGGCACACCGCCAGCGCGGTGGAAGCCTTCGCCGAGGTACTTGCCCGCCGGCATGCAATTGACCAGCAGCGGCACGTCCTCGCCAATCCGTTGCCAGTCATCCAGGCTCAACTCGACGCCCATGTGCCGGGCGATCGCAATCAGGTGCGGAGGGCAATTGCTCGATGCGCCCAGTGCCGAGGCGACGGCGATCGCGTTCTCGAATGCATCGCGGGTCATGATCTGCGACGGGCGTACGTCTTGCAGTACCAGTTCGCAGATGCGCTTGCCGGTGGCATAAGCCATTTGCCCGCGCTCACGATAGGGCGCTGGAATGCTCGCACAACCGGGCAACGACATGCCCAGCGCTTCGGCCAGCGCGTTCATCGACAGGGCGGTGCCCATGGTGTTGCAGTGCCCCACGGACGGCGATGCCGCCGTGGTCATCTCCATGAAACCTTCGTAATCGATCTCACCGGCGGCCATCAGATTGCGCGCATGCCGGAGCACGGTGCCGGAGCCGATCAATTCACCCTTGTGGTGACCGTCGAGCATCGGGCCGCCGGACAGGACAATGGAGGGCAGGTCGGTAGTTGCGGCGGCCATCAGGCAGGCGGGGGTGGTTTTGTCGCAACCGGTGGTGAGCACCACGCCGTCCAATGGGTAACCATGGAGGATCTCCACCAACCCCAGATAAGCCAGGTTACGGTCCAGTGCAGCGGTGGGCCGACGCGACTGCTCGGCGATCGGATGCACCGGGAACTCCATGGGAATGCCCCCGGCATCACGAATACCGGCCTTGACCCGTTGCGCGAGCTCCAGATGGTGACGGTTGCAGGGTGTCAGGTCGCTGCCGGTCTGGGCGATGCCGATGATCGGGCGGCCCGACTGCAGCTCTTCGCGGGTCATCCCGTAGTTCATGTAGCGTTCGACGTAGAGGGCAGTCATGTCCGCGTGGGCAGGGTCGTTGAACCATTGCTCGCTGCGCAGGCGACGTTTTGGAGTTTCACTCATGATTCATTTCTCTCTTGTAATTGGATGAATCGTCTGTTGTGGCTTCAGCGGGCGAGCAGGCCCCGGGATGCCAGGTTACGCAGCAAGGCGCTCACGCCAAAGGTCCAGGGTGTGGCGTCAGAGCTGTGGGTCACCAGGTTATGCAGGCTACCAAGCAAGGGGCTGCTGATACTGACCCGGTCACCCAGTTTGTGGGTGAAACCGCTGCCGGCATGATCGCGGTCTTCGGTGGGGGCGAACAGGGTACCGAGAAACAGCAGAAAACCATCCGGGTATTGGTGATTGGCGTTGAGCGTCTGGCCCGCCAGGTCCTGCGGGTCGCGGCTGATCTGGCTCATGGAGCTCGATCCGTGCATCCGGTAACCGTCTTCGCCTTGTACCTGCAGATCGACCACGCAGGCCCGCACATCATCCAGGCTGAAGTGTTCGTCAAACAGGCGAATAAACGGCCCAATGGCGCAGGACGCATTGTTGTCCTTGGCCTTGCTCAGCAACAGCGCGCTGCGGCCTTCGAAATCCCGCAGATTGACGTCGTTGCCCAAGGTGGCGCCGTGGATCTGGCCACGGCTGTTCACCGCCAGCACCACTTCGGGTTCCGGGTTGTTCCATTGCGAGCCGGGATGAATACCGATGCGGCTGCCGCTTCCCACGGCGGCGAGAACCGGTGCCTTGGTGAAGATTTCCGCATCCGGGCCGATGCCGACTTCCAGGTACTGCGACCACATGCCCTGTTCGATGAGCAAGGCTTTCAGGCGCATGGCTTGCTCGGAGCCAGGAACGATCGAGCGCAAGTTGTCGCCGATTACGCTGTGCACAGTGGCGCGTACGGCTTCGGCTTTAGCCGCATCACCACCGGTCTGCTCCTCGATCACACGCTCGATCATGCTGGCGGCGAAGGTCACGCCGGCGGCCTTGATAACTTGCAAGTCCAGGGGCGGAAGCAAGTAGGGGCTTGACGGATCGGGCGCGGGGCCGGTGTTGGCTAGCAACGCTTCGACACTGGCGATGAAGATGCCGGGCGTCTGCCTCACGGCTGCCAGTGGAGATTCTGTTTCCAGCAAGTCACTCAATGTCGCAAAACGATCCGACAGATCGAACACACCATCGCTGCGCAGCACTATCGGCGAGGGGCCTGCGACCCGGCCTGGCACCCAGGCGCGGCCGATCAAGGTACCGGTTACACCATCGACCGGCAGGGTGTTTTCGGGAGTAAGCATTAGCGACATGGCGAATCTTCCTGGTTCGTAAAGCCTTCACGCTAGGGCGGGGATTCGATAAACTCCAATGAGATATATTCAGTAATTGATAACGTCAGGTTATTGGTGGCCCGAGGAATATCCATGTCAGATCTATCCTTCTCCAGCTTCTGCGGCTGGCTCAAATTCCGGCACTTGCTGCTGATCGACACCTTGGGACGCACACGCAACATGCACTTGGCGGCGCAGCAAATGAATCTCAGCCAGCCGGCCATCAGCAAGATGCTCAAGGAAATCGAAAGCCTGCTCGGCTTCGCCTTGTTCGAACGGCTGCCTCGGAGCATGCCGCCCACGGCCCTGGGTGAGCATGTGCTGCGTTATGCGCAGATCGCCTTGAATGACGCGCGTTCGTTTGTCGAGCAAATCAGCAGCCTGCGTGAAGGCGGCCACGGCTATCTCAAGGTCGGCGGGATTTTTGCTGCAACGGCGGTGGCCTTGCCCGACGCGATCCTGCAGATCAAGCAGCGCTGGCCGTTGCTCTCGATTGAAGTCGTGGAGCAGACCAGTAATCACCTGATGGAGATGCTCGAAGAGAAGAAGCTCGATCTGGCGGTGGCCCGTTTTACCGATCAAAGCCAGCAGCAGCGTTATGACTTCCAGCCCTTGGCCCCTGAACCGTTTTGCATCGTGGTCAACAGTCGTCACCCGCTCGCGGACGCAGGCCCCCTCTCGTTGCAACAATTGGTGGATTTGCCGTGGATTCTCTATCCGGTCGGCACACCGATTCGTGGACGCATGGAACAGGCCTTCGCCGAGGCCGGGGTAGGGATGCCGCGCAATACCGTTGACACTATTTCCATGCAGACCTTCCTCCAGGTCCTGCAGCGCGGACCAATGATCGGGATGCTGCCCAACGCCATGGTCAACCCGCTGCTCGAAAGCGGCCAGCTGAAGACCCTCCATACACCGCTGCACTTGGTGCCACAGGATTACGGCATCCTCACGCGAAAAGGCGAGCAGTTGGTAGGGGCGGCATTGGAGTTCGCTGAAATACTCAAGGAAAACGCCCGTCTGGCCAGCGATCAGGCCGGTTGAAGCGGAGAGAGCTAACGATTATTCCGATAACGGATCGTTATCGGATAATCAACAAATGCCATTGGGAAAGAATCGATTCGCGGCAGTAGAGTACCGACCAGATTCCCATCTGGGTCAGGAGACTGTCATGCCCGAACTGTCCGGACACAATTTCATCGCCGGTGGCCGCAGCGCTGCCGGGTCGGTGTTGCTGAACAGCATTGATGCCACTACCGGGCAACCATTGCCCACAGGTTTCGTCCAGGCCACGGTCGAGGAAGTGAATGCCGCTGCCATGGCTGCTGCCGAGGCCTATCCAGTTTTTCGCAATCTGCCGGCCGTGCGCCGAGCGCAATTTCTTGAGGCCATCGCCAGTGAACTGGACGCCCTGGGCGACGACTTCGTGGACCTTGTCCGTCAGGAAACTGCGTTGCCAGTGGCGCGTATTGAGGGTGAACGATCCCGCACCAGTGGCCAGATGCGCCTGTTTGCCCAGACCCTGCGTCGCGGTGACTTTTACGGTGCGCGTATCGACTTGTCGCTGCCTGCCCGCCAACCATTGCCCCGGGGCGACCTGCGCCAGTGCCGCTTGGGCCTCGGCCCGGTAGCGGTGTTCGGCGCCAGTAACTTTCCTTTGGCATTTTCCACCGCGGGAGGCGATACCGCGGCTGCGCTCGCTGCCGGCTGCCCGGTGGTGTTCAAGGCCCACAGCGGGCACATGGCGACCGCTGAACGGGTGGCCGAAGCCATCATCCGGGCCGCCGAGCAGACCGGCATGCCCAAGGAGGTGTTCAACATGATCTTCGGTGCCGGCGTGGGTGAAGCACTGGTCAAGCATCCGTTGATTCAGGCCGTCGGCTTCACCGGTTCACTCAAGGGTGGCAGGGCGCTGTGCGACATGGCCGCTGCACGCCCGCAACCGATCCCGGTGTTTGCCGAGATGAGTAGCATCAATCCGGTGCTGATATTGCCAGAGGCGTTGCAGATTCGCGGCGAGCGTGTCGCTACCGAATTGGCGGCGTCGGTGGTCATGGGCGCAGGGCAATTCTGCACCAATCCTGGTTTGGTCATTGGCATTCGTTCAGTGGCATTCAGCCGCTTCGTGCAAACGCTAAGTGCGTTGCTGGCCGATCAACCGGGGCAAACCATGCTCAATGCCAGTGGCCTGCGCAGCTATGTTCAGGGTTGTGAAGCCTTGCTGGCGCACCCGCAGATCAACCACTTGGCGGGGCAGGTACAGCAGGGTAACCAGGCCCGGGCGCAATTGTTCCAGGCCGACGTTGAACTGCTGTTGACGGGCAGCGCGTTGCTGCAGGAAGAAATCTTCGGCCCGGTCACGGTAGTGGTGGAAGTGGCTGATCGGGCTGAGCTGTTGGCGGCTCTGCAAGGTTTGCGCGGTCAACTGACAGCCACCCTGATCGGTGAGCCGACTGAACTCGAGCAGTGCACCGACCTGGTGGCCGTGCTTGAGCAAAAAGTCGGTCGCGTGCTGATCAACGGCTATCCGACCGGTGTAGAGGTTAGCGATGCCATGGTCCATGGCGGGCCTTGGCCGGCGACGTCCGATGCCCGCGGCACGTCAGTGGGTACCCTGGCCATCGATCGTTTCCTGCGCCCGGTGTGCTACCAGAACTTCCCCGATGTCTTACTCCCCGATGCCTTGAAGAACAGCAATCCATTGGGGCTGATGCGCTTGGTCAACGGAGAACACACCGCCCAGCCACTGTAATCATTGCTCCACCGCCGGGTGAATTGCTCATTCGGCGTGACCCATTCAATAAAAACAATCAGGCATGTCCACATGCCCAGGGGTTACCTCATGCAAACCATATCCGAGCATTTGCCCGCGCAGGCGCAAGCCCGCGAACTCGACTTTGAAGACCGGACCTACCGCAAGGTCATCTGGCGCATCCTTCCCGTCCTGCTCTTGTGTTACATGGCCGCCTACCTGGACCGGGTCAACATCGGCTTTGCCAAGCTGGACATGCTCAATGAGCTGCAGTTCAGCAACACGATCTATGCCTTGGGCGCCAGTATGTTTTTCTGGGGGTATTTCCTCTTCGAAGTCCCCAGCAACCTACTGCTGCATCGCTTCGGGGCGCGATTCTGGATCGCCCGGATCATGCTCAGTTGGGCGGTGATTTCCATGGCTGTGGCCTACACCGTGCCACTGGCGGGGTTCTTCGGTATCCAGTCAAACACCATGTTCTATGTGTTGCGCTTCCTCCTGGGTATCTGTGAAGCCGGCTTTTTTCCCGGCGTGATTCTGTACCTCAACTATTGGTTTCCGACTCATCGGCAAAGCCGCGTGATGTCCGGATTCCTGATGGCCATGCCGATCAGCCTGACACTGGGCGGGATACTGTCCGGCTGGCTGATGAACAGCATGCAGGGCGTGCACGGCCTGTCGGGCTGGCAGTGGATGTTGATCATCGAGGGCATCCCTTCGATCATCATGGCTTTCGTGGTGATCGTTTGCCTGGCCGACAACATCGACAAGGCCAAATGGCTTTCAGCCGCGGAAAAAGCCCTGCTCAAGGCCAATCTGCAAACCGACAACCAGGGCAAGGCGACCCGCTTGAGCGAAGTGTTTTTCAACCCGCGGGTGTGGTTGCTGGTGCTGATTTTGCTGACCTTCAACACCGGTTTCTACGGCTTGGCGTTCTGGATGCCCTCGATCATCAAGAGCACCGGTATCACCAACAGTTTGCACATCGGCTTCCTGACCGCCATTCCCTACGCGGTGGCCACGGTGGCGATGTTGCTCAACGCACGACACTCCAACCGCACCGGTGAGCGGCGCCTGCACGCGGCCATTCCTGCCTTCATCGGTGGCGTCGGCCTGATCCTCAGTGCTTTCTTCGCCGACAACCTGGTGTTGTCCGTACTCTTCCTTAGCGTCGCCGCTTCGGGGATTCTCAGCCTGATGCCGATTTTCTGGACCCTGCCGGGGACCGTGTTGTCGGGCGTAGCTGCCGCAGCCGGCATTGGCATGATCAACGCCATCGGCAACCTGTCGGGTTTCACCGGTTCGATGATCACCGCCGTGGCTGAAAATCTCACCGGCAACATCAACAACGGCACCTACGTGCTGGCCCTGTGTCTGTTCGTCAGCGGCGGACTGATCCTGGCCATTCCCGCATCTATGCTCGGCAGAACGCCAAAAACCGCAGCCACCACAGCGACGTTGGAAACGGCATGAACATGCAGAACAAGCGGGTGTTAATTACAGCGGCCGGGCAGGGTATAGGGATGGCCAGCGCCATTGCCTTTTCCCGGGCCGGTGCCGAGGTGTTTGCCAGTGACATCGATGTCAGCGGGCTGGAGGGGATTGAGGGTATCAACGCCATCGCGTTGGACGTGACTTCGGTGAGTACGATTGCCGATGCCTGTGAACGAATCGGCGCGCTGGACGTGCTGTTCAACTGCGCCGGTTACGTGCACAGCGGCAATATTCTGCAGTGTGACGAGGATGCCTGGGCACGCTCCATGGACATCAATGTTACGGCGATGTACCGGATGATCCGCGCGTTTTTGCCGGGCATGTTAGCGCGTGGTGGCGGGTCGATCATCAACATGTCGTCGGTGGTCTCCAGCGTCAAAGGCGTGCCCAACCGCTTCGCCTATGCGGCCAGTAAAGCTGCGGTGGTAGGCTTGACGAAGGCCGTCGCTATCGATTTCATCGGGCAGGGCATCCGCTGCAACGCGATATGCCCAGGTACCGTGGAGTCTCCGTCGCTGCGTCAGCGCATCGCCGCCCAGGCCGCGCAACAGGGTGTCGACGAAGCACAGATTTACCAGGAATTTCTCGGACGCCAGCCCATGGGGCGTATCGGCAGCACCGAGGAGATCGCGCAGTTGGCGTTGTATCTGGGCAGTGATGCATCCGCCTACACCACCGGTGGTGTGCATGTCATCGATGGCGGCATGAGTATCTGAACCCGGTTTCCACTTTCAGTTTGAGCAGGAGAACTTCATGAAACTGTTGCGCTATGGCGAAAAAGGTTCGGAAAAACCGGGCCTGCTGGATGCCGATAATCAGATCCGCGACTTGTCGGACCATGTGCCGGATATCGCCGGACAGGTCCTGAGTCCCGAAAGCCTGGCAGCGCTTGCCGCTATCGACCCGAGCATCCTGCCGATTGTTGCGGGTCAGCCACGTATCGGCGCCTGTGTGGGGCAGGTCGGCAAATTTATCTGCATCGGTCTGAACTACGCCGACCATGCGGCCGAGTCGAATATGGACGTGCCGAAAGAGCCGATCATCTTCAGCAAATGGACCAGTGCCATCTGCGGGCCGAACGACAATATTCAGATCCCGCGCGGTTCGCTCAAGACCGACTGGGAAGTCGAACTGGGCGTCGTCATCGGTAAAGGCGGGCGCTACATTGATGAAGCGAACGCCATGGAGCATGTCGCTGGCTATTGCGTCATCAACGATGTGTCTGAGCGCGAATGGCAACTGGAACGCGGCGGCACGTGGGACAAAGGCAAGGGTTTCGATACCTTTGGCCCCCTCGGTCCGTGGCTGGTCACGTGCGATGAAATTGTCGATCCGCATTCGCTGGATCTGTGGCTGGAAGTCGATGGTCACCGTTACCAGCAAGGCAATACGCGGACACTGATCTTCAATGTGCCGCAATTGATTGCCTACCTCAGTCGTTGCATGAGCTTGCAACCCGGCGATGTCATTTCGACAGGGACGCCACCCGGCGTGGGACTGGGCATCAAACCTAATCCTGTATTCCTGCGCCCGGGCCAGACCATGCGTCTGGGGATTACAGGATTGGGTGAGCAGCATCAGGTCACGATGCAAGCAGACTGACCTGTCTCTGTCCCGCTCAAAAAACGCAGAAGCGACCCTCATTGAGTGGCGTTTAAGTCCGGTGCGCTGCGCAATGGTGCGCCATTTGCCGATCATCGCCGTTGCAGCGAATCGAACGTCCGCTACATACGAAATACCATCATTAAGCTGATACGTTGTCGTACAACTTAATGAGCTATGATGAGCACTTATTCGCAAATTCGAGATATTTGTTCCTGATGGACAAACACAACGTCCAACCGAGTGTTCGCCGAAGACATCGAAGTCTGGCGGAGGAGTTGGTCACCGAACTATCCCGGCGTATTTGCAGCAGCGAACTTGCGCGTGGGACAAAATTGCCGACTGAATCTCAAGTCATGGAGGAGCATGGAGTCAGTCGCACCGTGGTGCGTGAGGCGATGTCGCGCCTGCAAGCCGCTGGCCTGGTGGAAACCCGGCACGGCATTGGCACGTTTGTAAGGGACATCCCGAGCCCGAGCGGTTTTCGCATTGACCCAGCCAGCATTGTCACGTTGCAGGACGTGCTGGCGGTCCTTGAGTTGCGCATCAGCCTGGAGGTTGAAGCGGCTGGCCTGGCCTGTGTACGACGCACCGACCAGCAACTGCAACTGATGCGCGACTCGCTCGATGCGCTCAACTCCAGAGCGGTCAGTGTCGATTACGCCGTGTCCGCGGACTTTCAGTTTCACCAACAGATTGCGTTGGCCACGGGGAATCGTTATTTCACCGACATCATGTTGCACCTTGGGGTCAGCATCCTTCCGCGCACTCGTTTGCATTCCACGCGGGTCAAGGACAACTCGGAGCCCTATCTGGAGCGCCTGAGTCGCGAACACGAAGACATCTACAGGGCCATTGTCCGACGCGATGCCGATGCCGCGCGTGCCGCGATGCGCCTGCATTTGTCCAACAGTCGCGAGCGAATGCGGCGCGCGTATGAGGCTGCAGCCGTCGAGGCCTGAACGGTTGAGCGCGGGGCTCAGGCGCGTGTCAGGGGTTCGGGCAGGCCTTTCACCCCAGGATTCAAAGCGAAGACACCGCCCGCCAGGGGCTGGTCGCTGAGGTCGATGCCCTGTGGGCGGATCGAGGTGACAAATAGCGTGTCGAGTCGGTCGCCGCCAAACGCGCACATTGTTGGTTTCTTCACTGGCAGCGATAATGAGCGATCGAGTTTCCCGTCCGGTGTAAAGCGCAGCACTTGGCCCGCATCGATCGCACAGATCCAATAGCAGCCTTCAGCGTCCACGGCCGCGCCGTCCGGTCGACCCGGATGGCTGTTCATGTCGACGAAGGCGCGGCGGTTGTGCGGCGTGCCGCTGTCGATATCGTAATCGAACGCCCAAATAAGTTGCCGGCTCGGGTGCGAGTCTGACAGGTACATCGTGCCGCCATCGGGGCTGAACGCCAGGCCATTCGGCACCACCAGGTCTTCGATTTGCGCAGCAAGATGTTCGACGATTCCGTCGTTTTTCGGATCGTAACGATAAAGTGCGCCGAGCGCGTCGGCGCCCATGTTGGTCTGCATCGTGCTGGCCCAGAAGCGTCCCTGGCGGTCGCAGCGTCCATCGTTGAAGCGCATCTGCGGTCGGGCATGCTCGACGCCGGCGAGTTTTTCGGCGCGCAGGCGTCCGTCAGTCTGAGGCACCAGTTTGAACACTCCACTTTCCTGCGCCCCCAGCCAATGACCCGCCGGACTACGGGCGATGCAGGCGAGCATTTCGTCCGCCTGCCAACAGTCAGTCTTGCCGTCTGGCTGCCACCGGTGCAAGCGGCCCGCGGGAATATCCACCCAATACAACGCATTCTCCTGAATTTGCCAGACCGGACTTTCGCCCGTTGCGTTGCGTGCGTCGACGATGAGCTCGGCATTCATTGGTGTGTTTCCGACAGGTCACCGAACGGCCCGGCAGCCGTGAATGCTCCCCCTTGGAACAGGCTGTTGGGATCGTCAGCGGCAGGTTTGGGTTGTTGCTCGATCTGCGTGCGAAAGACTTCCGAGCTGTCCTGCGGGGCAAAGCCCAGGTGGGCGGCATGGCGATTACTCCACCACTGGTCGCGATTGTTGGAAACACCGTAAACCACGCTATGTCCGACATCGCTGGCCAGCAGGGCTCGCGCTACCAGGTGCTCCAGGTCCGGATAGCTGAGCCATGTCGAGAGCATCCGAAGGTTACGCGGTTCCGGGAACGATGAACCGATCCGCAAACTCACCGTTTCGATGCCATAGCGGTGAAAGTAAAACGTCGCCATGTCCTCGCCGTAAGCCTTGGACAAACCGTAATAACCATCCGGGCGGCGCTGGGAATGTGCATCCAGTTCGACGTCTTGCGGATAGAAACCGGTGACGTGGTTGGAGCTGGCAAAAACAATCCGCTTGACCCCGTGTTGCCGCGCCGCTTCATAAATATGAAACGTGCCGCGAATGTTGGCCTCGATAATTTCCTCGAAGGGCCGCTCCACTGAAATCCCGCCCAGATGGACGATGGCATCGACGCCTTTGACCAGCGCCGCGACTGCGGCCTTGTCGGCCAGGTTGCAGTTGATCACTTCGTCATGTTGGCCACGGCTGGGCGTCATGGGGCTGATGTCCGAGGCCCGGACGATTTCGGCATGAGCCTGCAGGGTTTCTCTGAGTATTTGGCCCAGGCCACCGGCGGCGCCAGTCAGCAGGATGCGGTTGAAGGGTTTAGGTGAAGTGGGTTGTGTGGTCATGGTCAGGTCCTCCATTGAGCGGTAGTGGCGTGTCGGTTTGGGGCAGGGTGCTTGCCTGGCGATCGATGCGCGATCGTCAGGCAATACCAGGTCTTACATGAAGTTGTACTGGACACCCAGACGCCAGCGCGCCTGGCGATCGGGGGACGTGGAGTCGACTTTTACGTCGCCGATTTCCATGAACGGCGCCCATTTCTTGGTGAGTTTGTATTTCACGATCAGGTTCTGTTCGTAATCGCTCTTCTTGTTGTCGTAGCGGATGTAGTCGGTTTTGAAATAGATGAACTGATATTCGTAGGCCCACTTGTTCGCCGGCGTATAGCCGAGCCAGCCTTCAAAACGGTTGGTGGTCTGGTCATCCTTGATGTGGTCGGGCATGTCTTCATTGACCTGGTCACGATCCAGTTTCTTGGCGTCCAGGCGATAGCGCGTGGCGACGTAGAAGGCATCGTTGATTTTGTAGTTGTACTTGAGGCCGAACTTGTAAGTGGTCGAGTCCTTCGAGCTGTCCATCTGGAAGGCCGGGGTCAGCGTCGATTGCTCGCTGAGTTTGTAGTTGTAGCTGACCGTGAACTCATGGCCGTTGTTGACCATGTTGTCGTAGGCGACATCTTCACGGTCACCGGCTGTGCGGTATTTCATTTCCGCTTCAAAGCCCAGTCCACTGTCCAGGCGGTAGTTGAACTTGATTCGGTCAGCGTGGGCGCTGTCTTCCTCGGTGTACTGGTGGCGGTAGTTGATGCTGGCAGAGTCAGCGCTGACGCAGAAGGGCAGGCTGAGGGTCGCGACAGTAACGAGCGTGCGTAGTGTGGTGTTCATACGGTCTTCTTTTTTGTTTTTGTTAGGGGCGTTTGGCGTGTACTACGAGCAGCATGGCGTTGCGTATTGATCTCATTTGTGGTGCCGATATACGTTATCGTACGACAAGATGACTCGTCTATGGGTTATTGCTGGTTTTGAAACATGTTGTTACATATGTGCCCTGTAAATAGGGCTTTCAATAGGCGCGTGTTATTCCTTGGTTGTCTTTAAATACGGGGGTTTTGATTGGATATGGAGGAAAAAGGCAGGGGCTGTAGGTTATTTATTGGGTCTTTTCATGTGTTGTACGATGACATATGATCGGCAGCAACAGACGACACTCCTGTCACAAATCCAATAAGAAGGCTAAAGACGTCCATGAGAATCACAGCAGTCAACGTCCAGGTATTTGCCTACCCGACCCGCCGCGCAGTGGACAGCGCCGGTCATGCTCACCCCGGTGATGTCACCCAAGCCCAAATGGCTTTGCTGCGCATCCAGACCGAAGACGGCAGTGAAGGCTATGCCTTCGGTGCGCCGGAACTGATCCGTCCTTATGTGCTGGACGGTTTTGTGCGCAAAGTGCTGGTCGGGCAGAACGCGTTTGATCGCGAGAAAATCTGGCACGACCTGGCGCACTGGCAGCGTGGCAGTGCCAGCCAGTTGACCGATCGTGCCTTGGCCTTGGTGGAACAAGCGTTGTGGGACTGGGCGGGGCGCAAGCTTGGCGTGCCGGTACACAAGTTGATTGGCGGTTTCCGCGACAAGGTCCCGGCTTACGGCTCAACCATGTGCGGCGATGAACTGCCGGGCGGCTTGGCGACGCCAGAAGATTACGGGCGTTTCGCCGAAACCCTGGTCAAGCGTGGCTACAAGGCGATCAAGTTGCACACCTGGATGCCGCCGGTGTCGTTCGCGCCAAGCCCGCGGATTGACGTCCAAGCGTGCGCCGCCGTGCGCGAAGCGGTGGGGCCGGACATTGCCCTGATGCTCGACGGTTATCACTGGTACAGCCGCACCGATGCCCTCTACATCGGACGCGAGTTGGAGAAGCTCGACTTTGCCTGGTTCGAAGAACCGATGATGGAAGAGTCCGCCGAGTCCTATGCCTGGCTGGCGGGCCAACTGGACATCCCGGTATTGGGGCCGGAAACCCTGTCGGGCAAACACTTGAGCCGGGCCAGCTGGGTCAAGAATGACGTCTGCGACATCCTGCGTGCCGGTGTGGCTGGCGTCGGTGGTATCGCACCGTGCCTGAAGGTCGCGCACATGGCCGAATCCTTCGGCATGGATTGCGAAATCCATGGCAATGGCGCAGCGAACCTGGCGGTGGTCGGGGCGATAAAAAACTGCACCTGGTATGAGCGTGGGTTGCTTCACCCGTACCTGGATTACGACGAGGTGCCGGCGTACCTCAAGCGGCTGGTCGATCCGATGGACAACGATGGTTTTGTGCACCTGTCCGATTTGCCGGGCCTGGGTGAAGAGATCGATTTCGAGTTTATCGAGACCCATACGCTTAACAGCTTCTGACGTGTACCCGGGCTGCCCGGTACATGCCGGGCCGTCCGAGAGCCCTATAAATATAAGAAAGGCACTCTCGCTATGAGCATTCTTCCTTCGCTGTGGGCGCGGGTATTTGCAGCCACCCTTGCGGTCAGCGCTGTACCCGTTGCTTATGCCAAGACGCCGGCCGATCAACTGATCGTCGGCATGAGCATGATCAATCTGTTGTCCCTCGACCCGGCGGCAGCCACCGGGCTGGACGTGTCGGAGATCAATGCCAACCTCTATGACATGTTGCTGGTGCAGGATGTCGCCCAGCCTGATCGCTTGCTACCGGCGCTAGCTGAGCGTTGGCAAGTCAGTGATGACCGCAAGACGTTGACCTTCAATCTGCGTACCGACGTGCGTTTCCAGTCCGGCAATTCCTTGAGTGCCGAAGACGTCGCCTGGTCGCTGCAACGAGTCCTCAAACTCAATCTGGCGCTGGCCTCGACCTGGAAGGCCTACGGTTTTACGGCCGAGAACGTCGAGCGTTCGATGCGCGCCACGGACGCCAATACCTTCGTCATTGACCTGCCTCGGCCAACCGATCCGCTGTTGGTGCTCAACACCCTGGCGACATCGCCCAGTGCGTTCATTCTCGATCGCAAGAAAGTCCTCGAACATCAGAAGAACAACGACATGGGCACCGCGTGGCTGGTGACGCATGCGGCCGGCAGTGGCGCCTTTGTGCTCAATGACTGGCGCGCCAACGACGTGATTCTGATGAGCCGTTTCGACGGTTACTGGGGTGGTCCGGCCAAACTCAAACGCATCGTCATGCGCAACATGACCGAGTCGCAATCGTTGCGTTTGATGATCGAGCGCGGCGACCTGGACATCGCCAAAGGCATGTCCGCGCCGGATATCGAAGCCCTGCAAAAAAGCGACAAGGTGCGCACACAAACCCTGCAACGCGGCACGCTGTATTACGTTGCGCTGAGTGTGAAGCAGCCGATGTTTGCCGACGCCCGCGTGCGTAAAGCCGTGCGCTCATTGATCGATTATCAGGGCATCAACCAGACGGTCATGCCGCACTACGGCGTGATCAACCAGCGGCCGATGCCACTAGGCCTCGCCGCGCGCTTGCCCGATCCCGGTTATCGGCTGAATGTCGATGAAGCGAAAAAATTGTTAGCTGATGCGGGCTACCCCAACGGCTTCAAGACCACCATCCGTGTGCTGGCAGAGCCGCCGTTCATCAACATTGCCTCCAACCTGCAATCGACGCTGGCTCAGGCCGGCATCGAGGCCAGCATCATCACCGGCACCGGTAACCAGATCTACGGCGCCATGCGTGAGCGCAGTTTCGACATTATCGTCGGGCGTGGCGGCGGCGGGGCAGAGCGCCATCCGCATTCGAGTTTGCGCACGCTGGTGTACAACCCGGACAACCGCGACGAAGCCAAACTGAGCAATTTTCAGGGCTGGCGCACGTCGTTCTACAGCCCTGAATTGAACCAGTTGATCGAGAGCGCTGAAGTCGAGCCCGATACCAACAAGCAACGGGCGCAGTACCAGGACATCCAGCAGCAACTCGATCAGCAAGTGGGCGCTATTTTGCCGGTTTCGCAGATGACCGATACGGTGCTGGTGTACAGCGATGTGGCTGACTTCCAGGGCCACACGGCTGCGACCACGCGCTACAAAGACGTCTATAAGAAGCGCTGAAAACCGCGAGGCTCGACCCTCGCGTATTGGCTGTAGCGGTGTCCGATTTATCAGGAGCTCACTATGTTTGTTATGACTGCCTCTGCCTTGGGAGCCCGTGCTTCCAATACTGCCCGGCGCGCCAGCACGGTGCTGGTGACGTTGCTCGGCCTGTTGGCACTGACCTTTGTCATCGGCCGGGTCATGCCGCTCGATCCTGTACTGGCAGTGGTCGGGCCGGACGCGGACAGTTCCACTTACGACCAGGTGTACCGGGCGATGGGGCTGGATAAACCGATCTGGACTCAGTTCGGTCTGTACCTCAACGACTTGCTCCATGGCAATTTTGGTAACGCGCTGTTGACCGGTCACCCGGTGCTCGACGATATCCGGCGGGTGTTCCCGGCGACCATCGAACTGGCAACGCTGGCCATCCTGTTCGGCGTTCTGATCGGTTTGCCGTTGGGCGTGTGCGCGGCCAGTAACCAGGGACGTCTCGGCGATCATGTGGCGCGGGTGATCACGTTGTTCGGCTATTCCACGCCGATTTTCTGGCTGGGCATGATGGGCTTGCTGGTGTTCTACGCCTGGCTGGGTTGGGCCGGTGGTGCCGGGCGAATCGATCTGGCGTATGACGGCATGGTGCCCGAGGTTACCGGCCTGTTGCTGATCGATTCGACCCTGGCGCGGGACTGGGAAGCCTTTGCCAGCGCCTTGCGCCACATCGTGTTGCCGGCGCTGATTCTCGGCCTGAACTCGGTGGCCTACATCAGCCGGATGACGCGCAGTTTCATGCTCGAACAGTTGTCCCAGGAATACATCGTCACCGCACGGGTCAAGGGGTTGTCACGCCGTCAAGTGGTGTGGGGGCATGCCTTTCGCAACATCCTCGTGCAGTTGCTGACGGTCGTGGCGCTGGCCTATGGCTCGCTGCTCGAAGGCGCGGTGCTGATCGAGACGGTGTTCGCCTGGCCCGGCTTCGGCCAGTACCTCACCAGCAGTTTGATGCTCGGCGATATGAACGCGGTGATGGGCTGTGTGTTGGTGATTGGTCTGATCTTTGTCGCGCTCAACCTGATCAGCGATGCCTTGTACAAGGTCTTCGATCCTCGTACCCGTTAACGCGCAACGCAGCAGCACTAAAACTATAAAAAGAAGGATTCTTTAATGACGACTGCATTTACCAAACTGCACGCTGGCCTGATGGCGGCGGTCCTGGCTCTCGGGCCGATGACGCTGGCCAACGCCAAGACGCCGGCCGATCAGTTGATCGTCGGCATGAGCATGGTCAATCTGTTCTCCATCGATCCGGCCAATGCGCCCGGGCTGGATGCGTCCGGCGTCAACGCCAACCTTTACGACACGCTGATCAAGCGAGATCAGGGCAACCCGGAAAAACACCTGCCGCAATTGGCCGAACGCTGGGAGATCAGCGAGGACGGCAAGCAGGTGACGTTTCATCTGCGTCAGGACGTGAAATTTCATTCCGGCAATCCGCTGACCGCCGAGGATGTGGCTTGGTCGCTGTACCGGGTGATGAAACTCAACTTCGGTCTGGCGACGACCTGGAAAGCCTACGGCTACAACGTCGATAACATTCAATCGCTGATCCGTGCCAGTGATGCCCATACCCTGGTTATCGAATTGCCGCAAACCATGGACCCGCTGCTGTTGGTCGACTCGCTGGCGATCTCGCCGAGTGCCGTAGTGGTGGACCGCAAGGCGGCGCTGGCGCATGAGAAAAATGGCGATCTGGGTGCCGGCTGGCTGGTGACCAACGAAGCAGGAAGCGGTCCATTCGTACTGACCAAATGGACCGCCAATGACTCGCTGCTGCTGACCCGTTTCGACGGCTACTGGGGCGGCGCGGCCAAGCTCAAACGCGTGGTGGTGCGGCACATGACCGAATCCCAGTCGCTGCGCCTGATGCTTGAACGCGGTGACCTCGACTTGGCTTACGGCATGGCGGCACCGGATATTCGCGCCATCGACGGCTCGGAAAAAATCCAGGTGCAGTCGTTGCCGCGCGGCACGATGTACTACGTGGCGATGAGCATGAAGCAGCCTGAATTCGCCAAGCCCAAGGTGCGCGAAGCGGTGCGCAACCTGATCGACTACAAGGGCCTGGACGAACAAGTGATGCCGTATTACGGCAAGCTCAATCAGCAACCGATGCAACTGAGCCTGGAAGCGCGCCTGCCGGATCCGGGCTATCACATGGACGTGCCCAAGGCAAAAAAACTGCTCACCGAAGCCGGTTACCCCGAGGGTTTCAGCACCACTATTCGTACGTTGTCGGAGCCACCCTTCATCGACATCGCTGCGCGCCTGCAAGCGACGCTGGCCGAAGGCGGGATCAAGGCCAGCATTGTCACCGGCACCGGCAATCAAGTGTACGGCGCGATGCGTGCGCGCAACTTCGAGATCATCGTCGCCCGGGGCGCCGAGCGTTATCCGCATCCGTATTTCAGCCTGCGCACGTTCGCCTACAACCCCAACAACAGCGACGACGCCGGTTTGCCGAACTTCCAGGGTTGGCGTGCCTCGTTCTTTAACCCGCAGCTCAACAGCCTGATCGACCAGGCTGGGGTCGAACGCGACGGAGCGCAGCGGCTCAGCCTGTATCACCAGGCGCAGGAAATCTACGACCAACAGGTCGGGCCGATCCTGATGATTTCGCAGATGACCGACACCGTGGTCAGCGCTGCCGACGTCAAGGGTTTCGCTGGCGATGATGCCGAGGCGACGCGTTACCTGGGCGTCTACAAGCAACGCTGAATGCGGCCGGGCGTGTCTGCGGACGCGCCGGGTGATCCTGAATTCAACCCGAGAACATGCCAATGATTGCCAACATGTCTTCTACCGATTCCAACGCCAAGCGGCAGGTGGATCGTACCCCCGGGTCCAGCTTCGATGCCTTGTGCAAGAGCGGCCTGAAAGTGCTGCACCACCTGTTGCGTAACCCAATGACCCTGGCCGGGCTATTGGTCGCGATGCTGTTGGTTGTGGTCGCGGCATTTGCCCCCTGGATAGCCACTCATGATCCGGTGGCGCAGAACCTCGCCAACGCGCTACAGGCGCCCGGCGCCGCTCACTGGTTCGGCACCGATGAATACGGCCGGGATATCTTTAGCCGGCTGGTCTATGGCTCACGCATCACCCTGTACATCATCACGCTGGTCACGGTGATTGTTGGTCCTATCGGCTTGTTTATCGGCACGGTCTCCGGCTATTACGGCGGCCTGGTGGACACGGTCTTCATGCGCTTGACCGACATCTTCATTTCCTTTCCCAGCCTGGTATTGGCGCTGGCGTTTATCGCGGCCCTTGGCCCTGGCCTGGAACACGCGGTGGTGGCGATTGCCTTGACCTCCTGGCCGCCGATTGCGCGGCTGGCACGGGCTGAAACCCTGTCGTTGCGCAAGGCGGATTTCGTCGTGGCGGTCGAGCTGCAAGGTGCTTCGACATCGCGAATTATTCTGCGGCACATCGTCCCGATGTGTATGTCGTCGGTGATTATCCGCCTGACCATGAACATGGCCGGGATCATCCTCACCGCCGCGGCGTTGGGCTTTCTCGGCCTGGGCGCCCAGGCACCGTCACCGGAGTGGGGCGCGATGATTTCCACGGGTCGCCGCTACATGCTTGAGTGCTGGTGGCTGGTGGCTGTTCCAGGCGCCGCGATCATGCTGGTCAGCCTGGCCTTCAACCTGTTGGGCGACGGCCTGCGGGACATTCTTGATCCACGCAGCGAGTAACCGGAGGCTGTATGTCTGCAATCAAATTGAACGTCGAAGGGCTCAATGTGCGCTTCGTCAATGGTCAGAAAGAAACCCACGCGGTACGGGATGTGTCCTTCACCCTGGGGCGCGAAAAACTGGCCATCGTTGGCGAGTCCGGTTCGGGCAAATCAACGGTGGGACGCAGCCTGCTCAAGTTGCACCCAGCCAGTACCCGAATCACCGCCAAGGCCATGCAGTTCGGTGAAGTCGACTTGCTGTCGGCCAGTGAAAAAGTCATGCAAAAGATTCGCGGGCAACGTATCTCGATGATCATGCAAGACCCCAAGTACTCGCTGAACCCGGTGGTCAAGGTCGGTGACCAGATTGCCGAGGCGTACCTGGCCCACCACAAGGCCAGCCGCAGCGAAGCCCGCGAGCGGGTGATGGAAATGCTGGAAAAGGTGCATATCCGCGATCCGCAGCGGGTCTACAACCTGTATCCCCATGAGGTCTCCGGCGGTATGGGCCAGCGCATCATGATCGCGATGATGGTCATCACCCGTCCGCAAGTGATCATCGCCGATGAGCCGACTTCGGCCCTCGACGTCTCGGTGCGCCAGCAAGTGCTCAGCGTGCTCGAAGAATTGGTTGAGCAGCAGGAGATGGGGCTGATTTTTGTCAGTCACGACCTCAATCTCGTGCGCAACTACTGTGACCGGGTGTTGGTGATGTATGCCGGGCGGGTGGTGGAATCACTGGCTGCCTGCGACCTGCAAAACGCCCAACATCCCTATACCCGTGGCCTGCTGGCGGCATTGCCGAGCATGGACAATCGTCGCGAACGATTGCCCGTGTTGCAACGCGACCCGCTCTGGCTGACTTGCTGAGGAATTGACCATGCCCATGATCCAAGCACACGCGCTGAACCTGAGTTTCGGCGTTGGCCCGGCCCTCAATCAAGTGCTGCACGACGTCAGCCTCAGCGTTGCCGATGGTGAGTCCTTTGGTTTGGTGGGGGAGTCCGGTTCGGGCAAAACCACCGTGCTGCGCTGCCTGGCCGGGCAGTATCGGCACTGGAGCGGCGAGCTGAGCATTGCCGGTGTGCCGTTGCAGCACAAGATTCCCAAGGCGCATTTCCGGCAAGTGCAGATGGTTTTTCAGGACCCCTATGGTTCCTTGCATCCACGCCATACGGTCGACACTGCGCTACGCGAGCCGCTGATTATTCACGGGGTAGCGGACAAGGACGACCGGATCAGCGAGATCCTGCTCAAGGTGGGTTTGAACGACAGTTACCGCTATCGCTATCCGCATCAGTTGTCCGGCGGTCAGCGCCAGCGAGTGGCGATTGCCCGTGCGTTGATTCTTGAACCCAGGGTCTTGCTGCTGGATGAGCCGACGTCGGCACTGGATGTTTCGGTGCAGGCGGAAATCCTCAACTTGCTGGCGGATCTGCGCCAGCGCGAGAAACTCACGTACCTGATGGTGACCCACGACCTGGGCGTGGTGACGCACCTGTGCGACCGAGTAGCGGTGATGCAGCAAGGCAAGATCGTTGAGCTGCTCGACAGTAAGGCACTCAGTCAGGACCTGGCGACCCACGCCTATACAAGAATGCTGGTGCAAGCCAGCCGTGATTTCAGCCAAGAGTCCGAGCGCCAAATGGCAGTTTGAACAGACCGATTTGCGGAGAAACAACCATGCCCCATTGCCTCATCGATTGCCCCGTAACCCTGGCCCAGCGCGTCGGCGAGCAGACCCTGCTGGCCGCCGTGCACGATGCCCTCGACGCCTTTGGCGTATTCAAACCGGGGGATATCAAGGTTCGACTCAACGGTTTTGTCCATTACCGCTGTGGTGCCACCCAGGATGATTTCGTCCATGTGGCCCTTTATCTGTTCGCCGGGCGCAGTGCCGAGCAGCAACGCAGCTTGGCTTCGGCGGTGTTGGCCGCATTGGTGGGCCTGCTGCCGGACGTCGAAGCCTTGTCCATGGATGTACGGGAAATGCCACGGGAGACGTTCGTCAATCGTAGTCAATACCTCGAAGAAGCCGGGCTGTCGGCCTGACCTTCTGGGTTCAGGCCCCCTGGCGTGATGACTGGCAAAGACAAGGAAAACGACATGCCGTATCAACCTCCCGCTGTTGCTCTGCCCAAACACTTTCTGGCGCGGTCACTGATCGCCGCCCTGGCCGTAAGTTGCAGTCTGTCATCGTGGGCGCTGCAAGCACCGTCGAAACTGCAAGTGCCGACCCTGGCCTTTGATGATCAGCAAATCATTTTGGTCTGGGAGAAACCTGCCGATCACGCCGACATCAAGGACTACCGGGTCTATGCCAACGGCGTCCTGCTGGGCAGCAGCAACACCAACAATGACCGGGTATCGCCAGCCAAGCCCTATATCGACCGCTTCTACGAGCAGGACACCGCGAGCTTCCACTACCGCATCGGCATTCACAGCTACACCGCCCAAGGTCTCAAACCCGACACCTCATACCGTTTCACCGTGCGTGCAGTGGGTGCCGATGGCAAGGAATCGGCTGACAGTCCGGCCCTAGTGCAACGTACGACGAAGGTTGCGCCGGTGTTCGACGTGAAGAAGTACGGCGCCAAGGGCGACGGTAGCAGCCTCGATACCCTGGCCATCCAGAATGCTATCGAGGCCTGTACCGTGGGCTGCAAAGTGTTGTTGCCCAAGGGCGTCTACAAAAGCGGGGCGCTTTATCTCAAAAGCAACATGACCTTGGAAATCGCCGAGGGCGCGACACTGCTGGGTTCCGAGCGCGCCGAAGACTATCCGCTGGAGGGTTACATTCAGTACCCGTATTCGAGCACGGTGCGCCCGGCCTCGCTGATCAACGCCTTGCCGCGTGATCCGCGTCAACACCAGTCGTTCGAAAATATCCGTATCGTTGGCAAGGGCACCCTTGACGGTAATGGCTGGAAGCGGCGCACCGATATCGTCGACGAGCGTGGTCAGCCATTACCGTTCTACCTGCCCAGCGATAACACGCGCTACCAGCAAGACGGCATTCTCGCCAAGGCTCAAGTCGAGCAAGCGGTGGCGCGTGGCATGAATGTCAAGGATGCCTACGGGCAGATGCGTTCTTCGCTGATCACCCTGCGCAATGTGAAAAACGTGTTCTACGGCGGTTTCACTGTGTTGAACCCGGCGTTCCACGGGATCATGAATCTGGAGACCGAAAACGTGGTGCTGGCCAATACCACGCACAAGACCTATGACGCCAACAACGGCGACGGCATCGAGTTCGCCAACAGCAAAGGCGCGATGGTCTTCAACAACTTCTTCGACACCGGCGATGACTGCGTCAATTTCGCGGCTGGCACCGGTGCCGATGCGGCGCATCAAAAGCCGCAGGAGGATGCGTGGATCTTCAACAACTACTTTCGCAAAGGTCATGGCATGGTGGTTGCCGGTAGCCACACAGGTGCCTGGATTCAGAACATCCTGGCCGAGGACAACGTCTCTGACGGCACCGATGCCGGTTTGCGAATGAAGAGTACCAACTTCATGGGCGGCGGGGCACGAAACGTCACCTTCCGCGATTCGGCGATTCGCAATACTGTCAAACAGGCTTTCATTTTTGCCCTCGACTACAACGATCCAAACGCCAAGCTGGATTACCAGCGCTCAACAGTCTCCGGTCAGTTCAGGGATATTCGAGTCAGCGATGTGAGCGTCGAGAATGCGCAAGGCAAGGCGATCGAGGTCAAGGGCGATAGCCAGAGCAACGCCTGGCATCAAGGCTTGGTGTTCGAACGCGTACGCTTCAGTGGCCCGGCCAAGGTGCAGATCGATGGGTTGAAGGATTCTCGCTTTGACAGTGTCGTATTCAGCGAAAATGCTGGTGCTAATCCATGGCAGGTGACGGGAGGGGTGGGACTGAGTTTCAAGGATGTTCAACCATCACCCTTGTAGGTCGTTGGTGATCGAGTCAGCCACCCACTGGTGAACGGATGCGGCTTCTTTCTGCTTCGTGGGCGGCAGGGATTACCAGCGACCAATAATTGGCGGTCAAGTAGACGGGCTGATTGCAGCCTCGGAGTTGCGCCTTAGCGCCGCGGAAATCGACGAAATTCGGCCGTTCCTGCCGTCGGGCATGGGAAATGTCCCGGGGGCTGCCTGACACTATTGAGCAGAGATTGGTCTTTTCCTGCTTCGGCAAGAAAAGAAACCCCTTGGATTTCAATGGGTCGGACGCTAGATGCGAGACTAGTTTCCCGCTTCATACGCAAAAACGCCGCTCTGAGCGGCGTTTTTGTTTGTGCGTAATTTGTTGGGCTTGTTGAAGGCAAGATCAAGATCGTTACTTTTGACCCGGATCTCCTGCTGCCTCTATGTCTTTATCGGTACTGCAGGGGTGCAGCGACAATTTAGCGCCCGAAAAATTGGCCGCTGGTCGAGAAGCAATACTTGATCCAGGGTGTGGGCTGAAGTGTGGGCTGGCAAATTTTTCCAAACCCCAGAAACGACAAAGCCCTGAATAATCAGGGCTTTGTCGGTACAAATATGGCGGAGGCGATGGGATTCGAACTCATGGACCTGTTACAGTCGACGGTTTTCAAGACCGTTGCCTTAAACCACTCGGCCACACCTCCGTTTGCGTTGCGGGCGCCATAATACCTGAATGAAACACACTGTCAAACTCTCTGCATAGCTTGTTACAGAGCGTCTGTTATGATCTTTGCGACTGAACGTTTCAAACCCAACAGGAGTGTCGCCATGCGCGAACAGGATTACGCAGTTAATAACAGCGTGCAGGCTGAGCAGCTAGAGGTTAGCCGCGTCCTGCGCAACACTTACGGCTTACTCGCTCTCACCCTCGCATTCAGCGGCGTGATGGCGTTTGTCGCGCAGCAGATGCGTGTCGGCTACCCGAATATCTTCGTGGTGCTGATCGGCTTCTACGGCCTTTTCTTTCTTACCAACAAACTCCGTGACTCGGCGTGGGGCCTGGTGTCTGCGTTCGCGCTGACCGGTTTCATGGGTTTCCTGCTCGGCCCGATCCTCAACCGTTACCTGGGTATGCAGGGCGGCGCGGAAGTGGTCAGTTCGGCGTTCGCGATGACCGCGCTGGTGTTCGGCGGCCTGTCGGCTTACGTGCTGATTACCCGTAAGGACATGAGCTTCCTCGGCGGTTTCATCACGGCGGGCTTCTTCGTGCTGCTGGGCGCAACGCTGGCGAGCTTGTTCTTCCAGATCAGCGGTCTGCAACTGGCAATCAGCGCAGGTTTCGTGCTGTTCTCGTCGGTGTGCATTCTGTTCCAGACCAGCGCCATCATTCACGGTGGTGAGCGCAACTACATCATGGCGACCATCAGCCTGTATGTATCGATCTACAACCTGTTCGTCAGCTTGCTGCAGCTGTTTGGCATCATGAGCCGCGATGATTGATCGCCAGCCTTGAGTAAAAAACCCGCTTCGGCGGGTTTTTTATTGTCTGGGGTTTGGCTCGGGACGCGGGGGTTCAATCGGGTTCGTGGCAACACACGCAGAGTTTGTTGCCGTCCGGGTCGCGCATGTAGGCGCCGAAGTAGTCGGGATGATAGTGCGCACGCAAGCCGGGCGGACCTTCGCAGGATCCACCATGAGCTATGGCCAGTGCGTGACAGCGGCTGACGATCTCGCGACTCGGCGCAAGCAGGGCGATCATCTGCCCATTCCCTGGTGTAGCCGGCTGTTCGTCGAACGCAGAGCCAATGGCGAACAGCGGACGCGGCGCATCCTTGCTCATCCACGCAGCCCAGGGTTTGCCGGGATCGCAAAATTTCATCTGCAGCTGCAGTGCATCCATGATCGGTTGGTAGAACGCTAATGCACGATCGAAGTCAGTGATGCCGATAAAAACGTGAGACAACATTCACCTGCTCCTTATTCGGCCGGCCGCCAGTAACATGACTTGAGTTTTCATGCCGCCAATCCTTCGCCGGAAAAAATCCAATCTACCCCTTTGCGAACAAAACAGCACTCAAGCCATCGGCGGCAGTCGGCGCTTGACCGGGGTCTTCTTGACGATGGCGGTGTTGGTTTCGGCGTGGCTGTTAAGGCGATCGAGGAGGGTGTCCAGTTGCTCCATCGAGCGCACATGCAGGCGGGCGATGAAGCAGTCGTCGCCGGTGACTTTGTCGCATTCGGTGAATTCGGGTATGGCCTGAATCTGTCGCTCCACTTCCTGCAACTGGCCCGGCAACGGGCGGATGCGGACGATGGCCTGGAGCTGATAGCCGAAGCATTTGGGGTCGATCTCGACGGTATAGCCCTTGAGTACGCCACGTTCTTCGAGGCGGCGCAGGCGCTCGGCGACGCTGGGCGAGGACAGGCCGCTGATCTGTGCCAGGGCCTTGAGCGAGCGGCGTGAGTCTTCCATCAACGCGCTGATCAGCACTTGGTCGATGTCGTCGGTCATGGTGAAACCCCTGTTAGGCGATCGGCTGAATAAGCCTTGATAAAAAAGGCAGAAGCCGAGTTTAGCCTGATTTTTGCGCTGGAGAAGCCCCCCGGTGGATTGGCATACTTTGGGCTCAAACACAGGAGGTTGATGATGGACAAAACACTACGTCGCGGGTCATTCGAGATGACCGCCGCCATGCTGATTTCCGGGACCATTGGCTGGTTCGTGCTGGTGTCCGGGCAACCGGTGCTGGACGTGGTGTTCTGGCGCTGCGTGTTCGGTGCCGCCACCTTATTGCTGATCTGCGCGGCATTCGGCTTTCTGCGTCCTGGCATTTTGACGTCCACCACTTTCTTGCTGGCTGTACTGAGCGGTGTGGCGATTGTCGGCAACTGGGTGCTGTTATTCGCGTCCTACTCCCGCGCCTCGATTGCCATTGGCACGGCGGTTTATAACGTCCAGCCATTCATGCTGGTGGGGCTGGCCGCGCTGTTCCTGGGAGAGAAGATCACCCTGCAGAAACTGTTCTGGCTGGGCATTTCGTTTCTCGGGATGCTGGCGATTGTCAGCGCACATGGTGAGCAGGGTGAGGGCGGCAACGATTACCTGATGGGGATTGGTCTGGCGCTGGGGGCTGCCTTTCTGTATGCGATTGCTGCGCTGATCATCAAACGCCTGACTGGCACGCCACCGCATCTGATCGCGTTGATCCAGGTCTGCACCGGCGTGCTGTTGCTCGCGCCCTTTGCGCATTTTTCGGCGATGCCGCAAACGCCCGATGCCTGGGCCAGTCTGGTGACCCTGGGCATCGTGCATACCGGTCTGATGTATGTGTTGCTCTACGGCGCAATTCAAAAGCTGCCGACAGCGCTGACCGGCGCGCTGTCGTTCATCTACCCGATTGCGGCGATTTTCGTTGACTGGTTCGCCTTCGGCCATCGCCTGGAGCCGCTGCAATGGATCGGTGTTGCCGCGATTCTTTTGGCCGCCGCCGGGATGCAACAGGGTTGGGGCCTGAAGCTTCGGCGGGTGGCTACACAATAAACAGCCTCTCAGATGTTCCAGCGCGGTGCGGTCTTCGCCAGGCGCTGGCGCATCTCGCTGATGTTCACGGTCAATTGCCGTGTCAGCAATCGATAGCCATCCAGCGGACTGTAGACCGGAGCATCGAGCGTTGAGTCCGATGGCAATTCGGCTGGCCGGCTGAGCCGTTGCGAAGCGCCCGATTTCAATGCTCGAGCCATACCGATCAGTTGCACCCGGATCTGTCGGTGTTCGGCTTTCAATGCCGATTGCAGATGGGCCATTGCCTCGGAGTCATCGGCATTCGGCCGGCTATTGCCGAGGATTTCCAGAATGCTGACGCACATCCGCAGATTGCGCTGAATTGCATCGAGTTCGGTCATGGAAACCCGCACTTCCTTGGACACCGAGGGCATCAATGAGCGCAGTTGTATCATCACCGTGTTCAAGCGATTCATCAGTTTCAGGTGATCGTCAGCGGTGACGGACTCACCCTTGATGATGCGGCCGTAGATTGCCGCGCAGTCGCGCAACGCATCGGCCAGGTTGTAGCGCCAGGAGTACACCGCATAGAGCGGCAAGGCGAAGGAAAAGGCCAGTGCCAAGGCGATGCCAATCAGAATATCCACCCCTCGCCACAGGCCATCGGTGACCGGGTTGTCACCGTGCCCTGCGACGATAAATACGGTGATTGCCGACAGCAGCGCCGTGTAACCGCCCTTGCCGATGGCGTGGTACGAGAAGAATCCGCACACCACCGACATTGCGAAATAGGTCAGCCACGGCATCCCGAGCCAGGCCTGTTGCGCTACCAGCAACAAGCCGACTCCGGCGCCGATCAAGGTGCCGATGGCCCGCTCGGCGGCTTTCTTGCCGATATTACCGTGGTGTTGCAAACCACCGATCACCACCAGCATGGTCACCGACGCCCATTCACCATGGGGCAGGTTGATACCGGTGGTCAGCAGGATCGTCGCCAGCAACCCCAACGAAACCCGCACCGCATGGATCAGTTTGGCGTGGCGGTAGCGCCGGTACGGGTCCAGCAACGGACGCAGTATCCGGCGCAACAGCGGTGGCAGTCGAAGGCCTCTGATGATGCTCAGGCTCGGTGTCCTCAGAAGATGTAGTCGGTGGTCAGGAAGCTCGAGTTTCGTCCGCTGATGATCTCGCTGAGAAGCTCTTTGCTGCTCTCCTGGAACTTGGTCGCCACCAGGGTCCGAATCGAAAACACTCGCAAAGCATCATGTACCGACAGCGTGCCTTCGGCGGAGTTCTTGCGGCCGTTGAACGGATAGGTGTCCGGGCCGCGCTGGCACTGGGCGTTGAGGTTGATCCGGCCGACCTGGTTGGCGAAGGTGTCCACCAGTCTGCCGACCGCCACCGGGTTGGTGCCGAAGATGCTCAGTTGCTGGCCGAAGTCGGATTCCAGGACGTAATCGATCACGGTGTCCAGATGACGGTAAGGCACGATCGGCACGACCGGGCCGAACTGTTCTTCCTGGTAGACGCGCATTTGCGGGGTCACCGGGTACAACACGGCCGGGTAGAAGAACGATGCGCGGGACTCACCGCCATTAGGATTGACCACGGCTGCACCTTTGCTGACCGCGTCTGCCACCAGCGTGTGCAGATAGTCGACCTTGCCTGACTCCGGCAATGGCGTCAGGGCCACGCCACTGTCCCACGGCATGCCGGGTTTGAGGCTGGCGAGTTTGGCGTTGAATTTCTCGATGAACGCCTCGACCACCTCTTCATGGACGAAGAGGATTTTCAGCGCGGTGCAGCGCTGGCCGTTGAACGACAGGGAACCGGTGACGGCTTCGTTCACAGCATTGTCCAGATCGACCTCCGGCAAAACAATGCCTGGGTTCTTCGCATCCAGGCCCAGCGCCGCGCGCAAGCGGTGAGGCCTTGGGTGGAGTTTTTTCAGGTCGCTGGCGGCCTTGTTGGTGCCGATGAACGCAAAGATATCGATCTTGCCGCTGGCCATCAGCGCGCTGACGGTCTCGCGGCCGCTGCCGTAAATGACGTTGATCACCCCGGCCGGGAAGCTGTCGCGGAACGCTTCGAGCAGCGGGCGAATCAACAGCACGCCAAGCTTGGCCGGTTTGAACACCACAGTGTTGCCCATGATCAGCGCCGGAATCAGCGTGGTGAAGGTTTCGTTCAGCGGGTAGTTGTAAGGCCCCATGCACAACGCCACGCCCAACGGAACGCGGCGGATCTGGCCGAGGGTGTCCTGTTCCAGTTCGAAGCGGCTGGAGCGGCGGTCGAGTTCCTTGAGGGCGTTGATGGTGTCGACGATGTAGTCGCAGGTGCGATCGAACTCTTTCTCCGAGTCCTTGAGGTTTTTGCCGATCTCCCACATCAGCAACTTGACCACCGCCTCGCGCTGTTCGCGCATGCGAGTCAGGAAGGTCTCGACGTGCTGGATACGCTCGGCCACGCGCATGGTCGGCCACAGGCCCTGGCCCCGATCATAGGCGCGGACGGCGGCGTCGAGCGCGGTCAGTGCGGTCTCGGCATCGAGCAGCGGCGTGCTGCCGAGGATCACTTGTTCGTCGCCATTCGCGCCGCTCAGGTACACCGGGCTGCGGACTTGGGCGAGGGGCCCGGACCAGGTTTTCAGTTCACCGTCGACCAGGTATTCGCGCTGTTCGGTCTGGCCGTTGAGGCGGTACTTTTCCGGGACGTTGTCGGCGGTGGGAAACAGGTTGCCAAGGATTTGTGCTGTGGTCATGTCGCTACCCCGTCTGGATTCAGTAATGCGCTGATGAATCGTTTTAGCAGACCTCGGACTCGCTTGTCATGGCTCATCTTATGATTTTTTGGCTTGGCGTTGTGGATCGGGAATCTGCGGCTCATCCCGGTCATGAAAGCTGCGATCTTTTGCCCTGAAAACACACAAGTAACGATCCCCCGGTTAAACTTCACGCTCTTTCTGAAGGAGTTCATATGAGTTATTACCAGCCGGGCATTCTCGCCACCCCTGTTCCGCCTCAAGCTCGTCATATGTTCTTCGCCCTCGAATCCGCCGAGGCACTGCCGGCTGCGCTGGATAACCTGATGCGCCTGGTGGACGGAAAGTCGGCGGTCGTCGGTTTCGGTGAATCCCTGGTCAAGGCGCTGCACGCGCAGATCGACGGGTTGCGCGCCTTTCCTGCGCTGGTCGGTGTTGGCGTCGACAACCCGTCGACCCAACACGCGCTCTGGTGCTGGCTGCATGGCATTGACCGTGGCGAACTGCTCAATCGCAGTCATGCGATTGAAGCCGCGCTGGCACCGGCCCTGCGTCTGGTGCAGATGAACGAAACCTTCCGCCACATGACCGGCCACGACCTGACCGGTTACGAAGACGGCACCGAAAACCCTCACGACGAAGCCGCTGTGGCCGCCGCTTTGCTGAGCGAAGGCGCGGACGGTCTGGTCGGTGGCAGCTTCGCCGCGATCCAGCAGTGGCAGCATGACTTGAAAGGCTTTCATGCGATGCCGTCCCATGAGAAAGACAACATCATGGGTCGTCGCCTGAGCGACAACGAAGAACTCGACGACGCGCCGATCTCTGCGCATGTCAAACGCACCGCTCAGGAAAGCTTCACGCCCGAAGCCTTCGTGGTCCGCCGTTCGATGCCGTGGATCGAAGGCGATCGCGCCGGCCTGATGTTCCTGGCTTTCGGTTTTTCTCTCGATGCGTTCGAATCCCAGCTGCGGCGCATGAGCGGTCTGGAAGACGGCATCACCGATGGTTTGTATCGCATCAGCCGACCGATCACCGGCGGCTACTACTGGTGCCCACCGCTCAAGGACGGTCGCCTCGACCTGCGTGCATTGCGTATCGGTTGAACAGAGGGCCAGATCCTCAAGCGAACCTGAAAGAAAAGATCGCAGGCTTCGCCAGCCTTGTGTCAGGCGTTGCAGGACCAAGCCTGGCGAGTACGCGAAGATGCCGCCACCACCATCTACCCATGGCCTTATCTGGCTCAACTTGAAACCACAGAAACCTAATGTGGGAGCGAGCCTGCTCGCGATAGCGGTCTGACATTCAACATCGATGTTGACTGTAATGGCCTCATCGCGAGCAGGCTCGCTCCCACATTTGCTTGATGTTTAGCATGGGTTTTGTGACTGATCCTCCCATCAGCTGACTGGCGGTCCTTGTCAGGAAAAACCCAAAAGAGTACAAATGTACTCCATGACGACTTTAACTCCCCGCCGTACCGCCATCCTGACCTTTATCCGCGATCGAATCGCCGAACACGGTCAGCCCCCGAGCCTCGCTGAAATCAGCGAGGCCTTTGGCTTCGCCTCCCGTAGCGTGGCGCGCAAGCACGTGCTGGCGCTGACCGAGGCCGGTTTTATCGAGGTCAATGCGCATCAGGCGCGGGGTATCCGGCTGTTGAATCAACCGCCGCGCCCCGAGTTGCTGGACGTTCCGGTACTCGGTCGAGTGGCGGCCGGTGCGCCGATCGGTGCCGATGCCGAGGTCCACAGCCGTTTGCTGCTTGATCCGTCGATCTTCTCGCGGGTGCCGGATTACATGCTGCGGGTGCAGGGCGATTCGATGATCGAGGACGGTATTCTCGACGGTGATCTGGTGGGCGTGCGGCGCAATCCCGAAGCGGTCAACGGCCAGATCGTCGTGGCACGGCTCGACGGCGAAGTCACCATCAAGCGTTTCGAACGGGTCGGCGATTCTGTTCGGCTGTTGCCACGCAATCCGGCTTACCAGCCAATCATTGTTCGAGCCGATCAGGATCTGGCCATCGAAGGGGTGTTTTGCGGTCTGGTGAGGCAAGGGTGATGGGCGCTGTCGTTGCGTTGGATACGCTGTTCAATGGCGGCCAGGTCTGGAAGGGCCGGCCTGCGCCACCGGCCGTCAGCCCGCAACCCACCGGGCATGCGGCGCTGGATGCGGCATTGCCCACGGGCGGCTGGCCGGAAGCGGCGCTGACTGAAATTCTGCTGGCCGGGCAGGGCGTAGGTGAGTTGCAACTGGTGTGGCCGGCATTGGCGCGGCTGTCGGCGGCGGGGGAGCGCATTGTGCTGGTGGCGCCACCTTACGTGCCGTATCCCCAGGCCTGGCAGAACGCCGGGGTCGATCTGCGGCAACTGTCGATCATCCAGGCCAGTGAGCGCGATGCGCTGTGGGCGGCGGAACAATGCCTGCGTTCGGGCAGTTGCGGGGCGGTGTTGTGCTGGCCGCACAAGGCCGACGATCGGGCGTTGCGCCGTTTGCAGGTGGCGGCGGAAACCGGTCAGACCCTGGCGTTCGCCTATCGCTCGATCAGTGAAGCCATCAACCCGTCGCCAGCGGCCCTGCGCATCGCCATCGACGTCAAACCTGCGCAGTTGCGGGTGCTCAAGTGCCGGGGCGGGCTGGCCCGCTCGGCGCCGATTGCCTTTGCCGTCGGGCATTGAGGTTGCCATGCGCTGGGTTTGCATTCTTTTCCCGCAATTGGCGCTGGACGCGGTACTGCGTCAGCGCCCCGACCCCGACGAACCGCTGGCGCTGCTGACCGGTCCGGCCCAACGTCGGGTGCTGCAAGCGGTCAACGGTTCGGCGCGGGCGCTGGGCTTGCGACCCGGCCAGTCGATGACCGCCGCTCAGGCCTTGAGCAAAGGTTTTGTCACCGCCGAATACGATGCCGCCGAGATCGAACACTGGCAGCAGTTTCTGGCTGCCTGGGCCTATCGCTTCAGCTCCCAGGTCAGCGTGCATTACCCGCGCGCCGTGGTGTTTGAAATCGAATCCAGCCTGGGCTTGTTCGGGCCCTGGCCGCAGTTCGAGGCGCGGTTGCGAGCAGAACTCGGCGAGTTGGGGTTTCGTCACCGGATTGTCGCCGCGCCCAATCCGGTGGCGGCGCGGGTGCTGGCCAACGTTTATGACGGTCTGGTGGTGCCGGACAATGACGCCTTGCAGCATCACCTGGGGCAGTTGCCCGTCGACCGGATCGCTCTGGAGCCAAGCGTTGCCACAGCTTTGTCACGCATGGGGCTGCGCACCTTGAATCAGGTGCAGGCGCTGCCACGACATAGCCTGGCCCGGCGTTTCGAGGCTCAGGTGCTCAAGCATCTGGATACCCTGTTCGGCGAGCGACGGCTGGCGCTGGCGTTTTACCTGCCGCCGGACCGTTTCGATGCGCGCATCGAACTCAACTTCGATGTGCAATCCCATCAGGCATTGCTGTTTCCGTTGCGCAGGCTGACCGGCGATCTGGCGGCGTTCCTCTGCGGGCGAGACAGCGGTGTGCAGCGTTTTGATTTGCACCTGGAGCACGCCGGATTGCCAGACACGCTGATCAAGGTCGGCCTGCTCAGTGCCGAGCGCGATCCGGCGATGCTGTTCGAACTGGCCCGGGGGCGTCTGGAACAGGTTCAGGTCGAGGCGCCGGTGCGCGGTTTTCGGCTGCGTGCCGAAGAGCTACCGGCCTTTGTGCCCCAGTACCAGGAACTGTTCGATGATCGTCCGCAGCAATCCTTGCCTTGGGAGCAACTGCGCGAACGCTTGCGCGCGCGATTGGGGGATGACGCGGTGCAAGGCTTGCGGTTCCAGGCCGATCACCGCCCGGAATGCGCGTGGCAGGCCAGTGTCGACAGCCAGGCCTGCGGGGTGCTGCCTGCCGTGCAACGCCCGGGCTGGCTACTGACTGAACCGCAGGCGGTACACGAAGGTTCGACGCGCATCCTCATGGGGCCGGAACGCATCGAGTCGGGCTGGTGGGATGGCGACGACGTGCGTCGCGATTACTACCTGATCGAAACCCGCTCGGGTCAGCAGGGCTGGGCCTATCGGGCGGTGGGTGAAGACGGTCCATTGTGGCTGCAAGGCTGGTTCGCATGAGTGTCGACTATGCCGAACTGCACTGCCTGTCGAACTTCAGTTTCCAGCGCGGTGCTTCCAGTGCGCTTGAGCTTTTTCAACGGGCGAAAAAACAGGGCTATCAGGCGTTGGCGATCACCGACGAATGCACCCTGGCGGGTATCGTTCGCGCCTGGCAGGCGGCCAAGGCCGTGGAATTGCCGCTGATCATCGGCAGTGAAATACGCATCGAAGACGGCCCGAAACTGGTGCTGCTGGTGGAAAACCTCGAGGGTTACCAAACCCTGTGCCGACTGATTACACGCGCCAGACGCCGTACGCAGAAAGGCCAGTATCAGGTGCTGCGCGAGGATTTCGGCGAGCCGTTGCCGGGGCTGTTGGCGTTGTGGGTGCCGGACGCCGTCGATGACGTTGAGCAGGGCCACTGGCTGAAGCAGACCTTCGCCGAGCGCTTGTGGCTGAGCGTTCAGTTACATCGCGGGCAGGACGACACCCGGCGACTGGCGGCGTTGCTGACCCTGGCGCGGGAACTGCGGATCCCGGCGGTGGCCAGCGGCGATGTACACATGCACGCGCGCGGCCGACGTGCCTTGCAGGACACCATGACCGCGATCCGCCATCACCTGCCGGTGGCCGAGGCCGGATTGCGTCTGCACCCCAATGGCGAACGGCATCTGCGCAGCCTCGACGCCTTGCACGATCTCTATCCGCAGGCACTGCTCGACGAAACGCTGAACATCGCCCGGCGCTGCACGTTCGACCTCGGTCAGTTGCGCTATCAATATCCCCGGGAGCTGGTGCCTGAAGGTCACACGGCCACGTCCTGGTTGCGGGAGTTGGCAGGAAAGGGTGTTCGGTGGCGCTGGGAAAAAGGCCCTAAAGCCGAGGTGTTGGCGCAGATCGACAAGGAGCTGGAGCTGATTGCCGAGTTGGGGTACGAAAGCTATTTCCTGACGGTTCACGACATTGTGAATTTCGCCCGCCAGCAACACATTCTCTGTCAGGGGCGCGGTTCTGCGGCGAACTCGGCGGTGTGCTACGTGCTGGGGATCACGGAGATTGACCCGGAGCGGAGCACGTTGCTGTTCGAGCGTTTCCTCTCCAAAGAGCGCAACGAGCCGCCAGACATCGACGTGGACTTCGAGCACGAGCGGCGTGAAGAAGTCCTGCAGTATGTATTCCAGCGTTATGGCCGCACCCGTGCGGCGCTGACGGCGGTGGTCAGTACCTACCACGGTGCTGGCGCAATCCGCGATGTGGCCAAGGCATTGGGTTTGCCGCCGGATCAGGTCAACGCCCTGGCCGACTGTTGCGGTCACTGGAGTGATCAGGCGCCGCCCGTCGAGCGTCTGCGTGAAGGTGGTTTCGATCCAGACAGCCCGGTATTGCGCCGGGTGCTGAGCCTGACGGGGCAGTTGATCGGTTTCCCCCGGCACCTGTCCCAGCACCCTGGCGGCTTTGTGATTTCCGAACAGCCCCTGGACAGCCTGGTGCCGGTGGAAAACGCCGCCATGGCCGAGCGCACCATCATCCAGTGGGACAAGGACGATCTGGACGCGGTCGGGTTGCTCAAAGTCGATATCCTCGCGCTGGGCATGCTCAGCGCGATTCGTCGTTGTTTCGATCTGCTGCGTCGGCACCGTGGCCGTGACCTTAGCCTGGCGACGGTGCCGGCCGAAGACCCGCAAACCTACGAAATGATTGGCCATGCGGACACCATTGGGGTGTTCCAGATTGAATCCCGGGCACAGATGTCGATGTTGCCGAGGCTCAAGCCCAAGAATTTCTACGATCTGGTGATCGAGGTGGCGATCGTTCGTCCTGGGCCGATTCAGGGCGGAATGGTGCATCCCTATCTGCGGCGGCGTAAGGGCGAAGAAGAGGTGATCTACCCATCGAAAGAACTCGAAGTGGTGCTCAAACGCACCTTGGGCGTGCCGCTGTTCCAGGAGCAGGTGATGCAGATTGCGATTGTCGCCGCCGACTACAGCCCCGGCGAGGCCGATCAATTGCGCCGCTCCATGGCTGCCTGGAAACGTCACGGCGGACTGGAACCGCACAAGGAACGTCTGGCGAACGGAATGAAGAAAAACGGCTACACGGCGGAGTTTGCCGCGCAGATCTTCGAGCAGATCAAAGGCTTCGGCAATTACGGTTTTCCCGAATCCCACGCCGCCAGTTTCGCCTTGCTGACCTATGCCAGTTGCTGGTTGAAATGCCACGAGCCGGCGGCCTTCGCCTGTGCGCTGATCAACAGCTGGCCCATGGGGTTCTACAGTCCGGACCAGATTCTTCAGGACGCTCGCCGACATGATTTGCAGATTCGCCCGGTGGACGTGCGGGCGAGTGACTGGGATTGCAGCCTGGAACCGATCACCGGCGCGCAACCGGCCATTCGCATGGGACTGCGGATGATCAAGGGCTTTCGCGAGGACGATGCCCGGCGCATTGAAATCGCACGATCGAAAGGGGCGTTTGCCGACATCGCCGACCTTGGCGAACGGGCGCGACTCGATGTTCGCGCCCAGGAGCAACTGGCCGATGCCGGTGCACTGCGCGGGCTGGCCGGTGACCGGCATCGGGCGCGTTGGGAAGTGGCGGGGGTGCAGAAACAGCTCGGCTTGTTTGCCGGTTTGCCAAGTCAGGAAGAGCCAGCGGTGTCTCTGCCCAAACCCACCGTGGGCGAAGACCTGCAAGCCGATTACAACAGTGTCGGCACCACCCTCGGCCCGCATCCGCTGGCATTGCTGCGGGGTGAATTGAAAGCCCGACGTTGCCGCAGTTCGAAAGAACTTATGGATGTCGAGCACGGCCGACCGGTCAGTGTCGCCGGGCTGGTCACCGGTCGGCAGCGTCCGGGGACCGCCAGCGGCGTGACCTTCGTGACGCTTGAAGACGAGTTCGGCAACGTCAACGTGGTGGTCTGGCGCGACTTGGCCGAACGGCAACGACAGGTACTGGTCGGCTCGCAATTGCTCAAGGTCGATGGGCGCTGGGAAAAGGAAGGCGAGGTGCGGCACCTGATTGCCGGACGCTTGAGCGACCTGAGTTCATTGCTCGACGGCATCCATGTGCGCAGCCGGGATTTCCGCTGAACCGGCGACATTCAGCTATACCTCTATGAAACCATTGGCGTCGGCGGTGCTCGAAACAAACGGGCACGCACCGTCTCCTCACGCCGTTGCACTGCCTGAAAACATGTCATTTACAGGACATAGGCCAGTCGATGCAGTTTCTAGACAATAGCCACGGATGTACCGGCTGGAGCGGCGAAATGGCCGGACGCATTCGCGCGTTCGACTGGAGCCTGACCGAGCTTGGGAGTATCGATACCTGGCCCGGGAGCCTGTGCAGCGTGGTGCAATTATTACTCGCCTCACCCCTGCCGATGGTGATGCTGTGGGGCCGGCCCGGTTACATGATCTATAACGATGCCTACTCGAGGTTTGCCGGTGGGCGCCATCCTTACCTGTTGGGCTCCCCGGTGGAATTGGGCTGGCCAGAGGTCGCCGAATTCAATCGGCATGTGGTGGATATCTGCCTTGCGGGCGGTACCTTGTCCTATCACAACAAAGCCTTGGTGCTGTTGCGTGATGGTGTACCCGAAGACGTCTGGATGGATCTTTACTACAGTCCTGTCGCCGATGATGACGGGCACCCCGCCGGGGTCATGGCGATGGTGGTCGACACCACTGATCATGTGATTACCGAGCGCCGCCGCCAGGAAGCCGAAAGCGCCTATCGCGCCGACAACGAAAGAGTTCGCCTGGCTCTTAATGCCGGGGCTTTGCTCGGCTCATTCGTCTGGGACATCAAGGCTAATGTGCTGTCTGCCGACGAACGCTTCGCCCGCACGTTTTCCTATCCGCCCGACCAGGACCTGGCCAACCTGCCACCGCTCATCGCCGAAATGCAGATTCATCCCGACGACCGTAGCTGGGTTCAGGAGCGGTTCAATCAGTCGGTGGAAACCGGCGTCCCCTATAACGCCGAATACCGGGTTCTGCGTCCCGATGGCAGTTACCTGTGGGTGCTGGCCAGTGGGTGTTGCGAGTTCGATGAACAAGGCGAGGCGTTCCGCTTTCCCGGGGTGTTGATTGACATCCACGAACGCAAGACCGCCGAAGAGTCGTTGCTCAAATTCACCCGCAACCTGGAGCAGCGAGTCGCCGACGAAGTCGAAGCGCGGCTGGCAGCCGAAGAGCAGTTGCGTCAGTCACAAAAACTCGAAGCCATCGGTGGTCTCACCGGCGGCGTGGCCCATGACTTCAACAATCTGTTGCAGGTAATCGCCGGCAACCTGCATTTGCTGGCACGTCACGAGCCAGACAACGCCAATGTGCAACGTCGGGTCAGTGCGTCGATTGCCGCGGTGGAGCGCGGTGCCAAACTGTCGTCACAGTTGCTCGCATTCGCCCGTCGTCAGCCTTTGTCACCGGCGGTCTGCGATCCACGGCAGATATTTGAAGGGCTGGGGGAATTGTTGCAGCGGGCGTTGGGGGAAACTATCCAGATCAAGGTGACGGCGCCTGACGATCCATGGCATCTGTACGTGGACTGCAATCAACTGGAAAACGCCATTCTCAATCTCGCGATCAACGCCCGGGACGCCATGAACGGCGAGGGGACCATTGCCCTGAGCGCCGAGAACATTGCCCTCGACCGCAAATTTTGCGCGGGCAAGGGCATCGTCGCCGGCGACTATGTTTGCGTCGCGGTGGCTGATACGGGTGTCGGCATGCCGCCTCAAGTGCTCGCACAGGCCTTCGAACCGTTTTTCACCACCAAGGCCGACGGCCAGGGCACCGGCCTGGGTTTGAGCATGGTGTTCGGTTTCGTCAAACAGAGCGACGGGCATATCGAGATCTCCAGCGTCGTCGGGCAGGGCACTCGGGTGCAGTTGTATTTCCCGCGCAGCTTGCGCCCGTTGCTCGGTGAAACAACGCGCCATGATCCGCAGCACCGGGGCGGGCACGAAACCATTCTGGTGGTCGAGGACAACGAAGCGGTGCGGGGCTCGGCGGTGGACTTGTTGGGTGAAGAGGGCTATCAGGTTTTGACCGCGGCCAACGGTGACCTGGCCATGCAGATGTTGCTCGATGGTGTGACGGTGGACCTGATCTTCACCGACGTGGTCATGCCCGGTCTGATCAAAAGCTCCGACCTGGCCGCCTGGGCCAAGGTACAGAATCCGCCGGTGGCGGTGCTGTTTACCTCCGGCCACACCCGGGACATTATTTCGCGCAATCACCAACTCAGCCCCGACACTTATCTGCTGAGCAAACCTTATGGCCCTGAAGCGCTGTTGAGCATGGTCCGCAGCGTGCTGGGTGGTTGATTCCCAATTTCATTGACTGCGCATGTGGGAGCGGGCTTGCTCGCGAAAGCGGTGTGTCAGGCAACATTGATGTTGACTGTGACGCCGCTTTCGCGAGCAAGCCCGCTCCCACAGGTTCCGCACTTGGCCTCAAGGCTTGGGCTTATTTATCGGGATGAGCCGCCTGGAGTTTTTTCGCCATATCCAGGTGTTTTTCCAGCGCCGGCAACATTTTTTGCGCGAATGCCTTGAGTTCGGTGGCGCCCTTGGTCTTGTCGTCCGTCACTGTGTTGGCTTCTTTTTTGAACCGTTCAATGGTTTCTTCATGAGCCTTCACCTGATTGTTGGCATAGGCCGTGTCGAAGGATTCATCGCGCAGGTCGAGAATTTTTTCCTTGGCCTGTTTGACTACTGTCGTTGTGTCCGGCACCTCGATGTCATGCTTTTTAGCCAGTGCCGCCAGTTCATCATTGGCTTTGGAATGATCGGTGACCATCATCTTGGCGAACGCCTTGACGTCGGCCGATGAGCTTTTTTCCAGAGCCAGTTTGCTAGTCTCGACTTCCGCGATGCCACCCTCCACTGCGTCATCGACGAAGTCATTGGAGGCGGCGGCAAAAGCCGTGCCCATGCTGGTGCTCAAGGCTACGGCCAGAGCGAGGTGACGTAGATTGAATCCGTCCATCGGACATTCTCCACACAGGTTTTTATGGGCGATCCAGGTGATCGTTAATCAATGGAGGCGGGCGCTGATGCAAAGGTTTTATCGTGTTTGCGACAGGACGACGAACGGACACCGCTGGTCTGATAGACGGTCGACAGAACAGGGTAAGCAAGGCCATTCTGATAGCTGGTGAACGCAATCGATCGCGTTTGCTACCGATCAACAAACGGAGGTGTTCCATGCCGGTGACTCATGATCTGTATCAGGATCTGAAACTTTCAAAGGAAGAGATCCAGCAAAAACGCACCAAGGATCCGTTACTGGATTCACTGATCAACAAGTATTCTCAGGCGGACGCCGAGGTGGTAAAGGCTGAGACCGCCCAATCGGACGCGCTCAGCGATGACGAACTGAAGAAACTCAAGGAGAAGCGCGTGCTGGTCAAGAATAAGATCGTTGAACGACTCCAGACGCCGTCCTGACCTCTGTATCAAGCCACTGACGACCGGCGGCTGAAAAATTGGAACGGGGATAAATACCGGCACCTCGAATGATCAGAGCCCGACTTTGCGGCCCATGCGAGGTGCCCCATGCCCCATTCAGCCTTTCCCCCTAAAGAAAAGTACCCCAGCGAAGAACAGGGCGGCTATGACCCGATCCCGACGCATCCCGAACCCCTGAGCCCAGGACGCACCACCGTCAACCCCGAGGATGAACCGGGCATCGATGAATTGCCGGACAATGAGGACATAACGCCTCTGGAGCAGGATGACGTCACTGGCATCGACCCGGAGCGAGTGCGCGAAGAGACAGACAATTCGGTACGCGATGGTGAGATGGATTCGCGTTGATTCCACGAGGGTTGATCACAAACCTCGCGGCAACCCCAATCAACTGTGGGAGTGGGCTTGCTCGCGAATGAGGCCATGCCAGTCAACATCAATGTTGAATGTCAGTCCGCCTTCGCGAGCAACCCCGCTCCCACAGGTTGATTTCCGTTACTACTGCAATGCCGTGCTCAACGGCAACCGCGCCATGTGCCGTGCTTTCAGCGACCCCAGGTACAACCAGTCGCCATACTCGCGCACGGTGGTGATGGGTGAGTAGTTGCCGCTGCTGGCGTCCTGCAGATTGGCAATCACTTTACCGTCGAGGTCCAGGCCGAGGGCAAAGGCGCGGTTCTCCACCGGTATGGGCAGGACCGTCATCGCGCGCACGATCATTTTGCGTACCAGAGGGTAGGGCGCCGTGGCGTCGAGCAGTGCATTGCGCGGTGCATACAGCGCCACCCAGAAACGGTCGCGACCATTGAATGCCAGGTTGTCCGGCAGCCCTGGCAAATTGTCGATGAACAAATCGTGGGTTCCAGCTTTCGGCCCGGTCAGCCAATAGCGGCTGATGCGATAGGCGCCGGTTTCGTTGACCAGCACAAACGCATCGTCAGGCCCAAGGGTCACACCGTTGGCGAACTCCAGCTTATCCAGCAAGACCGTGGTGGTACCGGTCTGGAAGTCATAACGCAGCAATCGACCGTCGCCGCCGTGCTCGATGATCGCCTCGCCATCCTTACCATAACCCCAACGGCTGGAAGCATCGCTGAAATAGGCGTAATGCCCGGGCTTGTCGATGGCCACGTCATCGGTAAAACCGAAGGGCACGTTGTTGGCCGTGGTGCTCAATGCAATCAACCGGCCCTGAGCATCGAGCGACAGCAAACCCTTGACCCCGTCGGCGATCACCAGCAAACCATTGGGGTGCCGCGCCAGGCCCAATGGCCTGCCACCGGTATCGGCCAGCACCTTGGTGGTTTTGCCGTCGAGGCTGGTGCGAATCAACCGGCCGTCATGCAGACCGGTGATGAGGACGTCTTCCTCCAGCAGCAACGCCTCCGGGCCGTCGATGTCAGCGGCGCCGACACGTTCCACGCCTTTGAGGCGCTGATTGTCTGTGTAAATGCCATCAATGAGGGAGGGCGCCGGTGACGGTGTCCAGGCGATCGGCTGGACCTTGGTGGGTAATAACAACAGAAAGCCGCCAATCACCATGATTAACAGCAACAATAAATGCCGAACCTTGAGGGCTCTTTTCACGCGGTGACTCCTGTCGAGGCCAGATGTTTTTGCGCCATCTCGCGTAATGCCAGCATCGATTGCGCTGATTCACGCTCAATGCGCCGCTTGAGCAGCAGTCGATTGGCAATGCGCATCACCACACCGCTGAAGCAATATTCCAGGGTGCGGACAAACCGCGTGCCGTCGCCAAAAGCCTCGCACTCGTAAGTCACCCTCAACGACAATCCATGATCGCCCCAAGCCTGAGCGCTCCAGCGGCGACCGGGCAGGTATTCATCGACCTCCCAGCGCAAATGCCCCTCACGCCCGCCGGCCCGAATGTCTTCCTCGAACCGCGCCCCCGCATACAGCGGGCCGCTCTGGCCATCGACCTTGAGGGAGGAGGGATGCCACTCCGGCCAACGTGTCGCGGTACTGGCGTAGGCGAGCACGGCGAGCGGATTTCCAGCGATGTCGATTACATGCTGCAGGCGGGTGGGCGTTCTCGTCAGGTGTGGGGGCGCTTGTTCCGGTTCCCAGTACAGGGTGCCGAACAGGTAATCCATCAATGGAAACACGATATTGAAATTGCGCTCCTGCATCAGCTCACGGCGATGGTGCAGTGCGTGCAAGCGGCGCATCTGGCGAATCCACGGCAGACGTGTCAGCGGGTTACCGGGTGGTAGATGTTCGCAGGTATGGAACACTTCATAAGTCAGGTAGCCGAGGACCATGCAGCCGCCGAACAGTCCCGCGACGTTGCCATTGATCTGAGCCAACAGCCACCAAGCGGGCGCGGTGATGACGAGGGTATGCAACACGATCAGCCAGGCCGGAAACAGAATCACCCGCCAGTCGCGGGCGCTGTCGTAGGTCATATGGCTGGGGGTGAAAAAGCTGTGATGGTCACCGGCATGACGGGCGTAGAACATTCGCGCCAGGCGCTTTTTGTGGTGCCCCAGATGCCGATGCACGACGTAGACGCCGAAGTTGAAGAACAACAGAGTCAGCGGCACCGCCAGCCATTCCAGGGGGTGTACCTGATGCACGGTGCTCCAGAACGCGCCGATGGCCAGCAACCCGAACAGCAACACAAAGGCGCCATGCAGCCAGGGGTTGTAGAGCGGATGAATGTCGGCACGGTAGCGCGCGCGGAATGCTTCGGTGGTCTGCCTCACTGCGTTCACCTGTGGTTATTGTTATAACCAGCAGATTAGTCGATCCCGCCACAGAGGCTGGCCCAACCTTGAGGCCGCATGCGCCATGCGCCATGCGCCATGCGCCATGCTCCGGTGCAAGGCGCCTGGCGTCAGGTCAATGGGTTCCAGCGCTGGGACCAGTCGTCGTCCGTCTTGATCACTTCACGCAGTAAATCGAAGGCTCGTTGCAGGGTCGCTGAGTCACGGTCCCGTGAGTAAACCAGATAGGTCGGATAGCTGAACTCCGGGGCTTTGGGCACTGGCTCCAGCACGCCGCTTTCCAGGTAGCTCTGGACCACACGGGTGCGGAAATAGCCGCTGCCACCGTTTTCCAAAATGTACTGCAAGGCCAGCGGTCCGAGGTTGAAGCTCAAGGCCGCCTTGGCTTTTTCTGGCAGTGCGGCATCGTGCTGACGACGGAAGTCCGGGCCCCAGTCGATATACACATAAGGATCAGGCTGTCCGGCCAGGCGTACCAGGATGAGTTTTTCTTCCAGCACTTGCTCGACTTGCAGACGTGGCCAGTACTCGGGCTGATAGACCAGCGCCGCATCCAGCACCCCCAGCTCCAGTTGGCGCAGGAGGTTTTCGCCGTCGCGGATTTCCATGCGCAAGGCATGGCTGGGGATTTTCTCGCGCAGTTCGCCGGCCCAGCTGAGCATCAATGGGTTGCACAGACTGACCTCGCCACCGATGTGCAGTACGTCGCGGTAGCCCTCGGGCAGCGGCAAGTCCCGACGCGCCGCTTCCCAGGTCTGTACCAGTTGATTGGCGTAAACCACAAAGGCCTCACCATTCGGTGTCAGGCGCGCACCCGCGCGGTTGCGCACGAACAGCGTGCTGCCGAGCTGACTTTCGAGCTTCTGCACACGGGCGGTGATCGCAGTCTGAGTGACGTGCAGCTTTTCAGCCGCCGCGGCCAGGCTGCCGTGGCGGACGATTTCCAGAAAGGTGCGGGCGAGGTCGATGTCCATGGGCTGGCCGATAGGGGAGGTGCGGGCATTGTAAGAGCAGGCGCCGCCAGCGGATACCGTCTGTGGCGAGGGAGCTTGCTCCCGCTGGGGCGCGAAGCGGCCCCAAAACCTGCCACTGCAGTTCTTCAGAGGCACCTCATCGGATGGTTTACGACTGCTGCGCAGCCGGACGGGAGCAAGCTCCCTCGCCACAGATTTCACTGCCCGAACTAATTACTTCGGATTCAATGTAGGAGCGGCGGTGCGGCGCTCCCACCTTGGATGGATAATGTTTGGAAATATTTTGTTCAGAACGCGAAGCACGAACAGCCAAACGCCCCCCAGAACCCTTGAAAGTCACTGACCGGCGCTGACGACAACCGCGCCCGCTCATGGCTATGGGCATGCACCGCGCAAGCGCCCACGCACTGGTGTATTTGCGCGGTCAGCGGCGCCAGTGGTTTCCAGTGTCCCGGTACATTCACCACGGGTGACCACTCAGGGACCACCGGAATGGGTGGCGGTCCCAGTTTTTCGAACTCGACGCTGCCGTAGACAATCTTGCCGTCGACAATGCTCAGCACCGACTCGATCCATTTGATGGCTTCGTCTTCGATGTGAAAGTAGTCCGCCGACAACGCAATCAGGTCCGCCAGTTGCCCGACCTTGATCTGGCCTTTCTTGCCTTGTTCAGAGGAAAACCAGGCGCTGCCGTGGGTGAACAGTTCCAGCGCCGTATCGCGGCTCAAGCCTTGCGGGTACAGCGTCAGCCCGCCGACGGTGCGGCCGCTGACCAGCCAGTACATCGAGGTCCATGGGTTGTAGCTGGACACGCGTGTAGCATCGGTGCCGGCGCCCACCGGCACACCCTCGGCCAGCATGCGCGCGATCGGTGGTGTCGCTTCGGCCGCCTTCGCGCCGTAACGGTCGACAAAGTATTCGCCCTGAAACGCCATGCGGTCCTGGATGGCGATGCCGCCACCGAGGGCTTTAACCCGTTCAATGTTTCGTGGGGTGATGGTTTCGGCGTGATCGAAGAACCATGGCAAGCCGTCGAACGGAATATCCCGATTGACCTTCTCGAACACGTCGAGCATGCGGCTGATGGATTCGTTGTAGGTGGCGTGCAGGCGGAACGGCCAGCGCTGTTCCACCAGATGCCGCACCACCGGTTCCAGCTCCTGCTCCATGGTTTTCGGCAGGTCGGGACGGGGTTCGAGGAAGTCTTCGAAATCCGCTGCGGAGAACACCAACATTTCCCCGGCACCGTTGTGCCGCAGGAAGTCATCGCCTTGGCCGTAATGGGAAGTGCTGGTCCAGTTTTTGAAATCGGTCAGCTCCTCCTTGGGTTTTTGGGTGAACAGGTTGTAAGCAATGCGCACCGTGAGCTGTTGGTCTTTGGCCAGTTGCTGGATGACTTGATAGTCGTCCGGGTAATTCTGATAACCGCCGCCGGCATCGATGGCGCTGGTGACGCCGAGTCGATTGAGTTCGCGCATGAACTGACGGGTCGAGTTGACCTGGTATTCCAACGGTAATTTCGGCCCCTTGGCCAGGGTCGAGTAAAGGATCATCGCGTTAGGGCGGGCGATCAGCATGCCGGTGGGGTCGCCATTGGCATCGCGCTGGATCTCACCGCCCGGCGGGTTCGGTGTGTCGCGGGTATAACCGACCACTTTCAACGCCGCCCGATTGAGCAGGGCGCGGTCGTAGAGGTGCAGGACGAACACCGGGGTGTCCGGCGCGGCCTTGTTCAATTCTTCAATCGTCGGCAGACGCTTCTCGGCAAACTGGAATTCGTTCCAGCCTCCGACCACTCGCACCCATTGCGGCGTAGGCGTGCGATCGGCCTGCTCCTTGAGCATGCGTAAGGCATCGGCCAGGGACGGCACACCTTCCCAGCGCAGTTCGAGGTTGTAATTCAGGCCGCCACGGATCAAGTGCAGGTGGGAGTCATTGAGCCCTGGAATCACCGTGCGCCCATGCAAGTCGATGATTTGGCTGCCGGGGCCTTGCAGCGCCATGGCCTGGGCATCGCTGCCAACCACCACGAAGCGTCCGTCCTTGATCGCGACGGCGCTGGCCTGGGGTTTCTTGCGGTCGACGGTGTGCAGGCGTCCGTTATAAAGAATCAGATCGGCCGGGGCATCGGGCATGGTTTTACTCCCTGCGAATAGTGGGCTGACCCAGGCACCGACGGCGCCTGCCGAAAGGCCTTGCAATACACGGCGACGACTGAAGTCGTTGTGCTCGTCAGGTGGACTCATGGCAGTGCTCTCCACAAAGTCTTCAAAAAAGAAGCGAGGGCAAACAGCCGATGTCTGACGCATGCGGCCAGAAGGAATATAGTCGGCAAATCCGCAGATAGCCGTTTTCCGAGGGCGAAAACGACAAATCCCGCCACAAGGGGCGGGATTCGTTTGCAGCCATACGTGCTCCCGAGAGACGGGAGCGGCGCGCTTAGGCCGGGAACAGCTCGGACAGTTTCATGGCCAGCATCATGTCGCCTTCAGCGCGCAGTTTGCCGCCCATGAACGCTTGCATGCCGTCGGTCGAACCGTCGACGATGCCTTCCAGGGTTTCGCCGTCCATCACCAGAGTGACCTGGGCGTCCGGGTTCTCGCCTTCTTGCAGTTCGCAGGTGCCGTCTTTGACGATCAGCGAGAAGTTCTTGGTGTCGTCGATGCGAAAACCGAATACCAGGTCCAGACCGGCAGCAGCGGCTGGGTTGAACTTGGCTTTCATTGCTTGTACGGCATCAGCTACGGAGGTCATGGTTCGATCCTTTCTTGGGTAATTAGAGCTGGGTGATTACAGCCAGGGTCACAATAATCCGGACTCAGCGAAACGTGATGAGTTCCGGGGCCTTCAGCAGTTGCAGATGCGCATGACTGTTGAAGGAAGCCAGGGCCACCTCGCGACCGCGAAACTTAAGCAGGTTGAGCGAGGTGTTGACGATTTGCCAGTTCAGTTCAAAGGCCTGTTTTGCAGGCATTTGCGTAATGAGGTGGAGCAGGGCAGTGATGGTGCCGCCGGAAGTGAACACGGCTATTTTCTGTGTGTTGTCGGCTTGCTCGAGCAATCGATACAGGCCGGCCTGCACGCGTTCGACGAAACCCAGCCAGCTCTCAAGGCCCGGTGTGTCATAGGTGCCGGCAAGCCAGCGCTCGATGATCAAGGCAAAAATGCGTTGGAACTCGGCACGGTGTTGTGCGGCGTTGCGCAGGATGTCCAGCGCTTGGGGCTCGTCCTCCAACATGGCCGGCAGCAGGGCACGGATCACTGCGTCGGCATCGAATTCGTTGAAGGCGGAATCGATTTCCAGCACCGGCACCGGGACCCCGACCGCGGCGAATTGTTCCAGCGCGCTATTGGCGGTGTGTTGCTGGCGGCGCAGGTCGCCCGACAGGCAGCGATCGAAGCTGACACCGAGTTCGGCCAGATGCTGGCCGAGGAGTTCTGCCTGGCGAATACCGGTCGGCGACAGGACGTCATAGTCGTCTGCACCAAAGGAGGCTTGGCCATGTCGAATCAAGTAGATGCTGCCCACGTCCGCGTCATCCCGGTACGTTGAAGGTTTGGCGAGGTTATGAGGATGACGATGAGCTGTCAATGAAAAAACATACGCTTGTTTGAAATGCCCGTTACAGGCCTGTTGCCAGAGGTTTCACGGCTGGTCGTGGGGCCGGCGGATGGGTATGCTGGAGGTATCCCGCGCGTGTTTACCCCGCGCATTGATTGAAGGAGTCCCTGTGGAGCTTTTGTTCGAGTACGCCATTTTTCTGGCCAAGACCGTGACTCTGGTGATCGCCATTCTGGTGGTCCTGGCCAGTTTTGCGGCGTTGCGCAGTAAAGGTCGGCGCAAGTCGGCCGGGCAGCTGCAAGTCAGCAAGCTCAATGATTTCTACAAAGGGCTGCGCGAACGCCTGGAGCAAACCTTGCTCGACAAGGAACAGCTCAAGGCCTTGCGCAAGTCCCAGGCCAAAACCGAGAAAAAGCAAAAGAAGACGCCCGAGGCCAAACCGCGGGTGTTCGTGCTGGATTTCGACGGTGATATCAAGGCGTCGGCCACAGAGAGCCTGCGCCACGAAATCACCGCGCTGCTGACCCTCGCCACGCCAAAGGATGAAGTGGTGCTGCGCCTGGAAAGCGGCGGCGGCATGGTTCACAGCTATGGTCTGGCGTCTTCGCAACTGGCGCGGATTCGTGAAGCCGGTGTGCCGTTGACCGTGTGCATCGACAAGGTCGCGGCCAGCGGCGGCTACATGATGGCGTGCATCGGCGAGAAGATTATCAGTGCACCGTTCGCGATCCTCGGCTCGATCGGCGTGGTGGCGCAGTTGCCTAACGTCAATCGTCTGCTGAAAAAACACGACATCGACTTCGAAGTGCTGACGGCCGGCGAGTACAAACGCACCCTGACGGTGTTTGGTGAAAACACCGAGAAGGGCCGGGAGAAATTTCAGGAAGAGCTGGACATCACTCATCAGCTGTTCAAAAACTTTGTTTCCCGCTATCGCCCGCAACTGGCCATCGACGAAGTGGCCACCGGTGAAATCTGGTTGGGTATCGCGGCTCTGGACAAGCAATTGGTGGATGAACTCAAGACCAGCGATGAATACCTCGCCGAACGCGCCAAGCAGTCCGAGCTCTATCACTTGCATTACGCCGAACGCAAAAGCCTGCAGGAGCGCATCGGTATCGCGGCCAGCGGTTCGGTGGATCGCGTGTTGCTGAGCTGGTGGAGCCGGTTGACCCAGCAACGCTTCTGGTAAAGCTCGACGCAACATCGTGATGAAAAATGAAGCCGTGGGTCGATCCCCGGCTTCATTTTTTTTGCGAATTTTTCCGCACCTCCACTTTCCCTGCACGGTTTCCGACTTTTCCTGACTTCACTGCCTATTGTTCCCGCTTCCGATTGAGGCGCAGCTGGTTATGTTGGTGTTCCTCAAAGCTTGCAATGGAATGCACCATGACTAACCACCCAAACGATGTCGATTCCGGTCTGACGCCACCCACGTTGCGCATGCGCGACGAGCTGAAAGCCGCCGTGGACATTGCGCTGCCGCAAACGCCCGGCCAATTTGGCGCACGCCTGTTCAAGGAAAAGTGGGGGACGGACATCGATCCGCAGACCACCATGCTGGTCACGCTCGATTACAACTACAAGGGCCGCCCTGCACAGGACGGTATTCACCAAGGGCAAGTGGCCAATTCGCAATCTCTGCTGCAGGCGCTACTGGCCAATTATCAAACCGTGGGTGACGGACGTTTCGCGGAAACCGCGTTCGGTCTGTACACACCGCCGGACATCGGCCCATCCATTCGAATTGTGCAGAACGTCGATGAGTTCGCTGACCACGGCAGCGGCAATCACCAGACGTATGAAGGCATCTACCGCCAAACGGTACCGCAGACCTATGGGCCGCTGACGCAGATCACTTTGAATTCCGCAGACTACAAAAAATGGATTTGGGAGCTGGATTTACAGGACTTGTACAAGGCTTATCTGGATCAGGCCTGGCCGACCGACGAGGTACTTTTTGCTGCTGAACCCTACGCGTTGAGGACCTCGGTCAAAGCGGCGTTTGTCATGTCGACGTGGTTGCAGAGCCGTGAGCGGTGCTTGACTCAAAAGGGGCTGGAACTGGCCATGCAGGCTGCCGGACTGCCGTCGGATCAGGCGTGGGAAGCCTTGACCATCGAGCCACTGCAAGCGCCAACCCGGATTGCCCCGGGGATTGAGGCCAGTCGGCTGAAGTTGTATCGATACGTGGCGAAGGATATCTGGGCCTTTCGCGACCGTTTCAGCACGAGGATTTTGTTATACGTCCCCGGCAACTCGTCGCCGGTGCACGAATTCACCGACATCAGCCAGCTACGTCAATGGATTGTGGCGCAAGGCAAGGTTGCCGAGACGAAGCAGGCGTTGGCATCCCATTTTGCCGAAGACGACCGCGACGACGGTACTTTTCATGCGGGAGTACTGACGGCGCTGGATGGCATGGCGATTTACCCGCAAAAGCACCGACTGACGAAAGAGGCAGGTTTCTTCAACGATGACGGCTTTTGGGACCCTGCGCATTTTATCGGCTTCGATGATCCGGTCGACGGGATGGATCCCTTTGCGCAATTGGTGTCAACGATGAAGCAGGCTGAGCGCGCCAGCATTAAAACCATACGGGACAACGCGCAAGTCAACCGTGACAACCTGAGCGCCGTCGTCGAGCCGGTTGTGCAGTGGGTCAATCGGTTTGGTCCGCTGGCGTTGTTCGTTCCGGGCGCAGAGGGCTTGCTGGCGTTAGCCGGGCTCATCGATGCGGGCTACGGGTTGAATCAAGCCATTAACGGGGAAACGTCGAGTGAGCGTGCCCAGGGCTTAACGCGTACCGTCTTTGGCGTGCTCAATGCGTTGCCCTTGATCGGGGTCACAGCCACGGCGAAAAGTGAGGCGTCTGATATTGGCGCGTCCCTCAATGTCGATAATGAACCTGGCGAATCGTCGCCGACGCCAAGCACTGCGCCTTCGCCCGATCCGCTCGTTTCTGTACCGACAGTGCAAGGAGGGTTGCCCAAGCCTGGCCGGCTGGCGCTGCTGCGTGGAATCGGCGCTCCGGTAGCGGGTTTCAGTGATGAAGTGTTGGCGCAGATTGGCAAGGTTGTCGCAGTCGATGACGACATGTTGCGACTGATACAGAACGGACGGCCACCGTCGCCACTGATGGCCGATACGATCAGCCGTTTCGAGATCGACCAGCAGCTCGCTCACGTTGATACGGCACAGCCTCGGCGCAGCGAACTTTTCAACACCCGATACGAAGCACTTCAGCACTCGGAACGCGAATGGGTACGGCTGTTTCAACAGGAATACCCAGGCCTGCCCAAAAGCACCATCGAGCAAATGCTCGACCGCTATGGCGTAGACATCCAGGCACCGCCCGATGCAACCGAAGCCATGCAAGTGTTCAGGCGACTGGATGGCAAGGCCGGTCAATACCGGCAGCATGTACGGCTCAACCGGGCCTATGAAGGCTTATACCTTCGCTCGGTGGACAGCACGGAATCGGAGGTGCTGGCTTTGCACTCCCTCAAGAATCTTCCGGGTTGGCCGCAGGGCATCCGTATTGAGGTGCTCGATCAGTCAGCCACTGGACAGGTACTGGATCGCAGTGGCGCGCTTGATGCCGCTGATGTCAGGCGCCTGATCAAAGTGGGTAATCGCTATCAGCATCAGGTGCTGCAAACGGATTTTTATCAGGCGCTTCTCGGGGTATTGACCGATGAGGAGCGCACGGCGTTACACCTGACCTCACTTGATCCGGCCAATGAGTTGCGGCTCAGCATCGGTGATCACGCATTGTCCCGCTCGGAACTCATGCTTGGGTTGGGCAGGATGGACTCGGGGCTACCCTTTGAAGCTCAGGGCCTGCGAGGTGGCGGTTTCCCCGGAACACCGCAAGCCGAAGCGTTGACGCACGAGATGATGAGGCTACAGCTCAAGGAGCTCTATCCCGAGTTCTCCAATGTCGAGACTGATGATCTGTTACACCGCGTGGGCGGCGGGGCCCAGGCCCACATCGATGGGTTGAAGCAGCAGTTTCAGCAGTTGCACACCGACTTGAGCGGCTGGATCGATCAGGCGGCGGACGATGTCGAGGAGATGGACATTGAATTTCTGGTGGCCGGCGATGTTCGAGTCCAGGGTATGAACCCTATGCAGATCGCCGCCCGTAACGTGCAATTGCTCAATGATGCGATTCTCTATGAGCGCACCAGCCGGTCTGAACTGGTGGATGAACTGATTGCCATCTGGAGAAAGCGTTCCCCGCAGGAGGACAGTTCCTATTCAGGTCATCACTTGTCTGGCTTTCGGTTGGACATGGCGTATGAGGATTACCATCGACTGCCCCTGCTGAATGTTCGACTCAACGACGTGACCGAGTTATCGATGCGTAGTTTTCATCTGACCGAACGTGAAAGCCTGAATGGCTTTCTTGAGTCTTTTCCGAATCTGCGAATCCTCGATATGCAAGGCGTTGACCTTCGGCTGGCCGATGCTGACGGGGATCTGGAAAGCGTATTGCCATCCACAATCGCGCAGCTTCAGCATCTCACTTCGTTAAACCTGCGTTCCACTCAGCTGACATTCGAGCAAAACACAGCGGCGCAGCTCAGTCAGTTGGTTAACCTGCAATCGCTGGATCTGAGCGATAACCCGTTGGGTGTACCTCCCGTGGTGCTGGGAATGGACCAATTGCGATCGCTGAAGCTGAACGACACGGGCATCGCCACGTGCCCGGTCGGGATCATGGAGCAGCCATACATGACCACGCTGGATTTGAGCAATAACCAGATTCGTCGCGTTCCACAGGCGGTACTGAACCAGGCCATCGCCAGGGACCGCGTGCTGCTGTGGAACAACCCGCTGACCGATGAGGACACCTTGCAGCGGCTGGTCACGCATCGGGAGCAAACGGGCATCAACTTGTGGCTGAGTGCGCCGGGCCCCGGTTATTCGGATCCGGCGACCTGGTTGAACGGAGTTGAAGCCACGCAGCGAAACGTTCGGCTTGAGGTCTGGCAGCGGCTGGCTCTCAGGCCGGGTGGCGGGCGATTTTTAGGGAGCATGAACGCGTTGAGCCTCACCGCGGATTTCCAGGTCAATTATCTGGATCTTCAGGCGAGGGTCTGGCGACTGTTGATTGACGTGGATGCTTCGGACGAATTGTGGGGGCGATTGACCCTGAATCCACCAATGCCGGCGGGCGCTTTCGATAACCCTTTTGCAGTGTTCACGGCACTGGAAAACCGTGCGCAGCTATTGGCCCTGGAGCAACCCATACCGATCCAGCGATAGCAGTTTTGGGGGAGCACGACGGAGCCGATAAAGCCCTGATCCCGCTGGGATCAGGGCTTCATGTTGTTAGCGACGACGGAACAGCGGCAGCGGTTCGTCGGTGGCGGCCTGATAGGTCACCGAGAAGTCCTTGAGACCTTCAAGGGCTTCGTACGGGTCTTTATCGGCGCGGATCGCGAAGGCGTCGAAACCGCAGCGATGCATATAGAACAGCTGGTCGCGCAGCACATCGCCGATCGCCCGCAATTCGCCTTTGAAACCATAACGGTCACGCAGCAGGCGGGCGTTGGAGTAGTTGCGACCATCAGTGAAGGCTGGGAAATTCAGGGCGATCACCTGGAAGTTTTCCACGTCGTCACCGATTTCTTCCGCTTCTTCATCGGCGTCCAGCCACACACCCAGGCCGCCATCGCGAGCCTTGAGCATACGGCTGTGTTCGCGCCACAGCTGCAACGGGACGATAAGGTCGTCGCAGTTGCTGATCTCGTCGATGTTGAAATCCTTGGGCAACAAGTGCCAGGTTTCGTCGACGACTTCGTTGTTCTTAATTATTCGCTGCATAGACGCGCTCCTTGAAGAGGTCGATGCCGATACGCTGATAGGTGTCGATGAAGCGCTCGTCTTCGGTACGTTGTTCGATGTACACGTTGATCAGCTTCTCGATCACGTCAGGCATGGCTTCCTGTGCGAAAGACGGGCCGAGGATCTTGCCCAGGCTCGCATCGCGACTGGCGCTGCCACCCAGGGACACCTGGTAGAACTCTTCGCCTTTCTTGTCCACCCCGAGGATGCCGATGTGGCCGACGTGGTGGTGACCACAGGCGTTCATGCAGCCAGAGATGTTCAGGTCCAGCTCGCCAATGTCGAACAGGTAGTCCAGGTCGTCGAAACGGCGCTGGATCGATTCGGCGATCGGGATCGATTTGGCGTTGGCCAGTGAGCAGAAGTCGCCGCCCGGGCAGCAGATGATGTCGGTCAGCAAACCGATGTTCGGTGTGGCGAAGCCTTGCTCGCGCAACTCGCCCCACAGGGCGAACAATTGGCTCTGCTCGACATCGGCCAGAATGATGTTCTGTTCGTGGGAGGTGCGCAGCTGGCCGAAGCTGTAACGGTCGGCGAGATCGGCCACGGCATCGAGCTGCTTGTCGGTGATGTCGCCCGGCGCAACGCCAGTCGGCTTCAGGGACAGCGTCACGGCCACATAACCCGGCTTTTTGTGCGCGAGGGTGTTGCGGGTGCGCCAGCGGGCGAATCCTGGGTGCTGTTTGTCGAGCTCGGTCAGTTCGGCCGTCTGGTTGTCCAGAGCCTTGTAGTCCGGATCGACGAAGTGTTTGGCCACGCGATGCACTTCGGCGTCGGTCAAGGTGGTCTGGCCACCGCGAAGGTGTTCCATTTCCGCGTCGACTTTCTGCGCGAACACTTCAGGTGTCAGGGCCTTGACCAGAATCTTGATCCGCGCCTTGTATTTGTTGTCGCGACGGCCGTAGCGGTTGTAGACCCGCAGGATGGCGTCGAGGTAGCTCAACAGATCCTGCCATGGCAGGAACTCGTTGATGAACGCGCCCACCACCGGCGTACGGCCCAGGCCGCCACCGACCAGCACACGGAAGCCCAGTTCGCCCGCGGCGTTGTGCACCGGCTCAAGGCCGATGTCATGGACTTCGATGGCCGCACGGTCGGATGTCGAACCGTTGATGGCGATTTTGAATTTGCGCGGCAAGTAAGCGAATTCCGGGTGGAACGTGGTCCACTGACGGACGATTTCGCACCACGGACGCGGGTCGATCAACTCATCGGCCGCGACACCGGCGAACTGGTCGGTGGTGACGTTGCGCAGGCAGTTGCCGCTGGTCTGGATCGCATGCATCTGCACGGTCGCCAGTTCAGCCAGGATGTCCGGGATGTCTTCCAGGGCCGGCCAGTTGAACTGCACGTTCTGCCGGGTACTGATGTGGGCGTAGCCCTTGTCATAGTCGCGGGCAACTTTGGCCATCATTCGCGTCTGGCGCGAAGTCAGTTGGCCATAAGGCACGGCCACCCGCAGCATCGGCGCGAAGCGCTGGATATAAAGGCCATTTTGCAGGCGCAGGGGGCGGAATTCTTCTTCGCTCAGCTCGCCTGCCAGATAGCGTCGGGTCTGATCACGGAACTGCTTGACGCGGTCCTCGATGATCCGCTGATCGTACTCGTCGTATACGTACATATAAGTCCTGTTCTCAGGCTTGGGCCGGTCGGATCCAGTTGCGTTTTTCGCTTGCTGAAGTCTCCGATACTGCCTCGGCAATTCTGCGCGCACGGCCGCGCACTCCCAACGGAGCGGAGGCAAGATACCAGTTTGCAGTTATGCGCAAAAGTGATGTTTGAGTATATGTAAAGAACCAAAACGACTAATGAAGTTCATGGGGGTAAAACCCACATTTGTGGTGCGGGCAATCATCGTCTTAACTGTGCTCGAGTCTTTATGCAATCACCGATAAAACCGACAAGAGGCGATGCAATGAGCAACCCAACCAAAGCAGGGAAAAGCGATAGCACGGTCGATGCCTGGGCGATTTTGTTCCTGATTATCCTGGTCGTGGGCACAGCGGTGTTCTGGGTCAGCCATCAATAAACGACCCCGTCCGGGCCCGGCGCCGACGATTGTCGGACAAAAGCCGGAATAAGCACCGTTCCAAGGGAGTTCGCTGGCTATAATGCGCAGCGGATTTTCGGGGGCTCGGACGTTTGATGTTGAAGTTCTTTTGTGGTGTGGTGCTGGCGCTTGGTACGGTCTTGGGACCGTGTGCTCAGGCGGCGTCCGTCGTATTCCTGAATCCGGGAACGAGCCAAGAAACGTTCTGGGTCAGCTATTCGCTGTTCATGCAGGCCGCAGCCAGGGACCTGGGCATGGATTTGCGTATCCGCTATTCCGAACGAAACGCCGAGACCACGCTCCAGCAAGCCCGAGAAGTCCTGCAAGGACCGAATCGACCGGACTATCTGGTGTTCGTCAACGAACTGTACGTTGCGCCCGAAATCCTGCGCCTGGCTCAAGGCAGCGGTGTGAAACTGTTTTTGGTCAACAACGGCCTGACCGCAGACCAGATGCGCCTCCTCGGCGCCCAGCCGGACAAGTATCCCGGCTGGTTGGGCAGCCTGGTGCCCAACAATGAGGAGGGCGGCTACTTGATGCTCAAGGAGCTGATTCGCCTGCATCGCCCGGTCACGCCCGGTCAGGTCATTGATCTCGTGGCCTTTTCCGGCCTGAAAATCACGCCAGCCGCGCAACAGCGTGAGAAGGGCATGATGCGGGCATTGGCCGAACACCCTGAAGTGCGATTGCGCCAGTTGGTCTACGGCGGCTGGACCCGCGAGCGCGCCTATGAACAGGCCAGGTTGTTATTCAAGCGTTATCCGCAAACGTCGCTGGTCTGGTCGGCCAATGATGAAATGGCCTTTGGCGCCATGCAGGCCTATGCCGAAACGGGCGGCCAGCCCGGCAAGGACGTGCTGTTCAGCGCCATCAACAATTCACCGACTGCGTTACGGGCGCTGTTGGAAGGGCGATTGAGTGTGCTGTTGGGCGGGCACTTCACTCTGGGTGGTTGGGCCTTGGTGCAGCTGCATGACTACGACAGGGGGGTGGATGTCAGCCAGTACGGCGGGCGCGACCGGCAGATTCCATTGTTGCAGCTGATCGATCACGCACAAGCCAAGCGGTTGCTGGCGTTGAGTGCTACTCAGGATTACGGCGTGGACTTCCAGAAGCTCTCGGCCAAGGGGCGACCGACGTCGTATCGCTACCCGTTCAGCTTGCAAGCCCTGATGCACTGAGCCAGTTCAGATACCCGCCAGGTGCACCACCAGTTTGACGATGCCAAACAGCGTCAACGCGAACACTGCCGTGAACAGAATCCCCAAAATCACGAAATGACTCGGCTTGCCGTGGGTGAAATCCCGGGCCCGATTCTTCCCGCTCTGCACCCCGAAAGCCGCCGCCATGACGCTGTGCAGCATCTGCCAGAAGGTCGGCGGTTTGTTTTTGTCGACTGGATCGTCCATAAATCCCCCGTCACGCATGTGTGAGAGCTAAGCATAGACAATCCCCCCGAAACCTGTAGGAGGCAACGGCAAAGGCAGGCCTGGGGTTAGTTGTCGTAACCCAGGTTAGGCGCCAGCCAGCGCTCGGTCACGCTCAACTCCTGGCCTTTACGCGAGGTGTAGCTCTGCACCTGGTCCTTGTCGATCTTGCCCACGGCAAAATACTGCGCCTGCGGGTGAGCGAAGTACCAGCCGCTGACCGCAGCCGCCGGGAACATGGCGTAGTGCTCGGTGAGGAACACGCCGCTGCGGCCGGCCTTGAGTTCTTCCGCTTCCGGGTCCAGCAGTTTGAACAGCGTGGCTTTCTCGGTGTGATCCGGGCACGCCGGGTAACCTGGAGCAGGGCGGATGCCGGTGTATTGCTCTTTGATCAACGCCTCGTTGTCCAGCGTCTCGTCCTTGGCATAGCCCCAGTAGTCTTTACGCACCTGTTGGTGCAGCCATTCGGCACAGGCCTCGGCCAAGCGGTCGGCCAGGGCCTTGACCATGATCGAGTTGTAGTCGTCGCCCGCATCCTGATAAGCCTTGGCCACTTCTTCGGCACCGATCCCGGCGGTGGTAATGAAACCACCCACGTAGTCGGTCACGCCGCTGTCTTTGGGCGCGACGAAGTCGGCCAGGGAGAAGTTCGGTTTGCCATCGGTCTTGATGATCTGCTGGCGCAAGTGATGCAGCTTGGCCAATGGCTTGCCGTCATCGCCGTAGACTTCGATGTCATCGTCGCGCACCTGATTGGCCGGCCAGAAACCGAACACCGCACGGGCGCTGATGAGTTTTTCGTCGATCAGCTTGGCGAGCATTTCCTGGGCATCGGCGTACAGCGCGGTGGCGGCTTCACCGACCACTTCGTCCTTGAGGATGCGCGGGAACTTACCGGCCAGGTCCCAGGAGATGAAAAACGGTGTCCAGTCGATGTATTCGGCCAGAACCTTCAGGTCGATGTTGTCCAGCACCTTGGCGCCGGTGAACGTCGGTTTGACCGGTTCGTAGCTGCCCCAGTCAAACTGCGGCTTCTTGGCGATGGCCACCGGGTAGCTCAGGCGCTCGGTACGGGCGCTGCGGTTGGCGGTACGCTCGCGAACGTCGATGTATTCCAGGCGAGTCTTCTCGACGAAACCGGCCTTCAACTCCTTGGACAGCAACTGCGTTGCCACACCCACGGCGCGGGAGGCGTCGGTCACATAGATCACCGCGTCGTTGCTGTACTTCGGCTCGATCTTCACCGCCGTGTGCGCCTTGGACGTGGTCGCGCCACCGATCATCAGCGGCAAATGGAAGTCCTGACGCTGCATCTCGCGGGCCACGTGAACCATTTCGTCCAGCGAAGGCGTGATCAAACCGGACAGGCCGATGATGTCGCATTTCTGTTCCTTGGCGACTTGCAGGATCTTCTCCGCCGGCACCATCACGCCGAGGTCGACGATGTCATAGCCGTTACAACCCAGCACCACGCCGACGATGTTCTTGCCGATGTCATGCACGTCGCCTTTCACGGTAGCCATGAGGATCTTGCCCTTGGCTTCCGGCTTGTCGCCTTTTTCCAGTTCGATGAACGGGATCAAGTGGGCCACGGCCTGCTTCATCACGCGGGCGGATTTCACCACTTGCGGCAGGAACATTTTGCCGGCGCCGAACAGGTCGCCGACGATGTTCATGCCGGACATCAGCGGGCCTTCGATCACTTCGATCGGGCGGGCGAAGGACTGACGGGATTCTTCGGTGTCCTCGACAATGTGCGTGGTGATGCCCTTGACCAGCGCATGTTCCAGGCGCTTGTTGACGTCCCAGTTGCGCCACTCTTCGGTCTCGGCTTCCTTGACGCTGCCGTCGCCCTTGTACTTGTCGGCAATGGCGAGGAGGGCGTCGGTGCCTTCCGGGGTGCGGTTGAGGATCACGTCTTCGACGGCGTCGCGCAGCTCGGCCGGGATCTGGTCGTAGATCTCCAGTTGGCCGGCGTTGACGATACCCATGGTCAGGCCATTACGGATCGCATACAGCAGGAACACCGAGTGAATCGCCTCGCGCACCGGGTTGTTGCCCCGGAACGAGAACGACACGTTCGACACGCCGCCGGAGGTCAGCGCGTACGGCAGTTCGTCGCGGATGTAGGCACAGGCGTTGATGAAGTCCACAGCGTAGTTGTTGTGTTCTTCGATACCGGTGGCCACGGCGAAGATGTTCGGGTCGAAGATGATGTCTTCCGGCGGGAAGCCGACGTCGTTGACCAGAATGTCGTAGGAGCGTTTGCAGATTTCTTTCTTGCGCGCTTCGGTGTCGGCCTGGCCGGCTTCGTCGAAGGCCATCACCACCACGGCGGCGCCGTAGCGCTTGCACAGTTTGGCGTGATGAATGAACTGCTCGACGCCTTCTTTCATGCTGATCGAGTTGACGATGCCCTTGCCCTGGATGCACTTGAGGCCGGCTTCGATCACTTCCCACTTGGAGGAGTCGATCATGATCGGGACGCGGGAGATGTCCGGTTCACCGGCAATCAGATTGAGGAAGGTCACCATCGCCTTCTTCGAATCGAGCATCCCTTCGTCCATGTTGATGTCGATCACCTGGGCGCCGGCTTCGACCTGTTGCAGGGCGACTTCCAGGGCTTCGGTGTAGTTGTCTTCACGGATCAGCCGGGCGAATTTGGCGGAACCGGTGATGTTGGTCCGCTCGCCGACGTTGACGAACAACGAGCTGCGATCAATGGTGAACGGTTCCAGGCCCGACAAGCGGCAAGCCTTGGGAATATCCGGGATTTCACGCGGCGCATAACCGGCCACCGCGTTGGCGATGGCTTCGATGTGGCCCGGCGTGGTGCCGCAGCAGCCGCCGACGATGTTCAGGAAGCCGCTTTGGGCGAACTCCTCGATGACCTTGGCGGTTTCCGATGGCAGTTCGTCGTACTCGCCGAATTCGTTCGGCAGGCCTGCGTTCGGGTGCGCCGACACGTAGGTGCTGGCCTTGTTTGACAGTTCTTCCAGGTACGGGCGCAGTTCACTGGCGCCCAGGGCGCAGTTCAGGCCGACGGAAATCGGCTTGGCGTGGGCCACGGAGTTCCAGAACGCTTCGGTGGTCTGGCCGGAGAGGGTGCGGCCAGAGGCGTCGGTGATGGTGCCGGAAATCATGATCGGCAGTTCGACGCCCAGCTCTTCGTAAACACCCTGCACAGCGAAGATCGCAGCCTTGGCGTTGAGGGTGTCGAAAATGGTTTCGATCAGGATCAGGTCGGCGCCGCCTTCGATCAGGCCTTTGGTGGCCTCGGTGTAGTTCTCCACCAGTTCATCGAAGGTCACGTTGCGGTAGCCGGGGTTGTTCACGTCAGGCGACAGCGAGCAAGTGCGACTTGTAGGGCCGAGCACGCCGGCGACGAAGCGTGGTCGGTCCGGGGTTTCCAGGGTCTTGGCGTCTGCCACCTTGCGCGCCAGGCGTGCGCCCTCTACGTTGAGTTCGTACGCCAGGCCCTGCATGCCGTAGTCAGCCTGGGACACTTGGGTGGCGTTGAAGGTGTTGGTTTCCAGAATGTCGGCACCGGCATCCAGGTAGGCTTTTTCAATAGCACCAATCACGTCCGGGCGCGTCAGCACCAACAGGTCGTTGTTGCCTTTGACATCGCTCGGCCAGTCGGCGAAGCGTTTGCCACGGTAGTCCTGCTCCTCGAGCTTGTAGCTCTGGATCATCGTACCCATGCCGCCATCGAGAATCAGGATGCGCTCTTTGAGGGCGTGCTTGAGAGCTTGAAGGCGAACGCTGCGATCGGACATTTGGACTACTCGGTAAGGCCATGACGAAGGGGCGGGATAATAACAAACCTGTGCGCTTTTGGAGCATGTGCGGGTTTTGCATGAATATCGTTCATGTTGGTGCGCTGGCCAGACCGGTAGAATCGCGGCGTTTTCTCATGATCAGGACCAGGGATATGTCGTATCGCGTCGTCACCAGCCTATTGATGCTGTTTTTAAGCGAGGGCGCCGCTGCACAAGGTCCGGATATTTCCTACGTCCGCGACGTTCAACCGATCTTCACCGAAAAGTGCGTGGCCTGCCATGCCTGCTACGACTCCGCCTGTCAGCTCAATCTGGGCAGTGGCGAAGGGGCGGCCCGAGGCGCGACCAAAGCGCCTGTCTATGATGGCGAACGCCGTCAGGCCGCAGCACCGACCCGGCTGTTTTATGACGCCTTTGGCAAACGTGCCTGGCAGCAAAAAGGCTTTTATTCGGTGCTCGACGCCCAAGGCAGCCAAGCGGCGCTGATGGCGCAGATGCTCGAACTGGGCCACAAAACCTCGTTGCAACCTAACGCCAAATTGCCGGAAGACATCGTCCTGGGCCTGAACCGGGAGAACATGTGCGCCATGCCGGCGGAGTTCGACGGCTACGCCAGCTCCCACCCGAAAGAAGGCATGCCGCTGGCGGTCACCGGCCTGACCGATCAGCAATACCAGACGTTGCAACGCTGGCTGGCCTCCGGTGCGCCAATCGATGAACAGGGCCTGGTGCCCAGCGCCAAGGAAGCCTTGCAGGTGGTGCAGTGGGAAAACCTGCTCAATGCGCCGGGCGCGCGGGAAAGTCTGGTCGGGCGCTGGTTGTTCGAACACTGGTTTTTGGCGCACCTCTATTTCAAGGACGGCGAGCCGGGGCATTTCTTTCAGTGGGTACGTTCGCGCACGCCAACGGGGCAGCCGATCGATCTGATCAACACCCGCCGTCCGAATGACGATCCGGGCACTCAGGTCTATTACCGCCTATGGCCGGTGCAAGGCGTGATCGTGCACAAGACCCACATCACCTATCCGCTCAGCGCGGCGAAGATGGCGCGGATCAAAAGCCTGTTTTACAGCGGCAATTGGCAGGTCAATGCACTGCCGGGTTATGGGCCGGAGCGACGGGCCAATCCGTTCACGACCTTTGAGGCCATTCCGGCTCAGGCGCGTTACCAGTTCATGCTCGATAACGCCGAATACTTCGTGCGCACCTTTATTCGTGGCCCGGTCTGCCGCGGCCAGATCGCCACTGACGTGATCCGCGACAACTTCTGGGCGCTGTTCCAGGCCCCGGAGCATGACCTCTACATCACCGACCCGAACTATCGCGGCCAGGCCACGCCGTTGCTGGCGATGCCGGGGCAGAACGATGACGTCGGCAGTGTCCTGAGCCTGTGGCACGACTACCGCAACAAACGCAACGAGTACGAAGCCTTGCGCCGCGACAGCTACGCCGACCTGCCGGCACCGAGCTGGTCGACCCTGTGGGCCGGCAATGACAACGCGCTGCTGAGCATCTTCCGGCATTTCGACAGCGCCTCGGTGAACAAAGGCCTGATCGGTGACGTCCCGCAAACCATTTGGCTGTTCGATTACCCGTTGCTGGAGCGCACGTATTACCAGTTGGCGGTCAACTTCGATGTATTCGGCAACGTATCCCATCAGGCCCAGACCCGGTTGTACTTCGACCTGATTCGCAACGGTGCCGAACAGAACTTCTTGCGTCTGATGCCGGCCGACTCACGGGACGGCTACCTCGACGATTGGTATCAGAACGGCGGCAAGTTCAAGATGTGGCTGGATTATGAGTACATCGACAACGACAAACCAACGGCGCTGACGCTGGACGAAAAGGACCCGAAACGCGATTTCGCCCTGCAATTGCTGGCTCGGTACGGCGAACTCAATGCCAGGCCCGACCCGATCAACCGCTGCGACGGCGCGTACTGCTCGCGGCCGAACATCGACCTGGCGTTGCAGAACGCTGAGCAGGCCTTGAGCCGCCTGACTTCGCGACCGGCTGCCGGGCTGAAAGTCATCGATCAGTTGCCAGAAGCCACGATGTTGCGCATCGAGACCCAAAGTGGCAAGCGTGAGATCTACAGCCTGTTGCGCAACCGGGCCCACAGCAACGTGGCGTTCCTGCTCGGTGAGTCGATGCGCTATCAGCCAGGGCTCGACACGTTGACGATTTATCCGGGTGTTCTCAGCAGCTATCCGAATTTCATCTTCAACATCCCGGCCGGGCAAGTGCCCGCGTTCGTCGACGCGATGGAAAATGCCAGGGATGCCGCCAGTTTCGAAAAAATCGTCGAACGCTGGGGCATTCGCCGCAGCCATCCGCAGTTCTGGCAGTATTTCCATGAACTGAGCCGCTACATCCACGACACCGACCCGGTGGAAGAGGGCGTGCTGGACATGAACCGCTACGAAAACCTCTGAAACACCGTTTATCCCCTGTAGGAACGACCTGTGGCGAGAGGGCTTGCCCCCGTTGGGTTGCGCAGCAGCCCCAAAATTTCTGACATACCGAAGATCTTGTGAGTGCTGCGCACTCAAACGGGGGCAAGCCCCCTCGCCACGGGTCGCTCCCACAATGATCAGTGCATCTTTCCCGACAAAAATACTGGGACTTTGTGTGGCGCGATGATTGGCGTAAACTGCGTCCAAGCCTGCGAGGAGTTTCCATGACCGCTATTACCATTACCGACGCCGCCCACGATTACCTGGCTGATCTGCTCTCCAAGCAGAACACCCCGGGTATCGGCATCCGCGTCTTTATCACCCAGCCTGGCACCCAGTACGCCGAAACCTGCATTGCCTATTGCAAGCCGGGCGAAGAAAAACCTGAAGACACGGCGCTGGGGCTTAAAAGCTTCACCGCTTACATCGATTCGTTCAGCGAAGCATTCCTGGACGATGCGGTAGTCGACTACGCCACCGACCGCATGGGCGGCCAGCTGACCATCAAGGCGCCAAACGCCAAAGTACCGATGGTCAACGCCGACAGCCCGGTCAACGAGCGCATCAACTACTACCTGCAAACCGAAATCAACCCGGGGCTGGCCAGCCACGGCGGTCAGGTCAGCCTGATTGATGTGGTCGACGACGGCATCGCCGTACTGAAATTCGGCGGCGGTTGCCAAGGCTGCGGCCAGGCAGACGTCACCCTGCGCGAAGGCATCGAGCGCACCTTGCTCGAGCGTATTCCCGAGCTCAAGGGTGTTCGTGACGTGACCGACCACACGCAGAAAGAAAACGCCTACTACTAAGGTGTTCGCTGCGACATAAAAAAACGGTGCCCGTGAGCACCGTTTTTTGTGGGTCGAATTCAATGGCCCCTTCGCGGGCAAGCCCGCTCCCACAAGATTTTGTGTTGACCGCAATACTATGACCGACTCAAAACCTGTGGGAGCGGGCTTGCCCGCGATGGCGTCCTATGGGCGATACAAATGCGCATGTCCCGCGCGATACAACGACGACTCACTGAAGTGATCGCTACCCAACACCCGGCCCACCAGAATCAGCGCCGTGCGGCGAAACCCCTTGGCTTCAACCTTCCCGGCAATATCCGCCAGCGTCCCCACCACCCAATCCTGATCCGGCCAGGTCGCCCGATGAATCACCGCGATCGGGCAATCGGCGCCGTAGTGCGGCAGCAATTCGGCGAGGATCTTCTCCAGATGATTGACCCCCAAGTGGATCGCCATGGTCGCCCCATGCTGCGCCAGACTACCGAGCTCTTCACCGGCCGGCATCGCGGTCTTGTCGGCGTAGCGGGTCAGAATCACGCTCTGTGACACGTCCGGCAAGGTCAGTTCCGCGCCCAAAAGCGCCGCGCAGGCGGCAGTGGCGGTGACGCCGGGAATGATTTCGAAAGGGATGTCGAGCTCACGCAAGTAGCGAATCTGCTCGCCAATCGCGCCGTACAGGCTCGGATCGCCGGAATGCACCCGGGCCACGTCCTGGCCATTGGCATGTGCGGCCTTGATCAGTTCAATGATCTGCTCCAGGTGCAATTCGGCGCTGTTGACCACTTGTTCGGCCTGGTGACCCTCCAGCACGGCGGTGGGCACCAGGGAGCCTGCATAGATGATGACCGGGCAGCTACGAATCAGCCGCTGGCCTTTGACGGTGATCAGTTCCGGGTCGCCGGGGCCTGCGCCAATGAAGTAGACGGTCATCGTCGTTTCCTGTCAGAAAAAGGGTATGGGCACGCTTCAGATGAAGATTGCTCATGATCGAAGGCGGGGATTATCGGGGATTTTACGCGGCGCTGGCCAATGCCAGGGTGGCCTGGGCGTATTTTTGTCGTGGAATCAGCAACTTTGCCGGTGCCTGAGCCAATTGTTCGGCCAGTGCCAGCGCGGCACTTTCCGCTACGCCGTAACAGCCGGTGCGTTCGAACGCGATATCCGAGTGGTGGCTGAGTTGTGGTTCATAACCGGCCAATTGTTCGCTGCTGAAATACATCAACGGCAATGCCAGTTGTTCGGCCAGTTCCATCAGGGCCGGCTCTTCGCGCTTGAGGTCGATACTGGCCAAGGCCTTGATCTCACGAAGCTCGATTTGATGGGCCTGTAACGCCTGATCAAGTAGCGCCCGCAGCGTGCTGACGGGGCAGCCGCGCTGGCAGCCCAGGCCGACCACCAGGGTCGGCGCTGTGCTGACGTCAGTCATGCGGAGTATTGGCCATCGCTTTTGCGGCGGAACAACCAGGCGCTGATCAGGCCAAGGGCCAGCCAGAACGCCATGTTGGTCAGCTGCGAGGCGATTTTGAATTGCGCTTCCAGGGCTTCCGGCGCCAGCATCGAATGCACTTCCGGTTGCGGTGCACCGATCACATGAGGCACGGCGAGAATCGCCACGCCGAGGATCTTCATCAGCCAGTGGCGGCTGAATACGATGAGCGCGATGCCGACAGCGGTGGATGCGGCAGTGCCAATCCACCAGATCTGCCGTTGCGCCAGATCTGCTGCGGCAGTGCCCGGTAGCTCAGGTGGCAGGCCGAGGGTTGGCGCCAGCACGAACGTCGCATAACCGGCCAGACCCCAGAGCAGGCCTTGAGAGGTACGGCGTGGAGCACGCAAGGTGTAGAGGCCCGCGAGCATCAGGGCGAAACCGACCGCTACCACCAGATTGCCGCCGGTGGTCGACAGCACGCGCTGCCAGCCGTCTTCCGGCTCCCATGCTTCGGCGTCGTGGGTGTGAGCGGCGACAGCGCCAGCGTCGTGCTCGTGGACTTCGACAGCAGCCGGTTCGGATTTTTCGTAGGTCTCGGCCTGCAAAATCAGCGGGGCAACCCAAAAACTTTGCAGCAGGGTCAGCAGCAGGGCGGCCAGCAACCCGGTGAAACCTGCGGTTTGCGCAATACGCTTGATCATGTCAGCAGGTCTCAATGGCACGGAAAGGCGGAGCTGTGACGGGTGTCGTGCGCGGCGTTGTGTACCGCTTCGATGTGCGAGAAACCGGCGAAGTACACCAGGCACGCGCCAAGGATCGACGCACAAAAAGCGGCGGTCAGGCGTTGGCTCAAGGTTGAAGTGGTGCTGGCGGTGGTGCTGGCGGTACTGCTGATGATCGACATGGCGCTTCCCTCTGGTCTGTCAGCGGGTGAATAGAGCGCATGAAAACCTCCGCACGTCGGGGCACGCAGAGATTTCAAACAGCGCCCGCCCACCGCGGGTTTGTTATTCAGTGAACGTAAAGTCACTTTGTGTTGCGGGCCGGTCTCCGGGCTCGCGAGGGGCAGGGCTAACGCCGAAACCTGCAAGCATCACCTTCCCATGCCGTGTGACGGGCACAGTGGATCTGACGCTTCACTCGCTTACCGTTGCGGGGGCAGCACCGGACTGACATGGCTTTGAGTAAAGCACATGATTCACCGGTTTCCCGTTTCACCCTGTGAAGGGCACCCGTAACAAGGTGTGTAGGAGAGCATGGGCGGGGGTTGGGCGTCAATTGGCAAGGGTTCTCAACTGACACCAAATACCTGTGGCGAGGGAGCTTGCTCCCGTTCGAGCGCGTAGCGGTCGCATCAAATTCATGCGGTCTGTCCATTAGATACGCATCGCATGGTTTCACGACTGCTTCGCAGCCGAACGGGAGCAAGCTCCCTCGCCACAGGCAGGCTCCTTTGCCACAGATGATCGCATTCTCCTATAGGACATTGACCCGCCCCCACACGATGCGTAGCCTTGCGCTTTCGAGGTTCTTCGGCGTCTGCCGAAGCTAAGAAGGGAACGCGGTCAATGCCGCGGCTGCCCCCGCAACTGTGAACGGTGATGTTCGCTGCCACGCCACTGCAAGCCCTGATCCATCAGGTTCGCGGGAAGGCGCAGCAAACGCCAGTCGAGCGATTGGCACACCGTCAGCCAGGAGACCTGCCTCGACACAGATTCTCACTTTCAACCGGGCGGGGTGATCCGGTGGCGGAACTCTTGCGTGCGCACCTGCCGCAGCGATTGTCGTCCCGTATGCCCGCCACCTTGCCAAAGGGCATCCGATGAAAACACTGGCCAAACTCCCCGTCACCATCGTTACCGGCTTCCTCGGCTCGGGCAAAACCACCTTGCTGCGCCACATGCTCGACAACGCCCAGGGCCGTCGCATCGCGGTGATCGTCAATGAGTTTGGCGAGCTGGGCATCGACGGCGAAATCCTTAAGCAGTGCTCGATCGGTTGCACCGAAGAAGAAGCCAACGGTCGCGTCTATGAACTGGCCAACGGCTGCCTGTGCTGCACGGTTCAGGAAGAATTCTTCCCGGTGATGCGCGAACTGGTCGCGCGTCGCGGCGACCTCGACCACATCCTCATCGAAACTTCGGGCCTGGCCCTGCCAAAACCTTTGGTTCAAGCCTTCCAATGGCCAGAAATCCGCAGCGCCTGCACGGTTGACGCGGTGATCACCGTGGTCGACAGCCCGGCCGTCGCTGCTGGCACCTTCGCTGCGTTCCCGGATCAGGTCGATGCCATGCGCAAACTCGACCCGAACCTGGACCACGAATCGCCGCTGCACGAGCTGTTTGCCGACCAACTGGCCAGCGCCGACCTGGTGATCCTCAACAAGGCCGATCTGATCAGCGCTGAAGACCTGGCCCGCGTGCGCCTGGAAGTCGCCGAAGAACTGCCGCCAGCGGTAAAAGTCATCGAAGCCAGCAGCGGTCGTCTGCCACTGGACGTGCTGATCGGCCTCGGCGCCGGCTCCGAAGAACACATCGACAGCCGCCACAGCCATCACGATCATCACCATGAAGGTGAAGATGATCACGACCACGACGCGTTCGATTCCATCTCGATCGAGCTGCCACAAGCTGACGAAAGCCTGCTGATGGATGCACTGACTCAATTGGTGGTCCAGCACGGCATCCTTCGGGTGAAAGGTTTTGCCGCGGTGCCGAACAAGCCGATGCGCCTGCTGATCCAAGGCGTGGGCACGCGCTTCGACAAGCACTTCGACCGTCAGTGGGGCGCTGAAGAAGCGCGCACCACCCGTCTGGTGTTGATCGGTCAGGATCTGGATGCCGCAGCGCTCGAAGCGCAATTGCGCGCTGCGCTCAGCGTTTAACCCATGCACCTGCTCAGGACCCAGCCCGGCGGTTTCGTGTCGGATGACAACATTGCCGACCTTGGACAAACCCCCGCCGAGCTGGTGATCCTGTGCAGCGGCGATTCCAGCCTGGCGTTGCTCGCCGAAGCGGCGCAGCAGTTACCCGACGATTACCCGAGCGTGCGCCTGGCCAACCCGATGCAGGTGCAGAATCACGCCTCGGTCGATCTCTACGTCGACGAAGTGCTGCGCCACGCCAAGGTGATTCTGATCTCGCTGCACGGCGGCATCGCCTATTGGCGTTACGGCATCGAGCGTCTGGTGGAATTGTCCGAGCGCGGCGTGCAGCTGATTCTGGTGCCGGGGGATGATCGCCCGGACCCGGAACTCAGTGACCTGAGCACCGTAACCGCGCAAGAGCGCGATCGGCTCTGGCACTTCCTGCGTCAGGGCGGCATGGCCAACGCGCTCGACCTGTTTCGCTGCCTCGCCAGTCGTTGGCTGGGCCGCGACTACCCCTGGTCCGAGCCGCAAACCCTGCCACGCACGGCGATTTACCATCCGCAAAAAAGCCCCGCTGAACTGAAGGATTGGCAAGCCGACTGGCAAGCTGATCGGCCGGTGGCGGCGGTGCTGTTTTATCGCTCGCACTTGCAGGCGGCGAACACTGGTTTCATCGATATTTTCTGCCAGCGTTTGCAGGCGGCGGGGTTGAATCCGTTGCCGATTGCGCTGGCCAGTTTGAAAGAACCCGGCTGCCTGACGGTGGTCGAGGACTTGCTGGATGAAGTCGAGGCGGGGGTGATTCTCAACACCACCGGTTTCGCCCAGTCCAGCCCCGAAGCACCGCACCTGCGGCCGTTTCGCCGCAACATTCCGGTGATTCAGGCGATCTGCGCCCAAGACAACGAACCCGGCTGGCGCGCCAGCGAACAGGGCCTCGGTCCCCGCGATCTGGCAATGCACATTGCATTGCCGGAGCTGGACGGGCGAATCATCAGCCGGCCGATCAGTTTCAAGGACCTGGCCTGGCGCAGCGAGCGCAGTCAGTCCGATGTGGTTTGCTACCGGCCTGCACCTGAGCGCATGGATTTTGTCGCTGAACTGGCGCGGCGCTGGATCGATCTGGCGCGAGTGCCCAATGGCGAAAAACGCATCGCCCTGATCCTCGCCAATTACCCGACTCGCGATGGGCGTATCGGTAATGGCGTGGGTCTCGATACACCGGCCGCCGCACTGAATATCCTTCGTGCCCTGCACGCCGAAGGTTATCCGCTGCCGGCCGAGTTGCCGGACAGCGGCACCGCGTTGATCCAGCAATTGCTCGGCGGCGTCAGCAACGACCTCGATACCCTCGACCAGCGTCCCTGTCATCAAAGCCTCGCGCTGGACGATTACAACCTGATGTTCAACGCGCTGCCAGAGGCCAATCGCCAAGCCGTGCTGGAGCGCTGGGGCGCCCCCGAAAACGATCCAATGTTCCGTGGCGGACGAATGATGATTGCCGGTCTGCGCTTCGGCCTGACTTTCGTCGGCATCCAACCGGCCCGGGGTTATCAGGTGGACCCGAGCGCGGTGTATCACGATCCGGACCTGGTGCCGCCCCACGGCTATCTCGCTTTCTACTTCTGGTTGCGCAACACCTACGGCGCCCACGGCGTGATCCACGTCGGCAAGCACGGCAACCTCGAATGGCTGCCGGGCAAGGGCGTCGGGCTGTCGGAAAACTGCTGGCCGGACGCATTGCTCGGACCGCTGCCGAACATCTATCCATTCATCGTCAACGACCCGGGCGAGGGCGCCCAAGCCAAGCGTCGCACCCAAGCGGTGATTATCGATCACCTGATGCCGCCACTGACCCGCGCCGAAACCTACGGTCCGCTGCGCAATCTCGAATTGTTGGCCGACGAATATTACGAAGCGCAATTGCTCGATCCGCGCCGCGCCCGGGAACTGCAACGCGACATTCTGCAATTAGTGCGCGACACGCACATCGACCGTGAACTGCAACTGGACGAAAAGCTCGACAGCGATGCCGATGCGGCGATCTGGTTGCCGCGTCTGGACACGTACCTGTGCGACTTGAAGGAGTCGCAGATCCGCGATGGCCTGCACGTGTTTGGCGAATCGCCGGTCGGGCGGTTGCGCATCGACACCTTATTGGCTTTGCTGCGCATTCCTCGCGGCGATGGCCGTGGGGCGCAATCGAGCTTGTTGCGGGCATTGGCCAAGGCGTTTGAATTGGGCTTCGATCCGCTGGATTGCGCGTTGGTTGAGCCTTGGGTCGGGCTGCGTCCGGATGCCCTGTTGTCGGTCAGCGATGATCTATGGCGCACAGCGGGCGATACCCGCGAGCGACTGGAGCTATTTGCCGCTGAACTGATCTTGCTGACACTGAACCCATCTCAAGCCCACCACGACCCCTGTGGGAGCGGGCTTGCCCGCGAAGGCGGCGTGTCAGTCGACATTGATTTATCTGACCCACCGCTATCGCGGGCAAGCGCGCTCCCACAGGGTCTTGCGTGGGCTGACGTCAGCGCCATCCTTGAGAGCCTGCGCGAAGTGGTCGCACCACGCCTGGACGCCTGCGGCCCGGCAGAAATGCGCGGCTTGCTCGACGCCCTCAGCGGTCGATTCGTCCCGGCGGGGCCTAGCGGCGCACCGAGTCGCGGCCGGCTGGACGTGCTGCCCACCGGGCGCAATTTCTATTCGGTGGACGTGCGCAACCTGCCGACCACCACCGCGTGGCGCATCGGCTTCCAGTCCGCGAACCTGATTCTTGAGCGGCACTTGCAGGACCACGGCGATCACCTGCGGCAGCTCGGCCTGTCGGTCTGGGGCACCGCGACCATGCGCACCGGTGGCGACGACATTGCCCAGGCCATGGCGCTGATGGGCGTGCGCCCGGTTTGGGCCACTGGCAGCCAGCGTGTCGACGACTTCGAGATTCTGCCGTTGAGCCTGCTGGACCGCCCACGGGTGGATGTGACCTTGCGCGTTTCCGGATTTTTCCGCGATGCCTTTGCCAACCTGATCCGGCTGTTCGACGCCGCCGTGCAAGCGGTTGCCGCGCTGGATGAACCGGACGATCTCAACCCGTTGGCGGCCAAGGTTCGTGCCGAGCGCAAAGCGCTGCTGGAATCCGGTCTCGATGAAGAAGCGGCTCGGCGGCAGGCCGGCTGGCGCATCTTCGGGGCCAAACCGGGTGCTTACGGCGCGGGCGTGCAGGGCGCCATCGACGGTCGCTTGTGGCAAAGCCGCGAAGACCTGGCCGAGATTTACCTGAATTGGGGTGGCTATGCTTATGGTGGCTCCGACGAAGGCACCGCCGCCCGCGAACAATTCGCCCAGCGTCTGAGCCAGGTGCAGGCAGTGCTGCAAAACCAGGACAACCGCGAGCACGACTTGCTCGATTCCAACGATTATTACCAGTTCCAGGGTGGCATGCTGGCGGCTGTCGAAAGCCTCAGTGGTGAAGCGGCGGCCAGTTATCACGGCGACCACAGTCAACCAGACTTGCCCAAGATTCGCACCTTGAAGGAAGAGCTGAACCGGGTGATTCGTTCCCGGGCGGCCAATCCGAAATGGATCGACGGGGTCAAGCGTCATGGCTACAAAGGCGCGTTCGAACTGGCGGCAACGGTCGATAACCTGTTTGCGTTCGACGCCACCACGCAGTTGATCGACGACCACCAGTATGCGTTGCTGGCGGACGCCTATTTGCTTGATCCGGCGACCCGGGAGTTTGTCCGCGAACACAATCCCCATGCCCTGCGCGACATGACCGAGCGCATGCTCGAGGCGCAGCAGCGGGGGATGTGGAAAGAACCGGGCGAGTACCGCGAGGCGCTGGAGAATTTGTTGCTGGATATAGAAGAAGACGGCTAAATCTGTGGCACCGCTAACCTGTGGGAGCGTGGCTTGCCCGCGAAGAGGCCCTAACAATCAACATTGATTTCGACTGAGCGGGCGCCTTCGCAGGCAAGCCACGCTCCCACAGGTACAAGGTGTGCCTGCCACCGACCATGACTGAGATATGTAAATGACCGACACCCCCCATTTCCCGCTCTCCGCCGTGGTCGGCGCCGATGACTTGAAGCTCGCGCTGTACCTGACCGCCATCGACCCGAAAATCGGTGGCGTGCTGATCGAGGGCCCGCGCGGCATGGCCAAATCCACCCTGGCCCGAGGCTTGGCGGACTTGTTGGCCAGCGGTCAATTCGTCACCTTACCGCTAGGCGCCACCGAAGAACGGCTGGTCGGCACCCTCGACCTAGACGCGGCCCTGAGCGAGGGGCGCGCACAGTTTTCCCCCGGCGTACTGGCCAAGGCCGACGGCGGCGTGTTGTATGTCGATGAAGTCAATCTGCTGCCCGATCACCTCGTGGACTTGCTGCTCGACGTGGCCGCCAGTGGCACCAACCTGATCGAGCGCGACGGGATTTCCCATCGGCATTCGGCGAAGTTTGTGCTGATCGGCACCATGAACCCGGAAGAGGGCGAATTGCGTCCGCAATTGCTCGACCGCTTTGGCCTGAACGTCGCCCTCAGTGGCCACACCGCACCTGCCGAGCGTGGTCAGATCATCCGTCGTCGACTGGATTTCGACAGCGACCCGCAAGGGTTCTGCGCCGAGTGGGAAAGCCAGCAACACGCACTGCGCGAGCGTTGTCAAAAGGGGCGCTCGGCACTGGCGAACATTCCCCTCGACGATGCCGCGCTGGCGCAAATCACCGAGCGTTGCTTTGCTGCTGGCGTCGATGGTCTGCGGGCCGATCTGGTCTGGTTGCGTGCTGCTCGGGCTCATGCGGCCTGGCGCGGAGCGAATGCCATTGGCGAAGAAGATATCGACGCGGTCGCCGAGTTTGCCTTGCGTCATCGTCGTCGCGAACACTCGCCTCCAATGCCGCAACAATCCCAGGCCCCACAGCCGCCCTCTAACCAGAATCCCAACCCCAGCGAAGGTCAGGGCCAGTGGGGCGAAATGCCCGCCCAGGCGCTGCCGGTCGGCGCTCGACGTGAAGTGCCGAGCTGGCCAAAAAAGCCCTAGGCATTCGCCCTCGATCAGACGCGGGGGCGAATGCCAGACCCCGCGCAGGACGACTGGATCACGGTAAACAGGGCAAGCGTCACGCAGCCCTGAGCGGATCGATCAATTGGCCCGGCACCTTGCTTAATGGCCGACCGCGTCAACGCGACGATGTGCTGTTTCACCTGCGCACCCGCAGTCCTCATGAATTATGGCTGGTGATTGTCGACGCCTCGGCCTCGACCCGGCGCCATCACGCGTTGAGCGATGCCAAGGGTTTGCTGGCGCAACTGTTCGACGATGCCTATCGACAGCGTGCGCGCTTGGCTTTGCTGACCGCCAGCGGCCATGTGCCGAAGTGGCAGGTGCAAGGGTTGAAAGCCTCGGCTGGCTTGCGTGACTGGCTCGACGGACTCGGTGCCGGCGGCGGAACGCCGATGCTGGCGGCGCTGGGTGAAGCAGGGCACTGGCTGGCGGCACGGCAAAAGCGCTTTCCGGCAGAGCAGCAACGGCTGTTGCTGGTGACGGATGGACGGGTGAAGGAGTGGTCAACGTTGCCGGCGCTGGAGTGTCCGGGGTTGCTGATCGACATTGAGCGCGGCCCGATTCATCTTGGCCGGGCAAAGGTGTTGGCAGCGCAGTTGCAGGTTGATTATCGACATATCGATGAGCTGATTTCAGGTTGAGTTCTGTACTGACAGTATTGACCCCATCGCGAGCAGGCTCGCTCCTCACATTGGAATGCGTTCTCCTGTGGGAGCGAGCCTGCTCGCGATGGCATCACTTGGGTATCGGATAATCACGGCGACCCCACATCGCTGCCCTATGCTGCTGTAAGCAAGCCATCACAGGAGTGACCCATGCGCGTTCTAGCCCGCAACGATCAAGACGATTTTCGCGTCAAAGCCTACGCTGGCACCAACGGCGTGTTGCTGGCGATCGACGTGGCCGAACCCCGCCGCAAAGGCCTGCTGGGTTTCGCCATCGAAAAGCAGCAAGGCAGCAAACCCTGGCTGTTTCTGTTCAACAGCCTGACCTTCCCCGGCAAGGCTCATACATTCCCCCAGTTTCACGCCACCCCCAGCGATACCGCGCCGTTGCAGAAGTTTCGTTGGGCCGATTACGCAGTCAATCCGGGCGTGACGATCCATTATCGGATTCACCTGGCCTACGGCACCGCCGATGCGCCGCAGTTGGGTGAGTTTCTGGAAGTGACGATCAGCACCGACAATGGCCTGCCCAAAGGCCAAAACGTCATTTTCAATCGGGCGGTGGCCGCCAGTCAGGCTTTCCAGCGTAAGTTCGCCGACGTTGATGCGCTGCTCAGCGTCAACAAGAAACTGCCCATCGAAGAATGGCCCTACGCCCCACGGCAATGGCTGGAAAACGGTCTGCTCGCACGCTTGCTGGGGTTCATCGAACGGGCCGAGGATGGCCAATGGGCGCTGGACATCGCGATCTATGAATATCAGTTGAAAGTGATCGTCGATGCGGTGAATGCCGCTTTCCAGCGCGGCGTAAAGGTTCGGGTTCTGTACCATGCCCAACCGGACGAAGACACCACTGCGCTGAACGAAGCCAGCCTGGAAAAAATCCCGGCGGCGAACAAACGCGGGCGAGTCACCCACAACATTTTCCACAACAAATTCATGGTCCTGAGTCGGCTCGATGCAGCGGGGCACCCTCAGCCCGAAGCGGTGCTCTGCGGCAGTACCAACTTCACAGCTAACGGTGTTTATCGTCAGGCTAACGTTGTGCATGTGCTGGACGACGCCCGAATCGGCGCCAGTTACCTGCAAACCTTCGAGCAAGTCTGGTCCACACCGGCGGACGTCGGCGCCACCCGGGAATGGCTCACGGAAAACAATCCGATGCAGTCGGACCAGGCGCTGTTCGCAGGGTTCTCACCGCGCACGGGTCAGGGCGACTTGCGTGAATTTGTCGAGGTCATCAATGCCGCCAAAAAAGACCTGCTGTTTGTCACGGCGTTCACCTTGCCGGACGAAATACTCAACGCCTTGCTCGGCCAGCCCCACGACGACATCTTGCGTTACGGCTTGCAAAACACCGTTAGCAGCATCACCGGTTTCCACGCCGACCGCACCGCCCAATTTGCCGCCACCGCGCTGCTCAATACGGGCCTGGAAGGCTGGCTCAAGGAAAACATGAAAGGCCAGAAGGGCAACCTGCTGGTGCACACCAAAGCCATCGTCGTCGACTTCACCACCGACACACCGACCATCATCAGTGGCAGCCACAACCTAAGCGCCGCAGCCAGCAACGGCAATGACGAGAACTACCTGATCATCCGTGGCGACACCGACCTGGCCGATCGTTACGGGCTGGAACTGCTGCGCTTTTACGAGCATTACCGGTTCCGCTACTTCGCAAAAAAACTGCAACTCAAGCAGGTCCGGCCGTTGGCTCCGGATGACAGCTGGACCGATGACTATTACCTCCAGGGGGATTTGCGCATGCTGTCACGGCTGCGCTTTGCCGGACGATAAACAGCCCGGTGATTCCTGGTTGATCAGGTAACCGTGCGCAGCGTGAATCTGCACCCCGGTGAAACCGGCCTTTTCCAAGCAATAGTTCTGGAAGTGATTTCCAGTCAATAAGGACTCATGCCTGGAAGGAGATGGTTGTTCATTTTGTGTTGAGCTTTAATTGCCTTTTACCGAACCGGGAGGCCCAGAGCTGGCCTCCCGGACAAGCGATCAGCTTGGCTGACGCAGTTTCATAGCGAGTTCTTCTGCGTTGAGTTTGCGCGACGCGGCGGCCACCTCTTTGCTGACGATGGTCTTGCCAATCGGCGCCAGGGCGATGCTGGCCAGTTTCAAATGCTGGATACCGAACGGGATGCCGATGATAGTGATGAAACACATCAAGGCCGAGATCACGTGACCGATGGCCAACCAGATACCGGCGAACAAAAACCAGATCACGTTGCCGACTACGCCCAGGCCGCTGGTGCCCAGGTCCTCCTTGTTCGACAGGTCTTTGCGGTTGACCGCTTCCTTACCAAACGGGAAAAACGAGAACGTGCCGATTACAAAGCACGCGCGACCCCATGGGATACCGACGATAGTCAGGAACGCGACTGCACCCAACAGCCACCAACTCAGGCCCATGATGACGCCGCCGAGGATGAACCAGAGAAAATTGCCGATCGCACTCATGTAAAACTTCCCTATTTTGTCCGCCAGAATGGTGGGCTAGTGGCTACATGCTATCTGCTGATAGCGCCCAGGAAAAGCCTGCGATTCAAAAGTTTACGCGCACGTGACGGAGTGCAAAGGGTATGGAGTGTGCGATGCAGCCAAGGTAAATCGTGGCATGCGGCCCGTGCGACAGGTTTTGGACGTCGTTTAGTGACGTGCTTGGCAAACACCTCGCTCAGCGTCTGCTTGCTACCAAAGCCTTTGAGTTTCTCCAGCAATTTTCCATCTTTATAAAACAGCACCGTGGGGGTGCCGGTCACTTCCGGATGCCGGGGGGATACGTGGGTGCTGAGCATGTAAATGTGTGCGTGTTCCACATACGTCTGCGCAATGGACAGGAAAATCGGTCCGGCCATTTCGCAGGCATAACAGCTCGGGTGGCCGAAATACAGGATCACCGGGCGCCAGGTTTTAAGGGCTTTGCGGTAGTCCGAGGGGGACTGTACGTGGGTGATGATCGAGTTCATTGAAATCTCCCTTTTCACACGGGCATCGAGGCTTATTGACGGTAAAGGAGAGGAGGCGGTGAGTCTACTGTCAGAAATTACAGGTAGGGCTCTGCTTCATTTTGAATCGCTATGGCTTCAGATGTGGTGCAAATACTCGAGCGTTGTGGCCAACGGTAGCGTTCATTCCATTGTCCATTTCGTAACACCTTCCTCGCGCTAACGCGCATCCGGCTGATTCAAAACACTTTTCAATTCCCCCGAGATTCCGCTCACTACCTGTGGCACACTTTCTGCTGTCTATTCCGTTGTTACATACCTGTTTCCGGTATAGCGGAATAAACATGACTCTGGAGTGCTTGCCATGCATCGCCGACCTTCGTTGTTTAAAGCGTGTGTTTTCGTTCTCGCGGCTTCGGCCGCTGTCATGGGTGTCGCCCAAGCGGCAGACAGCAAGCTCGACAGCGTGCTGGCCCGTGGGAAGTTGATCGTGGGTACGGGCAGCACCAATGCGCCGTGGCACTTCCAGGGAGCGGATGGCAAGTTGCAGGGTTTTGATATTGATATCGCGCGGATGGTGGCCAAAGGGTTGTTCAACGATCCGAGCAAGGTCGAGTTCGTGGTGCAGTCGTCCGATGCGCGGATTCCGAATCTGCTGACCGACAAGGTCGACATGAGTTGCCAGTTCATCACCGTGACCGCCAGCCGCGCCCAGCAAGTGGCGTTCACCCTGCCGTACTACCGCGAAGGCGTGGGCCTGTTGTTGCCGGCCAACAGCAAGTACAAGGAAATCGACGACCTGAAAGCTGCCGGTGACGGTGTGATCGTGGCGGTGCTGCAGAACGTGTACGCCGAAGAGCTGGTGCATCAGGCGTTGCCCAAGGCCAAGGTCGATCAGTACGACAGCGTGGATTTGATGTATCAGGCGGTGAACTCCGGCCGTGCCGATGCGGCGGCCACCGATCAGTCGTCGGTGAAATACCTGATGGTGCAGAACGCTGGTCGTTATCGCAGCCCGGCCTATGCCTGGAGTCCGCAGACTTACGCATGCGCGGTCAAACGCGGCGATCAGGACTGGTTGAACTTCGTCAATACCGTGCTGCATGAAGCCATGACTGGCGTTGAGTTCCCGACTTACGCGGCGTCGTTCAAGCAGTGGTTCGGTGTAGACCTGCCGACACCTACGATCGGTTTCCCCGTCGAATTCAAATGAAAACTGCTGCGCTCAGAAATACTGCGTTGAAAACAGACTCGAAATGCTCATTGACTAAAGTCAACTCCGCTTTCTCGTCTGTTTTCGCCTTGTCTTTCCTTCGCTCGCGACGTTTCCAATTTTTGAATGAGGAGCGGGGCGGTTTTAAATCGCCCCGCTCAAGGTACTGCTGACCATGAACTATCAGTTGAATTTTGCCGCCGTCTGGCGCGACTTCGACACCTTGCTGGCGGGGCTCGGTCTGGGCCTTGAGCTGGCGCTGGTGTCGATCGCCATCGGCTGCGTGATCGGCCTGCTGATGGCGTTTGCGTTGCTGTCAAAGCATCGCGCATTGCGGGTGCTGGCGTCGGTGTATGTGACGGTGATCCGTAATACGCCGATTCTGGTGTTGATTCTGTTGATCTACTTCGCGTTACCGAGCCTTGGCATTCGTCTGGACAAGATCCCGTCGTTCATCATCACCCTGTCGCTGTATGCCGGGGCGTACCTGACCGAAGTGTTTCGCGGCGGATTGTTGAGCATTCCCAAGGGGCTACGTGAAGCTGGCCTGGCCATCGGGCTCGGTGAGTGGCAGGTCAAGGCGTACATCACCGTGCCGGTGATGCTGCGCAACGTGCTGCCGGCCCTGTCGAACAACTTCATTTCGCTGTTCAAGGACACCTCGCTGGCGGCGGCGATCGCCGTGCCGGAGCTGACCTATTACGCGCGCAAGATCAATGTCGAGAGCTACCGGGTGATTGAAACCTGGCTGGTGACCACAGCGCTCTATGTTGCGGCCTGTTACCTCATTGCCATGATGCTGCGTTACCTCGAACAGCGTCTGGCGATTCGCCGATAGGAGGCCCCCCATGTACGAATCCCCCAGTTGGTTGCATGAGTTATGGGTGGCGCGGGACGTCCTGTGGCAGGGCTTTCTGACCAGTGTGCAGTGCTCGGCGCTGGCGATTTTGTTGGGCACGCTGGTCGGCATCGTTGCAGGTCTGGTGCTCACCTATGGCACGTTCTGGATGCGCGCGCCGTTCCGGTTTTACGTCGACATCATTCGCGGCACGCCAGTGTTTGTATTGGTGTTGGCCTGTTTCTACATGGCGCCGGCACTGGGCTGGCAAATCAGCGCATTCGGGGCCGGCACCTTGGGTCTGACGCTGTTTTGCGGCTCCCACGTCGCCGAGATTGTGCGCGGTGCATTGCAGGCGTTGCCGAGTGGCCAGATGGAAGCGAGCAAGGCCATCGGCCTGACGTTTTACCAGGCGCTGGGCTACGTGTTGTTGCCCCAGGCATTGCGGCAGATTCTGCCGACCTGGGTCAACTCGTCCACCGAGATCGTCAAGGCCTCGACGCTGTTGTCGGTGATCGGCGTTGCCGAATTGCTGCTCAGCACCCAGCAGATCATCGCCCGGACGTTCATGACCCTGGAGTTTTACCTGTTCGCCGGTTTGCTCTTTTTCATCATCAATTACGCCATCGAATTACTCGGCCGGCACATTGAAAAGCGGGTGGCCTTGCCATGACACAAGCTCAAGTTTCGACACAGGATCAAGCGCTGCTGGACATCCGTGGCCTGCACAAACAATACGGCCAGCTCGAAGTGCTCAAAGGCGTCGACCTGACCATGCAGCGCGGCAACGTGGTCACGCTGATCGGTTCCAGCGGCTCGGGCAAGACCACACTGCTGCGCTGCGTGAACATGCTCGAAGAGTTCCAGGGCGGGCAGATTCTGCTCGATGGCGAATCCATCGGCTATCACGAGGTCAACGGCAAGCGCGTGCGTCATGCAGAAAAAGTCATCGCCCGCCATCGAGCGATGACCGGCATGGCGTTCCAGCAATTCAATCTGTTCCCGCACCTCACCGCGTTGCAGAACGTCACCCTCGGGTTGCTCAAGGTCAAAAAGCTGCACAAGGATGAAGCCGTGGCGCTGGCGGAAAAATGGCTGGAGCGGGTTGGACTGCTGGAGCGCCGCGACCATTACCCCGGTCAGTTGTCTGGCGGCCAGCAACAGCGCGTGGCGATTGCCCGGGCGATTGCGATGAACCCGAGCCTGATGCTGTTCGATGAGGTCACCTCGGCCCTCGACCCGGAGCTGGTGGGTGAAGTGCTGAACGTGATCAAGGGTCTGGCCGAAGACGGCATGACCATGCTGCTAGTGACCCACGAAATGCGTTTTGCCTTTGAGGTGTCGGACAAGATCGTGTTCATGAATCAGGGGCGGATCGAAGAGCAGGGGCCACCCAAGGAACTGTTCGAACGCCCGCAATCGCCGCGTCTGGCGGAATTTCTCAAGAACACTCGCTTTTAACTTTTTCAATCAGGAGAAACACCCATGAGCATTACTCGTTACGGCACCGGCAGCACCGCCGGTGGCGGCCAGCCCCGTCCTTTCGCCCGCGCCGTCGAAGCCGATGGCTGGCTGCACGTGTCCGGCCAGGTGCCGGCGCTGGATGGCGAAATCATTGTGGGCGGCATTGTCGAGCAGACTCACCAGACCATGAAAAACCTGATCGCGATTCTGGAGGAGGCCGGTTACGGTCTGGAAGACGTGGTCCGTACCGGCGTGTGGCTGGAAGATCCACGGGATTTCTGGAGTTTCAACAAGGTGTTTTCCGAGTACTTCAAAAGCGAACACGCACCGGCGAGGGCTTGCGTACAGGCGAACATGATGGTCGATTGCAAGGTTGAGATTGACTGTGTCGCGTACAAGAAAAAGGCCTGAACCGAGGCGCGCCCATCGCGGGCAAGCCCGCTCCCACAGGGATGGAAGGTGTGTCTGCAATCTGTGGCGGCACATAGAACCCTGTGGGAGCGTGGCTTGCCCGCGATGGCGGCCTAACAGTCGCCGCAGCACCCTGGGTAAACTCCCGGCATATTAATGGGAACCACTGACATGACCGAAGACACCATCAAGCGCCGGGCTCGCGGTCTGGACCGGGCGTTCGACATTCTCGATTTCCTCAAGGAAATCGGCCAGCCCCTGCGCCCGAATGAAATCGCCAGCGGCATCGGCAGCCCGAAATCCACGGTCTACGAACTGGTCGCGTCCTTGTTGGAACGGCGCATTCTTGAACCTGTGGGCAAGGACGGTCACGTTTACCTCGGTCGTCAGCTGTACTTTCTCGGGCAGGCGCATTTGCGCCACTTCGACTTGACCCGCGAGGCCGATCTTGCCTTGCAAGAGATCGTCAGCCAGACCCGTGAAACCGCGCAGATGTGCCTGCTCAACGGGCGCAAATACACCGTGGCGTTGATGAAAGAGGGCGAGCGACATTTCCGCATTTCCTCGGACATCGGCGAGAACGCGCCGATCCCCTGGACCGCTTCCGGGCGCTTGCTGCTGGCGCACCTGAGCGATCAGCAGATCGTCGATTTGATCGACCCCGACGACTTCATCCTGCCCGATGGCGAACGTCTGCCGCTGGAGCGGTTTATCGAGGAGATCCGCCAGGCCGGTATCGATGGGTTCTTTTCCTTCGATAGCGTTGCCGACACCTTTACCCATTGCTTCGCCGCCCCGGTCAAAGACCCGAACGGCGTGGCCATCGCGACCCTGTGCATCGTCGCCCCACGGGCCGATGCGAAGAACAATTACAACGACTATCGCCGGGTACTGATCGACAGCGCCAACAGTCTCGCCCGGCGTATCAACGAATAACAGCGGCTGCCTGCGGCCGCGAGTGTGAGGAGTTCGACCATGTCTTCTGCCAAAAATACTGCCGCCGTGGAAAAGGGCTTTGCCCACACAGGCGCCAATCTTGTGCGCGACGTCAGCCTGCCGGCGCTGGTGCTGCACCGCGAAGCGCTGGAACACAACATTCGCTGGATGCAGGACTTCGTCAGCAACAGCGGCGCGGAACTGGCGCCGCACGGTAAAACCAGCATGACCCCGGCGCTGTTTCGTCGCCAACTGGACGCCGGTGCCTGGGGCATCACCCTGGCCAGCGCCACGCAAACCCGCGCGGCTTACGCCCATGGCGTGCATCGGGTGCTGATGGCCAACCAATTGGTCGGCGCGCCGAACATGGCGCTGATCGCCGATCTGTTGGCAGACCCGACCTTCGATTTCTATTGCATGGTCGATCACCCGGATAACGTCGCGGACCTCGGCGCGTATTTCGCCTCGCGCGGTGTGCGGCTGAACGTGATGATCGAGTACGGCGTGGTCGGCGGTCGTTGCGGTTGCCGTACCGAAGCCGAAGTACTTGCGCTGGCCAAGGCGATCGCGGCTCAACCGGCGCTGGCATTGACCGGCATCGAGGGTTACGAAGGGGTGATTCACGGCGATCACGCGGTGAGCGGGATCCGTGAGTTCGCCGATTCTCTGGTGCGTCTGGCGGTGCAGTTGCAGGACAGCGGTGCGTTCGCCATTGCCAAACCGATCATCACGGCGTCGGGTTCGGCCTGGTACGACCTGATCGCCGAGTCCTTCGAAGCGCAGAACGCCGGTGGGCGTTTCCTCAGCGTGCTGCGCCCCGGCAGTTACGTGGCCCACGACCATGGCATCTACAAAGAAGCACAATGCTGCGTGCTCGACCGTCGCAGCGACCTGCACGAAGGTTTGCGCCCGGCGCTGGAAGTATGGGCGCATGTGCAGTCGTTGCCGGAACCCGGTTTTGCGGTGATCGCCCTAGGCAAACGCGACGTTGCCTACGACGCCGGTTTGCCGGTGCCGTTGCTGCGTTACAAGGCCGGTGTGGTGCCAGCAGTCGGCGATGATGTGAGTGCCTGCAAAGTGACGGCGGTGATGGACCAGCATGCGTTCATGACCGTGGCGCCGGGGGTTGAGTTGCGGGTGGGGGATATCATTTCGTTCGGTACTTCGCACCCGTGTTTGACGTTCGACAAGTGGCGCATTGGGTGTTTGGTGGATGAGCAGTTGCAGGTGATAGAGACCATGGAAACCTGTTTTTAAGGTTCCAGACCGAGGTGCCGCCATCGCGGGCAAGCCCGCTCCCACAGGTATTTTGGTGTGGCTGCAATCTGTGGCAATTCACAACCCTGTGGGAGCGGGCTTGCCCGCGATGACGGCCTACCAAACAACATCGCAATACCAGAGACCCCACAACGATGAGCAGCATCAGCCCACTTGGCCCCAACACCCCGCGCATCGCCCTGATCGGCGAATGCATGATCGAATTGCAGCAGCGCGCCGATGGCACGCTGCAACAAAGTTTCGGCGGCGATACCTTGAACACCGCGGTCTACCTGGCCCGCGAACTGGGCGATGGCGGCACGGTGGATTACGTCACCGCCCTGGGCGATGACAGTTTCAGCGACGCGATGTGCCAGAGCTGGGCCAGCGAAAACATTGGCCTGGACATGGTCCAGCGTTTGCCCGGTCGCTTGCCCGGTCTGTATTGCATCCAGACCGATGCGGCCGGCGAGCGGCGTTTTCTCTACTGGCGCAACGAAGCGGCAGTGCGAGATTGCTTTACCACACCGGCCGCCGCGCCGATTCTGGCGGCGCTGCCGGATTACGACGTGTTGTATTTCAGCGGCATCACCCTGGCGGTGCTCGGTGTGCAGGGGCGGGAAAAACTTCTGGAAACCCTGATCGAAGCCCGGCAGCGGGATGCGCGGATCGTGTTCGACAACAACTACCGGCCACGGTTGTGGGCGTCGATTGAAGAGGCTCGGGCGGCTTATCGCAGCGTTCTACCCTATATCGACCTGGCGTTGCTGACGGTTGACGACGAGCAGGCGCTGTTCCACTTTTCCGATTGCGCGGCGGTGTTTGCTGCTTACGAGCAAATGGGCACGCCGGAAGTGGTGCTCAAGCGCGGCGCCGAGGCGTGTCTGATTCGTTGTGACGGGGAGTCGTTCGAAGTGCCGGCGCAGGTGGTCGAACGGGTAGTGGACACCACGGCGGCGGGGGATTCGTTCAGCGCGGCGTATTTGGCTTGTCGGCTTAAGGGCGGTAGCCCGGTTGAGGCTGCCGAGGCCGGGCATCGGTTGGCGAGTCGGGTGATTCAGGTGCCCGGGGCGTTGATCCCAAGGTAAGCGGATGGCCGCTTGCTGCGCAACCGGATCGCGGGCAAGCCCGCTCCCACAGGGATTTGTGAGTTGCCCACGATTGCAGTCACATCACCACTCCCACAGGGATTTGTGAGTTGCCCACGATTGCAGTCACATCACCACTCCCACAGGGATTTGTGAGTTGCCCACGATTGCAGTCACATCAGCACTCCCACAGGGATTTGTGAGTTGCCCACGATTGCAGTCACATCACCGCTCCCACAGGGATTTGTGAGTTACCCACGATTGCAGTCACATCACCACTCCCACAGGTTTTTTGGTGTGGTTGCAATCTATGGCAATTCACAACCCCTGTGGGAGCGGCGGTGCGGCGATCCGACTTGCCCGCGATGAGGCCCTGAAGCCAACCGATCAATCCCGGTAAAACACCTGCACCAGGTGATAACCAAACTTGCTCTTGATCGGCCCATGCACCACCCGCAGCGGTTTTTTGAAGATCACCGCATCGATCACGCCGACCATCTGCCCGGGCCGCACTTCGCCCAGGTCGCCGCCGCGTTTTCCGGACGGGCACGTGGAGTATTTCTTGGCCAGCACATCGAAGGCTTCGCCCTTGGCGATGCGTTGTTTTAGCTGCTCGGCTTCTTCCGAGGTTTTCACCAGAATATGGCGGGCTTGGGCTTTCATTGGCAGTACCTTGCAACGGTGGTGGCTATGTTGGTGCCAGCGTGGGGCGCGCGATTATGCCTTAACTCAGTCCGCTTGGCCGATCATCGTGCGAATCTTGTTGGCCAGCAGGTCAATGGAAAAGGGTTTGGCCACCATGTCCATGCCTTCCTCCAGGAAACCCTGGCGTTCGGCGGCTTTTTCCGCATAACCGGTCATGAACAGTACCTTCAGACCCGGGCGATGTTGACGCGCGATTTCCGCCAGTTGCCGACCGTTCATGCCCGGCAGCCCGACATCGGTCACCAGCAGATCGACCCGCAAGTCGGATTCCAGCAAGGGCAGGGCGGCTTTCGCGTCTTCGGCTTCATGGGCGTGATAACCCAACTCATTAAGCAGGTCGAGCACCAGCATGCGCACCGCCGGATCGTCTTCCACCAACACCACGGTTTCACCGGCAACTGCTGCCGGTGTTTCACCGGTGAGCGGCATCAAAGTAAGTTCCGGCACCGCGACGTGCAGCCGTGGCAAATACAGGCGAACGCTGGTGCCCTGGCCCGGCAGGCTGTGAAGACTGACGTGCCCGCCCGACTGCTGGGCGAAGCCATAGATCATCGACAGCCCAAGACCGGTGCCCTGACCGATGGGTTTGGTGGTGAAGAACGGATCGAAAGCCTTGGCCAGCACTGACGGGGTCATGCCCGTGCCGTTGTCGCTGACGGCAATCATCAGGTAATCCCCGGCCCTGACCGGTTCCAGGGGGGTGATGTCGCTGCCGTCGAGGTGAACGTTAGCAGTTTCGATCAGCAGCTCGCCACTTTCGGGCATCGCATCCCGGGCATTGATGACGAGGTTGAGCAAGGCATTTTCCAGTTGACTGACGTCAGTACTGACCGGCCAGACTTCATCGGCCAATTGCATTTTGAGCTCGATATGGTCGCCCTTGGTGCGGCGGAACAAATCTTCCAGGGAATGCACCAGATGGTTGGCATTCAGCGGCTTGCGATCCAGCGACTGACGCCGGGAGAACGCCAGCAGGCGATGGGTCAGGGCGGCCGCGCGGTGGGCCGAGGACACCGCGGCTTCGGTGAAGCGACCGATCTCGGCGGCACGCCCGTCGGCAATGTAGCGTTGCATCAGATCGAGGCTGCCAATAATCCCGGTGAGCATGTTGTTGAAGTCATGGGCGATGCCGCCGGTGAGTTGTCCCACCGCTTCCATTTTCTGCGCGTGCCGCAAGGCGTCTTCGGCGCGCTCGCGTTCGAACATCTCGTTCTGCAGTCGCTGGTTGGCTTCGGCCAATTGTTGAGTGCGGGCGCTGACGCGTTCTTCAAGGGTTTCGTTGAGATTGCGCAGGGCTTCTTCGGTCTGTTTGCGCTCGGTTTCGTCGATTACGAAGATGTAAAAACCATTTGCCGCGCCGTCCGGGCCATGACGGGGCAGGTAGTTCATCAAGGCCTGACGGGGGCTGCCGTCGCGGTGCGCGGCGCTGATGCTGAAACTGCAGGCCTTGCCTTTCAGCGCCTCGGCAATGTATTCGGCGCGCGAGGCATAGGCTTCGTCGCCCAGCACTTCGCGGATGGTGCGGCCGTAAAGCTCTTGGGGCGTCAGGCCGTACCATTCCAGATAGGCGGCATTGTTCAGTCGAAAGCGCTCCTCGCTGTCGACATAACTGATCAGGATCGGCATGGCGTTGATGATCAGTTGCAGCTCGGTCTGGCTCTGGCGCAAGGCCTGTTCGATGTGTTTGCGTTCCGTCAGATCGAGTGCTGCGCCAAGGAAACGGATCGGCCGGCCATGATGGTCCTTGTAGCAGCGGCCGCGGGCAAACACCCAGCGCAATTGGCCGTCGGGCTGCAGCAAGCGATATTCCTCGGCGTACTCGCTGCCATGGGTGATGCAGTGCTTGATGCTGCGGGCAATCATGGCGCGGTCTTCCGGGTGCACGCCGTGGAGGTATTCGCTGATGGGCAACTGGCTGGCCATGGCCGGATTGATGCCATGCAATTGGGCGAAGTGGGCATCGGCGATGAAACGGTCTTCGCCGATGTCCCAGTCCCAGGTGCCGACCGCATCGGTGGCGGCCAGCGCCAATTGTAGGCGCTGCTCGGTTTCCTGCTGGGCCTTGAGGCTCGCGGCGGAGCGTTGTTCGAGTTCCAGGGCGATGCGGCGGCGTTCGTTGGTTTCGATGGCCGTGACCAGAATCCCGGCGACCTCGGCGCTTTCATTGCGAATGGGGCTGTAGGTCAAATCCAGCCAGAAGTCGGAATCCTGACCGTCGCGCTGCAAGGTAAAGCGCTGTTCGCTGTAGGTCCGCACCTGGCCCTGTAGGACGGCGCTGTAAATCGGGTCGGTGAAGTCTTTCAGTTCTGGCCAGATCTGGTGCGTCGGTTGTCCGAAAGCGTATGGGTGCTTGCTGCCGGCGAGGAAGGCGAAGCCGTCGTTGTAGATCTGCGTAAGCTGCGGGCCCCACAGCAACAGCATCGGCATTGGCGAGTGAATCACAATGTCCACGGCGGTGCGCAGGCTCTGTGGCCAGTGCTCGGCGGCGCCCAGCGGATTGTTTGTCCAGTCCAGTCGAGCAATCAAGGCTTGGGCGTCGCTGGCGGTCGGTGGTGCGTTCATTACAATGTCCTGCGCGTCAGTCGGTGTGGCTGCGTCTACTATCCTTGCAGGGCGGTAGACGCTGGATGACCCGTTTTGGGTCATTTTTTCAATTGAATGCTTCGCGGGTGCTTTTTGCCATGGAAATCGATGCACTGTTGCAAATTCTGGCCAGCCGCAATGGCTCCGATCTTTACCTGTCCACCGGCGCGCCACCCAGCGCGAAATTTGACGGTGTGCTCAAAGCCTTGGCCGAGCAACCATTCAAGCCCGGAGAAATCGCGGCCATCGCGGCGTCCATCATGGACGCCGAACAGCGCCTGGAGTTCGATCGCGAACTGGAAATGAACCTGGCGCTTTCCCTGGCCGGGGTCGGGCGCTTTCGGCTCAATATCTTCAAGCAGCGCAACGATGTGTCCATCGTGGCGCGCAACATCAAACTCGACATTCCACGCTTCGAAGACCTCAAACTGCCGCCGGTACTGCTCGAAACCGTGATGCTCAAACAAGGGCTGATATTGTTCGTCGGTTCGACCGGCTCGGGCAAGTCGACATCGCTGGCGGCACTGATCGATTACCGCAATCGCCACAGCAGCGGCCATATCATCACCATCGAAGACCCGGTCGAGTTTATCCATCGGCACAAGAAGTCGATCATCAACCAGCGTGAGGTCGGCGTAGACACCCGCAGTTTCCATGCTGCGTTGAAAAACACCCTGCGTCAGGCGCCGGACGTGGTGCTGATCGGCGAAATTCGCGATCGCGAGACTATGGAGCACGCGCTGGCGTTTGCCGATACCGGTCATCTGGTAATTTCCACTTTGCATGCGCACAACGCCAATCAGGCGCTGGACCGGGTGATCAACTTCTTCCCCGAAGAACGCCGGACGCAACTGCTCCATGACTTGGGTAATAACCTCAAGGCCTTTGTTTCCCAGCGTTTGGTGCGTACCCGCGATGGGCAGCGCCGGGCGGCGGTGGAGATCATGCTGGGAACGCCGACCATCGGCGACCTGATCCGGCGCAACGAATTTTCCGAGCTCAAGGGGATCATGGAGAAGTCTTCTGAGGCGGGGATGCAGACGTTTGATGGGGCGCTGTTCGAGCTGTTTGCCGAGGGCGCGATCGATGAGGCAGAGGCGTTGAAACATGCGGACTCGGTGAACAACTTGCGCCTGCGGCTGAAAATGCACGCTGAGGCTACGCCCGGGCCCCATACACCGCCGGGTGAGTGGGGATTAGTGGACTGACGCATACTCAATGGGAATTAATGGACTGACGCATACCCGGTAGGAGCTGGCGCAGGCTGCGATCTTTTGACTTTGGCGTCAGACGAATCGCTAAAGATCAAAAGATCGCAGCCTTCGGCAGCTCCTACAGGAGTCGCATTTCAGTCGTCCAGTTAGGGGTGGCGTGTTTCAATCGTTCAATTCAGAGCGGTCACGAAACTGTTCCAGCGCCTCGGGATTGGCCAGTGCATCGGTGTTTTTCACTTTCTGGCCATGCACCACATTCCTCACCGCTAGCTCGACCACCTTGCCGCTGATAGTCCGTGGAATGTCCGTCACCGCAACTATCTTCGCCGGCACATGCCGTGGCGTAGTGTTGGCGCGGATGACTTGGCGAATCTGTTGTTGCAGCGCGTCGTCCAGCTCAACGCCGTCGCGCAGTTTCACGAACAGCACCACCCGCACGTCATCCTGCCATTGCTGACCGATGGCAACACTGTCCAGCACCTGCGGGACTTTCTCCACCTGACGATAGATTTCCGCCGTGCCGATGCGCACGCCGCCGGGGTTGAGCACCGCATCCGATCGACCGTGGATCAGCATGCCGCCATGGGGCAATTCTTCGGCGTAATCGCCCTGAGCCCAGACGCCGGGGAACAGGCTGAAATAGGACTTTCGCAGTTTCTCCCCGTCAGGGTCATGCCACAGCTCGATGGGCATCGCCGGAAAATGTCGGGTGCACACCAGCTCGCCTTTTTCACCGATCACAGGCGTACCTGCGTCGTTCCAGACTTCCACCGCCATGCCCAGGCTCTTGCACTGCATCTCGCCACGGCGCACCGGCAGGACCGGGTTACCAATCACAAAGCACGACACGATGTCGGTGCCGCCAGACATCGAGGACAGGCACAGGTCGGACTTGAACGCGCGGTAGACGTAATCGAAGCTTTGCGGCGACAGCGCGGAACCGGTGGACAGCACGGTTTTGAGACTGCTCAGGTCATGACTTTCGCAAGGATTCACGCCGTTGCTTTCCAGCGCGGTGAGGAACTTGGGACTGGTGCCGAAGACGTTGATGCGTTCGTCGTCGATCAGATCGATCAAGCGCTCCGGGCCTGGATGAAACGGCGAGCCGTCGTAAAGCACCACGGCGCTGTCGACTGCCAGGGCCGAGACCAGCCAGTTCCACATCATCCAGCCGCACGTTGTGTAGTAGAACAAGCGGTCGCCAGGGCCGAGATCGGTGTGCAGACCATGTTCCTTGACGTGTTGCAGCAGCACGCCGCCGGTGCTGTGAACAATGCACTTCGGCACGCCGGTAGTGCCACTGGAATAAAGGATGTACAGCGGATGAGCGAAGGGCACGGGAACGAATTGCGGCTCGCCGCCCGGGTCGTAGAAATCGCCCCATAGCGTCATGCTGGCTTGGCTGCGGAAGTCTTCGATGCGTGCCTGGGGTCGCGCGTAAGGCACAACGATCAACTGCTGCAAGGACGGCAGTTGCCCGAGGATTTCATTGACCTTGTCGGTCTGGTCGATTTCTTTTCCGGCGTAGCGGTAACCGGCGCAGGTGATTAGTACTTTCGGCTCGATCTGGCCGAAACGGTCGATCACCCCGTGGGTACCGAAGTCGGGTGAAGAACAGGACCAGATCGCACCCAGACTAGTGGTGGCGAGCATGGCCACCAGGGTTTGCCAGGTGTTCGGCATGCACGCGGCCACGCGGTCGCCGAGGCCGACACCGGCGGCTATCAGGCCGTTTTGAAAGCCGGCGACATGGCTCGCCAGTTCGGCCCAGGTCAGTTGTTCCCGTTGGCCGTTTTCGCCGATGGCCACTACCGCCACGGCATCGTCGCGACGGCGCAGCAGGTGTTCGGCGAAGTTCAGCGTGGCGCCGGGGAACCACTGGGCGCTGGGCATTTGTGCGCCTTCTATCAGCACCGCATCCGGCTGATCGTGAAAACGGATGTCGAAGAAATCGACAATGGCCTGCCAGAAAGCTTCCCGCTGATCGATGCTCCACTGGTGCAGGGCAGGGTAGTCGGTGATTTCAAGGGAGTGTCGCTGATTGACGAAGCGCCGGAAGGCCTCCATGCGGGTCTTGCCGATGCGCTCGGTGCCGGGTTGCCAGAGGATGTCGGACATGGCTTGGCCTCTTCTTATTTATGCATAACACAGGCTTTTGTGGCGAGGGAGCTTGCTCCCGCTGGACAGCGCAGCTGTCCCAAAACCTAATTACGACTGCTTCGCAGCCGAACGGGAGCAAGCTCCCTCGCCACAGGGTTACTGCGCCAACCACCCGCCATCAATATTCCACGCTGCGCCACGCACCTGGCTACCGGCTTCGCTGCATAAAAACAGCACCAACTCACCCAGTTGCGGCGGTGTCACGAATTCCAGCGACGGCTGCTTTTCGGCCAGCAAATCATGTTGCGCCTGCTGCGGGTCGATCCCGGTTGCGGCGCGATCATCGATCTGCTTTTGCACCAGCGGCGTCAGCACCCAACCCGGACAGATGGCGTTGCAGGTGACGTTTGTCGTAGCGGTTTCCAGACCGACCACTTTGGTCAGGCCGATTACGCCATGCTTGGCCGCAACGTACGCCGCCTTGCCCACCGAACCGACCTGGCCATGCACAGAAGCGATGTTGACGATCCGTCCCCAGCCTTTGGCGCGCATCCCCGGCAAGCTCAAACGGGTGCTGTGAAACACCGACGACAGGTTGATCGCCATGATCGAATCCCAGCGCTCCACCGGAAAATCTTCCACCGACGCCACATGCTGAATGCCCGCGTTGTTGACCAGGATATCCACGCCGCCGAACTCACGCTCGGCGTATTCAATCATCTCGGCGATCTGCGCCGGGTCGCTGACGTCGGCGGGGTGATGGCCGACTTTGCCGCCGAATTTTTCGATTTCAGCAACCACTGAAGACGCATCGCCGAAACCGTTGAGGATCAGGTTGGCGCCAGCCTTGGCCAGGCTCAGGGCGATTCCCAGACCGATGCCGCTGGTGGAACCGGTGACCAGTGCGGTCTTGCCCGAAAGAGTCGTCATGAATACCTCACACAATGCCAGTGGCGTAGAAAGTGCCGATCACCACAAAAACAGCGAGTGTCTTGATCAGCGTAATACAGAAAATGTCTTTGTAGGCCTCGCGGTGGGTCAAACCGGTAACCGCCAGCAAAGTAATCACCGCGCCGTTGTGCGGCAAAGTGTCCATGCCGCCACTGGCCATCGCGGCGACCCGGTGCAGCACTTCCAGCGGAATATTGGCGGCGTGGGCGGCGCTGATGAACGTCTCGGACATCGCCGCCAGGGCAATGCTCATGCCGCCCGACGCCGAACCGGTGATGCCGGCCAGCAGGGTCACGGTAATCGCTTCGTTGACCAGCGGGTCGGGAATGCTTTTGAGCCAGCCGGACAGCACCAGGAAACCCGGCAGCGAGGCGATTACTGCACCGAAACCGTATTCCGACGCGGTGTTCATCGCCGCCAGCAGTGCGCCGCTGACCGCACTTTTACTGCCTTCGGCCAACTTGCCGCGAATCGTCTGAAAGGCGAACACCAGCACCATGACGATGCCCACCAGCAAGGCCGCCTGGACCGCCCAGATCGCCGTCAGTTTGGCGATGTCGGTGGTCACCGGTGCTGCCATGCCTGGCAACGAGAGGCTGTGAGTCTTGCCGTACCACAGCGGAATCCAGCGGGTGAACAGCAGGTTCATCAGGCCCACCATCAACAGCGGGGAGAGCGCGATCCACGGGTTGGGCAGCTTGATGTCCGGCGCGGTTTCCGGTTCGTTGCGCAGCTCCGAACCATAACCTTCACCCGTGCGCTGGGCCTTGTTGCGCTGGCGCTGAAGGAACAGCATGCCGGCGCAGAACACGAAAATCGTGCCGATCACACCCAGCCACGGTGCCGCCCAGGCGGTGGTGTTGAAGAAGGTGCTGGGGATGATGTTCTGGATCTGTGGGGTGCCGGGCAGGGCATCCATGGTGAACGAGAACGCGCCGAGGGCGATGGTCGCCGGGATCAGGCGCTTGGGAATATTGCTCTGACGGAACATCTCGGCGGCAAACGGGTAGACCGCAAACACCACCACAAACAGCGACACGCCGCCGTAAGTGAGCAGTGCGCAGACCAGCACGATCACCAGCATTGCCTGGCGAGTGCCGAGCAAGCGAATGGCCGCTGCGACGATGGAGCGGGAGAAGCCCGACAACTCGATCAGCTTGCCGAATACGGCACCGAGCAGGAACACCGGGAAATACAGTTTGACGAAGCCGACCATTTTTTCCATGAACACCCCGGTGAAGACTGGGGCAACGGCGGAAGGGTCGGTGAGCAGGACGGCGCCGAGGGCGGCGATCGGGGCAAAGAGGATAACGCTGTAGCCACGGTAAGCAGCCACCATCAACAGCGTGAGGGCTGCCAAGGCAATGATCACACTCATGGTGTGTCTCCTGGATTGTTATTTTTGTAGGTGAAGCTTTGTTGGGAGGGCTATAGCGAGTTTCGTGCCAGATATTTAAGTTATTGAAACTTAAGGGAATTGTTGGTTTTTAGGGTTGAATTCAAATTATTTATCTCTATTTTGAGATTTCTATTGGCTGGTCTGGCCCTTTCGCGAGCAAGCCCGCTCCCACAGTTTGACCGAATCGCTCAGAGGAATGCGGTCGAATGTGTGTGTGGGCTTGCTCGCGAAGAGTGCGCAGCGCTCAGGAGGTCATATCTACCAATGGAGATCCATGTCTCTTTATGTAGACTCCGCAATCCCCAACGCCACCATCTTCTTGTACAACGTCGACCGCCCCAGCCCCAACCGCGCCGCCGCTTCGATAACCTTCCCGCCGCATTGCGCGAGGGCGGATTCAATCAACTGCCGATCAAACCGTTCGCGAGCCTCACTGAAGGTTTCATGGGCAACCGGCTCAATGGCCAAGGGCGCCACACGCTGCACCGGGGTAAAACTGCCAATCGCCGCGCGGATATCCGCTGCATTCAGCATCAAATCATCACTGAGTAACGCGGCGCGCTCCAGAACGTTGCGCAGTTCGCGGATGTTCCCCGGCCAGGCGTGTTGACCCAACAAATCCAGGGCTTCGGGGTTCAGTTCGTGCTGACTGCGCAGCTCTTCGAGGATCGCTTCGCTGAGGGCCGGCAGGTCGTCGAGGCGATCACGCAAGGGCGGGACCTGAATCGGCAGCACGTTGAGGCGGTAATACAAGTCGGCACGAAACTCCCCGCGTTTGATCGCTGCTTCCAGATCGGTGGAGGTGGCCGCGATCACTCGCACATCGCTCTGGATCACTTCGTTGGAGCCCACCGGCTCGAATTCCTTTTCCTGCAACACTCGCAGCAATTTGCTTTGCAGTGGCAGCGGCATGTCGCCGATCTCATCGAGAAACAGCGTGCCGCCCTGAGCGATCTGCAACTTGCCGGTGCGGCCCTTGCGATCGGCGCCGGTGAATGCGCCGGGTGCGGTGCCAAAGAACTCGGCTTCCAGCAGCGCTTCGGGAATTGCCGCGCTGTTGATGCTGACGAAGGCTTTGTGCGCCCGAGGCGAGGCGCCGTGGATCGCCTGGGCCAGCAGCTCTTTGCCGGTACCGGTTTCGCCGAGCAACAACACCGGTGACTCGGCACTGGCGCTGCGCCGGGCGCGGCGTTTGACTTCCAGGCTGGCGGCGCTGGTGCCGATGAAATGGGCGAAGTTGTACTTGGTCTGCCGCGCCCGCAGCAGCGAGCGGGTCGATGCCAGTTCTTCCTGCATGCTCAGGTAGCGCTTGAGCATCGGTGACAGGCTGCGCAATTCATCGAACAGGGCAAAGCCGATGGCGCCGATCACCGCGCCGGCATCGTCGTGAATCGGCAGGCGCATCACCACCAGCGGTTCCTTGGGGGTGTCCTGCATGTCCAGCAGGATGGGTCGTCCGGTGCGTACCACCTCACGCAACAGGCTGCCGGGGATCACGCTTTCGCAGGCCCTGCCGATCGCACCTGCGGCCGATTCGAGACCGAAGCGCCGGGCATAACGCTCATTCATCCAGACGATGTTCGCATCGCGGTCGACAATCACCGTGCCCTCGCTCGATTGCTCGATGATTTCGAACAGCGAGCGGATCGCCAGGGTGCGAACGCGCTGGTAGTCCTTGAGGCTTTCGGTGGTGTCCATGGGGGCTGATCCTGATTAAGTATTGCCTGTGCTGGCCCAATCGCGGGCAAGCCCGCTCCCACAGGATTTGGGTTGCCGCTGAATTTAGGTACGACATAAAACCTGTGGGAGCCGGGCTTGCCCGCGATGGCCGCGACGCGGTTCATCGGCGTACACGGGATTATGCCTACCCCGGATGCGCCGCTGCCAACAGCTCTTTGGTATACGGATGCTGCGGCGAATCGAACACGTCGTGACTGGCGCCGCTTTCCACCACTTTGCCGTCCTTGATCACGATCATGTCGTGGGCCAGGGCGCGCACCACCGCCAGGTCGTGGCTGATGAACAGGTAGGTCAGGCCATGTTTCTCCTGAAGCTGGCGGAGCAGGGCGACCACTTGTTTTTGCACCGTGCGATCCAGCGCCGAGGTCGGTTCGTCGAGCAGGATCAGCGCCGGTTTCAGTACCAGCGCGCGGGCAATGGCGATGCGCTGGCGTTGGCCGCCGGAGAATTCGTGCGGGTAGCGATGACGGCTTTGCGGGTCGAGGCCGACTTCCGTCAGCGCCCGAATCACTTCGTTATTGCACTCGTCAGCGGTCAACTGGCTGTGCACCTCAAGGCCTTCACTGATGATCTGCGCCACCGACATCCGCGGGCTGAGACTGCCGAAGGGGTCCTGGAACACCACTTGCATCTTCTTGCGCCACGGTCGCAGCTGCTTTTGCGTCAAGCCATCCAGCGCCTCACCCTGAAAGCGAATGCTGCCTTCGGAATCGAGCAAGCGCAGGATCGCCTGACCCAGCGTGGACTTGCCCGAACCGGACTCGCCGACGATGCCCAACGTCTTGCCGCGCTGAACATTCAGGCTGATGCCATCCACCGCGCGCAGGTAGGTTTTACGCTGAAACAGGCCGCCACCGATGACGAACTGCACCTGTAAATTATCCACTTCCAGCACTTTTTCCCTTTCGTCTCGGGGCAGGGCTTCGCCTTCCGGTTCGGCGTTCAATAGTACGCGGCTGTAAGGATGTTTAGGCGCGGTGAACAGTGTCTCGCAAGGTGCCTGCTCGACGATTTCCCCGGCGTGCATCACACACACTCGCTGAGCAATACTGCGCACCAGATTGAGGTCGTGGCTGATCAGCAGCAGCGACATGCCGAGCCGCTGTTGCAGGGATTTGAGTAGCAGCAGGATCTTGCGTTGCACTGTCACATCCAGCGCGGTGGTCGGCTCATCGGCGATCAGCAATTCCGGCTCGCAGGCCAGGGCCATGGCGATCATCACCCGTTGCCGTTGGCCGCCGGACAGTTGATGGGGATAGGCCTTGAGCCGCTCTTCGGGTTTCTGGATGCCCACCAATTGCAGCAACTCGAGAATCCGCGCTTGCGCCGCTTTGCCGCCCAGCCCCTTATGCAGCAGCAGGGTTTCGCCGATCTGCTTTTCAATGGTGTGCAGCGGGTTGAGGGAGGTCATCGGCTCCTGGAAGATCATCGCAATCCGGTTGCCGCGCAGCTCGCGCAAAACCTTGACGTCGGCGCCGATCAGCTCCTGGCCGCGATAGCGAATGCTGCCGGTGGTTTCAGTGCCGGTCTCGGGCAGCAGTTGCAAGATCGAGTGGGCGGTCACCGACTTGCCGCAACCCGACTCGCCGACCAGCGCCAGGCATTCGCCGGGGCGGATGTCCAGGAACAGGTTGCGCACCACGGTCTGGCCGCTGAAGGCCACGTTGAGGTCACGGATTTCGATCAGGTTGTCACTCATATCAACTGTCCGCGTCAAGATCGTGGGTCAAAGGCATCGCGCAACGCCTCGCCGATGAACACTAATAAAGAAAGAATCAGCGCCAGGGTAAAAAACGCCGTCAGCCCCAGCCATGGTGCTTGCAGGTTCTGTTTGCCTTGACCGATCAATTCGCCCAGGGACGCACTGCCGGCGGGCATGCCGAAGCCGAGAAAATCCAGCGCCGTGAGGGTGGAAATCGCCCCGGTCAAAATGAACGGCAAATAACTCAGGGTCGCATTCATCGCGTTGGGCAGAATGTGCCGCACGATCACCTTGCGATCGCTCAGGCCCAGCGCACGGGCGGCCTTGACGTATTCCAGGTTGCGCCCGCGCAGGAACTCGGCGCGCACCACGTCCACCAGGGCCAGCCAGGAAAACAGCGCCATGATCCCCAGCAGCCACCAGAAATTCGGCTCGACGAAACCCGACAGAATGATCAGCAGGTACAGCACCGGCAGCCCCGACCAGACTTCCAGCAAGCGCTGACCGATCAGGTCGACCCAACCACCGTAATAGCCTTGCAGCGCACCGGCGGCGATGCCGATCAACGCACTGATGAAGGTCAGCGCCAACGCAAACAAAATCGACACCCGCGCGCCGAAAATCACCCGGGCCAACACGTCGCGAGCCTGATCGTCGGTGCCCAGCCAGTTGACCTTCGACGGCGGGCTTGGTGCGGGTTGATTGAGGTCGTAATTGGGTGTGTCGTCGCTGAACGGGATCGGAGGAAACAGCATCCAGCCGCCGTCCTTGTGGATCAGCTTCTGCACGTAATCACTGCGGTAGTCGGCCTGGAATGGCAATTGCCCACCGAACTCCTGCTCGGTGTGGCGTTTGAGCGCCGGGAAATACAGCGAGCCCTGATAACTGACCATCAGCGGTTTGTCGTTGGCGATCAGCTCGCCGCCCAGGGTCAGCAGGAACAGGCCGATAAACAACCACAGCGACCACCAGCCCCGGCGGTTTTTCTTGAAACGTTCGAAACGGCGACGGCCCAGCGGCGAGAGCTTGAACATCAGGCGTTCCTCGCGGCGAAGTCGATACGCGGGTCGACCAGGGTGTAGCAAAGGTCGCCAATGATTTTTATCAGCAGGCCGAATAAGGTGAAGATGAACAGCGAACCGAATACCACCGGATAGTCCCGTGACACCGCAGCTTCGTAACTCATGCGACCTAACCCGTCGAGGGAGAAAATCACTTCGATCAGCAGCGAGCCGGCGAAAAATACGCTGATGAAGGCCTGCGGAATCCCCGACACCACCAGCAGCATCGCATTGCGAAACACATGGCCGTAAAGCACCCGGCGTTCGCTCAAGCCCTTGGCCCGGGCGGTGACCACGTATTGGCGGGTGATTTCATTGAGGAAGGAGTTCTTGGTGAGGATGGTCAGGGTCGCGAAACCGCCGACCACCAGTGCCGTCACTGGCAGCACCAGGTGCCAGAAGTAATCGGCGATTTTGCCCAGGGTCGACAGCGACTCGAAATTGTCCGAGACCAGGCCACGCACCGGGAACCAGTTCAACGAAGTACCGCCGGCGAAGACCACAATCAGGAACATCGCGAACAGGAACGCTGGCATGGCGTAACCGACGATGATCGCGGTGCTGCTCCAGATATCGAAATGGCTGCCATGGTGCACGGCTTTGCGGATGCCCAGAGGGATCGACACCAGGTAGGTAATCAATGTGGCCCAGAGCCCGAGGGAAATGGTCACCGGCATTTTTTCCAGAATCAGGTCGGTGACCGTGGCGCCGCGGAAAAAGCTCTTGCCGAAGTCGAGGCGGGCGTAGCTCTTGAGCATCAGCCACAGGCGTTCGGGTGCCGGCTTATCGAAGCCGTATTGCTTTTCGATCTCCTTGATCAACTGCGGATCGAGCCCGCGACTGGCCCGCGAACTGCCCTGCAGGGCTTCGCTGGAACCCCCGCCGACATTCGCGCCGCCGATGCCTTGCAAGTGCGCGATGGCCTGTTCCACGGGACCGCCCGGCGCGGCCTGGACGATAACGAAATTGACCAGAAGAATAATCACCAGTGTCGGAATGATCAGCAGCAAGCGCCGCAGTACATAAGCCCACATCAGTGCGACCCTCCGGATTTGCCGCGTTTGATGAGTTCGGCGGTCATCTGTTGGTTGGTCAACGAGGTAGAACTCACTTCCCACCAACTCTCGATGGCTTCGTCATTGCTCGCTTGCACAGAGGGAATGCCGAAGCGGTTCCACCACACGGTCGAGCTACCTGGCGGGTAATAATTGGGAATCCAATAGAAGTTCCATTGCAGGACGCGGTCCAGGGCATGGGCGTAGCGCAGCATGTCAGTCTGGGTAGTGGCGCGAACCAGGCCGTTGATCAGCGTATCGACCGCTGGGTTCTTCAGCACCATGTAGTTGTTGGAGCCCGGATCGTTGGCCGCCGCCGAGCCAAAGTAGTTGTACAGCTCGTTGCCCGGCGAGGTGCTAACCGGGTAGCCGGTGACGATCATGTCGTAATCCCGGGACATCAGGCGGTTTATGTATTGGGAGGCGTCGATGCGGCGAATATTCAGGTCGATGCCGATTTGTTTCAGGGTGCGCTTATAAGGCAACAGTAGCCGGTCCATGCCGTTCTGGGTGATCAGGAAAGTGAAGCTCAGCGGTTGGCCTTGGGCATTGACCAGTTGATCGCCATCGGGTTTCCAGCCGGCCTGTTCGAGCAAGTCCAGGGCTTGCAACTGTTTGTCGCGAATCACACCGCTACCGTCAGTTTTCGGGGCTTCGAAGACCTGGGTGAAGACTTCGTCGGGAATCTGCCCGCGCAGCGGCTCGAGAATCGCCCGTTCACTGGCGTCGGGCAGTTGCCGGGCTGCAAGGTCGGTATTGGAAAAGTAGCTCTGCTGGCGGATGTAGAGGTCGCGCATCATCTGCCGGTTGCTCCATTCGAAATCCCAGAGCATGGCCAGGGCCTGGCGCACACGGCGGTCCTGGAACATCGGGTTTTGCAGGTTGAACACAAACCCCTGGGCCGTTTGCGGTGCCTCTTTGGCCAAGTGGGCCTTTTGCAGGCGACCGTCGCTCAGGGCCGGGCTTTCGTAGCCGATGGAGTAGGCGGTGGCGGAGAATTCGCGGTTGTAATCGTAGGCGCCGCCACGCAGCACCTGACGGGCAACGTCGGTATCGCCGAAGTACTCGATGCTGAAATGATCGAAGTTATAGAGGCCGCGGCTGACCGGTAAATCCTTGCCCCACCAGTCGGCGTTACGCTCAAAGGTGATGCTGCGCCCGGAGTCGACCTTGTTCACGCGATATGGCCCGCTGCCCAGCGGTGGCTCGTAACCACCGCCGTTGGCAAAGTCGCGGGTTTTCCACCAGTGCTCGGGAAATACCGGCAAGGTGGCGATATCGAGGGGCAGGGTGCGGTTTTCGTTGCTCTTGAAGTCGAACCGAATGGTTCGCGGCGACTCCACTTCGACGCCTTTGACGTCGGCGAATTGCGTGCGATAGCGCAGGCTGCCCTGGGTCATCAGCAGGTCGAAGGTGTAGCGCACGTCTTCGGCGGTGATCGGCTTGCCGTCGGCGAAACGGGCCTTTGGATTCAGGTAGAAACGCAGAGACAGTCCGTCGTCGGAACGCTCCATCTGTTGGGCGACCAGGCCGTAAACGCTATAGGGCTCGTCCAGCGAACGCTGGGCCAGGGGCGAGTAGATCAAGCCGTCGATCTGCGTGACACCCGTGCCCTTGTCGATGTACGGCAGGATATGGTCGAAATGACCGATTTCCATCGCCGAGCGACGCATCGTGCCGCCCTTGGGCGCTTGCGGGTTGGTGTAGGCGAAATGGCTGAAGCCAGCGGGATACTTCGCCGGTTCACCGTACACGGTCAACGCATGTTGCGGTGCAGCGTTCGCCCCCGTGGCGCCCAATAACAGGGCCACGGCAGTGAACAACAAAGTGGGGAAAACCAGTCGCATTGTCAGCCTTGGAGCCGGGTGGTTGATAACCACAATTTGTACGCTAGCGGCGCGTCCCTCGCCAGCCGTATCACGTAACGAAAACACAACGGCCCACCAAAAGGCGGGCCGTTATGTAGCAAACTTCAGTGTTGATCAGTCCTGACGGCTGGTCACTTCCAGCAGGTGGTAACCGAACTGGGTCTTGACCGGGCCTTGCACCACGTTGATCGGCGCGCTGAAGACCACGGTGTCGAATTCCTTGACCATCTGGCCTGGACCGAACGAACCCAGGTCACCGCCCTGGCGGCTGGATGGGCAGGTGGAGTTGGCTTTGGCGACTTCGGCGAAGTCGGCGCCGCCTTCGATTTGGGCCTTGAGTTCGTTGCACTTGGCTTCGCTGGCAACCAGGATGTGACGGGCAGTGGCTTTGGCCATGGGAAAATACTCCATTCAATGTTCAATAAAGTGCGGAGCCTACCGGATTCAGTGGGCTATTTCTCTCTCAAAGTTCCGTGAATATCGCGTGGCGTCGTGGCATTGCTCAAAGGCCGGCATTTCTCAAGCGTTCGGCATGCTGGACATACAGGGAAATGGGGTCAATGCCCTTGCGGACCTGACCGGTTGTCTGGCCCAGGCTGTCCAAATGATCCAGCGGATAGTCCGAGCGGATCACTTTACCCAGATGGGCGCTGAATCGACCGACCATGCCGTCATTCTGCTCGGCTTCGGTGGTGAAATAGCGGGAGAAGGCCCGCAGGAGTCCGTGCAGCGGATTGAGTGCATGGAGCCCCTCATCGAGAATGTTTCCTTGCAGGGTGCCGCTCCAGGAGTAGTAGCGCACGCCGTTCACCAACTCGCGACCCTTGCCGCCCCAGGTTTTCGGTAATCCTTGCGGGTATTTGTCGTTGAATGCGCCGACGCCTTCAGTGGTCAATGCATTGAGCGCGGCGATGGCGTTCTGTGGCAGGTCCCGGTTGCCACTGAGCAACGACAGGAAGTCGGCGAACAGGGTAGCCACCGCACCGGCGACATGCTCCGGCAGGCGCCCGGGCGTCAGCGCCTTGCGCAGGAAGTCGGCCAGCTCCGAGCCATGGTTAGGCCCGCTGACCGATGTCACCGAAGCGACTGTCTCCGGCGCCAGCGCCCCCGCATACCGTGCAGCCAGTGCCCCTTGACTGTGACCGATCAGGTTGACTTTGCTTGCACCGGTTCCTTGCAATACCCGGTCGATCTGGGCCAGCAGTTGTTCGCCCCGGGCTTCATTGCTGTGGGTGGCTGACAGGTGTGGGATGAAAACCCTCGCGCCGGCACTTCTCAGGGCAAGTTTGACGTCATGGAACAGTTCCAGATTGCCGATGCGATCGAAGCCGAAGAGCCCATGGACCAGCAGGATCGGATACTGAGTGGTTGCATTCCGTAGCATGTACATTTCCTTTTTCGCAGTAAGTCAGGTGTGTGCTCAAGGAGGCACTCTAAAGCACACCACCCGCTCGGCGATGTATGAAAAAGCCGCTGTAACCTGATGAAAACGGAATAGAAATGGTACGAAAGTTCGGATGAGCCTGAGGTATCGGTCGGAATATTTGGACATCTTTTTAACGATGACTGCACGTTTCTTCACAATGACCTACCTCTGAAACGTCCTTTTACCGTGCAAGCCGACGCGATTGTCCGGCAGCGCGAATCAGTACCGTGGGTTTCAATAGGCTTCGTTCGATGCCGACCTCAAGGCGGCATTTATTCCAGGGACTGGAGCGTTGAATGGCTACTTATGAAGCAGGTAACTTGAATGTTGTAGAGCAATGCCTGGTGGCACCACAGCTGGATCAAGCGGAGAACGCCACGCTCGATCCGTCCGACAATAAGGCCATTATCACCGTCGTGCCGTACCCGGACATGGCTTGCGGAGACAAGCTGGAAATACTCTGGTCAGGTATCGACTCAGAGGGTGTTGCGTATTGGCATGAGGTGTCGCGTTTTGTCAGCGAAGCTCAGGTGGGCAGGGCGATTGTCTTTTGCGTGTCGGGCGTACACATCGCCGCACTGGACGGTGGGTCACTAGAGATTTACTACATCCTCTACACTGCGCGCCTTCGTGAACCTGTGGAGTCTGTGCGTTTGTACCTGAACGTCGGTGATGCCCGGCCAGATTTGTTGCCTGTGATTGTGGACGATGCGGTGGGTAGCACGCTCGATCCGGACAGAGTCGCGCAGGGCGCGCGCGTAACGATCAGGCCGTATGCCCGGATGGCTGCTGGAGATCGGGTCTTGCTGTCCTGGGCAGGTGTTACGCCACAAGCGAGTTTCAATGACACATTGAAAATCGAATCCTTTGCAATGGGCAGCGAACTGTCGTTTTGGGTAAGTCCCGACTGTATCGCCCCCAATCTCGGAACAACCGTCACGATCAGCTATTGCGTCGAGCAGGAGGGGCAGGCGTCACGCTTCTCGGAGCCTGTAGCGCTGGTGATCGGCCCGCTGGAACGAGGAGCGCTTTTGCCACCTACCGTGCTGGAAGCCGATGAGGGTTGGCTGGATCTGCAAGATGCGATCGATGGTGTCACCGTCGTGATCGACAATGCCCAGGCCGAAGCGGGGGAACTGGTCTATCTGAAATGTGACGGGGAGCATTTCAGTCATCGCGATGATCGTGAAGTTTCCAGGGAAATGGCCGGTCAACCGCTGGTATTTATCGTTCCCTACAGGTTTTGGCGCGAGCATCAGGATTTGACGGTCCGAGTAGCCTATTCGGTCGAGCGTCTCGACGATGTGAGCCAGCAGTCCGAAGCCACGTTGGTGCAAGTGCAGTCATAAACTGAATTAACGTCAACCGCCTTCCGGTTTTCGATTGAAAACCGGAAGGCGGGCACTGGTCACTTTGGCTGTTGAGTAGGGTGCTGTGCACGAAGTCGCTCGGTTGCCTGCAGCAACAATTGTTCCGTCCCGGTCCAGCCAAGGCAGCCGTCCGTTACCGATACCCCGTAACGCAGGGACGAACTCAGTGGTTGGCAGCCTTCGAACAGATGGCTTTCAATCATCATGCCGACCAGCGAACGATCACCTTTCAGGCGTTGTTCAAGCACGTCGTTGAACACGGCTGGCTGACGCAATGGATCTTTACCGCTGTTAGCGTGGCTGCAGTCGACCATGATCCGCGCCGGGATCTTGAGTCTGGTTAAATCACTGTGCACTTGGGCGATGCTTTCGCGGTCGTAGTTCGGCCCACAATGGCCACCACGCAGTACCAAGTGGGTGTCGGGGTTGCCCGGCGTCTGAATAATTGCAGGGTGCCCTTGGCTATCGACGCCGAAATGACGATGCGGATGGGCGGCCGAGCGCATGGCGTCGCTGGCGACAGTCACACCGCCATCGGTGCCGTTCTTGAACCCTACCGGCATGCTCAGGCCGCTGGCCATTTCCCTGTGGATCTGTGATTCGGTGGTACGGGCGCCAATCGCGACCCAGCTCAGCAGGTCGTCGAAGTAGCCGGCGGCCATTGGTTGCAGCAGTTCGGTGGCAATGGGCAAGCCCAGTTGGAGCATTTCGCGCATCAATTCGCGGGACAGCGTCAAACCACTCGCCATGTCGTCGCTGCCATCCAGATGCGGGTCGTAGGCCAGCCCTTTCCAGCCAATTGTGGTGCGGGGTTTTTCGACGTAGGCGCGCATCACCAGCAGCATTTCATCGCTGACTTCGGCGGCCAGCCGGGCCAGGTTGGCGGCGTATTCGAGGGCTGAACGGGGGTCGTGAATCGAGCAGGGGCCGACGATGACCAGCAGACGGGAGTCTTCACCGTTGAGGATCGCGCGAACTGCCTGACGGTGGTCGGCGACTTGCCGGGTCAGGGCATTGCTGAGGGGTAATTGCTGTTTGAGCTGCAATGAGCTGGGCAGACGCAAGGTCAGCGCTTCATTGGCAGGGCTCAGGGTGGACAGTGGCAGAGCAGAGACGGACGAGTTCATATTCGGGCTTCCTGGGCTGGCGGCGGGTTCGTTTCCGCGCGCTCGGCCCTACTGGGGTGTTCGACAATTGGCCGGATTGGCTGCGTGTGTGTGCTTGCCACCTATGGGTGACCGATCGGAGGCGGCAGGCTGTCCCGAGCGGAGGCTGGTAAATCGCCAGGCGGTAAAACTGTCGTAACGGTAATAAGTGGCGTAGTTCATGTCGTGAATCCTCAAATTGTCTGGTTGACGCTAAAAATGTTCAGGGCTGAAAAAACAAAACCCCCGGTCGGGGAGCCGACCGGGGGTTGAAAATTCTCTGGTGGCGACCCGTTTAAAGTGGGCGCCGTGTGGGTATCAGGCGCGCCAGTGGCTAAACCAATACCCAAAATAAAAGCTGACCGAAGCACAAACGTCGTTCGCCCGGGCAGCCGCAACCGAGCGCGGGGCGCTGGCGGTACGAAGCTGTGAGAGGGCGTTGAGCATGGTCTGTCTCCGATGAATGCGCCGAGCTTACTAGAGGCCGGTACGCGGATTCAATCAGAAAATGCTATCGATGATCATGGGCTTTTCTATCGCTTGAGTACGTCGGGGGTTGTGACACACTTTGCGCTGCGCCCAACTACCACAACGTCACAAGGATGAACCATGACGACACTGATCATTGCCGCCGCTCAATCGATCTCCATCGCCGGTGATCTTGCCGCCAACATGGCTTGGCATCAGCGCTTCATGCAGGTTGCTGCGGAGCAGGGCGTGCAATTGCTGATGTTTCCAGAACTGTCGCTGACCGGGTACGAACGCGGCCTGGCGGCGGATCTGGCCATAGCGCCAGACGCCGGGGTGCTGCAACCGCTGCGCGACTTCGCGCGGGAGGTCGGTGTGACCAGTGTCGTTGGGGTGCCGATTCGTCTGTCGGACGATTCGCCGGTATTGATCGGTGCTCTGGTATTGGGTGCCGATGGTTCGCTTGGTGTTTACAGCAAGCAGCATCTACACCCGGGCGAGGAGATGGCGTTTGCCCCGGGAGCGGGCGGTTCGACATTAAAGATCGGTAGCGACACCGTCGCACTAGCGATATGCGCCGATTTTTCTCACGCCAGTCACGCGGCAGCCGCGGCACGGCAGGGCGCTGATCTTTATGCAGCGGGCGTGTTGATCACAGAAAACGGCTACGCTCCAGATACTGCACTGTTGCAAGGCTATGCTAGCACTCACTCGATGGCGGTTCTGATGGCCAACCACGGTGGTGCAACGGGTGGCTGGGAATCGGCGGGGCGCAGTGCAATCTGGGCGGAGGACGGGACGTTGATTGTGGCGGCGCCGGGTACGGGGAACCATCTAGTCGTTGCTCGCCGCAATGCTGACGGCTGGGAAGGGCAAATCGTCGCTGTGGCGGAGGCTTGAATGGGTTTCGAATTGCGTCCGGCAACGTCCCGGGATCTGGACTTTGCTCGTAGCCTGACTTGTCGAAATATGCTTCGCTACTACATTCAACATGAGCTGTTGTGGCTGGACGAGGCCTTTGATGTCGCCTGGCAGGGCCGCGAAAACTGGCTGATTGTGCGTGATGACACGTTGATGGGGTATGTCAGTCTGAGCCGTGACGCTAATGCCTTGTATATCCGCGAATTGCATTTATTAGCAGCGTACCAGGGGCTGGGCGCCGGTTCCTGGGCGATCGATCAGGTATTCGCCATGGCGTGCAAGGAGCGACGCCCGGCATTGCGTTTGACCGTTTTTGAAAATAATCCGGCAAAAATACTTTACGAGAGAAAGGGCCTGAAGGTGGTCGGCAAGGACCAGTGTTTCCTGAGAATGCAACGTGATATCAATGGACTGCATCGCTGAAACACACAGGTGGCAAGCCTTGCCAGATGAATTGATACTTTTTATATGCGGCTTGCCGCTAGGTCTGCCAGTTGCTTTTTGCTAAGGTGTCCGACAACCCAATAAGACCAAATCGCGAGGTGTCTGCTTGATTAGGGTGCTAGTAGTCGATGACCATGATCTCGTTCGTACAGGCATTACACGAATGCTGGCTGACATCGATGGCCTGCAAGTAGTCGGCCAGGCTGAGTCAGGGGAGGAATCCCTGCTTAAAGCGCGTGAGTTGAAACCTGATGTGGTGCTGATGGACGTCAAGATGCCCGGGATCGGCGGTCTTGAAGCCACGCGCAAATTATTGCGCAGTCATCCGGACATCAAAGTCGTCGCGGTCACCGTGTGCGAAGAAGATCCGTTTCCTACCCGGCTGTTACAGGCGGGTGCCGCGGGTTACCTGACCAAGGGGGCCGGATTGCCGGAAATGGTCCAGGCCATTCGCCTGGTGTTTGCCGGGCAACGCTACATTAGCCCGCAGATTGCCCAGCAACTGGCGATCAAGTCGTTCCAGCCAACCAATGATTCGCCCTTCGACGCCTTGTCGGAGCGGGAAATCCAGATTGCGTTGATGATTGTCGGCTGTCAGAAGGTGCAGATCATTTCCGACAAACTGTGCCTGTCGCCAAAAACAGTGAATACCTACCGTTACCGTATTTTCGAGAAGCTTTCGATCAGCAGCGATGTCGAGTTGACGCTGCTGGCGGTTCGTCACGGCATGGTTGATGCCAGCCTCTGAAAATGACTGAAATCTTCGATCCAAGTGCTTTTCTGTCGACGGTCAGTGGGCGGCCGGGCGTCTATCGCATGTTCGACAGCGATGCGCGGCTGCTTTATGTCGGCAAAGCCAAAAATCTCAAGAAGCGTTTGGCGAGCTACTTCCGCAAAGCCGGTCTTGCCCCTAAGACCGCCGCGCTGGTGGGCCGTATCGCCCAGGTCGAAACCACCATCACGGCCAACGAAACCGAGGCCTTGCTGCTTGAGCAGACGCTGATCAAGGAATGGCGTCCGCCGTACAACATCCTGCTGCGCGACGACAAATCCTACCCTTACGTCTTTCTCTCGGATGGCCAGTTCCCACGCTTGAGCATTCATCGAGGGGCGAAAAAGGCCAAAGGCAAATATTTCGGCCCTTATCCCAGCGCAGGGGCGATTCGCGAAAGCCTGAGTCTGTTGCAAAAGGCTTTTTTTGTTCGTCAGTGTGAAGACAGTTTTTACAAGAACCGCGCGCGACCTTGTCTGCAATACCAGATCAAACGCTGCAAGGCGCCGTGCGTGGGGCTGGTGGAACCCGAGGTGTATGCCGAAGATGTACGCCACTCGGTGATGTTTCTTGAAGGGCGCAGCAACGCCCTGGCGGACGAGTTGTCTGCGGCCATGGAGGAGGCGGCGGTCAACCTCGAGTTTGAGCGCGCCGCCGAGCTGCGTGACCAGATCTCATTGCTGCGTCGGGTCCAGGACCAGCAGAGCATGGAAGGCGGGACGGGCGATGTCGATGTGATTGCGGCATTCGTCAATCCAGGTGGCGCCTGCGTACACTTGATCAGCGTGCGCGGTGGCCGGGTGTTGGGGAGCAAGAACTTCTTTCCGCAGGTGGGTATTGAGGAAGACGTTTCCGAAGTCATGGCAGCGTTTCTTGGCCAATACTTCATCAGCAGTCCCGAGCGCGACTTGCCGAGCGAGTTGATCGTCAACGTGGTTCACGAAGACTTTCCGACTCTGATCGCAGCCATCGAAGAGCTGCGCGGTCGTGAATTGACCATCAGCCATCGAGTACGCGGCACACGAGCGCGCTGGCAGCAATTGGCGGTCACCAATGCCGAGCAAGCGCTGGGCGCACGTCTGGCTAACCGACAACACGTTGCGGCACGTTTCGATGCCTTGGCCGAAGTGCTGAAACTGGACGAACCGCCGCAACGTCTCGAGTGCTACGACATCAGCCATTCCAGCGGCGAGGCCACGGTGGCCTCCTGTGTAGTGTTTGGCCCGGAAGGCCCGATCAAATCCGACTACCGCCGCTATAACATTGAAGGCGTCACCCCGGGCGATGACTATGCCGCGATGCACCAGGCCCTGACCCGACGCTTCAGCAAATTGAAGGACGGCGAGGGCAAGTTACCGGATATCTTGCTGGTCGACGGCGGTAAAGGTCAGCTGTCCATGGCCCGTGACGTGCTTAACGAACTGGCTGTGCCAGACCTGATTCTCTTGGGTGTGGCCAAAGGCGCGACGCGCAAGGCCGGTTTCGAAACCCTGTACCTCAACGACGCGGCCCATGAATTCACCTTGCGCGGCGATTCCCCCGCGCTGCATTTGATCCAGCAGATCCGCGACGAAGCTCACCGATTCGCCATTACCGGGCACCGCGCACGTCGTGGAAAAACTCGCCGCACGTCTACGCTTGAGGGCGTTGCCGGCGTCGGACCGACACGTCGACGCGATTTGTTGAAACATTTTGGTGGATTGCAGGAGCTGTCTCGTGCCAGCATCGAAGAAATTGCCAAAGCACCCGGAATCAGCAAAAAGCTCGCAGAGTTGATTTATGCAAATCTGCACAGCGAGTAGAATGCCCAACTCACCTCGTAGCCAGTTGTGCCGATGAATATCCCTAATCTGATTACCGTTCTACGCGTCCTGCTCATCCCGATCTTCATTTTGCTGTTTTACTTGCCTTACCACTGGAGCTATTTGGCGTCCGCCTCGGTCTTCGCATTTGCCGCCGCGACCGACTGGCTCGACGGATATCTGGCCCGTCGTCTGGAACAAAGCACACCGTTCGGGGCCTTCCTCGATCCTGTTGCGGACAAGCTGATGGTCGCCGTTGCGCTGGTTCTGCTGGTGCAAGAGCATGGCAACCTGTGGCTCACGCTGCCGGCCGCCGTTATCATCGGTCGCGAAATTGTCGTCTCGGCACTGCGCGAGTGGATGGCCGAACTCGGTGCCCGCGCCCATGTAGCGGTGTCAAACCTGGGCAAATGGAAAACCGCCGCGCAAATGCTGGCGCTGGTGATCCTGCTGGCCAACCCTTCGGACTTCACTTTCTGGGTCCTGATGGGTTACGCCTTGCTGCTGGTGTCTGCTGGCCTGACGTTGTGGTCCATGGTCCAATACTTGCGGGCTGCCTGGCCGCATCTGAAGACGGACGTAGAAAAGAAATAAACTTTTTTGAATCAAGGGGTTGACGGGGGATGTGGATTCTATAGAATGCGCATCACCAAGACGCGGGAATAGCTCAGTTGGTAGAGCACGACCTTGCCAAGGTCGGGGTCGCGAGTTCGAGTCTCGTTTCCCGCTCCAAATATTGCGCTACAGAGTTCCAGTGAATTCTGTAAGCGATTGAAATCAGGGCCTTTAGGCCCTTTTTTCGTTCCAGCGGGCACCACTGAAATCCAGCACTATCCGGTGCGTTTAAGTCCAGAATTGAGTCCAGGATTCTGACAAGCACTGAATCGGTTAAATGCTGGAGCAGATTGTGTAGCGAGATGAGCATCTGGCCCTGACTCTGTTCAGGAGCTCGCGATGGCACTCTCAGAAATGACAGTTCGGCATGCCCGAATCACTGGTAACGACTACACCCTCGGTGACAGTGATGGTCTCACACTCAATGTGACGGCCAGAGGCGGAAAAGTCTGGCTCTTCCGCTACTACTGGGCAGGCAAGCAGAAGCGCATGTCCCTCGGTAGTTACCCCCAAATTGGGCTTAAAGAAGCCCGTACCCGTCGTGATGAAGCCCGTACCTTGGTTGCCCAGGGCATCAACCCCTACGAGCATCGTAAACAACAGCGACTTGCTGTTCATGCTGCGAAGGAGCACACCTTCGAGGCGGTGTTCAATCAGTGGGTGGAGTTCCGAAGGCTAAGCCTGAAGGAAGGGCGCCAGAGCACGCTCTCGCAGATCTTGAGAATCTTCAATAAAGACGTCCTGCCCGTACTGGGTGGGAGGTCCATTTATGATATCAATCGTCACGATCTGCTGGATTTACTGAGCAGGATCGAGCAGCGCAAGGCCTTAACGACAGCCGAAAAATGCCGGACCTGGTTCAACCAATTGTTCCGCTATGCGCTGGTGAAAATCGAGGGGCTGGAACATAACCCGGCTTCAGACCTTGATGTGGTCGCACTCCCCAAGCCGCCTGTTACGCACAATCCATTTCTCCGAATGGACGAGCTTCCGGCATTGATGGCTGCTCTTCGAAACTACGGTGGCGCCAATCAAACTCGGCTTGGCCTTCGGTTGTTGTTGCTGACCGGTGTCCGGACGGGCGAATTGCGGTTGGCAACACCCGACCAGTTCGATCTGGAGAAGCGCTTGTGGGTCATACCGGCGGAACTGGTGAAACAACTCCAGCTAGCGATGCGCAAGCCAGGTAAGCAGATTCAAAATGTACCGCCCTACATTGTCCCGCTATCGGTTCAGGCGCTGGAGATTGTGCGTCACTTGCTGGACCAGGTTGTTCCCGCGCAGCGCTACTTGTTTGCGCATCGAAGCAACCTGAGCAAACGCATCAGCGAGAACACGCTGAATGGCGCGTTGCGTCGGATGGGGTACGCCGATCAACTCACCGGGCATGGGATGAGGGCGACGATCTCGACGGCGTTGAACGAGATCGGATACCCGAAGGTTTGGGTGGATGCTCAGCTTTCTCATGCCGATCCGGACAAGGTGAGTGCGGCCTACAATCACGCGGAATACGTGGAGCAGCGCCGGACCATGATGCAGGATTGGGCGAACCGTCTGGATCTTTGGGGGCAAGGCCAGCTGAAAGCGGCTAGCTCTCCGCTTACTATTCGTTTAGAAGGTGCAGCTTCGTTACCTTCGTTGGAAAGCGCGAACGCAAACGCCGTTCTGTACAGCGGGGGTTTCCCAGCGACGACGGTTCCAGCCTCCAAAATGTCCGTCAGCAACGAACCGGTCCTTAACGCGGCTCAGTATTCACCTGTCCTACCTGCTCCAGCGCAGACTGAACAGCTGCGCGAACCCCAAGTATCAGACATACAACGTCAGCGCGCCGAGATGCTCGCCACCTATGAAGCTTCGAGTAATCTGCCGCTGCTTGTCTTCGCCAAGTTGGCAGGCAAATCCCGAGATCAGATCAACCGCGATATCAAGGCTCGGCGCCTGCTGTCCCTTAGCCTGGGGAATCGAGGTCAGCGCCTTCCCGATTGGCAGCTTGATCCACTGCGGCACAAGTTGGTACTTGCTGCGTTAGCGCGATTTCCGGATGTCGATGCTTGGAGACTTTATCGTACGGTCTGTGAGCCTCATGAGCGATTGAAGGGGCGTTCGCCAATCGATGTGCTCACACTGGAGAATTTCGACGTGACTGCACGAATAGTTTGCAGCGCCCTGGGCCCAAGCTGAGGTGCTGTCTTCGAGCGGTGACAACGGATAGGACTGTGCTTGTATATAGCAACGCAGTCAAAACCAGAACCGGCCATGAGCGTTCGGACGCTGTCACTTAGCAGGACGCTTGCGGCCTTCCCGACCGGAAGGTCGCTGCCGTACAAAAAAGCCCCATGACTCCCGTGGAGTGTGCGCCAGTTATGCATAACGGTGTACTGTGACTGCTGGCTAGTCGTAGAGGTGTTTTCATGTATCAGGTGCTTGGTATTCAAAAGTGTCTTGGTTACTTCGCTCTATTGTGTTTCATCGTTTTCGGGGGGCTGAGCTTCTGGCGCCTGCCTGAAGTGTTCAGTGGCTTTTCAGCTTTTTGGTCAGTAGCCAAGGTGGCGGTAGGCGTTTCAACGATTGTCCTGCTTGGCGTGGGTCAGACACCTATGTTCCCCTGGATCTGCAAGCTGCCCTTTCTTCGGAATTTTTTCCCACCTATTGATGGAGACTGGCTGGTAACCATCCGGTCGAACTGGAACGTGGTCAGGCAGCTATCGGGCCAACCAACTGGCGACGCGCTTTTTGAAAAGCAAGGCAAGGTCACCATTACATCCCGCTTGTTCGGCATACGGATGAAGTTTCAGTCTGATGATAAATACTCAAAGTCGAGCACCACGATTGTGGGGGTACGGCGCGATCCAGAGCACGGAACCATTGAACTCAACTATTCATACCTTAACGTCACCCGAAATCCGGAAGTAACGGATAGCGGCTGCCATCTCGGTTCGGCGCGATTGGAGGTTCATGACGGTGATGGTGGGGTAACTCTTGATGGGGAGTATTGGACGAATCGGAACTGGAACAAGGGCTTAAACACAGCGGGTATGATTTTCTTTGAGCGATTGAAGTAATTCACTTGCTGCCTCGGCCATTCGCTGGCTAGCTCAGGTTGGGCCGATCATAAAATGTGGTATCCCTCCCTTCCTGCCACTATTTGAGCCAATTTCCAAGAAGAAGCGAGTTCTGCTGGAGCTTCCTTCTAAGCAGGGCAGATTCTATTCGCGAAGTGTGGGGAGATTCCCGGGCGCCTTTGATACATCGCCTGAAGCTTCCTGGCTAGGGTGTTGTCGCCACCGCAGTGGGTCCAGGGTCCCTGCCACTGCTAGTCCAGCTGTTGAGTAGCGATAGCACAATATGTAGTGTCTTCTATCTGTATTCGTCCATGTATTGCACAATATGTAGGTGTCTGTCAGTATTGGATCCAGCTTGTGTCCGCTTCGCTACAGTTGCGCGCTATTTGGCTACGAATCTATTGCCGATTTGTGGCAGCACGGAAGAGGTTGGTTGTTGGGGAGGGTTCCCACCGCGAGGGTTAGCATGAAGACAGGCACGGTGCTCACTAGCCATCGACTGGAGATGTTTCATGCCCAACCTGAGCCCCTTGCTTTACACCACCAAAGACCTTCCCAATGGCGACGGAGCGGTCGCTGATCACCCGACGTATCTGAAGTCTTTGGATCTCACGACCGACGAGAAGCAGAAGATAGACGCGGCGCGGAAGGACATTCGCCAAGCCCTACGTGATGGCCTACCCCAAGCTCTGCGGGACCAAGGTTACGAAGGTGACACATGTGAACCGAAGTTCTATATCCAAGGTTCCTGGGCGTACAAAACGCTGAATCGCCCGTGCCAGACTCCGCCGCAACAGTCTGACGTTGACGACGGGGTTTATTTACCGCTGAGCATCATGAAGGAGGAGGAGAAGCCTCACCTAGCGATTGATGATTTCTTCGATGCGGTGCACGAGGTGTTGAAGCCATTGTGCAATGACAACGGTTGGTCGCTGGAGCGTAAACCCAACTGTATGCGGGTGGTGATTTCGACTTACGCACATATCGACCTGCCGCTCTATGCGATTCCTGATGTGCAGTACATGCTCTTGAAAGCCGGTATGGAAGCGCGTGGCATTCCAGTCATGGACGGTATCAATGCCGCCGCCACCACACAGAGCTGGAAGAAGCTCCCGTCTGACAAGATTTTGCTCGCGTGTGACCGTGGCTGGATCAAGTCCGACCCTCTGGCAATGAAAGAGTGGTTCGAATTGGAGGTCCAGGACAAGGGAGAACAGTTGCGTCGGGTGATTCGTTACATCAAGGGATTTCGTGATCAACATTGGGATGAGAAAGGACCTAGTTCGATTCTGCTGATGGCGGCCGCCTGCCCACTCTTCGAATTTGAGAATAAGCGTGATGACGAGGCGCTGCTTAACGTAGTGAAGGGTATCCCAAAGGCCCTGCGAGACGGTGTTTTGAGCCCGATTGACTCTGAAGTTTACCTTACTGCCGGGCTGTCTCAGGATGAACTCCAAGACACGGTGAAGAAGTTTGAAATGTTCGAGAGTTACCTTGGGGCTGCGATCAACGCAAGCTCCGAGGCAAAGGTGTCAGCTTGTGGCTGGATGCGAGATATGTTGGGTGATCGCTTTCCGAACCGGCCGGATCTGATTGATGACAAGCCAGTAGCCGCGCTACCCGCCGCGATGGCGGCTGTCGAACCGGAGCCAGGCGAGCTGGAAATACTGGAGCGTTCGAAGTCGGGTTGATGGCCAATGGTAATCCCTCTGCTTCTTCAATCCATTAAACCTTTGGGATTTCGACGCAAGGAATCCCAAAGCATTTCGGGCTACCTGGCAGTGGAGGGCTCGCTAGAAACGCGGTTTGGTTTGGTGCTGTGCGACGTATTAATTGATCGTGAGTTTCGTTCATTCCCGACGATCATTCTCCGACAACCGTTTCCAGAGCTCCTGCTTCCCTTTGCGCCGCATGTTGGGCCGGATGGCATTCTTTGCTATGTGGCGGAGGGGACAGTCGTGTTCGACATATACAGGCCGATCAGCCAAACGATCGCTGCCCTGAAGCGTGCGGCAGTCGTTCTTGACCAGATCATGGCCAAGGAGCGGGTGGATGATCTGGAGGAGGAGTTCTTCGCGTTCTGGCGTGGTGACTACTGCTACACCGATATCGAGAGGCCTGAATCTGGCGAGGTTTCTGCATTGAGCCTGGGTAAAAGGGAGGGGCTCGTTTTCACCGATGATCTGGCACGCGCGGAGTCAAAATTTGCTCACCGAGCAGGTCGCGTCGAAGTGTTCCTTGGCCTTACAGCGAAAATTACGACGAAGGTTCCTCCTCGGCCTTTAATTGGTGCCTGGCCGCCAAAGACTGTCGGTGAGCTTCTAGACTGGCAGTCGAAACTGGATCCTCCATGTCGCCGAAAGATCCTGGCTCGAATCGTCAAGACCTACCGTGCTGGAAAGCAAGGCGTCGTCGTTGTGATTGACGCGCCTACGATGCAGTACGGGTTCCTCGTGACGGACCTTCAGAAGTACAAACGCACATCCAAGGTGGATCAGGGCACTCCGATCTTTGAAGCGCCTATTGAGTTGATGCAGGTGGTCAGGATGGACGATCGATATATTGTAGGACGCAACATTCCCGGCCAGACAACTCTTGCAGGCAAGAGGATAGCGATGGTTGGCTGCGGAACTATTGGTGGCTACCTTGCGGACTTGCTGGTTAAGGCAGGTGCCGGCACGGGCGGAGGTGAGTTGCAACTGATCGACAATCAGAAGCTTGCTCCTGGGAATATTGGACGTCACCGACTCGGCGCCAATCGGTTAGAACTGAACAAGGCACAAGGTTTAATCGCAGAACTGAAGATCGGTATGCCCTCAGCAAATCTCATAGCGCTTCCCGAGGACGCCTTTTCGGTCAACCTTACAGGATTTGACCTGATCATTGATGCGACCGGTGAGCAGGGGCTCGGGAACTGGCTAGCTGGTCAACAAGCGAATGGTAGTCTGTCGAATGGCGAGTGGCAGACTCCGCTCCTTCATGTCTGGATTGAAGGTGCTGGTGAGGCAGTACGGGCGCTTCTCAAGCAGCATCGGTCTGAGGGATGTTACCGCTGCTTATGCGATTACGAAATCGAGCAGCGATTTCTTTCAGTAGTCGGTGGTGTGCGTCCGGTCCTCGCTGGAGGAGGCTGTGAGGGACAGTACGTGGCTTACCCTGCATCGGTGTCTGTTCAGGCAGCAGCATTAGGTCTGGATGCTGCTTTGGCTTGGGTAGGAGCAACGTTGTGGGGCTCCTTATCCACTCGAGTCATCAGCCGTACGCGTGATCCTGCTACAGGGGATGTCACTATCTTACCCCGACCCGGATGTCCCGCATGCGGTTCATAAACACGTGGACAGATCCGCTCAGTGAAGGGGTTGTGTATTTCGCTCCGCAGGTGATCGAAGTATTCGAGCGATACATCCAAGGCGAGAATGACGCAGAGGCGGGCGGCATCCTTCTTGGTCATGTTCGTGGTATCCATCTGGAGATATTAGAGGCCACGATACCCATGCCAAAGGATCGTCGGCTGAAGTACTTTTTCGAGCGCTTGCTTGATGGTCATCAAGGTATCGCCGAACGCCGGTGGCGAGATAGCAACGGGCTGGTAAGGTATGTCGGGGAGTGGCACACGCACCCTGAAGACCATCCGACGCCATCTGGCTTAGATCTCAGCGAGTGGCGGAAGCTTGCGGCTGTTCGGCGAGATGGGAGGCCCATGTTGGCGGCGATTGTTGGGCGGCAGGACTTACGTGTGGAGTACATGCAGTCGGATGGAGTGAGGCACCGTTTGTACCCCTTCAATGGTCAGTAACTGTGTACCTGAGGCGACCCGATCGTCTGATGAGTCCATGTTTGTAGTGGTGCTGCATACTCGAGAGGCAGTGTACTCGTGGAATATCCACGTCTGTGGGTAGTGCAGCTTACATCTCTGCTTACCTCATGTCGCGTCGGCTACCCGCGATACAGGCATTGACGCGCTCGAAATCGGCTTGAAGTGAGTTTCGTCCGCATAGTGACCAGTATAAGGTTTGGGATCAGCAAGGCACCTTGGCGGGACGCTTAATTCTTCCAAGAAGCACATTCACAGGAACCACGGAGAATTGTTTGTCCTTGTGTTTGTCGTAGAGTCTCAGGTTTCCGTTTGAGTAGCTCCACACACATAGATTGACCTAGGGTACGTAATGCTGCCGAGCAGTGAGTATCATGCAGATCGCCTAAGTAGGTGATTATTTCGTAAGGCCATACTGATCTGGTCGCGCTGGCGTTGCCACTGAAGCTCAGCATTCAGTCAGTGAGATAGCTCTCTTCCATGTCAGGATGCGCCTCAAATTTTTCCGTTCCAAGGTAGATCAGGCCTACTTCCTTCGGAAGCGCATCCAGTCTCTCGATCGTTTTGTTAAGTCGAGCGCACTGCTCGGGATTGACATAAAAACGATGATTGTTTAGCCAGTTACGATGGTCGTGGTAGTTGTCTAGCGTCGCTGCTTCCAATCCCGCAACATGGTCTTCGATTAGCTTACGGCTGACCAATCGTCTGATCTGCGGAATGATGTCGGTAGTACGATCATCTGACACAACAATTGCAAGCCTTCGATTAGTCTGCGCCAGTACATAGCGCACGCCTGAGTTGTATCGTGAGCCCCTTGAGGGAGTACATTGTTCTGTGGCCTCACCATCGAGAATAATTCCGATAGCGTGGCAGACCCCCGAGGGATCGAGCAAAATCGTTCCATCAATGCCGCTGAAACTCCTGAGAAGCGCTTCAGTAAGGCGGGTGGGCACGATACTGGTCCCTTGTTTGCTGAGACGGTGTGCTTCGCTGGCAGCGTCTTCCCCGACGACGATCATGCTGCCGCGCTCTTGACTAATCTGCGCGATCAGTAAATTCCACAAGTGCTGTGCATCTTCTGGCGATGACAAAGGAAAGAGTCGAGCATAATTTGCGAGGAAGGCCGCCTTGTCGAAAGGCTCCTGAGGAAGTGTTGGGACCGCATAGTGACTGCGAAGTAGTACTTGGTCTCTGTAGCGCAGCTCCCATAGATAGTGATCGATGAACGCAACCGTAAATGCATCTTGTGCGCTGTAGTCATGCGAACCCTTCAATTGCCCAAGTCCATAGATGTGGCGGCTGTCCGCGATAATTCCAACCCCTAGCGTAGCCATCTGCAAAACTTTTCGAACCCATCGAGGCTCACGAAAAGAAACTGGTGCAGAGAATTGAGCGAGGAACTCGACGCTTTCGTTGTTGGGGTCGACGAGGATGAGATGACCGACACCTTTTGCACCTTCGTACATGAGGGAGGAAATGAGGTTCAAGGAATCGAAGAGATCGGTATGAAAATACCGCCGCTCGATCGAAAGTCCCGGCGTATGCAGAAAGTCCTTTGCTGCCATACGCACGACTTCCTCGGCATCTCTCATGCTGCGATGAGTAAAACGCCCGGGATCTGGGTTGTGTAACTCTTCAGTTGCTTCCCGAAGAACTGCGTACACTGCCGCGTGTATCAAGCTGCGAAATCCATATCCCTGCTGCCGATTTTCAATCGGCTTGTTAGGCAGCGGGGGGAACTGCTTGAAGGTTGCATTGGGAATCTGCACGATCGGAGTGACGTAGTAATCACCGATGCGCCTAACCTCACCGCAGAACGATGTCACGTCATGCGCGGAATCGAAGGCCTTGAGTGCTTCGCCAACCGATGTGCGTACGGAGTCGCGACGGATCCATTCCGGCTTGTCGCGCATGCTCGGCTCGTCGCTGTAAAAGATGGTCTGCAGATTGTGATCGCGATAAGTCGACTCGACCGAATCGAGCAAGCCATCAAATAGAGTAAGCGGCCATTTCCCATCTTCGGGCTCGACACACACCGGGTTAGGGTTTTTGCTTTCAGGGCTACGAGCGCCGACGAGAAGCACTTCTGCCTCCGCCGGTGCGCCCAGCTCCTTCAAAACATTTCGAGCCAGCGAGCGAATGTGAATTCTGTAGCTAACTTGATATCCCCACATGAAAAGGTAGATGACTTGCCCTGCCATTAGAACTTCTCCAGTTTGTTGATTGCGCTGACCTTTCTACAGATGATTGGCGAAGCACCTCACCACACATTCCACAGCTTGATAGCGGCGTTGATAATCGCCCTCCCATGAGGTAGGCCTACGAGTTCGCAGTAGGTCGTATTGCTCATTGGTACACACCAACTCGCTCTTGGCCGCCTCCTGCTGAATCCAGTCATTACGTAACGGAAGAGTCGGCATGACTGTGACCAAACTGCTCGCTCGGCTCGTTGTAGAGCAGGACTTCCAAGTAGTGCGACGGGGCAACACCAGATAGCAAGTTCATTCTCCTAGTGCTTCCATGATTGCATCCAGTTTCTACCGACCTAATCTGATCTGAATCTCTGATGCCCGGGCCCCTTGCTGTCCGATTTTCAACACTTTGCAGACCGGGAATACGCCATTTTGCTCCAAAGTGGAGTTGGTTTTTCCCTACGGAGGTCGACTCAGTCCAGTGGGGATGCTATGGGAATCTGATGTCTTTCGATTTTCAGAAAAGGATTGCCGACAGGCACAGGCCCGGCTTCGAACAATAGTGCTGGTTTTTCTAGCAAATAGCCTTTGAGTTTTGCTTTCTTCCGGGGACCTTCCACCTGACAGACCCAGATATTTAAACCGTCGTCACGCTTTTTGTGGATCTTTAGTTTCTCAAACTGCTTCTGTACCCAGCGCCATTCCTCAACCTCCTGATCTGAACCCTGCGAAACGCCTGGAAACTCCTGCGCATAGCGTTGGAAGAGACCAGGCGTCACCAGAAATACGCTGCCACCCACCGTGTGGATTTTGGCCTTGCTGTCATTGATGATCAGCTTATGGCTCAGAATGCCTTCCTTGACCCAATTCAGGAATGTCTGGCCTGGATTATCCGATTGAAGCGTTGAAGCTTGGACAGCGCTTTCTGACAGTGTGTCACTGGCCTCAGGCTCATCCCGCTCGAACATGTCCAGCAGCGTGCCAAGGTAATCGGCATCCTCTACCGTCAAGGTATCCGGCTGCGATTGACTTTGACCTGATTTTGCACTGGCTGTCTCGGGCGTTAGCGTTAGTATCGGGGAGTCAGCTGAGTGTTCATGAGCCGCAATGCTCACCGTTCCACTGAAAGCCTCGGGCCGGTCTTCGTTCCCCCAAATCAGTGCCGGTTGAAGGCGCAGAAAGGTGAAACTCTGCTGCCAATTTCCCTGTGCCACAAGCGCGGTCCAGATGGCTTTTCCTTCCGGAGTGGACTCAACCAATCCATGCGATTGCAGCTCGTCGAACACCGCGAGGTTGGAAGAGGGAATGCCCTCAATCGATTGCGACAGCAGATAGGCTCGCAGCTTGTCCGTAACCGTCTTGCTGACCAGCCAGAGTGCGTCTTGAGTCAGCCATCCGGCGGCACCTGGCTGGTTGAGTTTCAGCTCGTGCTGAACCAGATGACGCAATCCACTGATCAAGTGATGTTGCAGCGAATGAGTCGGCGCTTGTAGCGCCTTACTTGGATTGCCACCGATGTTCTGCGCGGTGGAAACGCGGTCGGCCTGAATCACCAATTCGCCCAGCACGCCGGCACGTTCGTACTGACCCGCCAGGACATACAGCAGATTGGCCCACAGTGGCGGAAATCCACTGAGCCAATCGAGGATTGGCCGGTCGAGAATCTGGTTGTAGAGCAAGCCTGCGGCCGCGCCGTGCAAGTGGTAGTCGCGCCCCTTGAGATAGCGGAAACGATACGGCTGATCCAGGGAACCCTGCCAAGGATGCCAGACGCGGCCATCCTGGCGTTCGACCAGCAGGTCCACGGCGATCTTACCGATGTCATGGAGCAATGCTCCATAGGCAATGCCAGCTGACCAGGCATCGGTCTGGGCGGCTTGGTCTTCAGGTGCGGCGCCGGTGGGAAGCAGATACGACTGACGCAATTTCAAACTACAAGCGACCAGCTCCAACCCATGGTCGAGCATGCCGCCAAGATAAGCATGGTGGTGCGTCTCGCTAGCTGGAAGCTGCTGGACCAGCTCGGCGTAGCGATGGATCGGATTTAAATAGAGCTGGCTGAATTGCGGATGGGAGAGGGCGGTGTACTGCCAAATGCGATCAAGCAACTGGCGGCGATGCTCGGCTGCTAACAAGCCCTGGGACGATTCGATGGACAGGTACCCATCTGCGACGTTTCCGGTGGGTGGCGGAGGAGGCTTTTGCCTTTTTTGCCGAAACAGACTGAGCATCATGGTCCTCCCGGGAACTGGCAAGTCAGTGACCTTTTAGCCTTTTCGGATAGGGCTCTTACCCTTGACTCCCCCATTCCCTTCCAACCCTTACCCGTCCTTTTGCCGTGTGTCCCTTTGTGCGGCAATCGGAATATTGATTTGTCCTGGTGCCGTTTTATTGGATGTGCATGCTGGTACGAAAAAGGAAAGTGTCGGTACACTGCGGTGCGAATTTTATTGGGTCTTGTCATGAATCTCACTGACGCCACGCTCGTGCTGCTGCTCGCGGCACGTATCCATGGGACAGACGAAGCTGTTAGGGCCTCGGCGAAGAGCGTGGTCAAGAAGCTGCCGCGCAGCAAACGCGATCTGATCTACAAGGTGATCGACAGCCGAAGTCCACTCGAGCTGGTGGATTACCTGGCTGAGAATCTGGATACGTAACGGTGTACTGCGGTTACGGGATTACCTCATGTTCTTTGCGTCAGAGCTCCGCAGTGTGGGGATTTTTCTGGGCATAGAAAAAGGGTCCAACTCGTGTTGGACCCTGTGAAGCGATTGCAGCAGTGAGGTAACGATCAAGCTCCATCGTTCATGCATCGCGAATTATCCATTACCGTCTGCTTCTGTTGCTGCTCCAGGTCGAGCACATACTCCGAGGCGCATCGGGCCTGGCCACTGGCGCGGAAAATCGCGCGGTTGTCAGACTTGAGCAGGCCGAGCCAGGAGTCGATATAGCCCTCGTGCCGAAGCTCTCCCTGTATACCGGCGTAGGCACATAAAAAAGCGGCACCCATTTCGGCGATCAGCTCTTCAAATGCATAATCTGGCGAGCCGAATGGGCAAGGTGAGGTCACGCCTTCGCGCTGCAACCGAGAGTGGTGTCCGGTCCAGTGCGTCAGCTCGTGAAGTGCGGTGGCGTAGTATCCACCTTGATCGTGGAATTGCGATTTTGTCGGCAGTTGGATGAGATCCCTGATCGGGTGGTAAAAGGCTTCGTCGGCAAATCGATGAATGATATTTGCGCCCGAACTTAGCAACAAACTTTCCGCAGCAGCGTTGGGGAAGACGGGATCGCTCGGTTCCGTCTCGAGCACGGTTTCGTTAAGCGTTTCGAGCCCTTCCGTTTGCTCGATGTTGAACAGAAAATGCGTCCTGAGAATGCCAAAGTGAGCGACTTTTGGCTGACCGTTTTCATCGAGTACGGGTTGGCCTGCTTCGGTTTGTTCCTCGCGCTCCATCGGTTTGTAGAGCGCTGCCAAAGTGCTGTGCTCACCCTTACGGATGTGCCCGCCGGCTTTTTTGGCTTGATTGAAGGTCAGCCAGCGATCTTGAGTGAACCCCTGCAACCTGGCCTCGGCCCAAAGCAACGGTAAATTGATGCCCGAATAGGGACGCTGCGTGATGGCGTTGATGGGATAGGGCTGGTGATGAGCGAAGTCAGTTGAGCCATTTGAGGACCAGGGTTTGATCCAGGGCGCTACGCCTTGGTCTAACGCGGTAACGATCTTGTCTGTCACGTCTTGGTAGATATTGCGCATGGCATTTCCCTCGAAAAACCGCAGGAACGCCTTGCCCGTCGGGGAGGGTTCCCCGGTGGGTGTTGATTGGATTGATGCAGGACTGCGTATAGCCTGAGTTGGATCAGTGGCCGGGTATGGCCGTTTGCGTTTAGCGTTGCTGCTCTTCCGCAAGCGCTATCAGTAAGGCGTTAGGTTGGTCTGATGCCTGAAGCAGGCTGAGGCTCAGTCGCAGCAGTGGTTCATGTTCTGCATCACTCACTGAGCCGAACTTGGCTACCTCGAACACCACGTAGGGTGTGTTTGGATCGGCCAGGTGAGCTTTGAAGGCTGCGCGTACGACGTTGCTCAGCCTATCGAGCTGCAGCTTTTCAGGATGACTTGAACCATCGAGCAATACTGCGTGTTGCCACGCGTCTGGAGTGAACACAACGGGCAAGCGCAGAGTGTTCAGTGCTTTGCTTGTGAGTGAGTCGGACATGGTGTGCCTCCGTTGATAGCGCGAAGAAACCTGTCCCATAGGGGAAAGAATTTCCCCGCAGTGGGTTGAAGAAAAACAAGAGGGTTTGGGACGAGCCGAGCTCGAAAGAAGCTCGGGAGAGCAGTAGGCGTTCATCACCCGTGAAACGTGATCGTGCGAGCCACCGAACGCTAATCGCACTTGGGGGGAACCATCACCGGAGTGACGTAGCTTTGAAGGCTCTGGCTACCTGGGAAGGTGCTGTCGATAACAGCGATCCGTACCCTCTATGTAGCTGGATGATATGGATGGGTCAACGGCCATAGAGGCGCTGGTGCACGAGTTGCGTCTTCTGTCTTCCAGTGAAGAGTTTTTTGACCGAGCAAGCTGATAAACGGTTAAGCATGGGCGATTTTCAGTAGTAGGCTGTAGTCTCAATTTCCACAGGAACACGCTCAGAAGAGGGCCCAATCATGCCGGCTCAGCAGCCAGTTCAAATCTCCCGCGCACACCGCTGGGCATATGCATGCGGTATGTCGGTAAAACGTGTTTATCGTAGGTTGAAAGGATTTGAATCTCGTATGGCTAAACGTGCGGTGGCGACAGGTATGCCTCTGGGTGGGCTATTGGTTCGTGGGAGCTTTCTGGTTACGAAGCTGGCACTCATCCTTGGGTTGCTCTTTATCGGTTTCTGGTTGGTAGCTTCTGTCGTAACGATGATCGCTGTGATTGGTCTCCTGTTGTCCAAGGCTGCCATTGATGGGGATCTTAAAGAGGCGGAAACAGGCCCAGACTATCTCGGTGCCGACCTCTACATCGGTGACTTCGACGACAACGGGCACTACATCGGCGATAGCAAGTCATCTAACTGAGCGCTTAGCAGCCCCGATTATTTGATCTGTACCTTTGCTTGCTGAATCACTTGCGGCTTTGCTGCCATTGGCCAACATGCCTTGAATCCCATTTCCTACTGCATATCCCGTCCAGCTCATGGCTCCAAGGAACAACATCGGCAGTACGATGAACATCGCCCCCATCACATACTCAATCACCTGCGCCGTGACGGTTCCGTCCATAAAGCCGGATGTGGGCAGCGACAACAGCACCTGATTGGACGCCGACACTTGGTTGTACAAGGTATCGAGCATGCTGGAGTCGACCCAACGGGCCAACTCCCACCAGAAGGTCAGCATGTGCAGCGTGAACAGCGCGAACGTCACCGTCATGACGGTCTTTAGCTGGTAGGTACTGACCAGAAGGATCAGTGGCAGGCTGATGATGACGCCCATGATCAGGAAAGCCTGCACCATCGGCAGGGCCGCGCGTAGTGCATTCATTGCCGGGAAGTTGCTGAACGAGCCAAGGGCCAGCCCAGTGTTGGTGGCCAGGTTATTGAGCCCCTGATTGATCGACCCACCGCGAGCACGGGAGCCATAGTCCTGGTACACCTGTCCGGGCGACATGGACATCGATTGTTGGCGTGGGCTGACCAGTTCGCGCAGGGTGGCATCCTCGATCTCGTTGCTTGAGCGGCCAGTCAACCAGCCTTTCAGCTGGGTCAGCAGCGAAGGATCGACTTGCTCGATCAAGCGCGCTCGCAACCCGATACCGCTATCACTCCACCACTGTTTGCAAGTGGGGTAGCCTGCGCCATTCTCCAGCCGTGGCAATGAAACATCGCGGGTTTCATCATAGGGCCAGCTGACACGCGGTGTCCGTGAGCGATCGGTGTCGTAGTAGCCCGGAGTGTCGAGAAAATAGCTTGAGCCGACCCAGGACGCATCATGACTTTGTGCCTTGTCCAACTGCGGGCGATTGGTGAACAGCCGAGAGCGGGAATAGCCGTAGCAGTCGCGAGTAAAATCGGCGACTTCCTGTAGCAACACTTGGTTATCAATGCGAGAACTGTCGATCTCCATGCGCATCTGTCGGATGTCCGGTGCGCAGGGAATGGAGGCGGTGGCCGCTGCGGTCACTCCTTTACTCAAGGCGTGCACCAGAAACCACCAGATTGGCACGTTGGCAGAGCGTTCTCCGATGGTGTTGAAAGTGGTACCCCAGGCGGTTTCCGCTGGCTTGGCCACGCTGACACCGCAGCGTTGGCTCGCTGCATCGTCGAACGCCATTGAAGCGAGGTTTAGCGGAAAGACCGGCGCGCAGCCGAACAATACGACAATGTAGGCCAGCCAAAGCCGGTTCTCGATTCGAGGTACCGAGAGCAATCCTTTGTTGCCTTCATCCGCGCCTTGCTGACGGGCTGACAACCATTCTTGCAAGATGATTGCACCAAAGGGGGCGGCGAACAGGCCAGTATCGGACAGGACGTTCCAGATACCGTTGTTGATGATCCATGCCAGCAGGGAGAGGTAAAACTCCAGGTAGCTGTTGGTGCTCATGAGCATGGTGGTGACCTCACAATCGAGTGAGCTCGACGCAGGTAAAGAGCAAGAGCCCGAATGTCCCGGCGCGGTTCACGCGCAGTCGGTCCTGTGGTCGATGTCGGTAGCGCCTCAGCAGGTCGCACCAGAGTGCAAAGAGGACGCCGTAGAGCAGGGCGCGCCACAACCGCAGATAAGGCCGTATCGATTCCAAAGTTTGCTGCCAGACCTCGAAACTGCCCAGCGCAGTGCGGCCGATCCAGGCGACCAGTGCGGCGGTCAGGATCATCACTGCTGCAACCCAGAGACTTGAAAGCAAAGTGAATAGCAGTGAGCGTTTCATGGCTCACTTGCGCCTGGCGTCAGCGTCGTTGAGTCGGCCGGGTTCAGGGTCGCCTTGCTCGACGGTACGCGACGCATCAGCACCTCCGGCATGTCGATCGAGTGCAAGGCTGGCGGTATTGGTAGCCAACATTTGTCGGACCTGCAGCTCAGTCTGCAGTAGGCGTATTTCACGCTCCAGCGTGTCGATGTTTTTCGTCAAGGCCGTTTGGGCCGGTTCGGCGGAAGCGATGTTAGGTTCGTGGCTGCCTGCCAGCAGCGTGCGTAATAGCAGGAGCGCTTTGTCGAGTACGCTGGACAGGGCCGTCTCACTGGCCAGGCGCCGCGCCAGGAGCTCCTGATCAGGATCGTCGCGCAGGGCTTCGATCACACCACGGGTCACCGGCAGCATCGGGCTGGAGGCTTTGCCCAGATTGTCAGGGTTCGGCGGCAGAGATCCGGACAGCAATCCTTGCAGGGTCTTGAGATGTTCACCGTAGGCCTCCTGGATCAGCGGCGTCAGTCCGCTGCCAGCGGTAGCCCGCAGAGTTTCGCAGGTGTCGCAGGTTGCGACTTCGGTCTCGCCCAACACTCGAACAGCCCATTCGGATTCCTCTCGGGGTGAGGTCCATGCCTGGCAAATAGCGCCGTCCAGGCAATCACTGCTACTGATCGAGGCGCTGTCATCCACCGACCGGTTATGCAGCAGGTTGTAGCCCGCGCGCACCACATCGGAGGTTGCCCGGATGGGGGGTTGTCCGCTACCTCCAGCCTTCTGCCCGCCGACCCAAGACACTCCATTATTGCCGTTACGGGCCTCGGTTTTTTTGACCGCGGCCACCGCATCACCGCCGGTTTGTTCGAGGTTGCCCTGCATCTCCTGGTTCTTGGCCAATGCGCCCCAGCCGGCTTGACCGACCTTATCCGCCATCTTCTCGGCCATGGCCTGGCAGGTCAGCTTGGAACGGTCGAAGTCGATGCGCCCTTGCATCACCCCGTTACTCAACAGCTCATAAAGCCCGGGGTTAGCGCGCTGGATGATCAACGCCGGCAGCGACATCACCGCCTGGGTCGCGTTCTGCACAATGCTGCCCATGATCTGCTGGAAGCCTTCGGTGACGCCGTTTAGTTGGTTTTGCAGGGTGTTGGTGAGGCTCATGTTTCCGCACATCATGTTCGCTTGCCAGGATCCGCCGACACCGAGCCCGTTGGGACGATAGAGCGAGCTCGGCGAGCCCGTTGCCGAGCCACCACCGATGGTGTACATCACCCTGTCGTCGAGCACTTCGCCTTGAGTGCCTAGACGGTAATCGTCCTCGGCGGTGTGGGCATGCGTGGCCACGGCGAGCAGTCCGCAGAGCAACAAACTCCTCGGGCCCAACCATGGTCCTGCAAAAAGCCCACTCATGAAGCACCGCCTTCGAAGTCGATGCTAAACAGGAAGGTCTGTCCCTCACGCTTACAGCAGCTATAGGGGCGCCACAGCGACCAGGCGTAGCCGCCATCCGCGCTCTGCACCGAATTGCTGGGGAAAATGGCACATGTGGGTTGAACCTGAGGGTAGAGCAACTGCCATTTGTGAGTCGAAGCATCGTTTTCAATTATCGGGCCGGGAGGCCAGTAACCGTCGCGTGGCGCGGGTGTGAGCGGTAAGTACACATGCGGCTGCCAGTTGCGAGTAATGAAATCACCTGCCCGCTGCGCCATCACCGCAGCGGCTTTGAAGTCGTCGGGTTGTACCAGAAATCCTTGCCGGGGATAGACGTTGCCCCACATGTTGCCCGCGAGCTGACGACCGATCTCACGGACTCCCGGTAAGAGCGACTCGGGATAAAGGCTTTCAGGGATGCCATGACGCCAGGCCAGTGAGTCCAAAGTGCTCAAGTAGTAGGGCATGAACGCAGTGGCGCCGCTGGCGCAGGCGTAGCCGGATTGCGAGGCAAGTTGCGTGGTGGCCCAGCCACCGGGGTGGCCGATGCCATCAACATTTTTGAAACGAGGCAGGTTATCGCGTTGGGTGTTCGGCGTGATCAGGTTACCGCCACCTTCCGCACCGCTGATGGGAGAGGAGAGTGCGGCCATCTCGGTCCAAGGATTGGCACCGGTGGTGGCATAGCTCGAGACCACCAGTTCAGGAATGAAATGACGAACCTTGGTCGAGGTTTTAACCGTGCAGCCGAAGGGGGTACAGAGTAACCAGAAGCAGATGCCGACGACTTTGTACTCGAGGCAGTCTGGAGAAAGTACGGAGGCGGTAATGCTGCCGGTATCCAGCGCCACGCTTGACCCGGATGCCAGCAGAATGCTCAGCACCAAAGGATGTAACTTCTGGGGCGAAATATGCGGGCAGGCAGCAGACATGATCCAGGCTCTGGGTGTATGGCCTGGACAGGTTCAATGATCGAAAGAGGGGTGTCAGTGAGAAAGCCGAACGCAGGATAGTCGGTTTACAGCGACCTTCTAGATCAGCAGATAGTCATTCAGCGCTCAGCGTACGAGCAAGCGCGTCAGGCTCGATGAGCAACTGATCCGTTTTGATCTCGAAAATGTTGGCGAGTTTGCAGAGGACCAATAACGACGGATTTCCTACCCCCCGTTCGATTTGACTCACATAGGTACGATCCACCTCGGCCATGAGCGCCAATTGCTCCTGGGTAAGGTTCTTCACGCGCCGCATCGAGCGGATGTTTTCCGCCAGTTGCAGACGAAGCTGTTCGTAGTCTTGAGTCATGCGCGCAAACTGCGCCTTGAGGGACTCTCAATCCACGGGATATAGTCTACATTGGCTCTGATTCGGGCTTTTTTGATGCTTAAGCCGAGTGTCAATTTTGTTTCTATGCTGCTTAGAACAGACCGAGCATTAATAAATAATCGAAAGCTAAGGTGTCTATGGACGAAAATTACGTTTCAATTCCGGCGGCGGACGGCTGCCCGAGCCTTTTGACACCGTGGGGCAGCGAATTTGCGCCTATGATCGAACGTGGCGTGCAATGCGCCCAGGCCTGGCTTAATACACCCGGTGACGTACCGCTGTGGTGGGAACTGGCGCAGGCACGGAAGACTTGTCCGGCAGGAGAATCTCAGGATGCTTTCGAAGCAGGATTTTTATTGAGAATTCAGCAACGGCTTCAAGGCGTTTCACCGTAGCCGTGCGGCTCCAACCCTGACGATATGACCTACACGGGAAAATTTATTGGAAGGTATGGTTCCAGGCTCCATTCCTCTAGAATGGAGATCTGACAGAAATGGCGTTGGTCTGTGATAAACAGATTTACGTAGCTAGGATTCTGATAAGTGCAGATTCTGCACGCTCTGAGAACGTGGAGCGCGATATGAAAGCCGACCAAGTGTTGAGTGACGATCTGGTGAGCCGACTGGAGGGTAAAATCCCAGCCATGGCTGAAGGTGCGATCAATACGGCCTATATCAACGCGCTGGCGGCCGGACGCAGCGTGATGGAAGTCATGGACGGCAAGCTCGTTGAGACGACTGCCGACGGTAAGCACAAGGTTATTCGAGTGGCCAAGCCCAAGCATAAAGTGACCTTGGGCGGGATTATCAAGGTGCACCGCTGCTCATGACCGTCCCTCGGCTGAGGGTGTTTGCCGGCCCTAATGGTTCCGGTAAAAGCACAATGAAAAGTGCCGTCCCTTCCCACCTGATCGGGATCTACATCAACCCGGATGAAATCGAAAAGGCTGCCAAAGAGGGCGGACGCCTGGAGTTCAGCGATTTTCAACTGGAAGTCGAAGGTGACGAGGTTCTCGGCTTTATCAAGGCGCACCGACTGATTCGGTCGACCCAGCTCGTTGAAGAGGCAGCCAAAATAGGCTTCAGCAATAACGGCCTGAATTTCCAGTCCGTCGCGATGAACTCCTATTTTGCTTCCGTGCTCTCTGATTTCATGCGGCACAAGCTCCTTGAAGCCCAGTTGTCTTTCACCTTCGAAACGGTGATGTCTAGCGAGGACAAAGTCGCTTTTATGCTTAAGGCAAAAGCGTCGGGATATCGAACCTACCTCTACTTTGTCGCCACTGAAGATCCTGACATCAATATCAACAGGGTCAAGAACCGTGTCGCGGCAGGTGGGCACCCAGTCCCCACGGAAAAAATTGTGCAGCGCTACGGTCGTTGCCTGAACCTATTGCCAGCAGCCATCGCAGCCTCGAACCGGGCTTATATATTTGATAACTCCGGCGCTGATCTGGTGCTGCTCGCTGAAGTAACAGACGGGACTGACCTTGAATTCAGGGCTGATGAGCTCCCTGACTGGTTCATGCAAGCCTACGTGGAGAAGGTTTTCAAGGATTTGCTGCCGGGTTGATCGAAACCTAGGATCAGCTCCGTTTCACTTAATTCCTCGCATCCTATCGATCCGTTCAGCTACCCGGTAAGCCGCCTCCAATTCCGAGCAGCCGGTGCTCTGCATCAGTGTCCAGCGTTCGGCTTTTTCCTCGGGCTCCGTCATGGCCAGGGCGAGATAAAGACTTGGCGGCACGGCCCGAAACAGCGTCTCGAGCTTCTTCGACAGCACCACTCCTTCGGTGTATTTGCCCGGCTCCTTGCTGGCGGACAGCAACAGGGCTTTCTGTGCCGACGTGAGATTCTTGAAGCGAGCGATCTCTTCGATTTCTGATGGCGGCATGTTCAAACAAATCCACCATTCGATCATGTTGAGCATGGTTTGCGCCGCAGTGGGGAAGTCGGCAAGGTTTTGCGTCGCCAGCCAGAACCACGCGCCGAGCTTACGCCACATCTTCGTGCCCTTGACCACGAAGGGCGCCAGCAGCGGGTTTTTGGTAATGATATGGCCCTCATCGGTGACCATGATGATCGGTCGGCCCAGGTACTGGTCTCGTTCGGCAAGGTTATTCACGGTGTTCATCAGGCTGATGTAGCTGATGGACATCTGTGCCTCGTAGCCTTCGCGAGCGTAGGTGGCCAGATCGACAATGGTCACATCGCTCTCGGGCCAAGGCGTGCCTTCACGATCGAACAGTTCACCCTCGAAACCCTGGCAAAACAGGTCCATGGACTCGCCCATTTCCTGGGCACGCTCACGACGTTTCTCCGGCAAGTGCGTGTCGGCGGCGACGCGCAGCAACGCGTCGCGCACGTCGCGGGTCAGTACCTGGCGCTCCGCTGCGATACAGGTCTGTGCCGCATCCAGGATGCACTCGCGGATCAAGCTGCGATCGGCTCGACTCAGGCGCGCCTCTTCCTTGGCCTCGCCGCCGGTGATCATCAGGCGGGTGGTAATTTCCAGTTCGCCGAGAACATCGCGCTGGTCTTCGCGACTGGCTACTGCCTCATCGTCCAGCTCATCGATCGACAGACTCGCCACCTGATCCGGCTGCTCGACCAGGCGCCAGGCATCGACGAACGGGGCGAGGCTGATCGCGGTACCAGGTTTCAATTGGACCTTGTTGACCGACAGTCCTTTCGTTGCGAAGTAGTCGCCCTGCAAGCCGAATGAGTTCCCGGCCTCAACGATAAACAGGCGAGGGCGGTACACTGCCATGACCTGCATCAGCAGGGTGACCAGGGTGGCCGACTTACCGGCGCCGGTCGGGCCGAACAACAGCAGATGGCCGTTCATGGCCCGGTCTAGTCGTGACAACGGATCAAAGCTCAACGGCGAGCCACCACGATTGAACAGGGTGATGCCCGGGTGGCCGGTGCCGGTGCTGCGGCCCCACACCGGAACCAGGTTTGCCAGGTGCTGGGCGAACATCAGGCGTGTGTACCAGTTGCGCGTGTCGCGGGCCGGGTTGTAAGTCATCGGTAACCAACGCAGGTAGCTGTTGCAGGCGGCGACTTCATCACTCTCACGTACTGGTTGCAGCCCCGCACCCAACAGCGCGTTGGCCAGGCTGATCGAGCGCTGGTGCAGTTGTTGCTCATCGTGACCGCGCACGTAGAAGGCCAGGGTTCCCCGGTACAGTTTGTGCTGGCGACCGATGATTGCACGAGCCTCTTCGACATCTTGGCGGGCCTGGGTCGAGGCCAGGTTTTCGCCGATGGCTTTGCGCGCCAGACGGTTCAACTGCTCCTCGAGCACATCTTGGGGTTTGACCACCAGCGTCAGACCCATCACCGTGCCTTCGGGTAACTGGTCGAACAGCGCGTTCACCGCGTCGCCCTTGCGAGTTTCACCAGTGAGTTGACCAATCAAGGGAGGCCGCCGCAGTTTGTCCACCACCATCACCCGATGAGGTTGCCCATCGAAGTACCAAAGTCCCTGTTGTACATCCGAACGCGGTTCGTTGAAAAACAGCCGCTCGGTGAAGTCGTGATCGAAGGGCAACTCCAGCGACTCACCATCACCTGACTCCGGATAGGCCACGCATTGGTAGAAATCCTCGGGTGCTTCATCGGTGAGCCTGGGTGCCGGATTGAACCAGGGCAATAACCAAGCATACAGACCGTGGTCATCGACTCGCGCCGATTGCACTCCGCATGCGTGCAACGAGGCCGCGATACGTTCGCAAGCCTGCTGCAGGGATTGCACTGGGGTAAGCCCCGTCTCCTCGGCGCCAGACTCAATCCAGCGATAGATCACCAGGCGCACCCGTCGATTATTGCCGCGCCAGGGTAGGCGCGTGACGGCCTTGTCCTCGAACAGACCTCCCGGCTTGGCGATGGCTTTCAAATGGCGACGACTGAGTTCCAAAAACGTCTCGGTGAAGACCGTGCCTCGCGCGCTGTCTTGAATATAATCGGTGAGCCGCGTCAGGTAGGGGGCGAAGTCGTTGTCGTCCTGGCAGAAAAACTGCGCCACCCAAGGCGCTTGATCCAGTTCGTCAAAGCTATCCTGCAGGGCGTCTTCGAGGGCATCGCGGGCGGCCATCAGCCAATCGGGTTCGCGCCCTTCGGTGCCGATGGGCAGCAACTCGAACACTGCCCCCACCGAGCGATTGTCATCGAGTAGAAAACACTGCTCGGTCTCGAGGTACTCGACCCAAGGCAAGTGGTCGGTGAAGCTGGGGTTGTGTGCATAGAGTGCAGCTTCATCGGCCAAGGTTGCGCGAGGGCGCGCTGGGTGGCGCCAGGCTTTCCAACCAGAAGTGCGGTTGCCCGCATCGCCGGTACGCACTACAAGTCTTCCTGACGTTCACCCGGCAATGCGTACTGCACGCGTTGGTAAAACGGAAAGACGGTCGAGTAACCCGGGACCGGCGCCTGCTCAGTACCACTCAAATGCGGATACACGTACAGCACCAGATCGGGATTGGGCAAGCGAGGGAACAGGTTACGGATCTCGTTCGCTGCTGTACGCGTGTACGGCTCCTGGAGAGCAACGGAGATATCTGCTTGAGCCAGCGGGCGGCGTAACTGTTCCCGAGCATCCAGGAGTTGCTGCTGAGTACCCTGTGAGCCGGCGCCGTTCCATATGTCCAGCATGGTTTGCTCACCATGAGGCAGCAGCGTCTCCTTGTCGGTGGAACAGCCCGCCAGAATCCAGCAGAACACGCTAATCCAGGTCAGGTAGAGAGGCATGGTCTTTTTCATGGCGAACGCTCCGGCCCTTGGGCTCGTAGTCGATAGTGATTTCATGGTCGAGGTGCAGCGCAACTTGGGCGGCCGGTGGCACGTACACGGCAGCAAAGGTCTCGCCATACAATTTGTTGATCCACTCGCGGATGTCGCTGACCCCACCACTGAGAATTGAATTCAGCGCGCTATTGCCACTGCTGCTGGTGACCCCGAGCGTACTGCCGCCCGAATTGATCACGCTGCTGTTGTTCTGTTCATCCCCGAGCAAGGCGGCGACACCGGCGCCGGCGGCAGTAATCAAGCTCTGGCTGCCGAGGTACTGTTGAGCGTTTGAGCGGCGTTCGCCGGCAATGCACGGGATGCCATATGGATCGGATAGGTAACCGAGTCCGCCACGGATCTTGTCAGTGTTCGAGCTCTGGGTGGTGGATGCGTTGCGGCTGGCTACTGCCTTCGGCTGAGGCACCGTGCGGATGGTGCCGTCTGTGAATACGAAAGTGATCGACTCGACCTGTCCGCGTACGCAAGACAAGGTCCAATCACCGGACGCCGTGCCGCTCAACACGGCACCCGCGACGTCTGGCAGGTCGATCCCGTTGGCGGTCAGGTTCTCCGGGCCGACTAAGACTTTGAAGGGATAGGGATCATTCACGGTGCCGTCCACCGGGATTCGGCCGATCAGCGCGGTCATGGCGACCGAGCCCATCAGCGTTGCGTTTTCGGGAATGGTGTAGACCGGCTTCGCGCCTTCGGTACGATCAGCGGAGCGTGTCAGGTCACGTTCACCCTTGGTGACCTCGCGTAACTGCTTCTGGCTGCGGTCGATGGCATTGTCCTTCAAACCCTCCAGTGAGTTGAAGGCAGTAGGCAGACTCAGCGCGGACACGGTCTTGGTTTTGCCCTGGGCGTCGGTGGGCAGAGCATCCGAGGGCTCAATCCACTGCAATGCATCATTGGCAGAATGCTGCCCTTCGAACTGAATACCGTCGCCCGGCTCAAGCCCCAATCCGATCGGCATGTCCTTGCCTTTGCCGGTCAGCCCCGACAACTGTTCCTGCAATTGCGTCAGCAGACCGCGAGCCTGACGACTGTCTTGTTCTGCTTTGAGTCGGGCCTCGTTGGCTTGTCGGCGGCCTTCGTCGACCTGCTGGGTCACTCTGCCCAGCGCCGTCTGGATACGCGAATCGACACTGTTTTCCCGCTCGCGCAGGCGGTTGTTTTCCGCCTGCAGCGAATCGTTGTGTTTCTTCAAACCGAGCATGTCGCTACGCATGGCCTTCACTTGGCCGATCAAGGTGGCGACCGTATCGCGCGGGGTGTCGCCCGCGATACCGAGCGACTTGGCTTGCTCGGCGGATAACTGAATATTGCCCTGATCAACTGGGTGCTCTGGAGAGGAGGTGCTACCCGCGACCCAGGTTTTCAGGATGATGAAAGCCACGCCCAGCAGCACAGCTGGTACTAGCCATTTAAGTAAGGCGTTAGCTTTCATCGTCGGCACCTTCCGGAACAGACAGGAGCAGCACGGCGTGTTCAAGACCGGCACCGCGGGTGACGAGGTAGGCAACCGTAGTGTCTTCGGCGCTGCCGACAGGTCCGAGGAAGGTGTGCTGGAGTGCCGCGGCGAATAGCTTGGCCTGTAGCCGACGCGGATCGAGTTGCACCGTCGCTGAGCCACGATTGCGTAACTTCACTGCTGTAACCCAGTAGTCTCCGAGTTGCCAGGCGGCGATGGGCGTGCTGGACACGTTTTCGGTCGGCAGCAGGGTTGGCAATTCTGTGCGCAGCTTTAGCGGGACGCGGCGTACGCCGGGCAGCGACTCCACGGTGCGTAGAGGTGCGTACAGGCTTTGCGCGGCGTAGCGCGTCAAAGCGACTGGGGCCGGTGTACGTTCTGGAACAGGGACGGTGCTGGATTCAGCCTCGGTCGCCTGCCCCTGAGCATTTTTGATAATTCGCACGGGCTCTAGCGGTTGATCACCAGGCATGGCTGCGATATCCAGCAGGATGATCTCGCCCGTCGCGACCGATTGCAGTTGCAGCCGGGTCGGAGCAATGGCTTCCGACGCGCGCAGGTACAGCGCGCCACCGGTTGATTGCAAGCGCAGCTTGCCGGTCAGGGTTGAGGGCACGCCGACTCGAACAGCCTCATCGACAAAGACCACCCGTTCCTGATTGATCACCAGCGGGACAGCGAGGGGAAGGCGTTCCCAACGCATCAACTCGACGGCCTGCGCTGCAGCTCCCCATGACATCAGTGCGACGGTGAGTCCCAGGGTAGCAATCCGCTTCATGGCTCACCTCCAGGCAGGGAAATTTTTTGCGGTGTGCCCTGATAACAATCCAGCGCTAGTCCCCACTTATTGCGTTCAGGGTCCAGATCAAAACGCACCACGCGCAATGGATAACGCACCACCACCCGTTTCACCGGTTCGGCGGCGTAATACTCATCGGCGTTGAGGTCGAGCGTGACCAGCCAGCTGTCGTGGTCGAGTTGCTTGACCCTGAGCTCTGGATCTTCGCTGTAGCCTCGGCCCAGAATTTCGTAGACGCCACGCACCCGCTGGCGGAGTTCGCCGGCGGCCTTGCGGTATTCGTAGTCGCCGTCGAGGAAGGTTTTACAGGAGGGTGTCAGGTAGGACTGCAAGCTATAGATGGCGCGGCGATAATCCTGCTCGCCATCGGAGGGCCAGCGGTTAAGTTGGCCGAAGATGTACAGGGCAAATGCATAGACATTCTCTGAGGGGATATCCCACCACTTGCGCGTGCTACCCGAACGCAGGTCCGGGGGCACATGCACGGTCAGATCAGTCGGTGCCGAGCGCCAGCCATACCAAAGTCCAGCACATACCAGAGCGAGGATTACTACAGCCAGGCGCAGGCTGAGGATATGAGCCTGTTGGGCATCGACTTTGTTCCGAAATCGGCTCATGGCTGCCACCGGGACAGGGCAGGGCGCAATCGACGCGAGCGGCGAATCGTCCAGACGCCGGAGTGGAGGATCAAACTTCCACGGCCCAGGCGCCAACGGCTGGCCAATATCCATTCGAGCTTGCGGTACAACCAGGTCTCGGGGCGAGCCCGTTTGGCCCGACGCAGTAGCGTGCCACCGGCAAATAACACCAGCGCCATGCCAGCGATCATGCCGGTTGGCGCCACGGCAATGGAGGCAGTGGCGATCGCCAGAGGAACACCCATCAGCAGGCCAGTGACGGCGCCGGTGCCGAGCGCCACCCACATCTCATCGTTGGTCAATCCGCGCAAAACGGTAGGATCGCGATTGAGTCGTTCCGGGAGAAAAACCAAAGTACCGTCGGCAAGGCGTTCGATAGCGTCGTTCATGCCAACCTCACAGAATCGCGGCAGCCTTGGTCAAAAACCAGATAATGATCACCACCAGCAGGGCACCGATGCCCACCACAGCACCCAAATCCTTCCAGGTCTTGCGCTGATTCTGTACGTCGGCATAGACGGTCAACGAGTGCCAAGCCACGCCAAGAAAGGCGAGCAAGGCGATCAGTAGACCGAGCAGGATGCCGCCGTCGTAGGCGTAGTTTTTGATCGTCTCGATCAACCCGGAACCTTCACCACGTGAAGGGGCTTCCATGGTCGGGAGTTCAGCAAAAGCCAAACTTGGACCGAGAACTAGCAGCAGACCGATCAAGCGCTGACTGGCACGATCACGCAGGTTGTTTTTCAGGGGGATAAGGCACTTGAGCATGACGGTGATCTCCGGTGTTAGGACAGGGTGAAGAACATCAGGACCAGCAAGGTGAGCAGCACGCGCGCAGCACTGCCGCCGAAGGCTCCGAAGCGAACACTGCCGGATGTCCACCCCCGGTAAGCCGTCCACATCACCCAGGCACACCACAGCAAAGCCAGGACGAGAACCAGGGACAACCAGAGCGTGGAACTGCTCTGCGGTGAGAAACCGGCGGCGTTTTGGAAGGCCGCGGTCTGGGAATCGGTCATGCTCATGGCGAGGGCTCGGCAGACGGAGTGTCGAGGCGGTAATCACCGACCAGTTCACTGGGGTCACGGGGTTGAGCGCGAGAGGGGGACAGATAGTCCAGCAGGCCTTGGCGAATACGTTGGATGTCCTGAGACAGGCGGGGATAGTCGAAGCGATAGCGATCGTCGGGTTGAGGCATGCTGACTGCCTTAGCTTTCGTTGCAACGCGTTCGATTATGTCGAGTTGCTGCTGGACTTGGCTGAGCTGATCCTGCTCATGACCAGATGTGGCATAGCTGCTGTCATCGACGATAGCCAACGAGAGTAGTAAGCAGCGAAAGACGGTAGTAGTTGGCATGATGCTGCCCCATATGGATCTGAGGGCAGAATCAAGTCTGAGATCGATTTATTCAGCAGGAAATATGAGGTGTGATGGATCGCTTTTTGAAGGGAAGTACTGAGGATGTTTACTTGCAGTATCTATCCCTGCAGCTTTGGTGGAAAGCGCTGGAGGGCTAGGAGATTTCACTTCCAATGCGCTTCGATATGTTGCTCGCCGAGCATGATGCGAAAGCGAATGCAGCAATTCTGTAATCAAGGCAGAAGTAGTAAATCACCCTGGGTTTGTTGACCTCCGATGATCGGGGAAAAATTTAACGGCACGGCGGGGCTCGTCAAACGCGTAAGCGTCGCAGAGCTTTTTTGTTCATGATAGCCCGAGTGGCTAGCAAGCATCATTGATTCGGCCGTGGGCGTATAGACCTGCAATTTGAACGTGATCGATTATCGCAACCAACATTACCCCCAGGTCACATCCGAGCAGTGCACTCTGACAGGCTGCTCGGATATGCAGAGGAGCTCTATCGCCCTAAGCTTGACTTCGAGGGCGTCTCGATCAGCTCGCAGCGTCAAGTAGGTATCAATACTTATTTTTGAATCATCAGGCGGCTTTCTTCCAAATAGAAAAGCGGGGCGTTGGTCTGGATAATAGTGAATCATCCAATATTTGAGATCCGTATGCCTGACAGTTACGAGTCTGCAGTCGATAGGGCTGTCTGGCCGAGTCGTCACACCGAAATAACCATAAGGGATCTCGTTGTTTCGTATGGCATCGAGAATTTTCCCTACATTGATATGCAGACATGGCCATTGTGGAAATTGCTTTGACAGCAAACCTGGACAATCCCAGGCGCTGTCTAGAATTTGAGCCTCGTGATCCATCAGCCCACACCAGCGTATGGCAGCATCAATCGGCCGGTAAAACGATTTTTCCCATGGATTGAAACTGTGAGCTGTGTACATGCTAGCGGCCTCATCCGGGATGCAGAACCGCTAGGTACCTTCTTAGACGCCTGTACTGGCCTTTGCTTCCTTGCGGTGCCTGTCTCTTGGTTCAGATCGGTCCCTTGATAAGCTCCGTCCTTATGATGGTCTAGGGAGATCTAACGAAGAGCTTTAGCTATTATTAACTTCCATTTGTTGGATAGCCCTATGATCCAGAACCACGGTGAGATTTTCAGGAATGGAAGACAGTGGCTGAGAAGCCTAATTGCGAGGCTCTTATGTAACGATCTCACATTCTGAATGCGTCCAAACGGGTCTTTTTGATCATTAGTTGTTCGTGAATAAATGTTGCGCAACCTGGTTTTATGAGGTTGTGGCTTCGCGCGGAGATAATATCTGGGCAGGATTCTTGTTAAAAGTTGGTGAGACAGAATACTGCTATGCACGAAAATGATAAATTGGGAATGTATAGGGCCGCAGATCCTCTGTAGCAATAATGCGCGACAAGTATGCGTTGGCATTACCTGTTGTGCAGGCCTACGAGCAGACGCGCGGTGTATTCACTAAGCTACCATCGCTGTAAGCCACCGTCTGCCCAGCCGCTGACAAATATATTCGTTGACGCTGCACGCAAGTGGAGAGTGCAGGCATCTGCCATCTCCACCGCTACCGCTACCGTTGGCTCAGAGGAGCAGGCCCCCCGACGCCTCTATGCGTTGCCCGGTAATCCAGCCGGTACCTTCGCCAAGCAATGCGGCGACTACAGAACCGATGTCATCCGGGCGCGCATTACGACCCAGTGCGGTCATGCCAGCAAATTGCGCGTTCAGGGCCGAGTCATCGCGCAGAGCGCCTCCGCCGAAGTCTGTTTCCGTCGCGCCCGGCGCGATAGCGTTAACGCTGATCCTCCGCGAACCTAACTCTATGGCCATATAGCGCGTCAGCACGTCGACGCCGGCTTTCGCTGCGGCGTAGGCGGCGTAGCCGCTCACTGTGAAGCGGGTCAAACCTGACGAGGTGTTAAGAATGCGTCCGCCATCCTCTATCAGCGGAAGCAATTTTTGGGTCAAAAAGAACGTGCCTTTGAGATGAGTGTTGATCATGAGGTCGAACTCTTGCTCGGTGGTGTCGGCAACCGTCGCGTATGTACCACCACCTGCGTTGTTGATCAGGTAGTCGAATCGATCGCGCTGCCACTTTTGCTGCAGCGTGGTTTTCACATCGTTTGCGAATTTAGCAAACGTACCTGCATTGCCGACATCAAGGTGCAAGGCTACGGCGCGACGACCCAAGGCTTCGATTTCGCTTACAACTGCCGCAGCTGCGTCTGCACTACTCAGATAGGTAATGATCACATCGACGCCATTTTCGGCGAGTTTCAAGGCATTACTCCGTCCAATTCCTCGGCTGGCACCAGTAATAAGGGCAATGCGATCTGATTTTTTAGTCATCGTCATACAGTTCTCGGAAAAGATTCGGAGGTCAGACTTTACGGTTCTGAAGAACGCGAATAAAGTCGGGAAAAATTAACCCTCTGTTCATCTATAGAGAACAATCGACGATGGAGTTGAATGATCTACGGGTTTTTTGCCGCGTTGCCCAATTGGGCAGTTTTACTAAAGCGGCCGAGCAGCTCGGTGTTGCCAAGAGCCGGGCTTCTGCCATTGTGCGGACGCTGGAAGCCGATGTGGGTAGCCGGCTATTGCAACGCAACACCCGCAGCGTTCGGTTGACGCCTGATGGCGAGCTGTTTTTCGAGCGCTGCAGAGAACTGCTGAGGGAGTCAGATCATTTGCAGGGGATGTTTCGGCCTGCTGCCGGAGCTTTGCAAGGTAGGGTGCGTCTCGATATGCCGAGCTTATTTGGGCAGGAGCTGGTAATGCCGCATTTGCGGGAATTGCTGTCCGCGCATCCGCTGCTTGATCTCAGAATCAGTATCAACGACCGTCGGGTGGACATGATACAGGAGGGTGTTGATTGCTTGATCAGGATAGGCCCGCTGCCGGATTCGGATCTGGTCGCACGAAAATTAGGCACAATGAAGGCCTGCAATTTAGCCAGTCCAGCGTACTTGCGACAGTATGGTGTGCCGAGTTCACTCGCTGACCTCGCTGGTCATCGTGTTATTCACTACGCAAATAACTTGCGTAGTGAAGAGGCTGCTTGGCGCTATGCGGTAGATGGCGAGGTGCAGTCAGTACCCATGGTCAGTGCACTCGCCATAAACAGTGGCTCACTCCTGCTGGCGGCCTGCAGAAACGGGTTGGGCATCATGCAAGTGTCCGTACCGGCAAGCCAGCGCCTGATCGATAGCGGGGAGCTGGTTGAGGTACTGCCAGAGTTCAGGCCGCCCCCGATACAGGCTTCGTTGCTTCTCCCTCATCGTAGGCACGTTGCTCCGCGCGTGGAAGCAGTGCTGAACTGGCTCACTCAGGTGACCCGGCCCTATATGCAGGAGCGAGCGTCTTAAATACTGGAAGCGTAAGCACTTGCGCGACTAGAGCCTGACGCGAGGGCTCCCGCCGTTAGAGGTTTGCCGTTGTTGCGAGTGTCATGTGTGCGGTGACATCTTCGCAACGAGGTACCTGGCCCAGATGAAACCATCCTCAATCGTTTGCGTACTGATATGGCGCAGGGACTGGCCGGACGCAGGGCGTTCATCCGACTGGCCGTGATATTCAAATATGCTTGGTACCCCGCTCAAACCATCTATTCCTGGGTAAATCAAAAGGCTGATCTCATCGATCAGACCGGCCTTCAAAAAGGTCCCATTGATCACGCCGCCACCTTCGAGTAGCAGGGTCTTCAATCCAAACTGGGCGCCTAGCATCGCTAACGCTTGCTTAAGGTTTTCACAATGAGGGCCTGCGAAGAGATAGGAAATGCCCTGGTTTCGCAACGCCTGCAAATAGGCATCCGATACCGAGTCGCCGAGAATGGAGATAATCCGATGCCCGCCATCAATGGTATTCGTCTGGTAGTGCAGCTTCCCGGAGGGGTCAATCACGATCGCAACCGGGTCCCCTGGTTCATGCGCTATGTTGTGGTCCCGCAGACCACCGCTGTGTTCCCCTACAAACGGTGGTTTTGAAGAAATACCATCAAATGCTTCCATGGTCTTTCGGCCTATGATGAAACCGTCGCCGCCTAGGCGGGCGGCAATTCGCTCGTAATGATTTCTAATCGTTTGCTCACTGTCCCCATTGGGTAGAGATGTCCAACGAGAAGACACGAGGCGCCCGTCCACCGAGCTGATCATGTGGCATATGATTCGAGGGGGCATGAACTATCAATTCCATAAAGCTTGGATAAGTGGCTGATGGCCATTTTGTTATTTTTTGCGTAATACATAAACTCGCCACATGGCGTAGAGCGGTATGAAGTCCAGGGATTTCTGAACACGGAAACCGGCCTGTTCAAACTCTGCCTCGACAGTAGTAGCCGGCAACACGAACCGATTTTGGTAACCGTCCTGTTCTCCTTTGTTGCGACGACGCACTTCGGTACGCTTGCGTTTCCAAGCCTTGAAGTTGCCGTCCACCCATAGTGAGATAATTACGCTGTCGCGAGTAACGCGTTGAAACTCACGCAGAATCGCGAGTCTGTGCTCCGGGGCGCCGATGTGGTGCATCAAGCGCATGCAGAATATGTTGTCGACCGCGTTGTCCGGTAAATCGATAGCAAAGGCAGAGGTCTGCAACGGGCGAACCCGTTTCACCACCTCCGCCGGTTGGGCGATGGTTGCGACCTTCAACATCGACTCAGAATTGTCTGCGCCGATGATCACGCGACCAGGCTTTTGCGCCAGTAACGGCCAGAAACGCCCGGCCCCGCACGGCAAGTCCAGCACCAAGCCAGGCTCGCCAGCGGCGACCAACGCACTACGCGCCAATTGCTCGTCGCGTTTGTGGGATAAACGGCGGGCCAGATTGTCCTGATGCTTGAGTAAATAACTCTGCGCGTGCTTATCGTCGTACTTTTCGGAAAATTCAAGCTTGATCGGATCGGGCATCAATGGGGCTCCATTTGTTGCGGCAGAAAATTCCAGAGGGTATGAGTTGGGATCCTCATTCTGGTCTGGTGCGGTCATGGCAGTGGCCGGGGTATGCGCGCCTATGGGAGCTTCAGGTCATTCAAAAGAAGCCTTATGACTTCTATCAGGACGGGCGTGGAACCTATTGACGATAAGGCAGGGGACCGCGCAACCGTGGCATGATTTTACGACAGGGATGACGAAGAGCTAGCTGCGTGACTGCATATAACCATGAGCTGAATTGATGGCTGGGCGTCAATATCATCATTGCGTCGTCGGTGAGGTTGAAAGGTCTCATTTCTGGTCTCAATCGCTGCGACGTATGCCAGTTTTACTCAGCTGATAACTTACGAGTATTCATTCTTGACGACCTCAGCTTTGAACGAAAGACGGCTCGGGACGCCGACAGACGAAGTAAGCAAAGAGATTTGACGGATGAAGAGAACAGTTTGGCGGTTGGGGGCGGCACGCTGCTTTTCACCTTCGGGGTTTCCGCAGATGGAGCAGGCCCGACTTGCCGGGCGCCAGATCAAAAACTTGTAATAACTGGTGGGGGAGCGTTTGTTGCTCCTGGGCCACGAACACTGGTGCGGGTTCAACTGGCTAGTGGTGGACTGGTCCATCTGGCTCAACCCGCATGTGTACTCTATCCACTGCGCCTTGAGCCCCGTCACCTGACAAGATGGCTGTGTTCAATGCGAATTTCAGCGTCAATGTTGCATGCGGTATGACAGCAAGTTGTTCACTTCTTCACGACTAGGCGCGTAAGCCCCTGCATGTGAGCAAGACACCGACGCACAAGCCGCGGAGAACTCCAATCGTGCACGCGGCTCTTGGATGCCTAGAAGCGTCGAGGCGAGCCAGCCGGCCATACTCGAATCTCCGGCACCCACTGTATCCGCGACCTCAACGGCGATCGCGGGCTGTTCAAACTTTAGGTCGGTGTCATACAACACCATGCCTTTCGCTCCACGGGTGAAAAGAATCTGGGCACGAGTATTCATTGTCCGCAATTCTCGAAGGGCCTGTTCTTCGTTCAATCCAGGGTATATCTGACGAAGATCCTCATCCGAGAGCTTGATGATGTCTGCAAGCTCCACCATGGCCGGGAAAGTCAGCTCGCGGTAGCGGGTGTCCATCAGGTTGCGCCAGTTCGGGTCATAGCTAATCAGCTTGTCTTCTTCCTTCACCCTCCTGGCCACCTCAACAAGCCTGTCCCCCAATGGCTGACGGGCAAGGCTGATACAGCTGAAGTGACAGAGTCGAACCGCATCCAACCAACCTGCCGGGAGTTGGTCCACATCAAAAAGTAGATCGGCCTCGCCCGCAAAGAAATACCGGGGAGGGTGGCTGGAGGGCACGATCGCTACCAGAGGGTCAGCGTCAACTCTCTGGAGGAATCTCATGTCCAGACCGGCAGCCCTCGATTGCTGTGCGAGCTCATCGCCCAATGAGTCGGTACTGATCGAGCCGGCGAATGCAGTGGGCACGCCGAGGCGGCTCATTGCGCGGGCCACGTTCCAGGGCGCGCCACCTGGATAGCCCTGCCACCGTCCGGGCGAGTGTTGAACCACGTCGGTCAGTGCTTCACCAAACACAACAACGCTCGGCAATTGCATATTCATTCTCTCTTGTATCGGGCTGGGGACACTATCGTGCGTCACATCAATAGGCGCGGTCTCACCGCACCTGCGTGATCGGTAGCGATGGGTGAAGACTGTCTCGGTTGAAGAGCTTCACGGCAGTAGTACGCCGGTAGTCGCTCGGGGTCTGATGCATTTCATGACGGAAGTGGCGATTGAAATTGGAGACGTTTTCATAGCCAACCTCGAAGCAGATTTCGGCGACCGAGAGCTGTGTCTGGACGAGTAGCCGACATGCACGCTGGATGCGCAGCTTGCGCATCAGGTCCATGAATCCGTGGCCAGTGATTCGTTTGAAAAAGCGTGAAAAACCGGCCTCGCTCATCCCAACTCGCTCGGCGATGACAGATAGCCGGATGTCGGATGTGAGCTCATTGATCAGGTAGTCGAATGCCTGATTTATTCGCTCCGAGCTGCGCTCGTTCAACGAAGGCGAGTAGCAGGCGCTGGCCAATACCCGAATTTCGCGCTTTGGCGCCCTTGCGAGGGTGTCTATCAATTGCAGGAACATGATCAGGCGCTGAAGCCCCGTCGCCTCGCCGATTCTCTCAAGCAGCAAAGCGGCCTCGACGGCCGTCCCCCCAGTAAATTCGATCCCACGTTGTGCCAGCTCAAACAGCGTTTTCAGCTCCGATAGCTCAGGCAATGAACCTTGGAGGTCGAGCAGGGCAGCGCCGTCAAACTGCAGCACCACGTCGCGGCCTACGAGCTGTTCTCCCGGCGCGATATCTCCCATCCAATCATGGGGAAGACCTGGGCCAATCAGTGCGACATGTCCTGCGGTGAAGGGCCCGATGTAATCCCCAGCCAAAAGCTTGCCACTTCCTTGTCGAATCAGGTGGATTTCATATTCCGGATGGTGGTTCCAGCGGGCGAGGGCGTATGGATAGTCGTGCTCGTACCATCGAAAGCTCTGATCGGGTTCAGGAAGGATGACTTCAAGGTCGGCTGGTCGGTGCTCGAACAAAGCAGCGCGGTTGTCAGGCATCTCGTGCCCCTTTTTATAGTTATACGGTGGATCGAATGCGCCAACCATACGCCGAATTCGTCCGGGACTGCTAGCCCAACTATTGCAGCTGGTTGATACTTTTTTAACCCTTGTGGCTGCCGGTTATCGCGATCAAAAAAGTATCAGTTCGGCGTCCGCGATTCGTTTGAGGGCGGGGCGGGTAGGTGATCTAATCAATTCGCCCACCACTGCAATGCGGTCTTGTTTTGCTCACAAGTGGTGAACAACAACAATAATAGCTCCGGTCATCTGGCTTGGAGTGGAGAGCCCCATGAAGATTACGAATGCGCTAATTCTTTCTACTGGTCTGTCATTCGCCCTTGCCAGCCATGCCGCTGAGACGCTGACCATCGCGACGGTCAACAACGGTGACATGATCCGAATGCAACGGCTATCCAAGATCTTCGAGCAGCAGCATCCCGACATCAAACTGAACTGGGTCGTGCTCGAAGAGAACGTTCTGCGTCAGCGTCTGACCACTGACATTGCCACTCAAGGTGGTCAGTTCGACGTGTTGACGATTGGCACCTACGAGACCCCGATGTGGGGTGCCAAGAACTGGCTAGAGCCGATGAAGGACCTCCCGGCCGGCTACGACGTCGACGATATCTTTCCTGCCGTGCGTCAGGGCCTTTCTGTTAACGATACGCTCTACGCACTGCCGTTCTACGGCGAAAGCACCATCACGTACTACCGCACCGACCTGTTCAAGGCTGCAGGGCTGACGATGCCGGGGCAGCCGACCTGGTCGCAACTGGGCGAGTTCGCTGCCAAGCTCAATGATCCTTCGAAGGATCAATATGGCATGTGCTTGCGTGGCAAAGCTGGCTGGGGCGAAAACATGGCCTTGCTTACCACGATGGCCAACGCCTTCGGGGCGCGCTGGTTCGATGAGAAATGGCAGCCTGAACTCAATGGTCCTGAGTGGAAGGCAGCAGCGACGTTTTATGTTGATACCCTGAAGAAATATGGCCCTCCCGGAGTATCCAGTAACGGGTTCAACGAAACACTGGCCCTTTTCAACAGTGGAAAATGCGCGATTTGGGTTGATGCAAGCGTGGCTGGATCTTTCACCACCGATAAGGAGCAGAGCCGGGTGGTGGACAGCGTAGGTTTCGCTCCTGCGCCTATTGAGGTTACCGACAAGGGGTCCTCGTGGTTGTACGCCTGGTCATTGGCAATTCCTGCCACCTCCAAGCACAAAGAGGCCGCCAAATCGTTCGTCACCTGGGCCACCTCCAAAGAGTACATCCAGCTAGTTACCGATAAGGATGGCATCACGAACGTGCCACCCGGTACACGCATCTCGACCTACAGTGACGCTTACCTCAAGGCCGCGCCGTTTGCTCAGGTAACGTTGCAAATGATGAAGCACGCTGACCCGTCGCAGCCTTCAGCCAAACCTGTTCCGTACGTGGGCATTCAATACGTGGTGATCCCCGAGTTTCAGTCGATCGGTACATCGGTAGGCAAGCTTTTCTCCGCAGCGTTGACAGGACAAATGTCGGTTGAGCAAGCGCTGGCTTCTGCCCAGTCCACAACCGAGCGCGAGATGAAGCGTGCGGGCTATCCCAAAAAATAAATAGCCCCTTACCTCCGCCGGCTTAGCGCCGGCGGTCACAGCCGCACAGGTAAATAATCATGAACACGTCCATTATTCGAGCCCAGCTTGCGGCCTCGGCGCCATCACGCGCACGCCGTTTGATCAATCCAGGATGGTTTCTGGTGTCGCCATCGGTTGCACTTTTGTTGCTCTGGATGATCGTGCCGCTGGCCATGACCGTTTATTTTTCGGTGATCCGGTACAACCTGCTCAATCCAGGGGAAAACGAGTTCGTTGGCCTGGAGAACTTTGCCTATTTCGTGACAGATTCGGGTTTTCTTCCCGGAGCGCTTAACACGTTGATATTGGTGGGCAGCGTGCTGCTGATCAGCGTGATTTTTGGTGTCTTGATTGCAGCCTTGCTTGAGGCAAGCGAGTTCTTTGGACGCGGCATAGTCAGGGTGCTGCTCATTTCGCCGTTTTTTATCATGCCGACCGTGGGTTCGCTGATCTTCAAGAACCTGATCTTCCACCCTGTCTCCGGGATCCTCGCGGCGGTATGGAAGTTCTTCGGGGCACAGCCCGTCGATTGGCTAGCTCATTACCCACTCTTCTCGATCATCGTCATCGTTTCCTGGCAGTGGCTGCCTTTTGCGATCTTGTTGCTGATGACAGCCATGCAGTCGCTCGATCAAGAGCAGAAAGAGGCCGCTCGATTGGATGGGGCGGGTGCCCTGGCCATCTTCTGGCATTTGACCCTGCCACATTTGGCCAGGCCCATCGCGGTGGTGGTGATGATCGAGACGATTTTCCTGCTGTCGGTATTTGCAGAAATCTTCACCACGACAAATGGCGGACCTGGGTTCGCTTCGACCAACCTCGCCTATCTGATCTACAACCAGGCACTGGTGCAGTTCGATGTGGGCATGGCCTCGGCCGGTGGTCTGATTGCGGTGGTGATCGCCAACATCGCGGCGATTGTGCTGGTGCGCATGATTGGCAAGAACCTGACCGACAAAGCCTGAGGACAACGCCATGATGACGCTTAAACAATCCCGGTCTCTGCAAAGCGTACTGCTCGGCACCTTGGCCTGGGTCACCGCTTTGCTGTTGTTCTTTCCGATCTTTTGGATGGTGCTTACCAGTTTCAAGACCGAGATCGACGCCTTCGCTACGCCGCCACAGTTCATCTTCATGCCTACGCTGGAGAATTACTTGCACATCCAGGAGCGCAGTGACTACTTCCACTTCGCGTGGAACTCGGTGCTGATTTCCTTCTCCGCTACAGCGTTGTGCATGCTGATCGCGGTGCCGGCGGCCTACTCGATGGCGTTCTATGAGACCAAGCGCACTAAGCAGACGCTGCTTTGGATGCTATCGACCAAGATGCTTCCTCCAGTTGGGGTGCTCATGCCTATCTACCTTCTGGCGAAGGGGGCGGGGTTGCTGGACACCCGGATCGCGCTGATCGTGATCTACACCCTGATCAACCTGCCCATCGTGGTATGGATGATTTACACGTACTTCAAAGACATCCCCCGGGAGATTCTGGAGGCGGCCAGGCTGGACGGCGCGACCCTGGGGCAGGAGATGCTGCGCGTGCTGCTGCCCATCAGCAAGGGTGGGCTGGCGTCGACCATGCTGCTGTCGATGATCCTGTGCTGGAACGAGGCCTTCTGGTCGCTCAACCTGACGAGCTCCAGCGCCGCACCTCTGACCGCGCTGATCGCTTCCTACTCGAGCCCTGAGGGTCTGTTCTGGGCGAAGCTTTCCGCGGTTTCCACATTGGCCTGCGCACCTATCTTGATCTTCGGCTGGATCAGTCAGAAGCAATTGGTTCGTGGGCTGTCCTTTGGCGCCGTCAAATGACGACGTCGAGCATTCAATGATTTCGCGAAGGCTCCAATTTCATACAGGACTTTACGCATGGCCACTTTGAAAATAGAAAATCTCAAGAAAGGTTTCGAGGGACTGTCCATCATCAAGGGCATCGATCTCGAGGTTAAGGACAAGGAATTTGTGGTGTTCGTAGGGCCGTCGGGGTGTGGCAAGTCGACCCTGTTGCGCCTGATTGCAGGTTTGGAAGACGTCACGAGCGGCACGATCGAGCTCGACGGCCGAGACATCACTGAGGTGACTCCTGCCAAACGAGACCTGGCCATGGTATTCCAGACCTATGCTCTGTATCCGCACATGACGGTACGCAAGAATTTGTCATTTGCCTTGGATCTGGCCGGTGAGAAGAAGCCGGATGTGGAAAGGAAGGTCGCCGAGGCCGCAAGGATTCTCGAACTTGGTTCTCTGCTCGACCGCAAGCCTAAGCAGTTGTCAGGTGGTCAGCGCCAACGAGTCGCTATTGGGCGTGCGATTGTCCGAAACCCGAAAATTTTCCTTTTCGATGAGCCACTGTCGAACCTTGATGCTGCGCTGCGTGTACAGACGCGCTTGGAGCTGTCCCGACTGCATAAGGAGCTGCAGGCGACCATGATCTACGTGACCCATGACCAGGTCGAAGCCATGACGCTCGCCACCAAGGTCGTTGTGCTTAACGCTGGGCGGATCGAGCAGATTGGTTCGCCGCTCGAGCTCTACCATCACCCTGCCAACCTGTTCGTTGCCGGCTTCCTTGGGACACCAAAAATGGGATTCTTGCAGGCGACTGTGCATGCCGTGCATGCATCGGGGGTGGAGGTTAGATTCGCCTCTGGAACCACTTTGCTCATTCCACGCGACAGCAGTGCGTTGTCGGTTGGGCAATCCGTGACGATCGGGATACGGCCGGAGCATTTGACCCTGGGCGCTGAAGGCCAAGTGCCGGTCACGACGGATGTCACCGAGCGCCTGGGCAGCGATACCTTCTGCCACGTGAATGTCGATTCAGGAGAAAGCCTGACGGTACGTGTCCAGGGGGATTGCGAAGTGCCGTACGCCGCCCGGCGTTATCTCACCCTCGATGTCGCTCATTGCCATCTATTTGATGAGAGCGGTCTTTCGGTAAGCCCTGCGGCATCACGCGCGGCCTGACTTCCATCACGCGCGCTCTTTCGATGAAGCGCGCCACGAACCACAAAGGTAGATTCAATGAAACGTCTCGAAGGTAAAAGCGCTTTGATCACTGGTTCCGCGCGCGGTATTGGACGCTCGTTTGCCCAGGCCTATATCGGTGAAGGCGCTACGGTCGCTATCGCCGACATCAATTTGGAAAGAGCTCAAGCGACGGCCTCCGAGCTTGGGCCGCAAGCTTACGCGGTGGAGATGGACGTTACCCGCCAGGCGTCCATTGATGCAGCGATCGCGGAGGTCGTTGCCCACGCAGGAAAGCTGGACATCCTTGTGAACAATGCGGCGTTGTTCGATCTTGCACCGATCACCGAGATCACTCGGGAAAGCTACGACAAGCTTTTTGCAATCAATGTCAGCGGGACGCTGTTCACGCTTCAGGCAGCGGCGAAGCAGATGATCAGTCAGGGGCATGGCGGTAAGATCATCAACATGGCCAGCCAGGCGGGTCGCCGCGGTGAGGCGTTGGTAGGCGTCTACTGCGCCACCAAGGCGGCCGTCATCAGCCTTACACAGTCTGCTGGCCTTAACCTCATCAAGCACAAAATCAATGTCAATGCGATTGCCCCGGGGGTTGTCGATGGCGAACACTGGGACGGTGTCGACGCGCTCTTTGCCAAACACGAGAACCGACCCCTGGGTGAGAAGAAGCGGCTCGTCGGCCTTGAGGTTCCGTATGGAAGAATGGGGACAGCAGAGGATCTGGTAGGAATGGCAATTTTCCTGGCGGGCTCGGAGAGCGATTACATCGTTGCACAAACGTACAACGTTGATGGCGGGAACTGGATGAGCTGAGTGCAGGAGGGGGGGCGGGTGACAGGAGAGCGGCACATTTTCCGATCACCCGGCGGTTAGATTCAGCTTCCTCGCGATCACGCTGCCCGACTCATGAGAGCCTGGCAGTTTGATCCACCGGCCGATTGTTGAGGTGGGAGCTAGCAGCAAGGTTTCTTGCTTATCTACGCGGCCACCAGAACTCTGCACTACAGGCCGAGGAGGCGGCGCAGTTCCGGTGCGGTCAGATGGGCGCGGAAACCCGGCCTGCCCGGCTGGAACGAGGCGGAGGCAGCCAGGTTGCCCACGACGACTGGGTCGCAACCAGCATCGCGTACCAGGTCGGCGGCGACCCGCAAGGCCTCGGCGTCATCTCCTGCGACGGGCATGCCAATGCGCCCGCCCGCTCGTGAGGCAGACATTGCCACCACGGTGGCATCGACGGCACTGAATGCGCGCACCAGTCGCGCGCCGATCATGTACTTCGCGACGGTTTCAGCAACGCCCAGGTTGTGCGCTTCGCGGTATACATCGCTGCTGCTTGTGCCCCAAGGATTGGTGGAGTCCAGAACGATCTTGCCGCGGTAGGCACTGTGCAGGTCTCGCCCGACCTGGGGTAGCGCTTCAAACGGAATAGCCAACAGAAGCACGGTGCCGAATTCCGCTGCCGCCATCGGCAGGCCGACCGAAGCGCGTGGCCCTAACGCCTCAACCATGTCTTGCAATTGCTCTGGATGGCGGGAAGAGAACATGACCTCATGTCCAGCCTCGACCCACAGCCGACCTACCGTGCCGCCCAGCGATCCGCTACCGATCACGCCGATGCGGGTTGGCGCGACCGCAAAGGCGCGACTCGCGGGGATGAGCCAAGGCAGAGCGGCCAATACGCCAAGGGATTTCACTATGGAGCGGCGGGTAGACTTCATGTCCTGTCCTCAATCAATGATGGTGAGACCGTAGAATCGCGCTGTTCCTGCTTCAGGTGGGTTCGTCCCAACCAGACACTCAAGCCCAGCCAGATAGCTGAGAGGGGGACCGAGATCATGGGAATCTGCGCCAGGGTCAGGCCAAGGCCCATCAGGCTTGCGTATCCCCAGCTGGCGATTTGGTCACCGCCACGATAAACGACCGTGTCGATGAAGTTCTTGGCTTTGTAGCGATCTTCACGTGTGCTGGAGGTAAACAGGATTTCCCTGGCGGGTCTGGCCAGTGCGAAGTTCGCTACCCGGCGGGCGACCTGCGCGGCCACGATGACTGCGACGCTAGGGCTGGCGGCCAAGGCAGCGAAGCCGAACAGGCTGACCAGCGGCAGGACACACAGCGTTGCCACGATGCCCGCGGTGGCGATCATCCTGCCGGTGATGAACAGCTGGAATACCAGTGTGATCGCATTGACGATCAAGTCGATATTGGCAAAGAACGCCGTGCGGGCCGCACGATCAGGGAACGAGGTCTCGGCGATGCTGGCCTGCTGAAAATACAAGAAAGTCGATGTAACCGAGTACAGCAGAATGAATAGTGCCAACCCGACCAAGTAGGGCGAGCGCAGCGTGTGGACCATGCCGGTAAAGATGCCGCCACCCAAGGGTCGGTCAGGGTTTTCCTTGGGCGTGGTGTGGCTGAGCATCGGAGCAAGGCGAGATAAACGGCGTGATGCAAGTACCGCCACTTCCAGAAACAGGATGGCAATCACCATCAGCCAGGAGCGGTCCAACTGTTGGATCAGGCTGGAAGTGATAGCCGAGCCCAAGAGGCCGCCAATCGTTGCTCCTGCCGCGAGTAGCCCGAACAGCCGTTTGCCCTGCTCGCTGTCGAAGATATCCACCATGAACGACCAGAACACCGAGACGACGAACAGGTTGAACACCGAGACCCAGATGAAAAAGGCACGTCCCAGCCACACCTGCCACTGTGGATCGGTGAGATGCAGCAGCAGTGCAAACAACATCAGGTTGGCAGCGAAGAAACGATAGGCCACGACGATGAACTGCTTACGTGGCAGTTTGCGCACGGCCAGCGCGAACAACGGGCTGGCTACCAGCATCGCCAACAACGTACCAGTGAATAACCAGGGCAAGTTCTGGACCCCGCCGGCCACACCGAGCTCGTCGCGGATCGGTCGCAACAGGTAATACGCCAGAAATAGCGCGATGACGTAGAGCATCGACCACAGGACTGCGGGTGCTTCTTCGGGGCGCACGTTTGCCTGACGTAGCCACAACAGCGAGACGGGAGACTGCACGACTTACTCCTTCCTGGCTCCAGTTGCGACCTGAGGCGGAGTCTTCGCTGCGTCGTCTTCCCACCATGCCGTGAACGACTGCGCACGGCCGTCAAGGTAGACCGTGCGGCCGATTTCGGGCGTCCACAGCGCGAAGGTTTGCCCCTGACTGGCGACTTGCATGCGCTTGAACGGATCATCCCAATCGTGAGGGGCGATGGAGAAGCGGCCCACATGCGTCTGCATCAGCACTCGGGCGTGCAGGTCCTTGGCTGCCTGCGCGGCCTGTTCCGGATTCATGTGGACATTCGCCCAGCGCGGATCGTACTGACCTGCATCAATGGCGACATAGTCGAACGGACCCAGCCGCTGGCCGATCTCGGCAAAGTGCGGGCCATAACCCGAGTCGCCACTGAAAAACAACCGCTGCTCAGGAGACACAAGTGCAAAGCCGACCCACAGCGACTGATCGCGGGTAAAGGTGCGTCCAGAGTAGTGTCGAGCTGTGGTGACGTGGACTCTGACGTTCGGTGTCAGCGCGATGACTTCGTTCCAGTCGGCTTCGCGTACGACTCCAATGTCGTAGCCCCAGCGCTCGAAATGCGCGCCTACACCCAACCCCACGATAACCTTTCTGACTTTGGTCTGAAGCGCCTGAACGGTTGGATAGTCCAAGTGATCGTAATGATCGTGGCTGATCAACAAAGCGTCGATCTCGGGTATGTCATCGGCCGTGTAGAGGCTGGTGCCCTCGAATGCCTTGTTCACTCCGGGGATCGGCGCGGCGTAAGTGCTGAACACCGGATCGATCAGGATGCGTTGTCCGCCCAGTTGCACGAAGTAGGAGGAATGGCCCAGCCAAACGACTATATCCTGTGTAGGGTCGAGTGCTTTGAGGTCGGTCTTGACGGCGGGAATCGGGCTTGGCGGTCGAGGCTGTCCCTCTTGCCCGAAAAGGGTCTGCATCCACATCGATATCTCGGATTGGTCCGTGGTCTTCATGGGCGTGTCGATCTGGTTGCGGAACACTCCGTCGGCATGATTGGGCGAATGTTCGATGCGCGTCAGCCGCTCGCCGCTGGGCAGGTCGCCGAAGACCGGCTGCTGTAAATAGGCGAAGGCGCCAACGATGCCTAGCAGAGCGATACCGACAACGGCCATGAGAAGACGACCCCAGAATAATTTCATGCAGTAGTTACCGTGGAGGTGGTCACGACAGGTTCGTGCCGCTGGCGCGCGTGAGTTCAGCCAGCAGCAAGTCTTGGAATCGGGAGTCTTGGACCGCGGAATGCGGCTGTTCGCGTCGCTGATGGTGCCAATAGCCGCCGCTGGTGAGTGCCTCAGGGTCATTGCTGGTGGCAAGCCATTCCTGGGTCAGGTGTCCCAGGCGCAGGTCGTCAGGTGCGTTGGGACCTCCCATCTTCGTTGGGACCCAGCCCGGATCGACCGCATTACTGAGGACGTCGGGGTACAACCGCGCAACGGCTGCTGCGAGTGCGGTTACAAAGAGTTTGCTGTCCGAATAGCTGCCTGTGGGGGTGCTGCCCGACCAGTCCAATCCCGTCAGGCTGGCTCGTCCGCCCCTATGCATGCTGCTGCTCAGGTAGATCAGACGCTTGGGGCGCTGAATCAGGGCCGTGAGCATATAGGGGGCGACGACGTTGACGACTAGCAGTTGCGCCCCGCTGAGGATGCCAGCGTTGTGAACAATGGCATCCATCGCGCCGATGGCATTGACCTGACGGGCAAGGTCGCGAACCTGTTCAAGATCGCCCAAGTCGCCGACTGTCGCGATGGCGCCCTGGTCCACCAGTTCTTGCACGGCAGACAACCGGGCAGGGGAGCGCACATGCACGACAACCTCGTGGCCTTGGGCAAGCAGGGTTTTGGCGGTGGCATGGCCCAGTCCATCGGCCGAGCCGGTAATGAATACGCGGGCTTTGCCGCTTGCATTGTTGTCCCGTTGTGCGTTGGACGCGGGAGCCTCCCTTCGGGAATTGGTTGGGGCCTCTGCCCAGGATGCCGTTGCTTCCAGAAGTGAGCCTGCGATCAACGCCGAACCCAGTCCGGCGCCTCTGATGAGAAAGTCTCTACGATCCATGCACGTCCCCTCGGGTCACTTCGCGCCTCTCGTCCCAAGCGCCATGGCGATCGCTCGCGCTGAATACAACGAAGGGTTGGTTAAAAAGAGGTTGTTAATGTAACCGGCCCCCTTCGACGCCACTAGCTAATCAGTCCTTAAAGGGGCTATAAGGCCTGCTAATTAATGATTTATGAGAGACTTGGGCGATGGTCAGACGTAACCTCAATGATCTCTTATCGTTCGTAACGATTGCCCGTGAAGGCAGCTTCACGCGGGCAGCTTCCGTACTGGGCGTGACTCAATCTGCCCTCAGCCAGGCAATGAGCGGGTTAGAGGCCAGGCTGGAGATTCGCTTGCTTACACGAACCACCCGTAGCGTATCGCCTACGGCAGCGGGCGAGCGTTTACTAAAAGCCATTGGTCATCGCTTTGACGAAATCGAGGCAGAACTCGACGAACTGACCGAGATGCGCGATAAACCCGCCGGCACCGTGCGCATCACCTGTGGTGAGCACATTCTTCGAGCACATTTGCTTCCCAAGCTCACGCCGCTTTTGCTCGATTATCCGGATATCAAGATAGAGTTCGATATCAATTATGGTTTTCGAGACATCGTCGCCGACCGTTTCGATGCAGGCGTGCGTATGGGCGATACCATCGACAAGGATATGGTTGCGGTACCCATCGGTCCTCAACTGCGCATGGCCGCTGCGGCCTCCCCGATGTATTTCGAAAGGCATCCAACGCCCAAAAATCCACGGGACCTGCTAAAGCACAGTTGTATCAATCAGCGTATGCAAACAGCAGGGGGGCTATACGTTTGGGAGTTTGAGCGTCGTGGCCAACCGTTAAACGTACGAGTGGATGGCCAGCTCGTTTTCAACACCTCTCCCAGCATGGTGGATGCAGCCTTGGCCGGCCTGGGCATCGCCTATCTTCCTGAAGAAGAATTCGCACCGCATCTGGAAAATGGCCGCCTGGTTCGTGTGCTGGAAGATTGGTGTGCTCCCTTCCCGGGGTACCATTTGTATTACCCAAGTCGCAGGCAGCCGTCGCGGGCCTTCACGCTGGTTATGAATGCACTGCGTGTGTAAGGACGATTGATAAATCTCATTCATGACTTCAATCGCTGCGAGGTATTTCAGTTTTTCTGTCAGCTGATACCTTCTGGCGGGAAAGCAATTTGGCTGTCAGATCAATTCGGGTCGGGGGTAGGGCGTGCCCCGCAGCCCATCGGAGCAAAGTGGAGCAACTATGAAAATACGCATCGATGTTTCAGGCGGTCCGGTTACGGCAACGCTCGACAACAACGATTCCTCCATAGATTTCGTTAAACAGCTGCCGATGAAACTGACACTGGACGACTACGCCTCGACCGAGAAGATCAGCGTACTGCCCGAGCCATTATCGACACAGGGCGCGCCAGCTGGGTTCACGCCTTCGGCGGGTGACATTGCCTTCTATGCGCCTTGGGGAAATCTCGCCATTTTTCATAAAGGGTTCAAGTATTCGAGCGACCTTATCAAACTCGGCAGGATTGATTCCGGCCTGGGAATACTCGCGCGTCCTGGGTCCCTTGAAGTAACGATCACCTTGGTCGATGAGTGATACCCCAAAACAGTCAGAACCACGCCGGCAAAAACTGTCTGTGGCGCAGGGGGCGGGAGAGGCCCTTTCGTTCATACGTTTCACACCAATGGCAGAGAACTCATGCAGCTGACTCGTGCCAACTTTGGCGATTTTATCTACTTTTTAGCTGTCGCCCGCCATTCCAGCTTCAGTCGTGCGGGTGTTGAAGTAGGGATAAGTGCATCTGCGCTGAGTCATGCGATCAAGGGGCTGGAGGCGAGATTGGGGGTTCGTTTGCTCAATCGCACGACCCGCAGCGTCACCCTGACGGCAGCCGGTGAGGAGCTGCTGGCATTGATAAGCGAACCTGTCGACAAAATCGACCAGGCCATTGAGTTGTTGAATAAGTTCCGTGATGAGCCCACTGGTCGTATACGGCTGAATGTTTTCAGTGACGCGGCGCTCCTTTTGTTGGCACCCGTTTTATCGACATTTGCTCATCGTTATCCCGATATCGAAGTGGAAGTCTCAACCACCAACAGTATGGTGGACATTGTTGAAGGAGGCTTCGACGCTGGGATCAGGTATGGCGCTACCGTACCTGAAGGCATGATTGCCCAAAGTCTTTCCCCCCCTGTTCGATGGGTCGTGGTAGGAACCCCCGATTACCTCGACCGATGTGGCATGCCGCTGCACCCCGAGGATTTGAAACAGCACAGTTGTTTAAGGTTTCGGCTAGGCAACGGCCGGATGTACAACTGGGAGTTTGAGAAAGAGGGTGAAAAATTAGAGATCCCAGTGTCCGGTAATGTCGTGCTGGATGAGACGCGGATGATGCTCGCCATGGTCACCCAGGGCGCTGGGCTGACTTATTGTGCTGAACCCATTGTCGCGCCGCTTGTAGCGGAAGGAACTTTACAAGTGGTTTTGGAGGATTGGGTCAGTGTCGGTCCAGGCTTCCATATCTATTACTCAAGCTACCGGCAGGTGCCGATCACGCTACGTTTGCTGATCGACTTGATCAGAGAGTTGCGCCCGCTTGGATAGTTGGCGATCGACAGCGACTTCGCCGGATTCGCTTTGGGAGAGAGATCTGATATGTCCAGTTTGAACGCATTGCTCGATGCCATCCACGCCGAACAGAACGAGGGTCGAGAGTCTGTACTCGCCACCGTTGTGAAGGTCGAGGGGTCGGCGTATCGCCGTCCGGGGGCGCGCATGCTCGTTTCACAATATGGACGTCCGGAGGGCACTATCAGTGGTGGCTGTCTGGAGGCTGATGTGGTGCGAAAGGCCTGGTGGCTGAGTGAGTCGGGCCCGGTGATTCGTAGCTACAGCACGACCGAGGCCACAGACGAAGAGGGCGGTGAAGAGTCCCTTGGTTTTGGGCTGGGCTGCAACGGCAAGGTGTATGTGTTGTTTGAGCGAGTACCAGCTACAAAGCAATGCGCTGTGCTTGATGCTTTACGCAAAGTAAGAAGCAACCAGAGACCCGTAGCAATCGCAACGGTAATAGCGGGCTCACGCAATAGCCGTGCAGATGTTGGAGACCGTGTGTTCCTGGAATCTGGCGCGGCGCCCCTCGGAGGGCTCTACCATCCTGCACTGAACGAGCGAATTACCGCTGATCTGCGTCTCACATTGGACCAGCAAAAATCTACGCGGCAACGCTATACCGAAGGCTATGCGGAGGTAGAGGTTTTTCTGGAATACGTCGCGCCACCACCGCGTCTGATGATCTTTGGGGCGGGCCATGATGCGCAGCCGTTGGTACGGATCGCAAAAATCCTGGGGTGGCATGTCACCGTTGTTGATAGTCGCCCACATTTCGCCCGTCCGGAACGTTTTCCCGAAGCGGATCGGGTGTTGAGCGCCGATATAGGCGGGCCTTTCGAATTTCGAAAGTTCGTGGAGGGGGCGTGTGTGGCGGTAATGTCCCATAGCCTGAGCCAGGATGCGCATTGGTTGAAAGGCGCGTTACAAGGTAATCCCCGTTACATCGGTCAGCTCGGGCCGCGTGATCGGACCGAGCGTCTGCTTGATGAAATAACGCGACAGACAAACAGCCTGCCTGCGTTGGACCGATTGCACTATCCAATGGGTTTGGATTTGGGTGGGGACACCCCGGAAAGTGTGGCGATGGCGGTGCTTGGGGAGATGCAGGCCGTCCTGAATGGGCGAGCGGGTGGAAGTCTGAAGTTGCGGACGTCAACGATCCACGAAACTTGTCAGCTTGAACCCAGATGTTCCCGTGAATTATCCATGGCAGAGTCGTAGAAGACTTGAGTTGGAAGCTCCTGCAGGATATGAGCCTCGCCGATGCGCTGCACGCATTAGAGGCCAAAGCTGATCAAAACTCACTAATCGAAATGCTGTCCTTCGTTAATCGCTGGATATAGAGCGTTGTGAGTAATCTGCAAAATTCTGAAACCATTTTATTGCTGAATATCACTCATTGGTGATTTCAGTAAAGTCGGGCTAATCCTCAGGCCCCTCGATTGTTAGCATGCCTACATAACAATCCAATGCGCAGCGCATTGGCTCATCGGGTTTATTAACCCGGTCAATAAGCTTGATCTTCGCACCGCGCTTCTTGCGCGTACTTGCCGAACTCTTTCTCCCATTGCCACCAGCAGCTGTTTCAGCCTGTGCTGCGGCAGTTTGCAAACTCATGCGCGCATTTTTCAGCGCTGTGTTCGAGGACTTTATGCCATTCAAGCCTATCTATCCTGCTTTGGTAACCGCCATTGCTTTTGCCACGATGCTCAGTGGATGCAACAACGAGCAGGCTGCTACTGCGCCGGTGCAAGCCCCCCAAGTCAGTGTGGTGACCCTGAAAACCCAGGCTGTGACCTTGTTCAACGATCTGCCTGGGCGTACCAGTGCTTATCGCCTTGCCGAGGTTCGGCCGCAGGTGGATGGCATCGTCCTGAAACGCTTGTTCAAGGAAGGCGCAGATATCAAGGCTGGTCAGCAGCTTTATCAGATCGATCCATCAACTTACGAGGTGACGCTCGCCAGTGCGCAGGCCAGTTTGGAGCAATCTCGCTCGCTGACCACCCGGTATCGGCAACTGATCGATGAGCAGGCGGTGAGCAAGCAGGAGTATGACACTGCTCGATCTCAGCAGATGCAGGCAGAGGCACAAGTCAAGGGCGCCCAGATCAATCTGAGATATACCAAAATGTTCGCGCCTATCAGCGGGCGAATTGGACGTTCGGCTGTGACCGAAGGTGCGCTAGTTTCTAATGGCCAAGCAGCCGCCCTTGCGATTATCCAGCAACTCGACCCCATTTATGTCGATGTCACTCAGCCTTATGGCGAGGTGCTCAAACTGCGTCGGGCTCTTGAAAGCGGGCAGTTGCAGAAAACTGCTGATAAGGCTGCGAAAGTTAGCCTGACACTTCAGGACGGTAGCCAGTACCCGCTGCAGGGTTCGCTGGAGTTTTCAGAAGTCTCGGTCGACGAAGCAACCGGCTCGGTCACCCTGCGCGCCGTGTTCCCCAACCCCGATCACTTGCTGCTGCCCGGGATTTTTGTGCATGCGCGGTTGCAGGAGGGGGTCGCCGAGCAGGCCATTCTTGCTCCACAGATTGGTGTGACCCGGGATCTCAAGGGCACCCCGACCGCCATGGTCGTTACCGCCGATAACAAAGTCGAGCAACGCCAGCTCAAGGTTGGCCGCACCGTCGGTGCGAATGTGCTGGTGGAAAGCGGCTTGAGCGCCGGAGACAAAATCATCGTCGAAGGGCTTCAGTTCATTAAGCCGGGGAGCTCCGTGGTCGCTCAGGAAGCGATGACAGATGAGGCGAACAGAGCCCCTGTGGCGCTAAACACCAGCGCTAAGGCGGAGTAGACCATGTCGAAGTATTTTATTGATAGACCGATCTTCGCGTGGGTGCTTGCACTGATCATCATGCTCGTTGGGGCATTGTCGATCCTCAATTTGCCGATCAATCAATACCCTGACATTGCACCACCCGCTGTCGCGATTCAGGTTTCTTACCCCGGTGCTTCCGCGCAGACAGTGCAAGATACGGTCGTGCAAGTGATCGAGCAGCAGATGAACGGCATCGACAATCTGCGCTACATCTCTTCGGAGAGTAATGCCGATGGCAGCATGCGAATCATCGTGACCTTCAACCAGGGCACCAACCCGGATATTGCCCAGGTTCAGGTGCAGAACAAGCTGAACCTGGCCACGCCGCTGTTGCCGCGTGAAGTGCAGCAGCAAGGGCTTCGCGTCACAAAATTCCAACAGAATTTCATGATGTTCATTGGCCTGGTTTCCACCGATGGAAAACACACCAAGGAGGATCTATCCAACTACATCGTCTCAAACATCCAGGACCCGATTTCGAGGACTTCAGGTGTTGGTGATTTTCAGATCTGGGGTACGCAATACGCCATGCGAGTCTGGCTGGACCCGGCCAAACTGAACCAGTTCCAGTTGACGCCAGTCGACGTGACCGAGGCGATTGAGGCGCAGAACGTGCAGGTGGCTTCGGGCACGATTGGTGGTCTTCCGGCGCGCAAAGGTACGGTGTTTACCGCAACTATCATTGGCAAGACTCGACTGCAGACCTCCGAGCAATTTGGTGACATTTTGCTTAAGGTCAATAGCGACGGCTCCCAGGTGCGCCTGAGTGATGTGGCCGATATCAGTTTGGGCGGTGAAAACTACAGCATCAACGCCCAAGCCAATGGCAAGCCTGCCTCGGGTATCGCCATCCGCTTGGCCACAGGCGCCAACGCCCTTGATACCGCCAAGGCGATTCGCGCCACGGTCGACCGACTGAAACCATTCTTCCCGGCCGGGATTGAAGCGGTGTACCCGTATGACACGACGCCGGTGGTCACCGAATCCATCAGCGGTGTGATGCATACGCTGGGCGAGGCGGTGGTTTTGGTCTTTCTGGTCATGCTGCTGTTTTTGCAAAATATGCGTGCCACCATCATTACGACTTTGACAGTGCCCGTTGTGTTGTTGGGTACGTTCGGCGTCCTCGCAGCGGCCGGCTTCTCTATCAATACCTTGACCATGTTCGGGATGATCCTGGCGATCGGATTACTCGTCGACGATGCGATTGTGGTGGTTGAAAACGTCGAACGGGTGATGGCGGAGGAACACCTGTCACCCAGGGAGGCCACGCGTAAATCGATGGGGCAGATCCAGGGAGCGCTGGTGGGTATTGCCTTGGTGCTCTCGGCGGTGCTGTTGCCCATGGCTTTCTTTGGTGGCTCCACTGGCGTGATCTACCGGCAGTTCTCGATCACTATCGTATCGGCCATGGCGCTTTCGGTATTTGTTGCTTTGGTATTCACCCCGGCGCTTTGCGCGACGCTGCTCAAGCCAATCGATCCGACAAAACACGGTCAGCCCAAGCGCGGTTTCTTTGGATGGTTCAACAGACGGTTCGATGCCTGCGTCAACGGATATGAGCAGGGCGTAGGCCAGATCATTCGGCATAGGGTGCCGGGCTTTATGGTTTACCTGGTAATCGTCGCCGGCACGATTTGGATGTTCGCCCGGATACCGACCTCGTTCTTGCCTGATGAAGACCAGGGTTTGATTTTTACGCAAGTGCAGACGCCGGCCAACAGCTCGGCTGAGACCACGCAAAAAGTGCTTGATCGCATGAGTCAGTACTTGCTGGACAAAGAGCACGGAGAAGGTAAAGCCGTTGCTACAGTTTTCACCGTTAACGGCTTCAACTTTGCGGGCCGCGGGCAGAATTCAGGGATTGCGTTCGTCAACCTGAAGCCATGGGATGAACGAGACAGTGACAATACTGTGTTCAAAATTGCCCAGCGTGCCCAGCAAGAGTTCCTGAAGTACCGCGACGCCCTGGTATATGCGGTGGTTCCGCCATCGGTACTGGAGTTGGGTAACGCCACCGGCTTCGATTTCTACCTGCAGGACCAAGATAGCGTGGGCCATCAAAAACTCATGGAGGCACGCGGCAAGTTTCTTGAGCTGGCTGCCCAGAGCCCGGTCCTCGCTGGCGTTCGCCCAAACGGCTTGGCCGACGAGCCACAGTACCACCTGACCATCGACGACGAGCGCGCGCGGGCGATGGGCATTTCTCTGGCCGATATCAACACCACGCTGTCAGTGGCATACGGCAGTAGTTATGTGAACGATTTCGTTGACCGCGGTCGAGTTAAACGGGTTTACGTACAGGGTCAACCTGACTCGCGCAGCACCGCAGAGGATCTGAGTAAATGGTTCGTGCGTAATAACCAAGGTCAGATGGTCCCGTTCTCGGCATTTGCGAGTGCCGAGTGGATCTTCGGCTCACCAAAACTGTCACGCTACAACGGCGTCCCTGCCGAGCAAATTCTTGGGACTCCCGCCCCGGGTTACAGCTCTGGCCAGGCGATGGCGGAAGTCGAGCGAATTGCAGCGCAACTGCCGCCCGGCGTAGGCATCTCTTTTACCGGGTTGTCCTATGAAGAGCGTCTTTCAGGGTCACAAGCGCCTGCTCTGTATGCGCTGTCGATTCTCGTCGTGTTTCTATGTCTGGCGGCACTCTATGAAAGCTGGTCGATTCCGATTGCGGTCATCTTGGTCGTGCCTCTTGGGGTAATCGGCGCGCTAATGGCCACGGCATTGCGGGGGCTGTCCAACGACGTGTTCTTCCAAGTGGGTCTGTTGGTGACGGTGGGGTTGGCGGCGAAGAATGCGATCCTGATCGTCGAGTTTGCCAAGGAATTGAATGAAAAAGGTACACCGTTGCTGGAAGCGACGGTCGAGGCTTGTCGTATGCGTCTGCGTCCGATCGTGATGACGTCCTTGGCATTCATTCTCGGCGTGCTACCTCTGACCATTTCCAGCGGAGCCGGCTCTGGCAGTCAACACGCCATCGGCACGGGGGTGATCGGCGGCATGATAACGGCCACCGTTCTGGCGATTTTTTGGGTTCCCCTGTTCTTCGTTTCCGTTTCAACCTTGTTTAAAGGCAGCCGCAAGAAGCAGGACGAAACTGCTATGCGTGAGGAGGCAGGCCAATGACTCGCTCTTTAATCGGTCTCGCGATCAGCGCCGCTGTTCTGAGTGGTTGCTCACTGATCCCTGAGTATCAGCGACCGCAGGCTCCAGTTGCGGCGCAATATCCGCAGGGTCCTGCCTATCAGGCAACCAACGCTGCCGACCAGGCCGCTGTGGAGCAGGGGTGGCGCGAGTTTTTCCACGATCCGGCATTGCAGCGATTGATCCAGACCGCCTTGGTCAATAATCGTGACCTGAAGGTCGCGGCACTGAACGTTGAGGCTTTCCGGGCGCAGTACCGAATCCAGAGAGCTGACCTGTTTCCGGCGATTGGCGCCAACGCCAGCGGAACACGGCAGCGACTGCCGAGCGCTCAGGCGCAGTCCGGTCAGGCCAGTATTTCCAGCCAATATGACGTCAACCTGGGAATCAGTTCGTACGAGTTGGATCTGTTTGGTAGCATCGCCAGTCTAAGCCAGCAGGCACTGGAAACTTATCTGTCTACCGCCCAGGCCCGACGCTCGACCCAGATCAGCATCGTTTCGAGCGTGGCCAATGCCTATCTCACCTGGCAAGCCGACCGTGAATTGCTCAAGCTCACCGAGAACACGCTGGACGCCTACGAGGAGAGCTTACGTCTGACCACCCGCAGTAATCAGGTGGGTGTGGCTTCGGCGCTTGATCTCGCACAGGCGCGTACCTCGGTGCAAGGTGCGCGGGCGAGCCTGGCAAACTACCAGCGCCGAGTAGCCGAAGACGAGAATGCTTTGGTGCTTCTTCTCGGTACAGGACTGCCCGCCGATTTGCCGGAGCCACAGTCCTTGGATGGCGACCTGCTGGCCAACGTACCGGCTGGTCTGCCCAGTGATTTACTCACCCGTCGCCCCGATATCCTCGCCGCCGAGCATACGCTCTTGGCCGCTAACGCTAACATCGGCGCGGCGCGGGCGGCTTTTTTTCCTAGCATCAGCCTTACGGCAAATGCCGGCACCTCGAGCGCGAATCTGGATGGGTTGTTCAAGAGCGGCTCAGGCAGTTGGGCGTTTACCCCTACCATCAGCTTGCCGATTTTCAACGCAGGCGCGTTACGCGCTAGCCTGAATTACTCGGAGATTCAGAAAGACATTGGTGTGGCCAACTACGAGAAAGCTATCCAGGCCGCTTTCCAGGAGGTCTCCGATGGGTTGACTGCACGTAAAACTTACGTCGACCAGTTGCAGGCACAGAATGACCTCGTCAACGCCAGCCAGGATTACTATCGGCTTGCCGAGCGTCGTTATCGAATCGGCGTGGACAGCAACCTGACCTTTTTGGACGCGCAGCGCTCGCTGTTTAGCAACCAACAAAGGCTGATCAACGATCGCCTTGCGCAGTTGCAGGCTGAAGTGAACTTGTATCGTGCACTGGGTGGCGGATGGGACGAGCGGGGCGTGCAAAAACTCTGAGAACGACGACTATACAAAAACGCCCGGCGATAGGCCGGGCGTTTTTGTATTAGCAGTGAATGACACTATCATGATATTACGTGCTGAGTGGTGACGCCGCGCTGTCATTTACACGGCGGTTAATTACAAGCAGGGCATCTTGTCAGTTTTAGCCAAGGTATTACCTTTACTGTCCATAAGTTCAATTTTTACCTCTTTTCCCGCACTACTTTCCATCAGGGTGTAACGTTCATTCGGTAAAAAATTGTCATAGGACAGGGTGGCAACACAGCGGTGTTGGCTTTCCTGGTAGCCCTTGGTAACCACCCCAAGTTCCATCGTATGCGCCCCTGGCGATACTTTGAAATAAGTCAGGTTCTCTGCGCGTTGTGTATCCAGGCGTCTGGCCAGCATTTCATCACCGATCTGCTCGTGAAGGTTGACAATGGATTCGCCATCCTTAAGCGTCGGAAGTTCAGTCGCACAGCCAGCCAGGCCGGTGATTAAAATGATGGAAGCTGTTAGTTTTGCAAGGTTCATAAATGTCCTGAATTCTTTGGGGGTCCGAGAATAGCTATAAGCTTGTTCTGAACCGTTAAATAGGTAAGGTTTTAAATAAGCTGTTTCAGCCTAATAACGCATTGGCTTGGGAACGTGGGCCCGTTATTGTTTCTGCAGATGACGCAAGATGATCGAGGACGGCAAGGACTAAGATGCCTACTCGATATCTGGAATGATTTTGTTGTCGGTATGGGGATATTCTACAGGCTATTTTTTAATTGATTAGCCTGTGAGCTATTGATGCAGTGCTGAGCTTTATTCACCAATGATGTGCCATCAGCGACGCCGAGAACTTGAATCCCTCAGGTGTCGCACGTGGTATTTTCTGCGCGTCGGACGTTACCGTTCGAATCGATCGTCGATCAGTCAGTCATTTCTGTCGCTGAGACGATCAGCCCTTAACGATGAGGCGCGAGTTTCGGTCATTGCGAAAGGCCAATTGTTCGATGGTTTGCGTAGCGTGCTCGGCGTCTTCACGCGCCTTGAGAATCACCCCGTGATGTTCGGACTTGCTGCACACCGGGTCGGCGTTGCTGGCGTCGCCCGTGAGCATGAACGCCTGGCAGCGGCAGCCGCCGAAGTCTTTTTCTTTTTCATCGCAGGAGCGGCACGGTTCGGGCATCCAGTCATAACCGCGGAAGCGGTTGAAGCCGAACGAGTCGTACCAGATGTGCTGCATGCTGTGGTCGCGCACATTGGGAAACTGCACCGGCAGCTGGCGGGCACCGTGACAGGGCAATGCCGTGCCGTCCGGCGTGACGGTGAGGAAAATGCTGCCCCAGCCGTTCATGCAGCCCTTGGGGCGTTCTTCGTAGTAGTCCGGCGTGACAAAGATCAACTTGCACGGATTGCCTTGCGCTTCCAGCTTGGCGCGGTATTCGTTGGTGACACGCTCGGCGCGTACCAGTTGCTCCCGGGTGGGCAGCAGGCCGACGCGGTTGAGCTGCGCCCAGCCGTAGAACTGGCACGTGGCGAGCTCGACGAAGTCGGCTTCCAGGGCGATGCACAGCTCGATGATGCGATCGATCTTGTCGATGTTGTGCCGATGGGTCACGAAGTTCAGCACCATCGGATAACCGTGGGCCTTTACCGCCCGGGCCATTTCCAGTTTTTGCGCGAAGGCTTTCTTCGAACCGGCCAGGAGGTTGTTCACCTGCTCATCGCTGGCCTGGAAACTGATCTGGATATGGTCGAGGCCGGCCTTCTTGAAGTCGCTGATTTTCTGCTCGGTCAAGCCGATGCCGGAGGTGATCAGGTTGGTATAGAAACCCAGCTTGCGCGCCTCGCCGATCAACTCGGCCAGGTCCTGGCGCACCAGCGGCTCGCCGCCGGAAAAACCCAACTGCGCGGCGCCCATCTCGCGGGCTTCGCGAAAGACCTTGAACCACTGCTCGGAGCTCAACTCCTGGCCCTGCTCGGCGAAGTCCAGCGGGTTGGAGCAGTACGGGCATTGCAGTGGGCAGCGATAGGTCAGCTCCGCCAGCAGCCACAGCGGCAGGCCGACTTCAGGCTTGGGCGGCAGGCCAGAGGGCTCAGGCAAGTTCGATCCAGTGCTGTGCACGAGCGACCTCCATGAATTGCTCGATGTCGTCACCGAGTTCCGGCACGCCGGGAAACTGCTTCGCCAACTCGTCGATGATGGCCGCGACATCCCGTTCACCATCGATCAGGCCACCGATCAGCGCAGCGCTGTCATTCAGCTTGATCATGCCTTCAGGATAGAGCAGCACGTGGCCTTTCTGGGCCGGTTCGTACTGGAAGCGATAGCCGGGGCGCCAGCGTGGGGTTTTGCTGCGGTCGAAACTCATAAGGTGATCCCTTTGTGCCACACCCGTTGCCCGGTCACCCTGTGGTAGGGCGGGCGGTTCAATTCATAGGCCATGCTCATGGCGTCGAGCATGCTCCAGAGGATGTCCAGTTTGAACTGGAGAATCTCCAGCATGCGTTCCTGCCCTGCGCGGGTGGTGTAGTGCTGCAAGGTGATCGCCAGGCCATGTTCCACATCACGCCGAGCCTGACCGAGGCGGGTGCGGAAGTACTCATAGCCGGTCGGGTCGATCCACGGGTAGTGCTGCGGCCAACTGTCCAGGCGCGACTGGTGGATCTGCGGGGCGAACAGTTCGGTCAGCGAGCTGCTGGCGGCTTCCTGCCAACTGGCCCGGCGGGCGAAGTTGACATAGGCATCCACGGCGAAACGCACACCGGGCAGCACCAGCTCCTGGGAGCGCAGTTGATCGGGGTCCAGGCCCACCGCCTGGCCCAGCCGCAGCCAGGCTTCGATACCGCCGTCTTCGCCGGGAGCGCCGTCATGGTCGAGCAGGCGCTGGATCCACTCGCGGCGGATCTCCCGGTCCGGGCAGTTGGCCAGGATCGCGGCGTCCTTGAGCGGGATGTTCACTTGATAGTAGAAACGGTTCGCGACCCAGCCCTGGATCTGCTCGCGAGTGGCACGGCCTTCATACATCGCCACGTGATAGGGGTGATGGATGTGGTAGAAGGCGCCCTTGGCGCGCAAGGCTGCTTCAAATTCTGCGGTGGTCAATGGTGTATCAGTCATTTCGGGCGCTCCTACAGTTCGATGCTCATGCCGTCGTAAGCGACTTCGACATTGCGTCGCACCAACTCGGCCCGCTCGGAGGAGTCTTCATCGAGGATCGGGTTGGTGTTGTTAATGTGGATCAGCACCTTGCGCTGCTTCGGCAAATGCTCCAGCACTTCGAGCATGCCGCCCGGACCATTCTGGGCCAGGTGGCCCATTTCCCGGCCAGTTCGGGTGCCGACGCCACGGCGCTGCATTTCATCGTCGTCCCACATCGTACCGTCCACCAGCAGACAATCGCTGCCGGCCATGATCTCCAACAACGACTCGTCGACCTTGCCCAGCCCCGGGGCATAGAACAGCTTGCCACCCGTGCGCAGGTCTTCGACGATCAACCCGATGTTGTCGCCCGGGTGCGGGTCGAAGCGATGCGGTGAATAGGGTGGTGCGGCGCTGCGCAGGGGCAGTGGGGTGAAGCGCAGGTTCGGGCAGGCGGCGATGGTGAAGCTCTGGTCGAGTTCAATGCGATTCCAACTCAACCCGCCGTTCCAGTGGGTCAGCATGTTGAACAGCGGAAAGCCCGTGCTCAGGTCTTCATGGACCATGTCGGTGCACCAGACTTGATGCGGGCAACCTTCACGCAGGCCGAGCAGACCGGTGGTGTGGTCGATCTGGCTGTCCATCAGGATGATCGCGCCAATGCCGGTGTCGCGCAGGGCCCGGCCCGGCTGCATCGGGGCAAACGCCTGGAGCTGGGCGCGAATGTCCGGAGAGGCGTTGCACAGCACCCAGTTCACACCGTCATCGGATAGGGCGATGGACGACTGGGTACGCGCCTGGGCCCGCAGGCTACCGTTGCGAAAACCTGCGCAATTGGCGCAGTTGCAGTTCCACTGGGGGAAACCGCCACCGGCGGCAGAACCTAGTATCTGGACGAACATGGTTGCTCCATCATTCTGGAACCGAAAATAAAACGCCTCGGCAGGCCGAGGCGCTGTCCATCAGGTACAAACTTAACGGTTTGCGAAGTACATGGTGACTTCAAAACCAATACGCAGGTCGGTGTAAGCAGGTTTGGACCAAGACATGAAAGTACTCCTATCAAGTGATGAGACGTTTGTCAGGTACATATTTCTGAGTTTGGTTGGGATCATTTTGCAGCGTTCCAAGGCGCGCCCAACCCACGACGCCGTGTTTCGGTTGTCATACCTCGTCTTTTGCTGCCGGACGATCGGATAACAGGACGGCTTCAGGAAACTGCTCCAAGTACGAGAACGAGTGACTCGACAATTTAGCAACCAGGGCAGCGAAGCACTTCGCGAACGATTGAACTCGATTCTGCAGGGCACAAAATGTCATTGTCGTGCTCTCCCATGTTTGTACGAAAATAAAGTGCATTGGGAGAACCCCCTTACAGGCTGGTCTCGAATTTCAAACCGGCCACCCACGCATCCCTGACCTCGCTGACTCCGCCAGGATTGCCTACAAATTGCAGGTTGGGGCGCACGGTCAGCCACTTGGTCACGCCAAAGCCATAGTAAATTTCCATGTTGGTTTCTGAGCTTTGTGTCGGTGTGTAGCGGGGGTCGTCATAATCGCTGACACCCGCCCGGTCATTCAGTTGCTGCTGATGATCTGTGAAGCGGTTATTCACATGGAGACTGGCGATGGCGACGCCGATTTCGTCATTCGGGCGAGATTTGAAGGGGGCCGTGTAGTAAGCGCCTACTTGCGCATAACGATCGATCATATTGGTGGCTTTGTCATGCACGGTGGCATAGGCAAACACCGTCAGCCCGCGAGCGGCGAAGTCCGGATCTTTCCAGACTTGTTGTTGCCCGGCAATCCATGCGCCGTATTTACTATCGCGGGATTTTGCTATGCCGTTTTCTTCTGTGTTGACGTCATTTGCGTCACGGCTGCTGTAATACGCGCCCACACGGTATTCCCCTGGCAGCCGTCCGGCTCCCAGCGACGTGGTATGGACCAGCTCGACAGGTACCAAGGTACCCTCATTACCGCTGCCGCTGAGTTTGAAGCCGTTACCTATTTCCAGGTAGGACGGGTTCTGCTCGTACGCACCAATCTGCGCATAAGTGTCATCGCTCAACGCGACCTTTACGCGGCCCGCCCATTGGGTGATTGGCCAGTTATAAATGATATCGCCGGCCCAGTTACCCGGCTGTGCGCCGCAGAATGCCAGGTTCTGGAATTTGCAGGGGAAGCTGCCGAAGTCTTCGCCAAAGTTCATGCGGCCCAGTTTGATATCCAGCCCGCCGTCAAAGAACTTCTGACGATACCAGAGTTGCGTAAGCCGCCAGGTCTGGCCGCGCCCGTATACCTCTTGAACCTGACTGATGCCGCCTACCCGAGGATCGGTGATGACATCATTGGTGAGATTGCGCCCGTTACGATCCGATATCGTGAATTGAAAATCAGCGCCTTCCCAACCGAGTATTTTCTCAAGGTCAAAATTGCTCATCAGTGCAAGTTGGTCGGTATACCGCGCCGTGGTGTGCGAGTCGTAGCCACCGGCCAGATTCGTCGCGGCGTCGCCCGTGTAGAGCACGTTAAAGGTATAACCTTTTTCCAGCAATTCTGTGCGTAGGCCGCCCCAGTCTCCCAACATCCAAGGGGACTCAGGACTGAAGGCTTCTTGTGCATGACTGTTGGCCGCTCCGCAAAGCAGCAGCAATGCGACGGAAGTATTAAGCGTGTTGCAGTTCAAATGAGTGGTCATGATAATCTCTGCTTTTGTTTTTATTAGTCAGATAATCGAACACATCTTCAGGTTGATCTTCCGCCCGGAAGAGCATTAAAGAATGTCTGCAACGGGTTGATCCCAGCGAAGAGCGACTGGAGTCTGGGTTTGTAAAGGCGTCGAGCTTGACGTGACACACGGTAAGTTGATGAGACGACGGGACCTAACTCATGCCTCGTCTGTTCTTGCGAATCAGCTCGGTAATTTATTTGAGAATCGGTAATGCTCTCCTTGTGATTGCTATGAAGGTTGCTTTCAACTTAGCGGCGCCGATGATGCCGTCGGCACGCTCTTGAAAATACCGGTCATTCGCTGGCCGCACTGATCGGGTTGGGTTGGCGTTTTTCAATGGTGTATTTCAGCAAGGCAGCGCTGCGAAATATGCCGTGGGCAAATTTGCTATAGGGCATGGTCAGAAAGAACGCCATGACTAGGCCCAGGTGGATGGCAAGCAACAAGCCCAACGCACTGGTTTCGCGCCCGGCAAGCAATGCCAGGCCGCTAGCGCTTACCAGGAACAGAAGCGCGATGAAGCCACGATCCATCGGTTTCTGATTCTCGTCCCCTTGCTGCGGGTTACGCCGCAGATTCATCCAGAGCAAACCTGCTGGGCCGATCAGCAGACCTACGCCACCGAAAATGCCGAGTAGTACTGGCAGGCTTAAAACCGGGTAGGGGGCCGACCAATCCAGCAAAAAATGATAGAGAGTGGCAACGCCTGTGGCTGCGAAGCACAGCATGAACCCATAGAAGGTGAGGTGGTGAAAGCGGCGGCGCCATAGGGTGAATGCGTCGTCGGCGTTGTTGCAGCCTTCCCCATGTCCGCCGTCCAGGTACTTGAGTTGTGCGACGTTGGCGCCGGCCTCCAGTGCTGCACTGGCTTTCAGCGGCAGAGGTGCCTCGGCGGGTGAGATTTCGCGCCAGAATCGACGCACGCCGATGCCCAGGGCCAACACGGCAAAACCGAACACCGCGCTGAACATCAGTGCCAACGTGTTGTGTGGAAAAATCCCGTAGAAGTTACCGCCTGGCATGGCAACGAACAGGTTGCCCATGATCATCAAGGTAAGCGACAGGAACAGCGCCAACCCAGCGCCTGAAGCCAGCCCCAAGGTAAGGCCGTTGCGTTGGTACAATTTACCCAGTGGCTGCGGCCAGGCGTAATTGGTGTAGGTTTCCAGCCGTACCTTGGCCATGGCTTTGGGTACGTTGACTGCAAATTCGTGCGGGGCAGCGTATTGGCAAGCCGACAGGCACGCGCCGCAGTTGTGGCAAAGGTTCGCCAAGTAATGAATGTCGGCCTGACCGAATTCCAGATGCCGGGTCATTGCGGGGAATACGGCACAGAAACCTTCGCAATAGCGGCAGGCATTACAAATGGTCATCTGCCGTTCGACTTCGGTTTCCTGCAGGTTGAGGATCGGGATCAGTTGGCTGGATACCTGGGGATCAAACAGCTGCATGTTGAAGCTCCGAGTTCACAGGAGAAAGACCAAACCCCGCACAAAGCGCGGCCTGTACGCCGGCGATTCGTCCGAAGGCGGTACCGATGGCCATGCCAATACCCGCGGTATAACCCTTGCCCAGTACGTTGCCAGCCATCATTTCTCCGGCGACAAACAGGTTCGGGCTGGCCTTGCCATCAAAGTGCACGGCGGCCGTTTCGTCGGTCGCCAAGCCAAGATAGGTAAAGGTGACACCTGGCTTGAGGGGGTAGGCGTAGTAGGGTGGTTTGGTGAGTGGCCTTGCCCAGTGAGTCTTGGCGGGAGTAAGCCCTTCGGTATGGCAGTCGTCGAGCGTGGTGTGGTCGAACGTGCCGACATGGCAAGCGTTGTTGTAGTCTTCGATGGTTTTAACGAACTGCGTTTGCGGCAAGTTCAACAGGCGAGCAAGTTCTGGCAACGTCCGGGCTGTGGTTCCAGGGAAAACCGGCGGCATGAAGCGGCCAAGCGCCTGTTGGTCGATAATCGAGTAGGCTTGCTGGTTGGGTTGTCCCGCAACCAGACGGCCCCAAATCGCATAACGCTTGGGCCAGAAATCCTCACCCTCATCGTAAAACCGTTCGCCATCGCGGTTGACAACCACGCCCAGGGACACGCAGTCGATGCGGGTACATATACCGCCGTCGTAAAGCGGAGCCCGGGCGTCGATGGCAACCATATGTGCCTGAGTCGGGTCGCCGACTGCATCGGCGCCAAGATCGAGCATCCGTCGCAACAACACACCGGTATTGAAGCGAGTGCCGCGAATCAGAAAGTTGTCCGATGGCCATTCACCACGCTCGTTTTGGCCCCAAGCCTCCCGTAACCATTCGCGATTGGATTCAAACCCGCCAGCAGCCAGGACGCAGGCGCGAGCTTCGATACGCTCCGCTGGGAATCGCTGTCCATCTATCACCCGTTCGGCCAGGTGAGCTGCGACGAAAGCACCGTTTTCCAGTTCTATGTCGGTGACCTGAGCGTCATAACGGATCTTCACGCCCAAGCGTTCGGCGCTGCGAAAGTAGGCATTGACCAGTGCCTTGCCGCCGCCCATGAAAAACGCGTTGGTGCGCGCCACGTGCAGAGCACCCGACAAGGGCGGCTGAAAGTGCACGCCATGTGAACGCATCCAATCACGGCATGATGACGAGGCGCGAATGGCGATGCGCGCCAGTTTCTCGTTGGTAAGACCACCGGTGACTTTAAGCAGATCTTGCCAATATTCTTCTTCGGGATAGGCATCGACCAGCACATCCTGAGGCGCATCGTGCATGCAGCGAAGGTTGCGCGTGTGCTGCGAATTTCCGCCGCGCCAGACTTTCGGCGAGCCTTCCAGCAGCATTACGCTGGCGCCTGCCTCTCGTGCCATCAATGCGGCACATAACGCAGCGTTGCCGCCACCTATCACCAGAACGTCGACCATCGTATCTCCTCGATTCACTGGCAGGGCGAAGTGACTGCCGCCAGTGGATTAACCATAGGGATGGGCTCATCGCGGCGAAAGGCGGATTTAGAGGTGAGGGCTTCAGTTTTAGTGAAGGGTGATGTTTCTGTGCAGAGGGGTATGTGGCAGGAATTACCACGCTCCCAGAAATACAAAGCGCCCGATGCAAGTGCATCGGGCGCTTTGATATTGAAATGGATATAGCCCATTTCAGAGACAGGCAGATTTGCCCAATCCAAGACTTTGGAGACAGGTCACGATGGACTGGCTCCTTAGTCGATCAGCTATTGTCAGCAGCGATCACTTGCTGTCTGGAATTGCAAAGGCAACCAGCTTCGAACCAGGCTTCGTACGATAATGCGGACGCCCACCCTCGGCGACCACCACAAATTGCCTTCCGCTGACCGGACTGCGGTAGGTCATGGGCGTAGCATTTGCGCTGGTGGCCAGGCGGCTGCTCCACAGCTCCCGACCGGTGGCGGCATCCAGGGCACGGAACGTATGCTCTGCTGCGCCACCGATAAATACCAGGCCGCCACGGGTCGTCACGGCGCCACCGGCGGTCGGTGTACCGATCGGGATGGAGACCAGGGTCGGCAGACCGAACGGGCCAATGTCACGCGGTGAGCCAAATGGCTTGGACCAGATGAGCTTGCCGCTGACAAGATCAACAGCGCCAATCAGGCCCCAAGGCGGCGCATTGCAAGGAATGCCAAGCTGCGAAAGGAAGTTGACCCGATAAGCACCGTATGGCGTGTCAAGCATAGGCTGCTCGGCTTGTCCCCCTGCGTCCAGACCAGGTGCAATCTTGAAATTGCGTTGCGTTGCTTCTTCGCGTGTTACCAACTCGATTCGGTCAGGGACCTGAGTCCAGTTGACGATCATCAGCCCGCGATCAACGTCCAGCGAGATGCCATTCCAGTTCACACCACCCATTGAACCGGGATCGATCAAGACATTCTTGTCGAGCGTGATGGGCGTGAACTGGCCCTCGTAGCGCGATTGTTTGAACATGATCCGGCAAACCATCTGGTCGATCGGCGTCGCCCCCCACATGTCTTTTTCGCGCAGTTGAGGCCCCCTGAAAGCAGGGAGCTCGACAGAGGCAGGTTGGGTAGGGGACAGCCATTCGCCTTTGGCAATATCACGCTGAGGCACAGGCTGTTCTTCCACCGCCTTGATCGGCTCGCCAGTCTCGCGGTCGAGCACGAAAATCTCGCCGCGCTTGGTCGGTTGGATCAGTGCTGGCCGCATGCCCTTTGCGGTAGGCCAGTTCAACAGGGTGGGCTGAGAGGCGACGTCATAATCCCAGATGTCGTGGTGCGTGGCCTGGAATTTCCAGCGCAGCCGACCCGTCTCCGCGTCGAGAGCGATCACCGCACTGGAGATGTCCTCGTCATAGGGACGGCGCTGGCCACCGTAAGCATCAGGTGTCGCGTTGCCCACGGGCAAATAAATCAGGCCGAGCTTCTCATCCGCGCTGATGGGGGCCCAGCTGTTGGGCGTGGAAGGCGTGTAATACTGTCCTTCAGGTGGCAGGCCGAGGCGATTCGGCGCGCCGGCATCAAAAGCCCAGGCGAGTTCGCCTGTCACCGCATCGAAAGCCCTGATGACGCCCGACGGACCACCCCAATATTGCCCGTCGGGGATGCCGCCACCGACGACAATCTTGCCGCGGATAACTTGCGGTGCCGAGCTGACGTAGAACAAGCCATGTGGGTAAGGTGCGACGCCCTTTGTCAGATCGACCGCGCCGTTGTTACCAAACCCTGGGCAATATTCACCGGTTTTCGCATCCAGTGCCACCAGCGTGGGGTTGTGGCTGGGGGCGTAGATGCGTTCCGAGCAAAACCCATTGGCGTCAGGCACTTTGTAGTACGCCACACCCCGACAAGGTTTACCCGACTGCGGTACGCCGTTGGAAATGTCGCGGCGCCACAATTCTTTTCCGGTTTCCGCATCGAATGCATGGATGCCGTTATTGCCATCACACGCGTACAGGGAACTACCCATCATGATGGGGGTGCCTTCGATCGCGTTGAGATCGCCGTTCACCGGCGCCATGTCGGCTTCCCAGACTTTGACCAGGTTCGAGACGTTGGTTGTGTCTATGTCGGCAAGCGGGCTGAAGCGGGTCCCACCCTGGTCATTGCCGTAGGCTTGCCAGTCGGTACGTTCGTTGTTGGCCATTGGCTCAGGCAGTTTCGCTGGCGCCTGCGATTGCAAGCCGCGTCTCAACATCGGAAAGTCCGGTGCGTCAGGTCCGAAAGCGTGACTGACGCTCCCCAAGGCGATTGCAGCGGCCAGGCCGCCGGCAAACGATGGCCAGCCGCGTGGAAGCTTCCGGGTGTTCGGCGCAGGCGTGAGTCGGGTGAAATGCGGTAGCAGAAGTACTGCGCCGAGAACGAACGGACCAATCAGTCGGGGCGCCAGCTGCCAGCCGTTAAAACCCACTTCCCACAAGCTCCAGGCCGTGGTCCAGACCAGCATTGCGGCATAGACCCAAATCCCTCGCGCATCGCCGCGCCAGAGAAATACAGCGCTTGTGATGAAGGCTAGTCCGGTGATCAGGTAGTACGCAGAACCTGCGTCCGCAACCAAGATGACACCGCCAATGGAAAGGGCCAGGCCGAGTATCAGTAATACAATGGCAAAGATACGACACACCCATCGTGAAGCTTTCGTCGTATCGCGCTTGGCATTCAAAGAGTCAGGCTCTGCGCCAATAGGGGTCATAAGGGTTTCTCCATGTGATCAATAGGACACACGTGTTGGGAACAAGCATTGAGGCGGCTCATTTGAATGACGCCGGAGGCAAGCCATGGGTGAACACCTTGGCGCTGAATATTGTCGCTCCTTGCCCCTTATCTCCATCACTGGTGACGGAGTACAAGGTGTTCGTATTGGGATCAATGGCGAGGCTAGTCGATAGCAGGTTGTGCCCTTGTTCGCGCCCCGGCAGCAGCACCTGGCCAATCGGGATACCGATCTGGTTAAAGACCATTACACGACCTTGCCCATAGATCGCCACATAGACATTGCCATCGGCGTCGACCCGCATCGAATCGGGGGAGGGCCCCGTGAAACGGTAGGGGATGGACGAACTGATGGTGGCGATGGTAGTAGCGTTGGCCAGGTCGATGCGATGTAGAAGGTTGCGGCCAAATTCGGTTGCCCACAGCGTTTTTCCGTCTGGACTTAGCGTTACGCCGTTGGCCATCGAGAGATGGGGCAAGACGACAACAGGAGGCGAAAGATCGGGAGAAACGTAATAGATCCCGCCCTTTGGCTCGGTCGAGATACCTTTGAAATCACTGAAGTAGAAACCACCCTGTTTGTTGAACGCCAAGTCATTGGGCATGAATCCGGTGTCTTGCGCGATGATGGTTTGCATTCCCGTGCCATCGGGTTTGACCGCGAAAATCGCGCCGAGGTTGCGGTTCAGATCGAGAGCCGCGATGAACAGACGTCCGTCGGGATGAAATGCCAGTCCGCCAGGGGAGAGGTTCTCTATCGTGGCTACGATTGAAAGCTGTTTGGTCGGCGAGAGGCGAAGTACGCGTTTACCCGAAACATCACAGAAAAGCAGGTTGCCCTCGCGGTCAAATATCGCGCCTTCCAGTATCCGACCTTCGTTGGATGCTTTGAACCAGGTTTGAGCAGTAACCGTTGGAAGGCCTCGTTCCGATACTGGAATGGGTACAGGGCTTTGTGTCTGCTTGTCGTAGGCCAATGCTGAAGAGGCGGGGAGTTGTCCAGCGTATGCGCCTGTAGCGATGCCGGCGGCGCCGATAGCCAGACAGGCCAGCAGGCTGCTTAGCTGGAGCTTTCTGAGCACTCCAGGGACACGAGCGCTGCTTCTTCTATCCGAACGTTTCCTACCGGCATGAATGCTTGTCGTGTTGATCGCTGTGTGCACCGCAGGCATGTCGAGTTGTGTCAGCGTGGGTAAAGCGGTCGTAGCGAATAGCCGGCTGGGGGGCGCGCCGGATATCGGCGCGACCAGCCCTTTGAAATTGAACGTTACGCCAATGCTCATAACGAACTCCATTGTGCAAAGCCTTTTACTCCCCCTCAGGGGCGTAGACTTGTTTATTGTTTGATAGGGTGAAGCTGTGTTTCTTGCGCGCTAACGTTGGGCACACGACCAGCGAATGTCAGTCCGCCGGAGGGAACCCCTACTTCAAATCTCTTCCCGTGGGTACTGGAGCACGAGGACCTCGGCACCTTCGCCACCTGCTTGGATCTCGAACTTTTCCTCAGTTGATTCCACGACGATCATGGACCAGAGAGGAAGCTCTTCTTCGCCATGCAGCACGCTGCCGTTTCCGACGAAAACGTAATAACCGGATGCAATACCAGGGGGCGGACCGTCCACTTTCATACCAGCGCCCAATCGCAATACCTGAGCGCGCAGCCCATCTGCCTCATCTTCAAAAAGCAGTTCCCAACTCGCTTCTTCGCGGGCCTGCATCACAGGGGCAATGGAGAACTTGATGGGCTCGGACGTCAGGTGCCGGCGTTTGCTGGGACGCAGTTGCTCCCGGTAGCCAGGTTCACTCAAATAGACCGGTTGGGAGTTTCCGGTGTACATCCGCATGGCAACGAAGGACAGCCCTTGCGGACCCGCCACGATCGGTCCGTAAGCCGTGTGATGATCTTTGAACTGGACGGTGAGCGGTTCAAGTACCTGCCCGCGATTACCCAGTGTGCCACTGCCAGCGATGAACAACTGAAACATCGACACCCCGTGGAAATGAGGCACTACTGCTTCGTGTGCTCTGAGTTCAGACATTGTCGCCTGGGGGCCTGGGGCCCGCTCTTGAGAGCTCCGCGGGCCAAAGAAGGTCGTTCCCCAATGCTGGTTTCCGGTACCGGGCGAAACGATAACGCTCCGATTTGCAAGGGCGTCTGCCCCACTGCGCGTGTAAATCATCACCAATGCTCCTATTGAATCTGCATGTATGCAGGACAAATCAACCGTCCATACGAGGCCGTAGCGTGCCCTCGGTCGACGCAAAATCATACTAGCATGTGTTTTGATAATTAGCACAAGTTTCAATAGGTGAAACTTGTGAGTGGCAGATTCGTGCTGAGTTAGCGCCGGTGCAAGCTTGTGTAAGATGGTGTTTGTGGTTTCATTCATTGAAACCTATTCCAAAAATAATTGACTTTCGTCTGGCTGCGGACGACAGTGCACCGTGGCAGCTCTGCTTTTGGGGAGAGCAGAGAAACGACTGCATCTCTTTACCTCGTCTCCCGATTTTCGATAGCGATCAAGGGCTTCAGTACCGATATGAATAATTACAAAAACTTGCTTGAACCACGTTCGATTGCGGTTGTAGGCGTGTCGGAGGATGCGGGACGTCCCGGCTCTCAGGCCGTAAGAGCTCTGATGAGCAATGGATACACCGGCGCGATCTATCCGGTGAATCCCAAATACGAAACCTTTGAAGGTTTGAAGTGCTATGGGTCCGTTGCCGATATCGAAGGCGACGTCGACCTCGTGGTGGTTGGCGTTCCTGCGCAGGGCGTTTTAGCCGTGCTGGAATCGAGTGCGCAGAAGAAGGTTCCTTTTGCGGTGGTTCTGAGCGGTGGCTTTCGAGAGAGCGGTCCGGAAGGGATTCTCCGTGAGGAGAAAATGCTCGCGATTGCCCGGGCGGCGGGCATGCGTATTATCGGGCCCAACTGCCTCGGTTTTGCCAACATCCATTCTCGTGTCTACGCCGCATTCGGCAGCATTACGCGTGAACCGAAACTCGAGAAAGGGTCGGTATCGCTGGTGACGCAGAGTGGGGGATTCGGCTACAGCATCGCCCTTGCATGTGCCGAAGCCGGTATTGGTTTCCGGCATGTCATCGCGACGGGCAACGAAAGCGATGTCAACACGGTACAGCTCATTGAGGCGCTGCTTGATGATGACGAGACACACACCATCGTCGCCTATATCGAGGGAACCAATGACGGTCGTGCGCTGTTGGAAATCGGCCGCAAGGCTACGGCGCGCGGCAAGCCGATCCTGCTGTGGAAGGGGGGCGTCACCGAGCAGGGCGCACTAGCGGCCGCATCGCATACCGCCAGCATGACGGGTGTCTATGATTTCTATCGTGCCCTGTTCAAGCAAACGGGGATCGTCGAGATCAGAGAGATCCATGAAGCGGTGGATTTCCTCAAGGCATTGGAAAGCAAAAAATACCCGGACAATGGGGGGGTCGCGGTGATGGGGGTATCGGGCGGGTCTGCGATCGTATTCGCAGATGCGGGTGAGCCTGAAGGTCTGACCTTGTGTGAACTTGGTAACGATACCCAGCAAAAGCTGCTGGCGGTCGTACCTAACATCGGGGCCGTCCATAATCCAATCGACCTTACCGCAGGGTATTTTTCAGCGGCCAATGCGCAGAAGTTGGAAGCCGCTGTAAGCGCGACGCTTGAAGACCCCGCCGTAGGATCGCTTTGCATTAACCTGGCAACCACAGGCGCCTCTGGCAGCCTGGCGGCAGCCCAGGTATTGGCCCGAATTGCCGCGTCGGCGTCGAAGCCGATCCTGGTTTTTTCCTCAGCCCCCAGCGTTCAGATTGCAGAGGCGCTGCGTGTATTCGCTGATGCGGGAATTCCGGTGTTGCCTTCGCCGTCGCGAGCCGCCAAAGCTATCGCAATGCTGATGCGATTCAAGCGGACTCAATCGCGCATTTTGCAGATGCAAGAGGATGAGGGGCTCAAAGTAGAGCGAGCTTCTGTACCGCTTAGCACCGCCGTTGGCAGTCGGTCATCGTTGTCCGAGGTCGAGTCCAAGGAAATGCTGCGTTCCATCGGGATCCCCGTCACAACCGACCTGATCGTGAAGGGTTTTGACGCTGCGCTGTTCGACAAAGTCAAAGCGCCACTAGTCGTCAAGATTGTCTCTGCGGACATTGCGCACAAAACCGAAATAGGCGGCGTAAAGGTCGGCATTCGGACTGCCCAGGAGCTGGAGTCAGCGATCGAGCAGGTGTTAGCCAACGCGCAACGGCATGTGCCTGCCGCCCACATTGAAGGTGTCCTCGTTTCCGAGATGGTGACAGGTGGCTTCGAACTGATTGCCGGGGTGGTCAAGGATCCTTCATTTGGCCCGGTGGTGGTAGTCGGCGCAGGTGGGATTTATGCGGAAGTACTGAAGGATTCCGCGTGTCGAATCGCCCCTTTCGGCCTGCCAACCGCTATGGAAATGCTCGATGAATTGCAATGCAGCGTGATCATGAACGGGGTTCGGGGCGCGCCTCCCCTTGACGTCGATGCTGTTGCCCGCGCGTTGGTGGCGTTATCGCAGTTTGCCTGGGAGCAGCGCAGCGATATAGCCGAAATCGACATCAATCCAATGTTTGTATTGCCCCACGGTGTGATTGCCGCGGACGCCTTGATTGTGCGCGGTTAATGAGCCGCCCCCAAGCTTGTCGCGAGAAAGAGCAATGTACAAAACATTCTGTAAAGGGGTGAATCGCTATGAATGACAGTCTGTCCGCCACATTGACGCATCGGGTCAATGTGAAGCCTATCGACCGCACGTTCGAGGTGCAGCAAGACGATACGATACTTGCTGCCGCCCTCAAAAGCGGGTGTCAACTGCCCTACAGTTGTCAAAATGGCATCTGCGGAACCTGTCGGGCCAAAGTACTCGACGGGGTGGTCGATCATGCGGAGTCCAGCATGGCGATACTTTCCAACGAGGACCGGCAGCAGGGATACGCGCTCCTGTGCCAGGCAAAGGCTTTAACCGCATTGACGATCGCCTGCGAGGTGGTGGAAGCAACACAAGACATCCCTATTCGACGGCTTGTTTCCCGTGTCGATCGTCTTGAGCGCCTGGCCGAGGATGTGATGAGAATTCGCCTACGCCTCCCTGCCAAGGAGTCTTTCAGGTTTTTGCCTGGGCAATACATCAACGTCGTGATGCCAGGCGGTATTCGTCGCAGTTTGTCGCTGGCAAACGTGCCCGACGACAACGTGTTGGAATTGCATCTCAGGAATTACGGTGGCCCGTTTAGCCAACACGTTTTCAATGTCATGAAAGAAAACGACCTGGTGCGCCTTGAAGGCCCGCTAGGTACTTTTTTTGTGCGTGAAGACAGCAGCAAACCAATGGTCTTCGTTGCCAGCGGCACAGGGTTCGCACCGATCAAAGCCATGATTGAGCGCGAACTTGAAAAAGCATCGAGTCGTGAAATAACGCTCTATTGGGGCGGGCGAAGGGCCTCGGATCTGTATTTGAGTTCCGTTGCCGAGGCTTGGACGAAAAGTCACAACGTCACGTTCATACCTGTCCTGTCAGAAGCGCACCCCGACGACCTATGGGAAGGTCGGGTCGGCTTTGTTCACCGTGCAGTCATGGAAGATTACGAGGATCTTTCCCAGCATCAGGTCTATGCCTGTGGAGCGCCCATCGTCGTGCAATCGGCAAGGCAGGATTTTGTGGCGTTACGCAACCTCCCCGAGGAAGAGTTCTTCGCGGACATGTTTGTGTCGGGACAAAAGGCTGTCCAGTAGAACTCGTGTCGTGTGTCTCGATTGAAAATAAAAACAAGCACGTGGAGGAAGATGTCCGTGGATGAACTAGCCAGCGAGTTGACGGTTGAGCGACATGAGTCGCTCCTGTGGATCACTCTGAATCGTGCCGCCAAGGCGAATGCCATGACGGTGGATATGATGGAGCGTGTGACGGCTGCACTGCAGGCAGCCACTGATGACCCGCAGATAAACGCGGTGATGCTGACCGGCTCTGGCGAGCGCGTGTTCTGCGCAGGGGTCGATATTCGTGAACAACCGGCGGACGGTGATACGGCACGCCAGCGTGAACGAAGGTCGTTAGCGTTGGCGGCGCTGCAGGACGCCGTGATGGACTGCCCCAAGCCAGTTGTCACAGTGCTCAATGGTACCGCGACGGGAGGTGGCGCGATGCTTGCGCTCTTGGCGGATGCCTGTGTCGCCGTCGATACCGCGAAACTGTCGTTGCCCGAAATTGATTTGGGTATCGCCACCTTCTCGGGTGCGAACATTTTAGAGGTCATCGGCGGACGCGCTTTGGCGCTTGATCTGATTCAGAGCGGCAGGGCGATGAAGGCTACCGAAGCATTGGCGAGAGGGCTGGTCCGCGAGGTAGCCCTGCGAGACGAACTCCATTTGAAAGCTTCGGCGCTGGGGCAGGCGTTGGGGGCAAAGAACCCGCGCACGTTTGCCGAAAACAAGCGGTGGCTCAATCGTTCGCTGAGAGCTGCATTGTTGCAGGCTCGGGACGAGCATGCACGACACCGTGCACTGGCTCAGGCCGAGCAATAGCGCAGCGGGCAACGAGTGTGGTTTTGCACGGGCGGCGTGTCCATATCGAACTGAGGGAATATGATGTCTGATCTAGAAGTCAGTACCGTTGGCCGGGTCATGGTAGCCAAGCTAAACCGGCCCGAAAAAAAGAACGCCTTGAGCGAGAGCATGCTGGATTCACTTCGCACTGCATTGCTGGCTGCCGATGAAAATGATGACATCGGTTGTTTCGTCATCACCGGTGCCGGTGATGCATTCTGCTCCGGAGGCGACCTGGGCCGTCGGGCCGCCGAAAGCGCAGAGGGGGATCCAACGCCGCTCGAGCGTAAAATCAGATTGCAAAAAGTCACCCACCAGGTGGCATTAGCGATCGAGAGCTTTGAAAAGCCACTCATTGCGGCGGTAAACGGCGCGGCGGTGGGGGCGGGCATGGATCTTTCGTTGCAGTGCGATATGCGTTTCGCATCAGAGTCGGCTCGATTTGCTGAGGCTTATATTCGTGTTGGCCTGATCCCTGGAAATGGCGGTTGCTATTTGCTGCCGCGCATAGTCGGTACCGCGAAAGCCCTGGAATTATTATGGACGGGCGATTTCGTCAGTGCTGAAGAGGCGTTGGCATTGGGCATCGTCAACCGAGTATTCAGTGATGACGAGCTCATGCAGCAAACGCTGGATTTTGCTACACGCCTGGCGGATGGCCCTCCCATCCAGCAACGCAGCATAAAGAAGCTGCTATACCAATCGCTGCGGACCGATTTACGGACGAGCTTGGAGTCGGTGGCTGCGCAGATGGCCGTGGTGCAATCCACGGATGATTACAAGGAGGCCATCAAAGCTTACAAGGAAAAAAGGAAACCGCGTTTTATCGGCAAATAGCGTGTCGTGCCTGGACCGACCGGTCCAGGCATCGTTGTGATAGTGGAGGTGTCCGATGGAACTGCGTCAACTGCGCTACTTTGTCCGGGTAGTTGAGTGTGGAAGCATGGGGCGAGCAGCGCTTGAACTCGATGTTGTCACCTCGGCCCTCAGTCAACAAATCAGTCGACTGGAGAATGAACTGTCCGTTCGGTTGCTGCTAAGAAAGAAGAGCGGCGTGCAGCCCACCAGCGCCGGATTGGCATTCTGGCATCGAGCACAACTGGTGTTGCGCAACGCAGAGGATGCGGCCCACGCGGCCAGGACTGGACGGTTCGCCGGGCATGTCACGGTGGGATTGGCTCCATCCACCTCAGGCGTCGTTGCACTGCCGTTCATGGAGGCGATGCGAGAGCGATACCCGGATATTTCCCTTCGTATTGTCGAGGCGTTATCGGGCAACCTGGAGCGGATGCTGAGTGCTAGACAGATCGATCTTGCGATATTGTTTGGCGCTGATCATGGGCGCAGATTCAGCACTCAACCGCTGGTAAATGAACGTCTTTTCGCTATTTCCGCAGCTGACTTTTCCCTGGTCCGCAAGAGTGAATCGCTGTCAATCAGTGAGCTTTCCAACGTCCCCCTTATATTGCCCGGCAGTACGCACGGCCTCAGGGCGCTGATAAACAATGCTTTTGAAAGAGAAGGCTGCACGATGAACGTCATCGCGGAAATCGACGGGCTTGCGATACTCATGGACGCGGTGGGGGCGGGCTTGGGGATGACGGTGCAACCTAGCGCGGCACTTGCAAGGCATGATAAAGACCGTTTCGATACGGTACCCATTTCCGAGTTCAATTTTACCCGCTTGAATCAAGTCGCCAGTTTGTCGGACGATGAGTTGTCGCCGGCGGGTTTGGCAGCACGTGTTGTTTTGGCTGACGTCGTTCGCACGTTGGTTTCGGATAAACGTTGGCTGGGCACGCAACTGGTAACGGTGCCCGACTGAACAAGGCGCGGTCGCCAGCCGTCTCGATGTGCCTCCGTTCTCGAGTTCGGTGGGTGGAACTGAAGTTGGCGAGTGAAATAGCGTCATGCTAGTATGTTATTTTGAGACTGATTCTCGTTTGTTGGCGAATGAAGCATTTCGTGTCGAGGAGGATCGTTACGATCAACGATTTTGATGGGGTTTTTCAAGAATGATGCGCTCTGTGCAACGTATCTTGGCAGTTTTCGAAAGCTTTAGTTCAGACCGCAGCAGCCTTACGCTTCAAGACATTGCAGACCGTATCGAGCTACCGAAGTCGACGACGTTTCGTATTGTCCAGAGTCTTGAAAAGGCTGGCTACCTGGTACGTCTCGAGCAGCAATATTGCTTGTCCTTCCGGTTCACGCGCTTGGCTGGCCTGGTAAAAAGTACCCTGGGTATTCGTGAGATCGCTCGACCCGTATTGCAAGAACTCGCTGAGCAGACTGAAGAAACAGTCTCCATCCATGCGGTGAGTGATCGCAATCGAGTCTGTCTCGACTCGGTCACTACCAGCTCGGCACCGTTGCGCGCGGTGGTCCAGGCGGGTGAACAGATTCCCTTGTTGGTAGGGTCTGCTTCAAAGGTCTTGATGGCCTATATGCCCAAAGCCCAGCTCACCCCGTTAGTCAAAAATGTTGCCAAAGCGACGAAGCGCACCAATGGCGCGGTGCTTGAAGAGTTCGCCATGATCCGGGAGCAGGGTTATGCCGTTTCCCATGGCGAACGGCTGTTAGGCATCTCGGCGATCTCGGTACCCATCAAGGACGTCAATCAAGAAGTGCACTATTGCTTGTCGGTGGGGGCACCGACTGTCCGAATGAACATGAATGAAAAGGAGTTTATCGAGTTGGCAGTCAAAGGTGCCGAAGTCATATCGCGACAATTCGGTGGAGAGGTGGCCTTGCCCGCCCCTACATCCGACTGATGATGTGCGCCTGACCTCAAGCCTGGATGTCTTGACAGCGGCTCATCGCGAGAACGAAACGCTCCGCTGGTCACTTCCATGCGAATGGACCAGTTGGGACTTCCAGGCGAACGACGACGGTTCACGATTTGAAGCGTCCCACCAGACCGTTCAGCTCATCTGACAGACTCGACAACTTGCCGGAGTCATCCTGTGCAGAGTTGGCCAAGCTCTCCACCAGCCGAGCCTCGTCATAAATCTGCTGGATATGCCGATTGATCTCTTCGGCCACGCTATGCTGCTCTTCAGCGGCGGCGGATATCTGCAGGTTTTGATCCCTTATTTCATTGACCGACAATTGGATGCCTTCAAAGCTGTCCCGGGTGCTTTCGATGGACGACACACTGGCTCGCGAAAGCTCAAGGCAACTTCCCATTTTGCCCATCACCTCCTGGGTCTTGCTGCCTAGGGCGCCGAGCAGTTGCTCGATTTCGCCGGTCGAATCGGATGTGCGTTTGGCCAGTGCTCTGACTTCATCTGCCACCACTGCAAATCCTCGACCTTGATCACCCGCCCTGGCGGCTTCGATGGCTGCATTCAGGGCCAGCAGATTGGTTTGCTCGGCAATGGCGCGAATGGTGCCAAGGATCTGGTTGATGCTGCGGCTGCCGGCTTCGAGCTCTGTCATGGACTGCGACGACTCGGTCAGACGGCGTCCCAGGCGATTCACGTTGTCCGTGGTGATCTCGATCTGCTGCTTGCCCTCCGCCACACGGCGATGTCCGTTCTCGGCGGACTCTGCTGCGCCGCTGCATGAGCGGGCCACCTCATTGGCGGTTGCGACCATCTCGTTGAACGCGGTCGACACCAATTCCACCGCTTCGCGCTGTCTCCCGGCGGCCTCGTTCATGTTGTTGGCAACCTCGCTGTTAACCCTCGAGGCATTTTGCAGATTGCTCGATGCGGCGCCGATGTGTTGGATCAACTGACGTATGGCGGTGAGAAACTTATTGAACCAGCCTGCCAGCTCAGCGGTTTCGTCGTTACCCTGAAACTCTAGTTCGCGACGCAGATCTCCCTCGCCCTGTGCGATCGATTGCAGTCCGGTGCTGACCTGGCTGATGGGTTTGACGATGGACTTGGAAAATGCCACGGCGACCAGGGCAAAAATGACTGTCAATCCTCCCACGATGAGGGCGGTGAGGTAGGTCATGCGAGTGGCCGCGCTCATGACTTCACTGCGCTCGATCAAGCCGATATAGCGCCAGCCAAGATCAGGCGACGTCCAGACGTTGGCCATGTAAGGGATCCCATTGAGTTCAACCTCGGTTGATCCCTGCGGGGTGGCGGCCAACTTTGCATAGGCCTCGCCCAGGTCCTTGAGCGGCTTGAAGCTATGCGTTGTGTCGCGGGGGTCTACCAGTACGACGCCGTCCTCGATCAACATCACGTAGCCGCTTTCGCCAAGCTTGATGCTTTTGACCAGCTCGGTGAGGTTTTTCAAAGACACGTTCACGGCTAACACACCTTTGACGATGCCATCGCTCGTGATCATTGCCCTGGCTGTCCCCACCAGTGCTGCATCTTCCTTACCGTAATCATAAGCCGGGTAAAAAGCGGGTGTTCGTACGGTTTTGCCAGGGCTCGCCATCGCCGCTTTATACCAGGGGCGTGAACGTGGATCGTAGTTGGCCAACTGAGGATCATCTGGCCATTTGGCATAGGAGCCGTCCTCCAGGCCGATGGAGAGAATCGCCGCGGACGGGTGGGCTGCACCGTAATGAGCAAACCTTTCGATCAGTTGCTGGGCCGCAGGAGGCAATGGCCGGCTGGCGGCATCACCGGTCTGATAGTTCTTCAGCGCGCCAACCGATACATAAACTGGATCGGTTGCCATTTGATCGACATTTTGCAGGCTTGCCTCGAAAAACTGGCGAATGTTGCCATCGATCTGGCGTATTTCCCGCGTACTGCCATCCATAAACTGATCAGCCGCTAGCGTTCGCGTGTTGGTCACGGAAACCACTGCGACCAGGCTCACGGGTATAAAGGCGACCAATACGAACGTCAGCACAAGCTTGTTTTTTATTTTCATTGTGAAGCCCATAAACAGGGAGGACGGGCAAACGGCCAATTTCACGCGGTAGTCGCCTTTACACCCGATTCTGCTCGGGTGCGATATGTTCGGCGGCTCCGCCGATGAAGCGGACTGTTTTCAGTCCGCACACATCTTGAGCCGCTCACCGATCAGTTGATTGCAAAAAGGGTTATGTAGAGAGCTCTTGCCGCATTGTCTTCTGGGGCTGCGGTAGTTCACTCGCCTTGTTGCTTGCCTTGTTGCCCACTGAGGTGCGCAGGTTTATTCCACGAGTCTCAGGAACAAACTGAGTTGTGATCAGACAGAGCACGGCAATCAACGTGACGTAAAAGGCCGGCGCCAGCGGGGAGCCAAACGCCTGGGACAGGTACGCAGCGATCAATGGGCACGTTCCGCCGAACATCGCGACACTTGTCTGATAGGAAATGGCGTGTCCGGTTGCACGGAACGATGTCGGGAAAAATTCCGCTGCGGCCACAAAGCTGGCTGCCCCATAAATCCCCAATCCGGCAGCGAGGAGTGTTTGCCCGGCCACGGCGCTAGCGAAAGAACCCGAGGCAGCCAAGTACATGGCCGGATATGCCGAGAGCGCTATCCATGCCGCACCAAATGTCAGTACTCGCTTGCGGCCAAACCGATCACTCAATAAACCTCCTAACGGAAGTAGGGCTGAAAGTACGATGACGGCGATGGCGTTTGAGATCAAAGCCGAGGTGGAATCCAGCTTTCCGACCTCAATTAGAAAGGTGTACATAAAGCCGAGCAATAGGTAAGCCCCTACCGAAAAAACCGGTTGGACCATGAACACGTGCAACATACCCCTCAATCCACCGCAGCGAATGGCCGCTATCAGCGGATTCTTCTTGATTTTGCTGGCTTTACTGGCCTGGCGGGCTTGCTTGTACTCTTCAGGCTCATCGATGTTGCGGCGCAGCCAGAACCCGACCACTCCGATAATGCCTCCAAGAAGGAAAGGGACGCGCCACGCCCAGTCTGAATACGCTTGATCCCCCGCTCCAAGCTGGAGTGCGACGACCAAACCGGCCACGACGGCGTTGGGCAGGTGAGAGAAAATCAGCGTGAAGCCAAGCCAGTATCCTCTGCGATTCTCCGGTGCCGACTCGACGATGTAGCTGGTCGAGCCGGTCGTTTCGCCACCCAGTGCCAAGCCTTGTGCGATTCGACAGAGCAACAGCAGTAACGGTGCGGCGATCCCGATGGTTGCATAGGTCGGAAGCAGCCCGATGATCGCGGTGCCTAGTGCCATGAGCCAAACGGTCATCGCCATGACCCTGATACGGCCAAGGCGGTCCGCCAGATAGCCAAACATCAAGCCACCCAGGGGGCGGGCTACGAAGGCCACTGCATAGACTGCGAACGTGCTCAGAAGCGCGGCAGTTCGATCTGAGCCGGGAAAAAAATGGACGGATAAAATGGGTATTGAGAACCCGAATACAGCGAAATCGTAGATCTCACCGAAGTTCCCGATAGCGCCAGCGGCTAGCGATCGCCGAGAACTGGTCGTTTTCGTCTTCGTCATGCGTCTTCTCCTGTGACAGGATGGTTTTTATTAGTTGATGCAAAGCTGATGCATCAAGACTGCAGGATGAAACAGTGTTGCTTCGCCATCAGGCCTTAGAGATGTTCGAGGCGTGGATCAATGTTGCGTTTTCGCCGGATGAATCGTGGTAGTCAGCGAGCGTAACGTTTGTGAAAAGCGTTTCTGCGATGACGCAATCCGCTAACGGAGGTTATGTTAGAAAGACGCGTGTTGCTGGGGTTTAAAAGCAATACGCGTTCACTATTTGTTAATAGGTTGGCGAGGTTTGCCGGGCCAGGCAGGTAGCCGAGCGTGGGCTTGTTTCCTGCAGAAGGTGCCACTGGCTTACCGCCGCATCAGGACAGATTTTGGTTTTCATATAGACCTCGATCGATTCCACGCTCACTATTCGTGAGCCGCCAATCAATTGCAGTTGGAGGAGGGCTTGAACTGAACCGCGGAAATAGAGCTGTAGAACGTGCTCAAGTCTTTTATCGGGACGGGTTCGCTGATCTGATGATCCGCTTGCTCGAAGAGGCTTCGTGCAGCATTGGCGATCAACATGGGAGCGCCAAGATCGTTGCCGCGCAAACAGGCCGCTTTGAGGATGGTTTTTTCGCTCGAGAGTGCCGTGTTATCCAGGGCGTGACTGGATAACAATTGGGTATAAATAGAGCGAGAGGATTCACTCCATCCCGATGTCTTTTCCAGGACCAGTGCCATGTCTTCCAATGCCAGCCCATATCGCAGGCCTGCCGCCGTGCATTCATAAGTAATCGCGCTGCATAGCGATGCGATCGCACCTGTGACCAGCTCGATGGCGTGATCTTCAGGGCACGCTTGAGGGGCACCATCCGTGTTCGGCGTCACGGCATCGCCGTCGTACAATTTTGTCGCCGCCATGCTTTCGATGAGCCCGACCATGTCTTCGAGCTGCGCGTTTGGCCCCAAGGTGTTGGTTCCGATTTGCAACAATGCCCTGACCAGAGCGGTTAGCGGCATCGGGACATCCCTGGACATTCCCAGCGCGACGGCTTGATCGACGTCTTTGAGCATCAAAGCGAGGGCGAAATTGGTGGAGGGTTTTCCCTGGGCGAGCGCGGGCAGCATCCTGTCTGTGGTTTGATTTCGCGCTTTGTTGCGGTTCAACACGTCCGCCATCAGGGGCAGTGAAAGGCCGGCTTTTTTGCCCATGGCCACGACCTCAAGGGTCCCTAGTCGGCAGCCAGCATTCATGGCGTTGTTGACCATTTTCATGGCTTGGCCGTCGCCGACCCTGTCGCCACAACGATAAATCGTTTGGGTAATAACTTGTAAAACGGGGAGGGCGCGCTCGTAAACCGTATCCGAGCCCGCAACCATCAGCGTGGCTTTGCCTTCGGCAACGACCAGCGGACTTGCAGACACCGCAGCATCCATCATGTCGATACCGCGTTCGGCCAGTTCTTCGGCCATACGTCTGGTCTCACCCGGAATGCCACTTGTCTGATCAATGATCAGTGTCCCCGGCACCAATCCGGCCGCGAGGCCGTTTGGACCGAACAGCGCAGACCTGACGTCCGAGCTGCGTGGCAGGCACAGGAAGATGACGTCACACCGGCGAGCCAGGTCGGCCGCCGTGGGCGCGACGTCGGCGCCCAGTTTCTTGAACGTGTCGACGGCGGCCGTGTTGATATCCCACACGCATAACGAGTGAGACAGGAATCGACGAGCGAGTTGACTGCCGAGGGCACCGAGTCCGATGTATCCGATTTTCATTGCCTGTCGCCTCTCTTGTGACCATTCAACCGACGCATGCGGCGTATCGGGGGAATGGTGCAGATACTTTTATTGTCCTGGGGTGCGATGAAAGCGTATTGCCTGAACGCTAAAGCAATGAACCGATCATGCCGCCATCAACGCTGATGCTCGATCCAGTGATGAAACCCGCCTGTGTGGATGCGAGAAACGCGACCACGCCACAGACCTCGTCTTGCTCCCCCATGCGGCCGAGCGGTGTGAGTTTGCGGCGTGCCTCTGCCTGCTCCGGGGTGTACGCGGCGGTGCCGGTGCGGTGCGATGTGTCGATCAATGCCGGCGCTACACAATTGACAGTGATGCCGCAAGAGCCCACCTCGTTCGCGAGATGTTTCATGTACGCGGTGACGCCGGCGCGAAAAACGGTTGAAAGGCTATGGTGCGGCATGGGCTGCTTCACCGATGCCGAGGTAATGGCGATGACGCGACCCCATTGTTTCTTGAGCATCTGAGGAACCATTTCCTTGGCGACCTGGATGGTCCCCCAGAGTTGATTTTGATAGGCCTCTTGCCACCGTTCCTCTTCAGTTTCGTCGAGCGTCGCCCGCAGCGGATTGGGGGCTCGTCCCGTGTTCAGGACGAGGATGTCGGTGCCGTTGAATGTAGCGTTCACCGTGTCGGCGAGGCGCTTTACATCAGCGGCGACGCGCATGTCGCCGGGAACCGCGACTGCACGCACGCCGTGCTTTGCCGTTATTTCCTGGGCGAGGGCGGTCAGTTTGTCCGCCGAACGTGCAAACAGCACCACATGAACGCCCTCGGCTGCCAGCGCGTGAGCAATGTTTTTGCCTAAACCTGCGCTGGCGGCGGTGATGACTGCCACTTTTCCGTTGATCTTCAAGTCCATGATTTACTCCGACACGATGATTTCATTGCCTTCGACGCTGAATCGATGTGGCATGTCTTCGGAGGCCCACTCCAGGTAGGAAAGCACTTCCTGGAATCGAGGATCGTCGTGATTCAGCACTTCAGGCCGATACCGTGCGTCCATGACCATCGGAAGGAACGAAACCTTTTGTATGCCGTCTTTGGTCGCCACTGCTTTGGCGAGCAAGCTCAACGTACAGGCCTTGCCGTAGGGCATAAAAGGATATTCGGGATCGAGGTCCGCGTGATTGCGAACCGCACCGTGAGACCAGGCGGGCTCGCTCCATGAAGGCGCGGGAAACGACTTGGTCATTGCGAACACGCCGAGACTGTAGAAGACGGCTTTGCCCTTATACATCTCGATCGCTTTGGGAATATGCGGTGCGTGGCACGCCACCATATCTGCACCTGCATCAATGGCAGCATGGGCTACGGTCACCTGGTAATCGGAGATCACGCGCGGCAGCCGGATGACGCCGGAGTGAAAAGCCAGGATAACGACGTCTACCTCACCTTTCAGCTTCTTGATGTCCTCGACCAGGTTCGCCAGGTCGCTGGAGTCAGGTTCCGTGCGAATGCGAACGGGCTGGTGGGGACCTCGTGTTTCATAGGAGGTATCGACCTTGATACTGGTCACGCCAGGTTTTTGCAGTCCTGCCTCGCTGCCGGCAGGACCGAGCGAGGTATAGCCCAAGTAACCGACCTTGATGCCGTCGTGTTCAATGATGGCTGGACGTCGTGCTTCTTCCAGATCCCGACCTGCGCCTGTCACCTGGATGCCGCGCGAGACAAAAAAGTCCCGGGTATCCACGAGGGCATCCGGGCCGCTGTCGTAGCTGTGATTGTTTGCCAGAGTCACCGCGTCGAACCTGCCATTGGTGAAAATAGCAGCCATTTCAACGGGCTGACCGACTTGAGGGGCATGGTCTGCGCGCACGGTGCGATCCGAGTAGGTGCGCATGCAGTTGATGAAACGCATATCGGCCGAGGCAAGAGTCGGCAGGACGAGTTCTGTGTACCCCTCCACCGGGAAGCCGTCTTTCGCTCCATGCGTGGGGCCGCAGTCCCCGCCGATCAGTATGGTGGCGTTCGATGTCATTTTTCCCTCCTATTATTTTTGTGGGAAATTTATGGTTTCGATCAATGAAACAGATGCTGCTAGATAGAACTAATAATAGCACCGCGAAAACGGCATGACCACGATTTGTACAGGCATCATGTCGTTGGATAAAGAGTCAGTCTGGATTTTCGTGGTTCTGATGATTGGAACAGGTATCGATAATAAGAACATGTGATAGTATCGATTTTGACATCCGTCCGGGCGCAGGCGTTACCTACCTGACCGTCTCTATGGCAGGTCGAGGGTCGACACCTGTTCAGGAAAACGACGTTGGTGCCAGTCTACTATTTGAAATTATCAGTTAGTTCAATCGCTTACATGAAAATAAGAGAGGGCGGAAATGGCAAGGTCACTGGATCAAACGCAGGGGCACACACCGGCAGGGCGGCTTGCCGGGAAAGTTGCTGTTGTTATTGGTGCTGGACAAAGCCCGGGCGAAGGCATGGGTAACGGTCGAGCGGCGGCCATTCGATTTGCGCGTGAAGGGGCGCACGTCCTGGCCGTTGATCGGCAAATCGAGTCCGCTGAGGAAACTGCGGCGATGATCATTCAAGAGGGCGGCTCCGCTGCAGCATTTTCTGCGGATGTGACCCGGGAACACGAGTTGGCCCTTGCCATGCAGATGGCAAAAAAACGTTGGGGGTCCCTGGACGTCCTGCACAACAATGTGGGGGTCAGCCTCGCCGGTGGTGACGGCGACTTGATGGACATCACCGAAGATCAGTTCGATAACATTTGCCGTATCAATCTTCGCGGTACCGTCTTTGCTTGTAAGCACGCAGTAGCAATCATGCGTGAACAAGGGGGCGGGGTTATCGTCAATGTGTCATCCGCGGCGGCATTGGGTAAGTATCCCTATGTAACGTACAAGGCTACAAAAGCGGGTGTCATTGCTTTCACCGAGCAGTTGGCGCTTCAAAATGCCCCTTATGGGATCAGGGCGAACTGCATCCTGCCAGGCTTGATCTCGACGCCGATGGCGGTCGAGGCGCGTATTCAAGCGTGGAACCAGACGCGTGAGCAGGTCAGCGCGGAGCGCAACGCCAAGGTGCCGCTCGGCCGCCAGGGAACCGCTTGGGATGTTGCGAACGCGGCCCTGTTTCTTGCGTCCGATGAAGCCAATTTCATCACGGGTATCTCATTGGCGGTGGACGGCGGCCGGTTGCTCAATCGTATTTAATCGTAGTCCCCCACTGCTGGCAGTGGGGGACCATCGGCGCATTACCGCTCAATCAACGTAGCCCGACAATACCCATCCAGTACTGAAGTTGATTTCCTGGCGTCTCGACATCAACGCTTCGAGCGTACTTGAGATGCCCGTCATCACCTATCCGGAATATCGACAGTGTCGCGGGCGTTACGGTCAGCCCTTTTTCATCATCGTATGCGGCCAAGGCCTTGATACTCGCCGTGACGAGCAAGCGGCCACTGGGATCACAGGCAAATGTTCGGACGTGAAAGGAACGAGTGTCCACATGCTGAACAAGTGTGGGCTCGCCTGTTTCAGGGTTGATAGCGTAGACGGCTATGTTGTTTTCACCTCCGGAGAACACTGGGCGCCCCTGGTGGGAGTGCGTCGCATCTGCGCGATTTACCAGGTAAACAAACTTCCCGCTTGGATGGACATGGATTGCACCGGCGAGTTGTCGTGGGTGCACGTGCTCAGGGGTTCGCAGCGTTCCCCGCGTGAAGGCTGGCTCGGCCTCGATCCGGTCACCGTCATGTCGGAACATGTAGAGACGGTTGGTTCGCTCGTCGGCTGCGTAAAGCCATGGATGCGTCGGATGAAAGTCGACATGCCGCGGGCCGAAGTCATGGCCATGATTCGGCGCAACCACATCGCTCATTTGGAGATGTTCTTCAGTTAGCCGAAATGAACGGAGTGCCCCGGGATCTTCCAGCTTGTCTGTCGTTGCGTTATTGCCGCGGTCAACTACCAGGACGTGTTTGGCGGATGGATAAAACATGACCTGGTGCGGATAGACCCCAAAGTCGGTGTTCGGATCCTGAGCCTGGCAGCTGCCAATTGTGCAGTCTGCGTTGATGCGGTGCACAGTCAATGAGCCGCGCTTGAAATTGTGGGCATTGACGATAAATCGTCCCAGGGGGTCGATACACAAATGTACCGCTCGGTAGGGAAGTCGCGCAGGTAAGCCGTGAGTGTTGAGTTGCCCGTCAGGTCCCAACGAGTAAGCGCTGACTTGATTGTGATGGGACTCCACCCTCGGGCCACCGTCGCTTGTTGAGACATACAGGAAGCCGCCGGATGGATGAGGCCATGCGTATTGCACCTTTGAGGCCACAGTGACGCTTTCCATCCTGTGGAGCGTTGCGCTGTCTACGTCAATCATATAGCGCGTGATGACATCACCTACGGCGCTGTAGAGTACGGCGCGGCTGCTCATTCAAGCCTCCGAATGGTCAATGGTGAACATGGGAACGGACATGCCGCTTTCTGATTCTTTAAACGCGACCCTGACCCGCTGCCCGATGCGAACACTGTCCAGATCAACATCGACAATGTTCGTAAGCATCATCAGTCCCTCGTCGAGGCGCACATAGGCAATGCAGTACGGTGCTGATGCGCCACGTCGTGTGATGCTGAAGGTGTAGATCGCCCCAGTCCCGCTTGCGGTGATCCATTCGACATCGGTGCTCCAGCAAAACGGGCACAACGCACGAGGATAATGATGCGGTTGATGGCAGGCATTGCAGCTCTTCAAGAGCAGACGCCCCTCGGTCGCCGCGTCGAAATAGGGTTCATCACCGGGGTTCAGGATGGGGTCGCTGATGGGGCGTTCTGTGTAGGGGGTCGACATGTTTTTACTCCCTTTCCATGATGACGGTGGCTGCACCGTGCCGATGACCTATCGCGCCGCCGATGCCGGTGGCGAGGGCTAGCGAACAGTTGGGAACTTGCACCTTTGGATGAGCCTCGCCTCGAAGCTGTCGTACGGCTTCGATTATTTTTGTGATCCCGCCGCGATTGGCGGGATGGTTGTTGCACAGGCCGCCGCCATCGGTGTTGAACGGCAACTTGCCGATGCCCGAAATAAGGTTGCCGTCCGACACGAATTTTCCGCCTTCGCCTTTTTTGCAGAATCCCAGGTCTTCAAGTTGCAGGATGACGGTGATGGTGAAGCTGTCATAGATGGAGGCGTACTGGATGTCGGCCGGCGTCACACCTGCCTCTTCGAAAGCTCGAGGGCCGGTCCACGCGGCGCCGGTATAGCTCAAGTCGAGGCGTCCACCCATCTGGTGTTTAGTGGATTCACCGCAGCCAAGTATCCGTACCCGTGGTCTGTTGAGGGCCTTGGCAATCTCCGGGCGGGCAACGATAACTGCGCCGCCGCCGTCGCTCACGACGCAGGAGTCGAGACGCCGCAGGGGGTCAGAAATCATCGGCGATGCCAATACATCTTCGACCGAGACCACTTTGCGCAACATCGCCAGAGGGTTGTGTTGCGCATGATGAGAGGCAGCGACCTTGACCCAGGCCAGTTGCTCGCTGGTTGTGCCGTACTCATGCATGTGGCGCATCGCACACATGGCATAGAGGTTCAACGTGACTGGGTTATAGGGCATCTCGAATGGCGCGTCCGGTAGATTGACGCCTCGTACGCGCGCCTGTATCCCAGAGATGCCTTCAGAGTTGGGGCGACCGGCCAGTGTAATCAGCGCCACGTTGCATCTGCCCGCTGCTATTGATTCTGCAGCGTGGGCGATATGGGCGAGATAAGAGCATCCTCCCATATCGGTCGAATCGACATGCCTCAGCTTGTCCAGATTCAGGTAGTTGGCCATCGACCATACATTCCCGCCGGGTGCATCGCCCGCGCAGAAATATCCGTCGATGTCATCTTTGCTTAATCCCGCGTCTTCAATTGCTCCTTTCGCCGCCTCCGCATGTAGCTGCGCCACCGAATGATGGGGGGCCTTGCGTAGGGGGTGCTCATACGCTCCGACGATGTATGCCCTGCCTTTTATTGTCATCTCTAGGGTTTCCTCAGTGCATGAAGATGAAGCTCGAATGTGCTTTCCGGTACCTTCGTTCAGGGGGGGGCGGCCCACCGTAAAAGACAAAAGTAGTATGACGCAAAGTTCCGGTCAGTGAAATCTGTGCTGATTATCAAAACTCATGCTACCATCGATTCAACGTTGTTTGGAGCGCAGGATGGCGCTGCACTCAAATTTCCGGGCCAAACCAGGATGCTCATTGGATGCGAGCGGTCGCGGGGTAGGGGCAGGCCTTATTTTTTTTTGACAGGAAGATGAGATGAGCGAAAGCCTGATGGTCAGTTACGAAGTCGAAGGCGTTGTGGCCGTAATCACAGTCAACAATCCGCCCGTCAACGCCCTGACTCCCGAGATGAGAGGGAGCATCATTGACGCCGTTGCCCATGCGAACGCCGACCCGGCTGTCGCGGCGATCGTGTTGATGGGGGGCGGTCAGAATTTCATCGCGGGTGCTGATATTCGACAGTTTGGCAAGGCGAGAACAATCACTACCCGCATGAGCGCCGCGGCACTTGACGCCGGCGCCAAGCCGACTGTCGCGGCTATTCATGGATATGCGCTGGGAGGCGGTCTCGAGCACGCCCTCGCTTGCCATTACCGGATTGCATTGCCCGCAGCCAAGCTCGGATTGCCCGAGGTCGCTCTCGGGTTGATACCGGGAGGCGGCGGTACGCAGCGCTTGCCGAGGCTGGTCGGGGCTGCCGTAGCCACCGATTTGCTCGTCTCAAGCCGCCATGTCCATGCCGTCGAAGCATTGAAGATCGGGCTTATCTCCCAGATTGTTCCAGGAACACAAAGCCAAGAGCTTCGTGATGCCGCCGTAAGCTATGCAAAGGCCGTGGCGCAGGCTCAACCGCAGCGCGTACGCGATTTGGTGCTCGAACCGATGGATGCGACAACCATGGATGTGCTGCAAGCGGCACGCCGCGAAGCAGCCAAAAAGTCTCCTCACAACAAAGCGCCACAGTACGCGATCGACTGTATCGAAGCAGCTTTCAGCCTGTCGTTTGATGAGGCTCTAGAGGTTGAGAGCCGCTTGTTTTCTGAGCTGGAGGGGTCTGATGTTGCCAAGGCACTTCGCTATGCATTTTTTGCTGAGCGTGAGGCTGCCAAGGTTCCGGATGCGCCCCCGGGTTTCAAGCCTGCTGGTGTGACGTCCGCTGCGGTGATCGGCGCGGGAACAATGGGCGCGGGTATTGCCATTTGCTTCGCTGACGCAGGCATTGTGGTGAAGCTCCTGGAAGCGAGTGCCGAAGCACTGGACAGGGGCCTGCAGCGCATACGTGACATCTACGCCGTAAAGGTCAAGCGCGGACGCATGACCGTGGAAGAGATGGATGCGTGCCTTCAGTTTGTCCAGCCTGTCTCCCACTACGAAGAAATCGGCGACTGCGATGTCGTGGTTGAAGCGGTGTTTGAACGGATAGATTTGAAGAAGGACGTATTCACCAAACTCGATGCCGTGATGAAGCCTGGCGCGCTGTTGCTGACGAACTCTTCCGCGATTGATATCAACGTCATGGCCAACATGACAGGCCGACCGCAGTACGTCGCCGGCGCTCATTTCTTCGCTCCCGCGAACGCGATGAAACTGTGCGAAATCGTGAAGGGTGATCAAACCTCGATCGAGACAGTTGTGCGGGCCATGAAGATGGGCCGCGATCTTAAAAAAGTCTGTGCGGTCTCCGGGACGTGCGATGGCTTCGCGGCAAATCGCAGTCGCGCGCCGCTGGTCACGGAAATGATGCTACTGCTTGAGGAGGGAGCACGCCCTGAGCAGATCGACAGGGTCATGGTTGAATTTGGCTATCCGATGGGGCCGTTCGCTGTGAGCGATCTGTCCGGTCTGGATGTCAGCTATGACACGCGCAAGCGTCGCGCGGCAGCTGACCCTCAATACAGGAAGCTCCATGTCCCGGATCGGATGGTCGAGCTGGGCCGCAAGGGCCAGAAAAATGGGGTCGGATGGTATCGCTATGAAGAAGGTGGCCGCACACCTCGTCACGATGAAGAAGTGATGCGGATCATCGCGACCGTCGCCCATGAGCTTGGCACGCCTCAGCGTACCTTTACCGACAGTGAAATCCTCAAACGTCTGTTATTCGCCTCGATCAACGAGGCCTGCAAGATCCTGGATGAAGGCAAGGCATATCGAGCCAGTGACATTGATGTCATGTGGTTGTACGGCTTTGGATTTCCTCGCCATCGAGGAGGGCTGCTGTACTGGGCTGACACGATCGGGGCCAAGGAAATCCATCTGCAAGTGCAGCAATGGCATGAGCAATACGGCAGGCGTTGGACTCCTAGTCCGCTGCTGTCGAAAGCGGCCAATGAAGGGCTGTCCCTGAGAGAGCTGAAATCAGTCATATGAAAAGCACGGCAACGATGGCCGTGTGCGGCCGGTAACGGTTGTTCTTTTAATGAAAGCAACGCCCTGGTTGCTGTCCCCCAAGGGTTACGAAACGCTTCCCATGGTCGGCAAAGGGGCCAACAAGTAGAAACGAAACGGAAGAAAAATCATGAGCAGTGACACGTCCACACAAGCCTTGTCCGAGGGCGAATTCAAAATTTGGCAATGCATTTTATGCGGCTTCATGTATGACGAAGCCGAAGGTATTCCGGAAGAGGGCATACCTGCCGGAACTCGGTGGGAAGATGTTCCCCAGGATTGGATTTGCCCTGAGTGTTCGGCGACGAAGCTGGACTTCGAGATGGTCGAGATTTGATTAATAGCCTTTCCGGCGCAGTGTTTTTTTTGGTGATTGAGGGCGATATCAACCGAGCCCCTTGGCGCCAAATGTAGAGGGAATTCAGATGTCCATTGAAACCAATAATAATGTCATCGCCGATGCTGATCATCCGCGCGTCGGCCTCTTCATCGACGGTGAATGGATTTTCGACCGCCCCTCTTGCTTTGAAGTGTTGGACCCCAGCACCGAAGCATCGCTCACCAGCGTTCCTGGGGCCACGACCGCTGACCTGGAACGCGTGTTGGCCGCCGCTGAGCGGGGGTTCAGAATCTGGCGGGACACACCAGCGGCTGAGCGTAATATCATCATCAGTCGTGCCATCGCAGGCGTGCGTGCACGTTCCGAAGAAATCGCGCAGATCATCACCCGAGAGAACGGCAAATTAATTGCAGATGCGCGTGCGGAGGTGGAGCGTTCGGCGAGCTTCTTCGATTGGGACATGGCACAGGCCCTGCGAGCCTACGGGACCATCGTTCCGGGCGAAGCCCAAATGCAGAAATCGATTCTTCGTCAGCCAATCGGTCCAGTTGCGGCGTTCACGCCATGGAATGTGCCGCTGAGCGCGCCGTCGCGAAAGATCAGCGGTGCACTGTGCGCCGGGTGCTCCATCATTTTGAAAGCCCCAGAAGAAACCCCTGGCGCGGCAGTAGCCATGGTTCAGTGCTTCGAGCGAGCCGGTTTGCCCAAGGGCGTATTGAATCTGGTGTTTGGCAACCCGGCGCTAGTGTCCTCGACCCTGATCGAGTCGCCAGTGACCCGCATGGTGACCCTGACGGGGTCGGTGGCAGTCGGCAAGCATTTGAGCCAGCTGGCGGGTGCGGCCATGAAGCCGGTGCTGATGGAGCTCGGCGGCCATGCCCCGGTCATCGTTTGCGAAGGGGTCAATGCCGCGGAAATCGGCAAGATGGCACTCAAGAGCAAAATTCGGATCAACGCTCAGTGGTGTGCTGCGCCAGGTCGTTTCCTGGTACACGAGAGCATCTACGACGAGTTCGTCGCTGCGTTTGTGGCAACCGCCGATCAGGTACGTGTGGCCAACGGCATGGATACGAAGTCTGACATGGGGCCGGTCACCAGTGTCCGGCGCCTCGCCGCGATGCAGCATTTTGTCGATGACGCATTGGCGCGTGGCGGCAAGGTTGCCGTGGGTGGGCATCGTGTAGGTGAGCGTGGTTATTATTTTGCGCCGACTCTGCTGGTCGACACTCCACTGGATTGCGCCATCATGACCGATGAGCCTTTTGGTCCGGTCGCTGTCGCGGTTCGTTTCTCGACCCTTGAGGAGGCCATCGAGATTTCCAACAGTCTATCCGTGGGTTTGGCTGCTTTTGCGTTCACCAATTCACTGGAACAGGCTGAACGATTGAGTCGTGAGCTGGATGTTGGAGTCCTGTCGATTAACCATTTCGGTGCGCCGGATCCTGACACGCCGTTTGGCGGTGTGAAGGACAGTGGTATTGGAAGAGAGGGGGGGCCGTGGAGCCTGGACTCCTACATGGTCAGCAAGACCGTGCTACAGAAAACTGCTCGCGTCTGACTCAGTGCCCCCAG